>JAODLY010000027.1 GCA_025464445.1 Rhodoglobus sp. | reverse complement strand
CTCGCACACTCGCGATCTCAAGGAAGTCCGCAAGTTCTTCCTTGAAATCGCGAACGTTTTGAAGGAGCCGGCGGCAGCGGGGGCTATGCGCCAGGGGCGCGGGCTCGACGGGTGCAGGTTGGGGCGCCGGGGAGCGGGGGCGGGCGCCGGTTAGCGCGCGCGGGCGACCGCGAGGAAGTCCGCGACCGTGAGCTCCTCGCCCCGGGCGGTGGGTGCGATACCCGCCGCCTCGAGCCGGGCCGACGCGGCAGCCGAGTCGCCGAGCACCACCGAGAGCGCCTGGCGCAGCATTTTGCGTCGCTGCTGGAACGCGGCATCCACGAGTTCGAACGTGGCGAGCCGTTCGGCTTCCGTGCCCGGCTGCTCGTGCCGCTCGAAGCGCACCAGGATCGAGTCCACGTTGGGCACCGGCCAGAACACCTGGCGGCTCACCTGCCCCGCCGTAGAGAAGTCGCCGTACCAGGCCGCCTTCACGGAAGGGGCGCCATACACTTTCGAGCCCGGGCCGGCCGCGACCCGCTGCCCGACCTCCGCCTGCACCATGACCAGCCCCCGTCGGATCGACGGGAAATGCTCGAGAAAGTGCAGCAGCACCGGCACCGAGACGTTGTACGGCAGGTTCGCGACGAGCACCGTCGGATCGTCGGGAAGCGAGGTGACCTTCAGCGCGTCCTCCGCGATGACGGTGAGCAAGGCCGAAGGCTGCAGTTGCTGCACGGTGATCGGTAGCTGCGCGGCCAAGCGACGATCGATCTCGACAGCCACGACGGATGCCCCGGTCTCCAGCAGCCCGAGGGTGAGCGATCCCAGCCCAGGGCCGACCTCCACGACGGTCTCCCCCGCGGTAACCCCCGCCGACTTGACGATGCGGCGGACGGTGTTCGCGTCGATCACGAAGTTCTGCCCGAGCTTCTTCGTCGGCTGGAGGCCGAGCAGGTCCGCGAGATCCCGGATCTGTGCAGGCCCAAGCAGGCTGCCGCCCGACGCCGGCCCAAGCGGCGGCGAACTCACGCCAGGTCCGAGAACGGGCCGTCGTTGACCGTGACCGACTCCGAATCCCACTTGCCGTAGACCTCTTCGGTCGTCGTCGAGATCTGCGCGGCGAGCATCGTGACGTCCGTCTCGAGATGCGCGGCCATCGCGCGCAAGGTGTACGGGATGAGGTACGACGAGTTGGGTCGCCCGCGGAACGGGTGCGGCGTCAGGAACGGGGCATCCGTCTCGACGAGGATGCGCGCCCTCGGGATGACCGACAGTGCCTCGCGCAGCCCCATCGCATTCTTGAACGTGACGGTTCCGGCGAAGGACAGGTACCAGCCGTTGTCGGCGCAGATGCGCGCCATGTCCGCGTCGCCCGAGAAGCAGTGGAATACCGTGCGCTCCGGCGCACCCACCCTGCGGAGGGTCGCGATGACCTCGGCGTGGGCATCCCGGTCGTGGATCTGCAGCGCGATGCCGTGCCGCTTCGCGATCTCGATGTGCGCCTCGAAGGAGTACAACTGCGCGCGACGATCCTCGTCGGCGGTCGTGCGGAAGAAGTCCAGGCCCGTCTCGCCCACGGCGCGCACCCGTGGTCGCCCTGCCAGCTCGTCGATCTCGGCCAGCGCCGCGTCGAGCGTTCCGGATGACGCGTACGCCGGCACCTCGTTCGGGTGCAGGGCCACCGCTGCGAGCACACGCGGCTCCCGCGCCGCGACCTCGGCAGACCAACGGCTCGTCTCCAGGTCGCCTCCAACCTGCACGACGCCGCGGACACCGACGCTCGACGCGCGGTCGAGCTGCTCGCGATAATCCAGCTCACCGCCGGGAGCGCCGTCGGAGATCTCGAGGTGGGTGTGGTTGTCGTAGACGCCGACGGTGAGGGCCTCGGGTATCGGTGGGTACTCGAGGTCCCTGTAGCCGTCTGATCCGCGGTGGCGGATATGCGCATCGGTCACTCTGCGGGCGCCTCGGCTTCGATTCGCGGGAACAGGGTGCCGTCGAGCGGGGTGACCGAAGGGCCGCCCGTCCACTCCCAGGCGCGGTCGATCGGCTGCGCGTCGATGGCCCCCGTGCCACCGAGCGAAGCCCAGAGTTTCTCCGTCGCTTTCGTCAGCACGGGCGAGAGCAACACCGCGAGCGTGCCCAAGCCGCGCACCGCCGTCGCGAGCACGACCTCGAGTTTGCCGCGGTCGGCCGGATCCTTGGCGAGCGCCCAGGGCTCGCGCTCGGTGATGTATCCGTTGAGGGCGTCGACGAGCTGCCAGGTCGCGGAGAGCGCCTCATTGATCGCGAACGCGTCGATCGCCCGGTTCGCGGCATCCGTCGCCTTCTTCGCGACGGCGAGGATCGCGGCGTCCGGCTCCGCCACCGGGATGGCGCCGTCGAAGTAGCGCGTGACCATGGCGATGACCCGGGATGCCAGGTTGCCGAACCCGTTCGCGAGTTCGGCCTGGTAGCGCGCGCTCAGGTCCTCCCACGAGAAGGATCCGTCCTGCCCGAACGTGATCGCGGAGAGGAAGTAGTAGCGGAACGCGTCAGAGCCGAAGGTGTCGGTGATCTCGTTGGGCGCGATGCCGGTGAGCTTCGACTTGGACATCTTCTCGCCGCCGACCAGTAGCCAGCCATGCCCGAACACCGCGCGCGGCACCTCTAGCCCCGCGGCCATGAGCATCGCCGGCCAGATGACCGCGTGGAAGCGCGCGATGTCTTTGCCGACGATGTGCACGGCCGGCCAGCGGCGCTGGAACTGCGCGTCGTCCACGCCGTAGCCGACCGCGGTGACGTAGTTGAGCAGCGCGTCGAACCAGACGTAGACGACATGGCTGTCGTCCCACGGCACCTTGATTCCCCAGTCGAAACTCGACCGGGAGATGGAGAGATCGTTGAGCCCCGCGCTCACGAACGAGACGATCTCGTTGCGCACGCTCGCCGGCTGCACGAAGTCGGGCTGGTTCGCGTAGAGGTCGAGCAGCTGCTGCTGGAACGCACTCATGCGGAAGAAGTAGTTCTTCTCCTTCAGAATCTCGATCGGGCGCCCGTGGATCTTGCAGACCAGCTGGCCGGCATAGTCGCCATCCGGCGTCTCCATGAGGTCGTCGAGCTGCTTGTACTCCTCGCAGCCCACACAGTAATAGCCCTCGTATTCGCCGGAGTAGATGTGGCCGTCGTCGTAGAGCTTCTGCAGGAAGATCGTGACGGCCTTCTCGTGGCGCTCGTCTGTCGTGCGGATGAAGTCGTCATTGTGGATGTCGATGGTCGCCAGCAGCGGCTTCCATGCGCTCTCCACGAGGGTGTCGGCCCAGGCCTGCGGCGAGGTGTCGTTTGCGACAGCCGTGCGCAGGATCTTCTGCCCGTGCTCATCGGTGCCGGTCAGCAACCACGTGTCGTCGCCGCGCTGGCGGTGCCAGCGGGCGAGCACGTCGCTGGCCACCTCCGTGTACGCGTGGCCGATATGTGGCACATCGTTGACGTAGAAGATGGGCGTCGTGATGTAGAAGGAGTCGCCCGCGGCCATGGGGTTAAGCGTACCGGCCCTCCTCCGCCTGTTACTTCGTAGCGAGCGCGCCCTCATACAGGTCGCGCCTGCTCAGCCCGGTCGCCTCCGCGACCTCGGCCGACGCCTCCTTGAGGCGCGAACCGGACGCCACGAGGGCGAGCACCTGCGCGATCGCCGTCGGCAGGTCGGATGCCGCCGCCTCAGCCCCTTCGACGACGATGCAGATCTCCCCGCGCGCGCCGTCCTTGAACCGCTCGGCCAGCTCGGCCGCGCTCCCCCGCGCAACTTCCTCATGGAGCTTTGTCAACTCGCGGCACACCACAACCCGCCGGTCGTCGCCGAGGGCGGCCGCGAGGTCTTTCAGCGCGGCCGGCAACCGGTTGGGCGACTCGAAGAAGACCATCGTGCGGGGTTCCCGCTTCAGCGCGTCAAAGTAGGCCACGCGCGACTTGCGCGGCAGGAAACCCTCGAACGTGAACCTGTCGGTGGGCAGCCCGGAGACCGCGAGGGCGGTGAGCACCGCGGACGGTCCGGGCAGCGCCGTGACCGTGACCCCCGCAGCAGCCGCGGCCGCCACGAGAGGGAACCCGGGGTCGCTGATCGCGGGCATTCCCGCGTCGCTCAGCACGAGCACATCCACGGTTCTCGCAAGCTCGACGATCTCGGTGGCCTTCTCGGTCTCGTTGTGTTCGTGCAGCGCGATGAGCCGCGGGCGGTTCTCGATGCCGAGCGCGCGCATGAGGTGGATGGTCGTGCGGGTGTCCTCGCTCGCGATGACCTCGGCGTTGGTGAGCGCCTCGATGAGTCGTCGCGACGCGTCGCCGAGATTGCCGATCGGCGTCGCCGCGAGGATGATCACCCGGTCATTCTCCCGCGTCGGGCGCGAAACGCAGGAGCGTCGGGTTCGAAACGCAGGAGTGGCGTGGCCCCACCCAGGAGTTTGCGGTGTTCGCCGCCGGGTTCGACGCGGATCTCCTGCATTTCGCACCAAATAGCATTGCGGGGTGAGCATTCCCGCCGGCAGAGACTTCGACGACATCGTCGAGGTCGACCCCTATGGCGAACTGGACGAGGATGTCGAGCTGGGCGGCTCCCGCATCGACGATTGGTGGGAGCGACTCGCCCCGGCGACGCGACGGGTTCTGCGCTGGGTCGCCCCCGCGCTCGTCGTGGTCATCGCGGCGGTCACGCGGCTGTGGAACCTCGGCAGCCCCCGGTCGCTCGTCTTCGACGAGACATTTTATGTGAAGGATGCCTGGACGCTCTGGAACCTCGGCTTCGAAGCCAGATGGCCGGCGGAGTACGACCCGCTGTTCAACGCCGGGCAGGTGAACGGGTACCTCTCCGAGCCCGCATTCATCGTCCACCCGCCGCTGGGCAAATGGATCATCGGCCTGGGCATGCAGGCGTTCGGTGCCGACAACCCGTTCGGCTGGCGTATCTCGACGGCGATCATCGGCATCCTCGCGGTGGTATTGCTCATGGTGGTCGCCCGGGCGCTCTTCAGGTCGACACTGCTCGCAACAATCGCCGGCCTGCTCATGGCCATCGAGGGCAACGCGATAGTGATGAGCCGGGTCGCCCTGCTCGACAACTCGGTGATGTTCTTCGCGCTGCTCGGGTTCGGGGCGATCCTGCTCGACTGCCGCTGGGCATCAGAACGCCTTGGACTGTGGGTGGCGAGCCGGGAGGATGCAAAACGCGGCATCGACTGGGGCCCTGCACTCTGGTGGCGGCCCTGGCTCATCGCCGCGGGCCTCGCCTTCGGACTCACCGCGGCCGTGAAGTGGAGTGGCCTGTATTTTCTCGCGGCATTCGCTGTCTATACCCTCATCGTCGATGCGGTAGCCCGGCGCAGGCTGGGCGTGCCGTTCTGGATCACCGGCACGATCTTCAAGCAGGGGCCCGTCACGTTCCTGCTCACCGTTCCGGTCGCGATCGCCGGATACCTCGCCACCTGGACGGGCTGGTTCCTGTCGTCCAACGGCTACGGCCGGCACTGGGCCGATGGTGTCGGCAACGCCTGGACGGGACCGCTCGCCTGGGTGCCGCACACCATCCAGAGCTTCTGGCATTTCGAGGTCGAGGTGTACAAGTACAACGTCGGCGAGATGCGCCCGCACGCCTACCAGGCAAATCCGCTGACCTGGCTGTTCATGGTGCGGCCCACGAGCATGTACTACCAGGGCTCTGCCCTCGGCGAGAACGGCTGCGTGGTCGACGGCTGCGGCGCATCCATCACCGGGATCGCGAACCCGATTATCTGGTGGGCTGCGACCGCCGCGGTGTTCTACCTCGTCTACCGCCTCGTGCGTTACCGGGAGTGGCGGGTGGGGCTCATCCTCGCGGGAGTCGCTGCCGGCTACCTGCCCTGGCTGCTGTACCTGAACCGCACGGTGTTCCAGTTCTACACGATCGCCTTCGAGCCGTACCTGCTGCTTGCGCTCACATTCGTGATCGGGCTGGTGCTTGGCAGCCCGCACGATGCCCGCTGGAAACGGGCGAGCGGCATCCGGCTAGTGCTCATCTTCTTCGGCATCGCGGCGGTGCTCAGCATCTTCTACTGGCCGTTGTGGACGGGCATGCAGCTCGACTACTGGTTCCTGGCGGCGCACTGGTGGTTGCCCACGTGGCGTTGAAGTACCGCCCAAACGCGCAAGCGGATATATTGGCGGCACCCGCCTAGCCATCAGCGAAAGCCTTCGACCCATGCGTAAAGGACGTTCAGCGGCCATCGCCGCGGTAATCGCGCTCGTTGGCGTGTCGATTTTCGGCGAGGCACTGCCTGCCAGCGCCGCGCCAAACCCGCCCGTCATCACGAGCCCGGCACAAGGGGCGTACCTCTCCGGCAGCCCGGCGATCACCGGCAACGCCGACGGGGACAACACGATAGACGTTACCGTCACCAATTCCAACGGGACCAACCCTTACTGCACGACGACGACGCTGCCAGGCGGTCCGAACACCGTTTGGTCCCTCGGCACTTGCTCGGGTTCACTACCCGTGCTGCCGCTCGGGGTGAGCACCTTCACAGCCCATGCCTATCTCACAGCCAATCCCGGTGCGGGTACGAGTGACTCTGCGTCCATCTCGGTCACCGTCTACGACACGACAGCCGTCAACCTCACGAGCTATCCTCCGGCGAAAACGACGGACTCCACGCCCCACTTCGGCGGAACCGGGCCCATCGGTGGCACCGTCGATATCAAGGACGGTTCTAACAACACCTACTGCAGCAGCGTTCCCGTGGCGACGGACGGAACCTGGGGGTGCGACCTGGCGCCGTTGCCCCTCGGCTCGTATACCGGCTTTCTCGCGAGAGGCATCGACTTCGGCAGCGGCGTTACTTACAGCGGGAACGTGGACTTCACCATCGACCCCCCGAGTCCGCCAATCATCAACCAGACCTACAACCCGTGGGTGACCTCCCAACGCTCTCCGTCAATCCAGGGCGACAAAGACGCCGACGTCACGAGCATCGTGGTCGCTGCCTCGGGGGTCCCGTACTGCACCCTCACCGGTCTCGACCCCGCCGCCACGATCTGGTTTTGCCCAAACCCGAACGGGGCGGCCCTGCCCCTCGGCCTGAACTCCCTGACTGCCACCGGGAGCAACTCCAACGGTGACACCTCGGTGCAGGGTGAGGGCATCACCATCACCGTGGTTCCCGATCCCACGATCGACAGTCCGGCAGATGGCTTCGTGACGAACAACAGCAGCCCGACGTTCAGCGGGACCACGGCAACGGGCAACAACATCACCCTGTGGTACGGCGGCGAGGGCAACCTGTGCGGTGCCGAAGTCGCCCAAGGGGCCTGGCAGTGCACGGCCTCCAACCTCGCCGACGGCACGTACACCTACTTCGCCGACGCATCACCCGGGCAGTACGTGTCATCCGCAAATCACACGATCACCATCGACACGGTAGCGCCCGCAGCTCCCGTCGTCGTCGGCCCGGCCGGCACGACGACCGACCGCACCCCGACCTTCTTCGGCAACGGCGAGCCCGGCGCACAGGTCACGCTGCTGATCGACGGCATAGCGACCCCGTGCGCGAGCGCTACCGGCCTGGTCGACAGTGGGGGACTCTGGCAATGCACCGTCGCGACCTCGCTCGACCCCGACAGCTACTCCGTGCGCGCCTTCCAGCGGGATGCCGCGACCAACGTCTCGGCGAAGAGCGACGCCATACTCCTCACCATCGCCCTTCCGCCGGCACCGCCCGCGCCCAAGGCCCCCCTTACCTGGAAGCTCAACACCGGCGGAGTGACTGACTTCCTGCCGGGAGCCACCGTCGAGCTCAGCAGCAGCGGACTCCCTCCCGGTTCCGTCGTCTCGGCGGAGTTCCACTCTGTGCCTGTCAACCTCGGGTCGACGATGGTGCAACCCGACGGCACATTCCTCATGCACGTGACGATTCCGGCGGATACCCCGCCTGGTGCGCATCACTTCGTGGTGACTGTGACGCCTCCCGGCGAGGCGCCTTCGGTTGTCGACGTGCCCGCGACCGTCCTGCCCGCGCCTAAAGAAGTGGCAGCCGGCCCCGTGAAGAATCCGACGACGACGACATCCCCGGGAGGAGCCTTCGGCACCGAGAGGGACGATCCCGCCGCCGCCAGTTCGCTGACCCACTCGATCGGCACGCTCGGCGAACTGTTCAGCAATCCGGTAGTCGTCGGCGCGGCGGCGGCCGCGGGCCTTGCCCTCCTGCTGCTTGTCGCATTCCCCGCCGAGTTGCTCAATTCGACAATCTCGGAGCAGTACCGCCGTTTTGCCCGACACCTTCCCCGCCTTCGGGGTGGCTGGCTACGCCGGTTCGCTGCCTGGCTGGGCAGGGCGCCCCTGCTCGGCGGTCTCGGCGTCACCATCGCCGCAGCGGTGATCTTCGGCTTCGCGGACCCGGGCTTCGGCTTCGACGTCACCTCGCTGCGCCTCGTACTTTCGTGTGCGATCGCGCTCTTCATCGTCGGATACCTTGCCAGCTCGATCGCCGGCGTCGTCATCCGCCGGCGTTGGGCGCTGTCCACCACCATGGAACTCAAGCCGCTCGGCCTCATCCTCGCGGTGATCGGCGTGGTCATGTCGCGCATCCTGGACTTCTCTCCCGGCTTCATGCTCGGCCTCATCCTCGGTATCAGCCTTGTCGGCAGCACAACCGTCGCCGAACGCGCGAAGGCGACGCTCGTGCAGGCCGGGGCTGTGTTCGTGCTGGCGATGCTCGGATGGGTCGGCTACAGCATCCTCTCTGCAACCACAGCCCCCAACAGTTTTGGTTCGGCACTCGCCTTCGACACGTTGGTCGCCGTCACGACCGAAGGGCTGACTGCACTATTCATCGGGATGCTGCCCTTCCGATTCCTGGACGGCCAGAGCGTATTCGCCTTCTCGCGTGTCATCTGGGCGGCGAGTTTCGTGCTCTCGGCAGTGGCTTTCCTCCTGGTTGTGCTGCCCACGAGCTGGGGGCAGGTGACGGGCTCGCTGTGGCTATGGGTGTCCGTCGTCGGCGGGTTCGCGGTGGTCGCTTTGGGCATCTATCTCTACTTCAGATTCTGGGCGCCGGCATTGGACGAGGAGGAGAGCGGCGCCGAGGTGCCCGTGGTCGTCGCCAGTAAGTGAGACTTCCCCTGTAACAAGCGTGTAAACAGTGGAATCCCGGGCTGTTCCACCCCCCTACTGAGGGCCTAGCTTTGACCCAGTATCTTTGGCCACATCCCGAGTACCCGACTCAGTCGCCCAAGCCCGAGGAATCATGCGCACACCAAAAGTTGTCGCTGCCGCTCTTGCCATAGGGCTTGGGCTCGGCGTGTCATTGATTGGTGCCCTGCCCGCCGCGGCGCAGCCGGTCGTCAGTCTGGACGATCCCGGCGCGATTCTGACGACTGACACAGTCCTGAATTTCAGTGGCACGACCGAGACCACGATCTCGACGATCACGATCACGTTCGCTGACGAATCGTCTGGTGTCTGCACCGTCCCGGCTCCCGACCCCCCCAGCTGGTCCTGCAACTACGACGTTCAATCCACCCTCGCCGTAGGCCAGGGCCAGCTCTACTTCGAATTCGTCGACCCCAATTTCGCGCCCGAGACCGCCACCTTCACTGTCGCGGCGCCAGAGACTCCCCTGCCCGACCCGACAATCGGCCTGAACGATCCAGGTGCGATCTACGACATCGACACCGAGCTGGGCTTCACCGGCACGACAAACCGTGAGATCTCCGGTATCTCGATCACCTTCGCGGACGAGTCGAGCGGCGAATGCACGGTGTCCACCGGAGACGACCCATCGCTCTGGTCGTGCGACTACTCGAACCCCGCCGGGTTGCCCGTCGGTGCCGCGACCCTCGACTTCTCGTTCGTCGGCGGCGGAACCGCACAAGAAGGCTTCTCAGTGCTGCCCGCCCTGGTCTTCGACGCGCCCGGCGCGATCTACTCATCTGACTCGAGCATCGGATTCAGCGGCACGGTCGCCGCAGAGATCAGCGCCGCGACGATCACCTTCTCCAATGCCGATACAGCGAACTGCGAGGTCAGCTACGACCCGGAGGACGCCTCCCTGTGGTCGTGTGCGACCACGAGTGATGTCGGCTTCCCCTGGGGCCCTGGCCACGTCGACGTCACAGTGTCCGGGAAGGTGTACACCCTCCAGTTCACGGTGTTCGACTACTCGGTGTCGCCCTACCTTGAAGCCCCGCTCTTCGACTACGGCCAGGTCTCGGTGACCGGAGGGCTGACCGGCGCCGCCTCGGCGGGAACCACGCAGCTGTACTCCTGGAACGACGAAAGCGGCCCGCAGGCCTCGACCGGGTCGGAGGACACCCCCGGATCCTGCGATCTCGCCGTCACCCCCGCCGCGTGCACGATCGCTGTGGACCCGGGCCTCTGGGAGGTTCGCGCTACCCAGAATTGGGGTGACGCCGAGACAAACCCCACCACCAGTTCCTACAACTTCAGGATCCCCGCGGCTCCCGTGGCTTACGCCGACCCGCAGGCGGACGGCGTTGTGGCGTTCTGGGGCTACAGCGACGGCACCAACGACCACATCACCGTGAAGGATGCCGACGGCAACGTGATCTGCACGGACACGACCGTGAGCTACGACGAGGGCGGCAACCAGTGGTCGTGCGAAAGCGACGGACAACTGGACTCGAGCGTGCGCGACTTCTTCGTCAGCGCACAGGATGACCAGGATTTCGAGGGAAGTTACTACGTAAACGAGAACTTCGCCGAGGCGTTCGCGCTTGATTCGACGTACGTGAGCGGCGGCCTCTCTGCTCTTACCGAGATCTCGATTCCGAACGTCTCATACCATTTCACCCCCGGCGGCCTCGCGGTCACAGGAACGCCCACCGACCCCGCAACTGTCGTCAACACGCAATTGACTCCCAATCCGTACTCTTCGCCTGAGGCCGACACGCCAGCTGGGTGCCCAAACCTCAACGAGGGCGGGGGCTATTTCGACGGTGTCCCTTCCGGGCAGTCGGTCTGCACCTTCGCTGACCTGCAGCCGGGCCCATGGCAGGTGAGGTCCTACCAGGACTCCGGTGACGGGCAGACCAGGGCCAAGTCGAGCGTGGACCGCGAGTTCTTCATTCCCGAGGCTCCCATCATCGCTGTCGTGAGCGGCAACAGCCTGAACGCCGTCACGATCTCCGGCGATCTCGGCGATGCCCCTCCCTACTACTACAGCGACTACCGCGGTGCCAGCGGAGACGTCGTGCATGTCTACAACGGCACCGCGACCCTGTGCACGGCGATCGTGCACGACGACCTGACCTGGCACTGCACAACGGCGCCCCTGCCCGGGGGGACGTACACGATCCGGGCCGCCGTCGAAGACCGCACGTACGGCTCAGATGGCTGGTGGCCGAGGTACTTGGGCGGCGGGCTGTCCGCGCTGAGCACTCCCAGCTTCGGCGTTACCCTGCCGGCGCTCGCGACGAGCGGGCCGAGCACCCCTCCGAATCCCGGTCCGACACTGAGCCCGTCCCCCACCCCGACACCCACTCCGACCTCCCCAGCGTGGTCGTTCGACCTCAAGGGCCTCGACCTGAACAACGTTCATCCGGGCGACACCTTCACGATCAGCGGATCGGGCCTGCCCGCCGGATCTGTCATCACCATCGAACTGCACTCGGCCCCGATCATCCTGGGCACGGTGACGGTGAGCCCGGGCGGCACGTTCACGCTCAACGGCACAATCCCCTCCAACGTCGAGCCGGGTGCGCACCACATCGTTGCGACCCTCACCGCCCCTGGCAGCGCCCCGTCCGTTGCCGAGAAGGCCATCACCGTCGCGGGCGAAGCTACGACGAGTTCGGGCTCGGAGAGCACCTCTGGCACCACGTCCGCGGGCGGATCGAGCGCGCACGGCACTGACGCGGCCCACGAACTCGTCGCTCCCAACATCCTCACCGACTCGCTCAATCCGATAGCCCAGATCTTCGCCGACCCGGGTCGCGTGCCCGCGGCGTTCGCCGCCGGCCTCGTGCTGCTGCTCTTCGCGATCATGCCCGCCCACCTGCTCAACGCGACGATCGGTGAGCAGTACGAGCGGCTCGCTCGCCGAGTGCCGCGCCTGCGGACGCAACCGCGCTGGTACGTGGCGGCCCGCTCTATGCTCACCAGGGCACCGGTGCTTGGCGGGCTCATCCTGACAGCGGTCAGCGCCTTCCTGTTCGGCTTCGCAGACCCGTCGTTCGGCCTCAACCTGCACTCCCTTCGGCTTGTGATCGCGTTGGCGGCAGCGCTGTTCATCGTGACCTACCTGGCGAACGCGATCACCGGCGCGATCCTGCGGCGGGCCTGGAACGTGGATGTCGTGGTCTCGATCCGGCCGCTGGGCCTCGTGCTCACAGTTATCGGCGTCGTGCTCTCCCGCATCCTCGACTTCTCTCCCGGCTTCCTGATCGGGCTGGCCATCGGGCTCTCGATCGCAACCCACGCGGCGGCGAAGCAGGCGTGGAAAGCCGTACTCATCCGCACGTCCCTGATCGTCGCCTTCGGCGTCATCGCCTGGATCGTGTACAGCTCGATTGCGCCTGGCGTGCACCACGATCCGACATTCTGGGGCGAACTCGTGCTCGAGCTGTTCGTTGCGATCGTCACCGAAGGCGTGGTCATGCTGCTCATCGAGCTGCTGCCCTTCCACCTGCTGGAGGGCGAACGCCTCTACCGTCGATCGAAGCTGCTTTGGGCTGTGGCCTACATGGCGCTGCTCGTGGTGTTCATCCTCGCGGTGGTGCCGTGGGAGGGCAACTGGCGCGAACTCGGGGACTCATTCTGGCCATGGTTCACGGCGGTGGCCATTTTCGGTGCGATCTGCGTCAGCATTTATCTCTACTTCCGATTCCTGGCGCCCGAGCATCACGATGAAGAAGAACTGCACGGGCCCGAGGTCGCCGAAGAAGACGATCGGGTCGCCGTCGGCGACGACCTCTGATACGACCGATTACGTCACGCGACCGGAGCCGTGTTACTGATTCGGTAGCCTGATCCAATGGCAGAAAACTCGACGGACCGTGAATACGGCTTCCGCACCAGGGCGATCCACGCTGGCAACATTCCCGACGCGGTCACCGGTGCCCGGGCACTGCCGATCTACCAAACAAGCGCCTTCGTCTTCGATGACACGGCGGATGCCGCTGCCCGTTTCGCCCTGCAGAAGTACGGCAACATCTACTCCCGCCTGGCCAACCCGACTGTCGCGAGCTTCGAGGAGCGGGTCGCCTCCCTCGAGGGCGGGCTCGGCGCCGTCGCCACGGCGAGCGGGCTGAGCGCGCAGTTCATCACCTTCGCGTCCCTGGCGGGCGCGGGGGACCACGTCGTGTCCTCGGCCAACCTGTACGGCGGCTCGATCACCCAGCTGGATGTCACGCTGCGCCGTTTCGGCATCGACACCACGTTCATCCGCTCCTCAGACCCCGCAGACTACGACGCGGCGATCACCGACAAGACGAAGTTCATCTTCGCGGAGACCATCGCGAACCCGTCCGGCGAGATCGCCGACATCGAGGGTCTCGCGGCCGTCGCCCACGCGCATCACCTGCCGCTCATCATCGACTCGACTGTCGCGACCCCCTACCTCAACCGGCCGATCGAGTGGGGAGCAGACGTCGTCATCCACTCGGCGACGAAGTTCCTCGGCGGCGCCGGCACGACCCTCGGCGGTGTCGTCGTGGAGAGCGGCCGGTTCCACTGGGCCAACGAGCACTTCCCGCTGTTCGACGAGCCCGTCGCCACCTACGGCGGACTCAACTGGCACGGCAACTTCGGCGAGTACGCATTCCTCACTCGCCTGCGCGCCGAGCAGCTGCGCGATATCGGCCCGACACTCGCGCCACACTCGGCATGGCTGCTCGCGACTGGGGTCGAGACGCTGCCGTTCCGCATGCAGGCGCACGTCGACAACGCGCGCATCGTCGCCGAGTGGCTGGACGCCGACCCGCGCATCGAGACGGTGTTCTGGGCCGGTCTGCCGGCTCACCCGCACCACGACCGCGCGCAGAAGTACCTGCCGAAGGGACCGGGCTCCGTGTTCTCCTTCGTGGTCAAGGGCGGCCGCGAGGCGGGCCAGGCGTTCATCGAGTCGGTGAACCTGGCCAGCCACCTCGCCAACATCGGTGACGCGAAGACGTTGGTGATCCATCCCGCGTCCACCACCCACGCGCAACTCACGGAGCAGCAGCTGCTCGACGCCGGTGTGCTGCCCGGCGTCGTGCGCATCAGCGTGGGAATAGAAGACCCCGAAGACATAGTTGATGACCTTGACCAGGCTTTGGCCGCGGCGACGAAGGGCTGACGATGAGTACTGCTACCCAGGTCTCGACAGACTCGACCAACGAGACAGTTGTCATGGCAAACGGGCTGACCTGTGACATCCCGGCGAGTTCGCCGCTTGCGAAGCTGCTCAAGTCGCAGCGCAGTTGGGTAGGTCCCAGCGCAAAAGAGCGTCTCGGTATCCTGCGTCGCGCCAAGTCGATAGCGATCGTCGGCGCATCACCGAACGCGGCACGCTCGAGCTACTTCGTCGCCACCTACCTGCTGCAGTCCAGCGACTACCGCGTCTACTTCGTCAACCCGATGGTCGACGAGATCCTCGGCCAGAAGTCGTACAAGTCCCTCGCCGACCTGCCCGAGGTGCCAGACATCGTGGACGTGTTCCGCAAGGGCAGCGACATCCCCTCGGTCATCGATGAGGTGCTCGCCGTCGGTGCCAAGACCATCTGGGTGCAATTGGGCATCTGGAACCAGGATGCCGCGATCTACGGCGAGTCGAAGGGCCTCGCGGTGGTCATGGACCGCTGCATAAAGATCGAACACGCCCGCTTCCACGGCGGGCTGCACCTGCTCGGCTTCGACACGGGAGTGATCACCTCCCGCAAAACCGTGAGGTAGTCATGACCGGTCCGCTCATCGACTCCCCCCTCGTCTCGACCCAGTGGCTCGCCGACCATCTCGGCGCCGACCAGTTCGTCGTCGTGGACGCCACCGTCCTTCCTTACACGCAGCCCAGCGGGCGGCCCGGATACCTGAGCGGCCACGAAAGCTATGTCGTCAATGGGCACATCCCGGGCGCGGTCTTCGCAGATCTTGTCGACGAGTTCTCCGACCCTGAAGGCTCATACCCGTTCACCAGCCCCTCCGCCGACGGGTTCGCGATCGCGGCGGGCGCCCTCGGGATCGACAACGGCACGACCGTCGTCGTCTACGACGCCGTCGCGAACCAGTGGGCATCCCGGCTGTGGTGGCTTTTCCGCGCGTTCGGATACGACAGGGTCGCCGTGCTGGATGGCGGGTACGCCAAGTGGGTGGCTGAGGAGCGCGAGACGGACATCGGGCACGTAGAGCCGTCCGCTGTGAGCTTCACCGCAGTGGAGCGACCGGAGCTGTGGGTGACGAAGGCGGATGTCGCTGCGATCGTGAACGGCGACGCTGCGGGGGCCCTCGTGTGCGGCATCCCGCCGAAAGAGTTCACCGGCGAAGAAGGATCACGCGCCCGCCGCGGCCACATCCCTGGGAGCCACAGCGTGCCCGCCGGCAGGCTCGTCGACCGCGCCACGAACGCGTTTCTCGACACCGGCCGGCTGCGCGAATCGTTCGCTCCTGTGCTCTCCGATGAGCGCATCGTCACCTACTGCAACGGCGGCATCGCCGCGGCCGCGGACGCGCTCGCCCTAACCCTGCTCGGTCACCGCAACGTGGCGATCTACGACGGCTCGCTCAACGAGTGGGCGGCAGACGCGACCGCCGAGCTGGTCACAACAGCCTGAGCAATTCGGCCTCGGTCGTGACCGGCAGGTAACAGACGAAGTTCTCGCAGACGTAGGCCGCCTCGACCGAACGGCCCGCATAGAGTTCGAACCCCGCGCGCGCGAAGGCTTCGGCCTGCCCGGTGCTGACCACAGATGACAGCCCGCCGCGCCAGTGGCGCGCGATCGGGCCCAGGGCTTTCCCGACCACGACGAGCTGGCGCACCGGCTCCGCGAGCGCGGAGAGCACGGCAAGGGCCGAGCCGTACGATGCCGGCTGGGCGACAGCTGCAGCGCTCAGGCGTGCCATCGCAGCCTCCGCCGCCACCCGGTACCGCGCGTGCGCGGTGAGCAGGTACAGCCGGTGAGCGGCGGATGCCATGGCGCTGGATCCGGACGGGTAGGCGCCATCGCTCTCCTCCCGGGTCATGACGATTCCCTGCGCTGCGAGCACCGGATCCTGACCGTCAGGGACGCGGAAGTCGCCATCCCCGAGACTCCCGTCCACGAGGGATCGGGCGGCGGCGGCGTACCGAACCTCCCCGGTCGCTGTCGCGAGGTGCAGCAGACCGCTTGCGAGCATCCCGTGGTCTTCGAGCGTGGCAGGGGCATCGGATAACACCCCGCCGATTGAGGCGCGCACCAGGCGGTCGGGCAGCACGTGGTGTTCGAGCAGGAAGTCGGCCGATCGCCGCGCGGCGGCGATCCACTCCGGGCGCTCGAACAGCGTGCCGGCGATGGCGAGGCCCTCGATGGCGAGCCCGTTCCAGCCGGTGAGTACCTTCTCGTCCAGGGCAGGGGCCGGCTGAGCCCTGCGGGCGCCGGCGTCGAGCAGGTAGTACTCGCCTTCGACCCGCACGCCGTCGACAGTGCTCTCGCTGTCCTGCGCGGAAGCGAAGCCGCCGCCCGGCAACTGCATCGTGCCCAGCAGGAAGTCAGCGATCCCGCCAGCAACCTCGGGGCGCCCGGCGAGCGCGTAGCTCGCGAGCAGCTGGCCGTTGTCGTAGAGCATGCGCTCGTAGTGGGGCTCGGTCCAGTCGCGCCTCGTGGCGTAGCGGAAGAAGCCCCCATCGAGGTCACGCAGGGCAGATGACGCCATGGCGTCGAGTGTGCGCGTCGCGAGGGCACGTGAACGCCCGTCCCGCGAGACCAGGAAGCGCAGTACGGGCGCCACCGGGAACTTCGGTGAGGTGCCGAAACCGCCGAACTCGGTGTCTTCGTAGCCCTCGAGCGCGCCGACGACGGCGTCGAAGTCGACGTCTGCGGCCACCGGGTCGTCGGGCAGGTGAGCGAGTGCCTCGACGATCGCCGCACCACTGCGCTCGATGTCGGCGCGCCGCTCGTTCCACGCTTCGAGTACGGCGCCGAGCACCGACGCGAACGGTGGGTGGTCGCCGACCTGGGTCGGCGGCCAGTAGGTTCCCGCGAAGAACATGCGGCCCTGCGGGGTGACGAACACGTTGAGCGGCCACCCCAGGTCACGCGTGAATGCCGCGGCCGCGGCGAGGTAAGTGGCGTCGACTTCGGCGTGCTCCTCGCGGTCGACTTTGATGCTGACGAGGTTCTTGTTCATGACCTCCGCGATGGCGGGGTCGCTGAAACTCTCGCGCGCCATCACATGGCACCAGTGGCATGTGGAGTAGCCGATCGACACGAAAACCGGCACGTCCCTGCGGGCGGCTTCCGCGAACGGTTCCGGCCCCCAGGCCCACCAGTCCACTGGGTTCTCGGCGTGCGAGCGCAGGTAGGGGCTCGCAGCGTTCGCCAAACGGTTGGGCATAGTCTCAGGGTATGTCGACGACGACCATCACCTGGATCGGTGGCCCAACCGCCGTGCTCGAATACGCGGGGTTGCGCATCGTCACCGACCCGACTTTCGACCCGCCCGGCTCGTACCAAGACCCCGGTGAGAGTGTGCTCGTCAAGACAGCGGGCCCCGCGTTCGACAGGTCCGACCTGGGCCCCGTGGACGCCGTGCTCCTGAGCCACCACGGCCACAAAGACAACCTCGACTATGAGGGCCTCGAGCTCATCGCGACCGGCGTTCCCACGCTGTCGACCCGGGATGCCGCGGCCGACCTGTTCGGCGGATCCGTGATCGGTCTCGACTCCTGGGAGACGCACGACCTCGGTCCGGTCACGGTCACGGCGGTCCCCGCGCTTCATGGACCGCCCGGCAGCGAACGTTTCGTCGGCCCTGTCACCGGTTTCGTGCTGGAGGCAGCGGGCGAGCCGACCGTCTATGTGAGCGGCGACAACGCCTCGATCCCGCTCGTCGAGCAGATCGCGAGCCGGTTTCCGGATGTCGCGATCGCCGTGCTCTTCGCGGGCGCTGCCCGGGTTGCCGGGCTCGATGCCGCGCTCACACTCACCTCACCGGACGCGGCACGAGCCGCGGGCATCCTCGGCGCTCGCGCCGTCGTGGGCGTGCACACTGAGGACTGGACCCACTTCTCCGAGTCACGCGAACAGCTCGAGGCCGCTTTCGCGGGCACCGGCCTGCTCGTGGCGACCCCGCGCGGTGTCACCGTCTCGCTCGACTAGTCGCTGAGCACACGCCACGGGTCGTCGGGGTCCATCCCCCGCCCCCTGCGACCCTTGCGGCTGAGGACAAGTTTGGACGGTGCAGGCGGCTTCACGCCGTCGACCCACCCGATCCTCCGGTTCCAGCGACGGCGGATGCGCCGCACCTCCGACGCCAACCTGGTCACGACCTCGCCGTTGAGACGATAGCCACGCATGTTCCAGTCGTCGCGCACGATGACCCAATCGAGACGGCGAAGAATTGCGAGATGGTGTTGTACCGCGGACCTGCCGACTCCGAACTCGTGGATGATGACGGCCTCGATCTCGCCGGACAGGTGCTCGCCGCTGGCCAACATCTCGACGATGCGTCGCCTGATCGGCTCGCTCATCACTTCAAACGGATGCACGTTTTCACTGTGTCAGTTCGCCCGAACGTTCGCGCGAACTGACATAGCAAAACAGCAGTTGCCCGTGACGAGCGGCCCGGTGGAGGAGGAGCTCAGGCCCCGACCAGGCTCGGGTCGCCGCCGACGCGCACGCCGGTGTCGAGGCCATCGATCGCGTCCATCTCGGAGGGCGTGAGCTCGAACCCGAAGACGTCGAAGTTCTGGGCCATGCGGCCGCGATCGTTCGACTTGGGGATCACGACGAGGCCGTGCTGGATGTGCCAGCGGATGATCGCCTGGGCGGGCGCGACACCGTGCGCGGCCGCGGCCGCCGCGATCGGTCCCTCGTCCATGAGGTTGACCTTCGCGTGGCCTAGCGGCCCCCACGATTCGGTCGCGACCCCGTAGGAGGCATCCACGGCTCGCAGCTCGACCTGGGTGAATGCAGGATGCAGTTCGATCTGGTTCACCGCGGGAGTCGTCGAGCTCTCCTTGATCACCCGCTCGAGGTCCTGCACCCTAAAGTTCGACACCCCGATCGACGCCGTTTTGCCCGCGGCCTTGATCTCCTCGAGCGCGAGCCAGCTCTCCACGAACAGGTCCCGCGAGGGCACCGGCCAGTGGATGAGGTAGAGGTCGACACTCTCAAGGCCGAGCCTCTCCAGGCTCAGGTCGATCGCGTCGAACGCGGACTGCCTGCCCTGGTCGGAGTTGTACAGCTTCGTCGTGACGAACAGCTCATCGCGCGGGATGCCGGACGCCTCGATCGCCTTGCCGACGCCGACCTCGTTGCCGTAGATCGCGGCCGTGTCGATGTGGCGATAGCCGACCTCGAGGGCATCCGTGACGATCCGCTCGGTCTGCTCAGGGTCGACGCGAAACACCCCGAAACCGAGTTGCGGAATTGTGCGGCCGTCATTGAGAGCGATAGTGGGAACAGTCATACTCCCATGCTAAGCCGGTCGTCAGTCGGCACCGCCAGCCGGAACGTGCCGCTCCGCGGGGCCGACGTACTCGCTCAGCGGCCGAATGAGCGCGTTCGATTCGAGCTGCTCCATGATGTGCGCGGTCCAGCCGGTCACTCGCGAGGCGACGAACAGGGGCGTGAACAGCTCGGTGTCGAATCCGATGAGGTGGTACGCGGGCCCGCTCGGGTAGTCGAGATTGGGCAGGATGTTCTTGCGCGACGCCATCGCCTGCTCGAGTGCGTCATACAGCGCGAGCAGTTCTGGCTGTTTGTACTCGACGACGAGCGTGTCGAGCGCCGCTTTCATCGTGGGCACCCTGGAGTCGCCGCGCTTGTAGACGCGGTGCCCGAAGCCCATGATCTTGCGCTTGCCTGCGAGAGCGGTATCGAGCCAGGCGGCCGCTTTGTCAGCTGTGCCGATCTCGTCGAATGCATGCATCACTGCCTCGTTCGCGCCGCCGTGCAGCGGGCCCTTGAGCGCGCCGATGGCACCGACGACAGCCGAGTACAGGTCGGCGAGCGTCGAAGTGATGACGCGGGCGGTGAATGTGGACGCGTTGAACGAGTGCTCGGCGTAGAGGATCATCGACACGTCGAAAGCGTTCACCACGACCTCGTCCGGCACGTCGCCGAACGTCATGAACAGGAAGTTCGCCGAATAGCCCAGATCGTCCCGCGGCTCCATGAGGTGCTCGCCCCTGCGGCGGCGCTGGATGTAGGCCACGATGGTGGGCAGCTGTGCGAGCAGGTACATCGCGCGACCCTCGTTGAGCGTGCGGTCGATGGTTCCGCCCTCCTGGTTGAGGGTGGGGTCGATCGCGCCGAGCACGCTCACGGCGGTGCGCACCAGATCCATCGGATGCGCTTCGACCGGCAGGTCGTCGATCACCCGCTTGACCCGTTCGTCGAGCTGGCGCAGCGATCGCTCGCGCGTCTCGAACTCGGCGAGCTGTTTCGCGTCGGGCAGCTCACCGTTCCAGAGCAGGTAGGCGACCTCCTCGAACGTGCAGTTCGCCGCGAGCTCCTGCACGGGGTAACCCCTGTACAGCAGCGAGTTCGTGTCCGGGTTGACCTTGGAGACCGAGGTGGTGTCGACGACGACCCCCGCGAGTCCCTTGTGAATGTCGGTATCAGGCATCGGTGCTCCTTCGTGGGGATTCGTTCAACACAGTACGACTACAGGCTGAAGTTGAACACCGAGGTGTCGAACGCCGTGTAGCCCTCGTAGTCGAGCAGTTCGTACAACCGGGCGCGGGTCTGCATGTCTTCCACTGTCGACTTCAGTGTGCCCTGCACCACGAGCGTGTCCAGGCCGCGCTCGGCGGCGCCCATCGCGAGCCGCAGAAGCGACACCGGGTAGATCACGATATTCACCCCGACATCCTTCAACTGCTGCGTCGTGAACAGGTCGCTCTTGCCGAACTCTGTCATGTTTGCCAGCATCGGCACATCGATGGCCTTGCGCACCGCCTCGAACTCGCTGAGGTCGGCCATCGCCTCGGGGAAGATCGCGTCCGCGCCGGCATCCACGAGCTGCTTCGCCCTGTCGATGGCCGCCTGCAGGCCGTCGATCGCCCGGATGTCGGTGCGCGCCATGATGAGCAGGTTCGGGTCGCGCCGGGCATCCGCCGCCGCACGGATGCGCTTGAGCGCCGTGTCGGTGTCCACAACGGCCTTGCCATCGAGGTGGCCGCAGCGCTTGGGATTCACCTGGTCCTCGATGTGCAGGCCGGCGACCCCGGCATCCTCGAGATCCTGCACGGTGCGTGCGACGTTCATCGGCTCGCCGAAGCCGGTGTCCGCGTCGATGAGGGTCGGGAGGTCGGTCATGCGGGCGATCTGGCGGCCCCGAGTGGCGACCTCGGTGAGCGTCGTGAGCCCGACATCCGGAAGCCCGAGGTCCGCGGCGATCACCGCGCCCGAGATGTAGACGCCCTCGAAACCCTTGTCCTGGATGAGCTTCGCCGAAAGCGGGTTGAACGCGCCAGGGAAGCGCAGCAGCTCGCCGCTCGCGAGCTGCGCGCGGAAAGCGGCACGCTTCTCGGCCGGGGTGACCGTGGAGTACAGCATCAGAAGATTCCCTTCGGGGTGATCGCGGACCTGTTGCCGGTTAATGCGCCACCGTTGACGGTGAGCCCGGAGAGGTCGGTGAGCGAGGCGAGAGACTGCGCCGTGTCGAGGAAGCGCTCGATCTCCTTCGTGGCGAGCACACCCTCGGCGAGCACGCGGAACTTCTGGATGTACTGCTCACGCCCGAACGGCCTCGCCCCCAGCGGGTGGGCGTCGGCGACCGCGATCTCCTCGACGATGCGCGACCCGTCGGTCAGCTCGATCTCGACCCGGCCGCCGAAGGCCTGGTCGGTGTCCTCCTTCGAGTGATAGCGACGCGTCCATTCCTCGCCCTCGACGGTTCTCACGCGTTTCCACAGCGCGACAGTGTCGGCGCGGGCGGCGCGCTCGGGGGCGTAGGAACGTTCGTGGTGCCACTCGCCGTCCTGCAGTGCGACGGTGAAGATGTAGGGAAGCGAGTGGTCCAGGGTCTCGCGGCTGGCCGCCGGATCGTACTTCTGCGGATCGTTGGCTCCCGAGCCGATGACGAAGTGGGTGTGATGGCTGGTGTGCAGCACCACCCTGGTGATCGTCGCCTCGGACAGCCCGGGATGCTCGTGCTTGAGCTTGCGCGCCAGGTCGACCCACGCCTGCGCCTGGTATTCGGCGGAGTGCTCTTTCGTGTAGCTGTCGAGGATGGCGGTGCGCGCCTCGCCGGCTTCGGGCAGGGGAACCTCGTACCGGGCATCCGGGCCGTCGAGCAGCCACGCGATGACGCCGTCCTCGCCCTCGTAGATCGGGGTGGGGCTTGTCTGGCCGCGCATCGCCCTGTCGACGGCCTCGACGGCCATCTTGCCGGCAAAGGCGGGGGCGTAGGCCTTCCAGGTGGAGATCTCGCCCTTGCGCGACTGGCGGGTCGCCGTCGTGGTGTGCAGTGCCTGCCCGATCGATTGGAAGATCGTTCCCGTGTCGAGGCCGAGCAGGGTGCCGATGCCGGCCGCCGCCGAAGGCCCGAGGTGCGCGACATGGTCGATCTTGTGGGCGTGCAGGCTTATCGCCTTCACGAGGTCGATCTGGATCTCGTAACCCGTGACGATGCCGCGCAGCAGTTCGGCGCCCGTCGCGCCGGTGTGCTGGGCCACCGCGAGGATGGGCGGGATGTTGTCTCCCGGGTGCGAATACTCCGCGGCCAGGAACGTGTCGTGGAAGTCCAGCTCGCGCACCGCGACCCCGTTGGCCCAGGCCGCCCACTCCGGGCTCGTCTTCTGGCCGCTGCCGAACACTGTGCCGCCCGAACCGTTACGGGACACGGGATGCGCCTCGGCCTGCGCCCGCGCGGCGATCACCGGCGAACGCGTCAGGGATGCGGTGGCGACGGCCGCGTTGTCGATGATGCGGTTGATGACCATCTCGGCCACCTCATCCGTGGGCTCGATCCGCTCGGACGCGACCTCGGCGATCTTCCAGGCCAGCTGGCCCTCTCGGGGCAGGTTCTCGTCGCTGCGGTGGACCCTTACCTCATGAAGTTGCACCCAGTCAGCTTACTTTCGGCTCGCGGAACGCACGCCGCTCAGCCGATCGCGGATGCCACAACCCTCGCCAGGCGCTTGCCGATGAGGTGATCGGTTCCCCTGACCCGGTGAACTGTGACGCCACTCATGCGGGCGACGATACGCAGCACGCCCTCGGAGTGGAACTCGTCGAGATCGCCGTAGACCACCTCTACCGGCGACTTCACGGCCGCGAGGTCGCTGATGGTGGTCTGCGACTCGATCGAGTTCTGCAGTGACTTCACGAACGGCGTCCAGTTGCGCTCGTTGATGTCCATGGCCTTGGGGATCGGCAGAAACCGCTCCACGACCTGCGCATGACGCAGCGTGAACTCCCTGTTCTCGCGGAAGTACTGGTAAGCCTTGAGGTGCATGTCCAGTTTCGCGCGTTCCAACCTGTCCGTCAGCTCCTGCGGCGAGAGGTACACCGGCGGGCTCACGAGCACGAGCTTGGAGACCCGCCTCGGGTAGCGTGCGGCGAACCGCGCCCCGATGAGCGAACCCATCGAATGGCCGACCAGGGTGAATGGCTCTTTCAGCCGGAGGGATGCCACGGTCCGTTCGATCGCTGCGGTGTGCTCCGTAAGCGTGTACTCCGATGTCTCTGGCGCGGGAGACCCGCCGAAGCCGAGCAGGTCGATGGCGATGCAGCGATGCCTGTCCTCGATGAGGGGAAAGACGTTCTGGAAGGTGACAGAGGATGAGGCGACCCCGTGGATGAGTACCACGGTCGGCCCCTCCCCGCGCTCCTCCGCGACGTGGAGCAGCGGAGCCCGTGCCGCAATGGGCAATCTCATCACTCGCCTATTGCAGCACAGGGCGGCCTTACGATGGAAGGCTGATGCCTGAGACCCTCGCCATCGTCTACCCGCCCGAGCTGCCCGTCAGCCAGCGCCGGGACGACATCTCGCGCGCCATCCGGGACAACCAGGTGGTGATCGTCGCCGGGGCCACGGGATCGGGCAAGACGACCCAGCTGCCGAAGATGCTGCTCGAGCTCGGCTACTCCTCGATCGGCCACACCCAGCCGCGGCGGATCGCAGCCCGCACGATCGCCGAGCGCATCTCCGAGGAACTGGGCCAGGAGGTCGGGCAGCTCGTCGGCTACCAGGTGCGGTTCACAGACCGGGTGGGCAAAGACACGAAGATCAAGCTCATGACCGACGGCATCCTGCTCAACGAGATCCACCGTGACCGGGACCTGAAGAAGTACGACGCCATCATCATCGACGAGGCGCACGAGCGCAGCCTCACCGTCGACTTCCTGCTCGGCTACCTCAAGCAGCTGCTCCCCCGCCGTCCGGAGCTCAAGGTCGTCATCACCTCGGCGACGATCGACCCGGAGAGTTTCTCCAAGCACTTCGGTGGTGCGCCGATCGTCGAGGTCTCGGGCCGCACCTATCCCGTCGAGATCCGCTACCGGCCGCTCGTCGCGGAGGCACCACCTCCGACCCAGCCTTCGGAAATTCAGGAGATGGGCGCCGCCGGTGCGCGAAACGCCGTGGAAATCGCGGCCGCAGAGGCTGAACTCCTGAATTTCCAAAGCGCGGACCGGGACCCGATCCAGGGCATCAACGACGCCCTCGACGAGCTTGCGCGCGAAAGCGACGGCGACGTGCTGGTGTTCCTGTCCGGGGAGAACGAGATCCGGGATGCCGAGGACGCGATCAAGGGACGGATCTCGGCGGGCTCGATCGGCGCCAACACCGAGGTGCTGCCCCTCTACGGCCGACTCAGCGCGGCCGACCAGCACCGCGTCTTCCAGCCCTCAGCGGTAGCGGGCACTCGCCGACGGATCGTGCTGGCGACAAACGTCGCGGAGACGTCGTTGACGGTGCCGGGCATCCGGTATGTCATCGATGCCGGCACCGCGCGGATCAGCAGGTACAGCGTGCGGTCGAAGATCCAGCGGCTGCCGATCGAGGCGATCAGCCAGGCCAGCGCGAACCAGCGCAGCGGCCGGTCGGGGCGCACGAGCGACGGCATCGCGATCCGGCTGTACTCGGAGGAGGACTTCGCCCGGCGCCCCGAGTTCACCGAGCCCGAGATTCTGCGCACGAACCTCGCGGCGGTCATCCTGCAGATGATCTCGTTGGGGCTCGGCGACATCGCGAGCTTCCCGTTCCTGCAGCCACCGGATTCGCGCGGCATCAAAGACGGCCTCGACCTGCTGCGCGAGCTCGGCGCCGTGGAGGCCGGCGGCGCAAACGAACCCCGCATCACGCGTGTCGGCAAGCAGCTGAGCCAGCTGCCGATCGATCCGCGGCTGGCACGCATGGTCGTGGAGTCGAAGCAGCACGCCACGACACGCGAGGTCATGGCGATCGTGGCGGCGCTCAGCATCCAGGATCCGCGGGAGCGCCCGCTCGAACGCCGCGCCCAGGCCGACCAGCAGCACGCGCGGTTCGTCGACCCGACGAGCGACTTCATCACCCTGCTCAACCTCTGGAATTACCTCGAGGAGAAGCAGACGGAGCTCTCCGGTAACGCGTTCCGCCGGCTCGTGAAGTCCGAGTACCTCAACTACCTGCGCGTGCGGGAGTGGCAGGATGTCTTCCGCCAGTTGAGCAGGATGGCGAAGCCGCTTGGACTCGTGGTCGGTGATCCCCACGCCAACCCGGACGGCATCCACCGCTCGCTGCTTTCGGGCCTGCTCAGCCAGATCGGCCTCAAGGACGCGGCGAAGAAGGACTACGTCGGCGCGAGGCAGTCGCGCTTCGTGATCTTCCCCGGTTCGGCCCTCGCGAAGAAGCAGCCTGCCGCGATCATGAGCGCGGAGTTGGTCGAGACGAGCCGTCTGTTCGCCAGGGTGAACGGCGCGATCGACCCGGCCTGGGCGGAGCCGATCGCGGGTGAACTGGCGAAGCGCACCTACTCCGAGCCGCACTGGGAGAAGAAGCAGGGCTCGGTCGTCGCGTATGAGCGGGTGACCCTCTACGGTGTGCCGATAATCGTCAAGCGCCGGGTGCAGTTCTCCCGGATCGACCCGCAGTACGCGCGCGAGCTGTTCATCCGGCACGCGCTCGTCGAGGGCGAGTGGGAGTCCAGCCAGGCCTTCGACCGGGCGAACCGCCAGCTACGCAAGGAGCTGGCCGAGCTCGAGGAGCGGACAAGGCGCCGCGACATCCTGTACGACGATGAGGCGATCTTCGACTTCTACAATCGCCGGATCCCGGGGGATGTCGCGTCTACTCGCGACTTCGAGGGCTGGTGGAAGAAGGCGCGCGCCGAGACCCCCGACCTGCTCACGATGACGGCGGAGAACCTCGTGGCCGAAGACGCCGCCGAGTTGGACGAGGACGCGTTTCCGAGCACCTGGGCGCAGGGCGACCAGACGCTCGCGCTGGGCTACCGTTTCGAGCCGGGAGCAGAGGACGACGGTGTGACCGTTGCCGTGCCCCTGCCGCTACTCGCCGGCCTGAAGAAGGACGGCTTCGACTGGCAGGTGCCCGGCCTGCGCGAGGAGCTCGTCACGGCGCTCATCAAGTCGCTGCCGAAGAACATCCGCCGCAATGTCGTGCCCGCCGCCGACTGGGCGCGCAAACTGCTGGCCGCGGCGCCCGTGGCGTCTACGGCAACCTTGACCGACTTTCTCGCGCGCGAGATCGCCGCGCAGACCTTCACGCCCGTGACCTCGGCCGACTTCGACCTGGAGCGCGTGCCCGCCCACCTGCGCGTGACCTTCGCCGTGCAGGATGACCGCGGCAAGACTGTCGCGACCGGCAAGGTGCTGAGCGCGCTGCAGGCCAGCCTCAAGCCGGTGGCCAGGGAGAGCGTGGCCCGCGTCGTCGAGATGCCACGCGACAATCTCGAGCGCGCCGGGTTGACGACCTGGGACTTCGAGAGCCTCGACCGCAGTCGTGACGTCAAGCACGGCGGCAACACCATTCGGGCCTACCCCGCACTCGTGGATGAGGGGTCGAGCGTCTCGATCCGGCTCATGAGCACGGCGGAGGACCAGGCCGCCGCCCACCGGCCGGGGGTGCGCCGGCTGCTGCTGCTCGGCATCCCGTCGCCCACAGGCTACGTGCAGGAGCACCTCACCACGCAGGAGAAACTCGTGCTCGCCCAGAGCCCGTACCGCACGACGGCCGCCCTCTTCGAGGACTGCATGGCCGCCTGCATCGACGCGGTGATCGGCGACCGTGAGATCTGGACCCGCGCCGAATTCGAGAAAGCCCGGGATGCCGTCTCCGCCGGCATCGTCGACTCGCTTTTCGAGACTGTCGCGCTCGTTTCCCGCATCGTGGCGAAATCCCGGGATGCCGACAAGGCGATCAGGGCCGCCACGAACATCTCGCTGCTGGGTCCCCTCGGGGACGCCAGGCAGCAGCTCGATCACCTGGTCTGGGCCAATCAGAGCGGGCCCGGGTTCGTCGCCGCGACCGGCCTCGAGCGGTTGCGCCGCATCCCGGTCTACCTCGACGGGCTCAGCTACCGGGTGGGCAAGCTTGCGGAGAACTCCTCCCGCGACAGGGCCTGGATGTCCGAAGTCCAGCTGGCAACCGAGCGATACCGTGCCGCGGGCGGCGAGCTGCCCCTCCCTGTCGGCGCGGAACCACGGATCGTCAGGGTGCGCTGGATGCTGGAGGAGCTGCGGCTCAGCCTGTTCGCGCAGCAGCTGCCCACGGCAGAGCCGGTGAGCCTGCAGCGGATCACGAAGGCCCTGTCCGACTGGAAGGCACTGTCCGACTGACATCAGGGCGTCCCGCGGGCGACGAGAATAGATGTGTACGCGAACCCGAAAGAGAGCACAGCATGGAATACCGACGATTGGGACGATCCGGGCTCAAGGTCAGCGAACTGTCCCTGGGGTCATGGGTGACATTCGGCAAACAGGTCGACGAGAAGGAAGCGATGGCTCTCATGTCCCTCGCCTACGACGAGGGCATCAACTTCTTCGACAACGCCGAAGGCTACGAGGCGGGCGCATCGGAAGCGCTCATGGGCGCCGCGCTGGAGAAGCTCGGCTGGGGACGGGATTCGTACGCGGTGTCTTCGAAGGTGTTCTGGGGTGGCGACAAGCCGACCCAGCGCGGGTTGTCCCGCAAGCACGTGACCGATGCCTGCCACGCCGCCCTCAAGCGCCTTCGGGTGGACTACCTCGACCTCTACTTCTGTCACCGTCCAGACGCGGACACCCCGATCGAGGAGACCGTCCGCGCGATGCACAACCTCATCACCCAGGGCAAGGTGCTCTACTGGGGCACCTCTGAATGGTCGGCGCAGCAGATCACCGAGGCCTGGGCTGTCGCACGGGAGCTGGGGCTCACCCCGCCAACGATGGAGCAGCCGGAATACAACCTGTTCCGCCGCGACAAGGTGGAGAGCGAGTTTCTGCCGCTCTACGAACTCACCGGTCTCGGCACGACGATCTTCTCCCCGCTGGCTTCCGGCGTGTTGACCGGCAAGTACAACGACGGCATCCCGAAAGACAGCAGGATGACGTTGTCTGGCTACGAGTGGCTCAAGAAGCGCTGGGAGAGCCCGGACGGCATCGACAAGCTGGAGAAGATCAGGCAGCTGGCATCCCTCGCCGCAGAGGTCGGGATGCCGCTGAATCGCCTCGCCCTGCTCTGGTGCCTGCACAACCCGCACGTATCCACGGTGATCCTCGGTGCGTCGAAGAAGGCGCAGCTTGCCGATAACCTGGCCGCCCTCGACTCGAAAGACAAGCTCACCGACGATGTCATCGAGAAGATCGAGAAGATCGTCGACAACAAGCCGGCGCTCGCCGAGCGCTTCTAACATGCAGTCCAGCTAGCCTGTTGGGGCACCAGATGACAAGCAGAGAGGCAGCAGTCATGCCGCACGTCCCGAGGACAGTGTCAGCCGAAATCTCCCGGTCGTGGCTGCTCGTCAACGCCAACCGGCCAGACACCTTCGATGCTGCCGAGGCCTCGCGGGCCGACCAGATAGTGCTCGACATCGAGGATGCCGTCGACCCCGGCCTCAAGGACGAGGCCCGCGGGTACGTGGTGGATTGGCTCTCCGGCGGTGGCAGCGGCTGGGTGCGCATCAACGATCGCACGAGTGACTTCTGGTCGGGGGATGTCGACGCGCTGGTGGGCCTGCCCGGTCTGGCGGGCGTGATGCTGGCCAAAGCTGAGGCCGCAGCACACGTCACGGAGACGTTCGACAGGCTGCACGGGGCAACTCCCGTCATCGCCCTCGTCGAGTCCGCGCTCGGCATCGAGGAGGCTGCTTCGATCGCCAGGGCGCGTGGCGCGTACCGGCTCGCGTTCGGCAGCGGCGACTACCGCAGGGATACCGGCACGAGCGCGGACGATATGGCCATGGCATACCCGCGATCCCGGCTGGTCATTGCCAGCAGGGTCGGCAACCTGCCCGGACCCATCGACGGCCCGACGGTGGGATCGAACCATCCTGTGCTCCGCGAGCAGGGCAGCATCGCCGTCGCGCTCGGAATGACCGGCAAGCTCTGCCTCGACATCGAGCAGCTCCCGATAATCAACGAGGTGATCAGCCCCACGCGGTCTGATGTGGCATGGGCGCGGGACTTCCTCGCCGACTTCGAGGCGAGGGGGCGTGTCGTGCGCGACGGCAGCGACCTTCCCCGGCTCGGCCGCGCGCAGAAAATCGACAAGCTCGCTCGCGCGTTCGGGGTGGAGCCCGCCTAGCTAAGGCAACAGGATGACCTTGCCGCCGGGGTGACCTGACGCCACGAATTCGAGAGCCCCCGCGGCCTGCGCCAATGGGAACGTGCGGGCGACGTGCACCGCGAGCTTGCCCCTCCCCGCGAGTTCGATGAGCGGCAACCGCGCCGCCATGCGCACGGCCGATCCCGGATCCGCGCCCGGGCCGCTGCCCAGCGACTTGAACCCCAGCTCCGCCGCCCGACGGAAGGCGTTGATCGTCACGATCCGCCTGCGGTCGTCCACGAGGGCGACGGAGGTGTCGACGGCCTCGTCGGTGCCGATGGTGTCGAGCGCGGCATCCGCCCCGCCAGGGAAGATTGCGCGAATCCGCGCCTCGAGGCCGGGCCCGTACTCCACAGGTGTGGCACCCAGCGCCCGCACGGCCTCCTGGTGAGCCTTGCCCGCCGTGCCCACGACGACCGCCCCCTGGAGCAGCGCGAGCTGCACTGCGATGCTGCCGACCCCGCCGGATGCCCCGTGCACGATGACCCTGTCGCCGGCACCGACTGCAGCCGCCTGCAGCAGGTGTTCGGCGGTCACGCCGACCGCGAGCAGCCCCGCGCCCTGCTCGAAGCTCAGGCCGGCAGGCTTGGGGAGCACGGATGCCGCGGCGACCGTCACCTCTTCGGAGTAGCCGCCCGACACCCTGAAGCCGATCACCTCATCCCCCACCGCGACGGGACCTGCAGGGCCGACGGCATCCGCGCCCACCGCCGTCACCACGCCCGCGATCTCGCTGCCGAGCCGCAGCGGAAGCGAGGCCTCATTGCGACCGAACTCGCCGCGCAGCCGTTTGAGGTCTGCCGGGTTCACCCCCGCCGCCCGCACCGCGATCGTGACTTCACCCTCACCGGGAGCCGGTGTGCCCACCTCGACGAATTGCAGGACATCGGGTTCGCCATACTCGGGGGCGACGATCGCGCGGCTCATGGTTTCATTGTCCTCCGCCGGGGTGGGTGGGGTTAGCCTGAATCCATGCCAACAGCTGTCATCGTCGACGCCATCCGTACCCCGTCCGGCAGGGGCAAGCCCGGGGGTGCCCTCTCCGCGTGGCATCCGGTCGACCTGCTCGGCACGGTGCTGAAGCAGCTTGTCGCCCGCAACGACCTCGACCCCGCGCTCATCGACGACGTGATCGGCGGATGCCTGTCCCAGGTGGGCGAGCAGTCGGTCAACATCACGCGCAACGCGGCGCTCGCGGCGGGCTTCCCCGAGTCTGTGCCCGGAACCACAGTCGACCGCCAGTGCGGCTCGAGCCAGCAGGCGACAGCCTTCGCCGCGCAGGGCGTTGTCGCAGGCGCGTACGACATCGTGATCGCCTGCGGGGTCGAACTCATGAGCAAGAACCCGATAAATGCGGCAACCCTCGGCCAGGACAACTGGGGACCTCTCGTGCACGAGCGCTACCCGGACGGGCTCGTCGGCCAGGGCATCTCGGCCGAACTCATCGCCGCGCGCTGGCGACTGTCGCGCGCCGCACTCGACGAGTTCGCCGCCCGCTCGCACAGGTTGGCGGCGGCCGCGGACTTCGAGTCGGAGATACTGCCGCTCGGGATGCTGGACACCGACGAGACGATTCGTCCGGGCACGACTGTGGAGGGCCTCGCCACCCTCAAGCCCGCATTCGAGGACGAGGCGTTCTCGGCGCGGTTCCCTCAGATCGGATGGCGGGTAACCGCTGGTAACTCGTCGCCGCTGACCGACGGCGCCTCGGCCGTCCTCATCATGAGTGAGGAGCGGGCGCTGGAACTCGGCCTGCGACCGCGGGCTCGCTTTCATGCGTTCGCCGTTGTGGGTTCGGATCCGATCGAGATGCTGACGGGCATCCTCCCCGCCACCCGCAAGATCATGGACCGCAGCGGTTTCGGCATCGACGATTTCGACACCTTCGAGGTGAATGAGGCGTTCGCGTCGGTTCCGCTGGCGTGGCAGCACGAGTTCGCCGTGGACCCTTCGCTCGTCAATCCGCGCGGCGGGGCGATCGCGCTCGGCCACGCGCTCGGCTCTTCGGGCACGCGCCTGCTCACCACGATGCTCAACCAGCTCGAGCTCGTCGGTGGCCGCTACGGCCTCCAGGTGATGTGCGAGGGCGCCGGGATGGCGAACGCGACGATCATCGAGCGGCTTTAGCCCCTTTTTTTGCGGCGCGCCCTTGCAGCGGGCGGCCTGGCGTAGCGCCGGCCCGAGCCGGCTGGCTAGAAGGTCTGCGCCTTGTACAGCTTCGTGTAGCGCCCGCCGCGGGCGAGCAGGCCCTCGTGCGGGCCGACCTCGACGATGCGGCCCTTCTCGAGCACGACGATGCGGTCTGCGGCCCTGATCGTCGAAAGCCGGTGGGCGACGATGAGCGTCGTCCGGCCGGCCATGAGGCGCTCAAAGGCGCCCTGCACGAGTTTTTCCGACTCACCGTCGAGAGCGGATGTCGCCTCGTCGAGCAGCAGCACGCGCGGGTTGCGGATGAGCGCGCGGGCAATCGCGATGCGCTGGCGTTGTCCACCGGACAGCCTTGCCCCACGCTCCCCCACCACCGTGTCCCAGCCGTCCGGCAGGGCATCGACGATCTCAAGGGCGTTCGCATCGCGGAGCGCGGCAAGCACGCGCTCGTCATCCACCTCGGCAAGGCCGTATGCGACGTTGTCCCTTATCGAGCCCTCGAACAGCACCGACTCCTGCGGAACCACGGAAACGCTCGTCCTGAACGTGCGCAGGTCGAGTGTCTGCATGTCCACCCCGTCGAGCAGCAGTCTGCCCGCTGTTGGGCGCAGGAACCCCAGCACGACATTGAGCAGTGTCGACTTGCCAGACCCTGAAGGCCCGACAAACGCGACAGTCTCGCCAGGGACGATGACGAGGTCCAGGCCATCGAGGGCGAGCGAACCCGTTCCCGGGTAGCCGTACGAGAGGCGATCGAAGGTGAGCTCGCCGGCGACAGCCTGCACCGCACGCTTGCCCGTGTTGAGCTCGATGTCCGGCTCTTGCATGACCTCGGCGATCGAACGCATCGACTCACGCGCCTTCGTCATGACCGGCATGAGGTTGAGCAGGCTCACGACCGACCCGGTGAGGATCGTGAAGTACCCGCTGAGCAGCACGACCTCGCCGGCCGTGATCGGCAGGAAGCCGGTGAGCGCAGCGAACGCCGCCGCGACCAGGCAGAACACGCCGAGCGTCTGGTAGCTGATCCAGGTGATGGACCCGAAGCGCCCATTGAGGCGGTCGAGGGCGAGGGCGGCTTCGCGCACATCCTCGACGCTCGACGAGACCCGCTCGAGCGCGACATCTTCGAGCGCGTGCGCCCGGGTGATCGGCATGAGCGCCGCCATCTCGCCGACCCGCGCGGAGAACCGCTCGATCTCGCGGCGCAGCGCCTCATTGCGGCGGCCGGAGCTGCGCCGCAAGGCCATCACGAGCCCGGCGGCGATCGGAACGGTGAGCACGAACACGAACACGAACGAGGGGACCCGGATCGCGGTGAGCACGAGGGAGCCGATGAGCACGCAGATCGCCGACAGGCCGACGCCATACGACTGGCTGAGGGCGAGCTCGACATTTTCGGCATCCCGAACGACTTTTGTCTGGATGACCGAAGCGCTCGTGCGCGAATGGAACCCGATCGACAACTGCTGCAGCCGCTGGCTCATCCCGGTGCGCAGGTCGGCGGCGACCCGGCGGATCGCGCCGCTGAACAGGTTCACGTACAGCACGTTGAACGGGTAGTTCAGCACCAGGAGCCCCACGGCGATCGCCGCGTACAACCAGAGCTGGGTGAGGGGCTTGTGGCTCACCACGACGTCGATGATGTTGCCGGTGAGCACCGGCAGGATCCAGATCGGGCTGTCCTTGATGATGAACACCACACTTGCCAGCAGCATCGACCACCGGTACGGGCGGAACAGGCGTACGAGCGATCCGATCGGGCGGTCCTTGTCTACCGGGAGGGCTATCGTCGCTGCTTCACTTGACACTTCGCCAGTATCCCGCACTAGCAAGATCACGACGAATCAGCGCAAGAATCTCACAAGGTCTTCTCGTAGCACAGGGCACCGGGTATGGCTCCGTACTTGCCGAACTTGCCGATGGGCAGGTAGCCGAGCTTGAGGTAGAGGGCGATCGCCTCGACCTGTAGCGGCCCGGTCTGAAGCACGAGGGATGCCACACCCCGAGCCACCGCAAAAGACTCGAGTTCTGCCAGCATCACCTTCGCCACGCCCCTGCCCCGTGCCTGCGGCGCCACGAACACTTTCTTCACCTCGAGCACCCCGCTGGTCGAGCCCGCAACGCCGTTGGTCGAGCCCGCAACGCCGTTGGTCGAGCCCACAACGCCGTTGGTCGAGCTTGTCGAGACCGGGCGAAGCGCCGCGTGGCCGAGCGGCACCCCATCGTCGAGAGCGATGATCGTGTGCACGATCGTCGCGGGGTCGACTGACAGCGCATCGTCGATCGCCGCGACCTGCTCCGGGGTGCGCTGCGCCGTGAACTCCGCGTACATCGCGGCGGTTTCCGCGTTCATGGCGTCGCGAAGGGCGACCGCTCGAGGGTCGCCCCACTCGACGGTCTCGAGGCGGAGCACTACTCCTTCTTCGTCGACGCCGGGCTCTTCGAAACAGCCGAAGCGTTCGACTCGTACGACGTGTTCGTCGACTCGAAGAAGTTCACGAGCTGGAGGGTGTCATTGGCGGCGGCCATCCACTTCGCCGGGTTGCTGACGTTGTAGTGCGCCTCGAACCCGAGCTCCTCGAGCCGGCGGTCGGCGAGGTACTTCACGTACTGGTTGATGTAAGTGGCGTTGAGGCCGAGGATGCCGCCGGGCAGCAGGTCCTGGTTGTATTCCTCTTCCATCGCCACGGCATCCAGGATCATCTGCTTGATCTCTGTGGCGAATTCCTCGGTCTGCAGGTCGGGGTTCTCCTCGAGCACGGTGAGGATGAGGTTGATGCCGAACTTGAGGTGCAGCGACTCGTCGCGCACCACCCAGTCCATGAGCGATCCGAAGTTGCGCAGCAGGTTGCGCTGCCGGAAGCTCAGGGCCACCATGAAGCCCGAGTAGAACCAGACGCCCTCGAGGATCACGTTGTACGCCACGAGGTTGCGCACGAAGTCCTTCTTGCCCTCAGTGGTGGTGATGTCGAGGGTCTGTTCCGTCATCCGGCGGATGTACTTGACCTCGAACTCCTCCTTGCGGGCCATCGACGGGATGTTTGCGTGCGCCCCGTAGGCGGCCTCGCGATCGATGGGGAAGGTCTCGAGCACGTACTCGAAGCTCATGCAGTGGTTGGCCTCCTCCCACATCTGCTTCGCGAGGTAGAGGCTGCACTCGGCCGCATTCACGTATGGGTAGACGCCGAACGCGAGTGCCTTGTTGACGAGCAGTTCGTTCGGGTTGAAGTAGCTCATCAGGAAGGTCACGGCGTGACGTTCCTCATCCGTCATCTTCTTGAAGTCGGCGATATCTTCCCCGAGCTGGATCTCGTTGGGGAACCAGGTGTTGGCGACAGCCTGGTCGTACAGGTCCATCGCCCACTGGTAGCGGATGGGTTTGAGCAGCAGGCCCTCTTGCAGGCCGGTTCCGAGGATTCCCATGACTTCAGTCTCCTACTGGCAGCTGTCGCACTGCAGGTCGTCCATGGGGTCGACCGGAACCTCGTATTCGGCAGTGTTGTTGAATAGCGCGACCCTGTCCATCAGTTGCCCGCCTTCGGTGCCAGTCCGCCGAAGCCGCGACGAGCGGGAGCTGCGCCAGTGGATGCGACGGCCGTCTCCACGGGAGTGGCTGAAGCAACGATGTCCTCGGACTTGTTGACCTTGACCGTGGACTGCTCGGCGGTGTGGCGCGGTTTCATGTGCAGGTAATACGTCGTCTTCACGCCGCGCTCCCAGGCCGCGAAGTAGATGTCCATCATGTCGCCGAGGTCACGGGTCTCGAGGTACATGTTGCGGCTGATCGCCTGGTCGATCCACTTCTGGGCCCGCGCGGAGACCTCGAGGAATGCGTACGGCGAGAGCTGGAAGCTCGTCTTGTACGTCGCCTTGATCGCGTCCGGGATCGACGCGATGCCCTGGATGTCGCCCTGGCTGCGCAGGATGGCCTCCTTCGTCGAGTCCCAGATCCCGAGCTTCTGCAGGTCGGCGACGAGGTTGCGGTTGACCTCGAGGAACTTGCCGTTGCTCGTCGCGCGGCTGAAGATCTGCGAGAACTGCGGGTCGAGCCCCGGCGTGGTTCCCGCGACAAGCCCAATGGATGCCGTGGGCGCGATCGCCATGAGCGTCGCGTTGCGCATGCCGCCCTTGACCTTGAGGCGCAGGGCATCCCAGTCCAAACGGGTCTTGCGGTTGACCTTGATCTCCACCCCGCGGTCGGCTTCGGTGAGCGCTATCGAGTCGAGGGGAACGAGACCCTCAGACCAGCGGCTGCCCTGGAAGTTCGGGTACGCGCCACGCTCCTTGGCGAGCTCCGCGCTCGCGTCGATCGCCGCGTATGAGACGTGCTCCATGATCTCGTCGACGAGGTCGTAGGCCTCTTCGCTCTCATAGCTGATGCCGAGCTTCTCGATGATGTCGGTGAAGCCCATGACCCCGAGGCCGACCGCGCGATTCTGCTGGTTGGAGAAGTCCGCCTCCTTCACGCTCGAACGCGTGATGTCGATGAGGTTGTCGAGCTGGCGCACGGCCAGGCGCGCGGAGGCCTCGATCTTGGAGAAGTCCAAACGACCGGCATCGTCCAGGTGCTGGGACAGGTTGATCGACGCCAGGTTGCAGACCGAGACGTTGTCTTCGTCCTGCGGCAGCGTGATCTCTGTGCACAGGTTGGAGAGGTGGATCGTGCCCGTGTTGTTGTTGAGGGCGCGGTTGTTGATCGTGTCTTTCCAGGTCAGCCACGGGTGACTGGTGGTCTGCAAGGAGATGAGGATCGCCTTGAACTGCTCGCGCGCCGTGATCTTCTTGAACATGCGCAGCTCGCCGGCCTCGGCCATGGCGACGTACTCGTTGTAGCGGGCGGAGAACGCCTTGCCGTAGAGCTCGTTGAGGTCCTGCACTTCGAGCGGGTCGAACAGGTACCAGTCGTCGTCGGCCTGCACGCGCTTCATGAACTCGTCGCTGATCCACACGGCCGTGTTGGCGGTGCGGGTGCGCCGATAGGGATCCCCGGAGTTCTGGCGGAGGTCCAGGAACTCGGGGAAGTCGAGGTGCCAGTTCTCCATGTAGAAGCACAGCGCTCCGAACTTCTTGCCGCCGCGGCTCACCGCGCGCAGGATCGAGTCGATCGTGTGCATGAACGGGATGGGGCCCGTCGATGTCGTGTTGTTGGAGCGGATCGGCGAGCCCTGCGCGCGCAGCTTGGTCACGGACAGTCCGATGCCGCCGGTGCCCTTGGTCAGCCACATGACGTCGCGGGTCGTCTTCGCGATGTGCTCCATGTCGTCCTGCATCTCCATGACGAAGCAGTTCGCGAGCTGCGGGTACACGGTGCCCGCGTTGACGAGAGTGGATCCGGCGGCCAGGTACTCGAGGCTGGACATCTTCTCGTAGAACGCGAGCGCGGCCTTCGTCGGGTCGGCCTCGTTGAGGGACAGCCCCATGGCGATGCGCATCCAGAAGTACTGCGGCACCTCGAGGGCGTCGCCATTGCGGCCCTTGATGCCGTAGCGGTTGTTGAGGGTCACGACACCGATGTACTTGAGCAGCTCATCATGCGCCGGCTCGAGCTGGGTGGCGAGATAGTCGACGTCGAAGAGCTGGGTGAGCCGCGAGTCGAGCAACCCCTCGTCGACGCCGCGCGCGATATTGGCGGCGAAGTGCTCGCGGTGCAGCTCCTTGAGCTCTGCGGCGGTCTCGTAGTCGCCGAGCACGCGCTTGTAGATGGTCTTCAGCAGCAGCCGGGCCGCGACGATGTCGAAAGCCGGGTCGTCTTTCACGTTCTGCAGGGCGACCTGGATGACCGCCTCATCCAGTTGTTGGGTGGTGATGCCGTCGAACAGTGTGAGCTCGAGTTCAGACGCGATCTGGGTCACCCAGGTGATGTTCTCGTCGAGGCCGGCGCTCGCGGCTTCGATCGCGAGGTTGATCTTGTTGGCGTCGTACGGCTCTCGCTGGCCGCTGCGCTTGACGACTGTAATTCCCACGAAAAACTCCCTCAAATCCCCTGAAACCTGTTCCACACCGTAATCCCCGGCCGGCGGTTCCACCACTATATATCGTGCCACTGACCCGGGGCCAACACCAGATGTAGTGGGCGTGTCATCCACAGCTGTGCATAAGTTCGCGTACTTGTCCACAGGTTATCCGGGGGCGCAGACACCGCCGCAGCCGCCTGATTTGGCGCTTTCTGCCGGGTCTAAGCTGATCATCTTGTGAAGAGTTACATCGACCTGTTGAAAACCCCGGGGGTGGGCCGCATCATCGCGGCGCAGCTCACCGCGCGGTTCCCCAGCGGGATGCTGTCACTCGCGTTCCTCATCCACATCGAAAAGCTTCAGGGCTCGTACGGTGCCGCCGGCCTCGTGCTCGCGGCGACGAGCGTCGGGCAGGCCGTTGCCGGGCCGCTCACCGGTCGCTGGATGGGCATCTGGGGCATGCGCAGGGTGCTCATCCTCACGATGTCGGTGTGTGCCGTGGCGATCTGCGCGATCGCGCTCGCGCCCATGACCGTGCCGATGTACATGGTCGTCGGGCTCATCGCCGGGCTCAGCTACCCGCCGGTGCAGCCCGCGGTGCGCACCATCTATCCGAAGATCGTCAACTCGACACAGCTGACCCCGCTCTTCTCCCTCGACGCGTCGGCACAGGAGATCATCTGGATCGCTGGACCGGTGATCACGACGTTCCTGGCCGTGCAGGTTTCGAGCGTGCTCGCGATCCTCGTGGCCGCCGCGTTCCTGGTGGGCGGCGGCATCTGGTTCATCTCCAGTCCCGAGCTCGGCAGGGTGCGCATCCCCCGCAGCAAACGGGCTTTCGGCGCTGTGCTGCGCCGGCCCACGGTGCTGCTCTCCACGATCACCGGCTTCCTGCTCGTCGGCTCATGCGCTGCCGTCGAGGCCAGTGTGGTCTCGGTATTCGGCCAGGAGGGCCCGCAGGCCGGCATCGTGCTCGCGATCTGGGCGATCGGCTCGATCATCGGGGGGCTCTCCCTCGGTCACGTGCCGATCGGGCCGTGGGCGCTCGCGCGCCGCATGTTCGTGGTGTTCGTCGGCCTGTCGCTCGCGATGCTCTTCCTCAATTTCTGGTGGCTGGCGTTCGCGCTGCTCATCGCCGGCGTCGGCATCGCGCCGGCCCTCGCCGTGATCTTCGCGATCGTGTCGTCGAGCGTGAAGTTCAGCGACACCGCGGAGGCATACGGCTGGGTGGGCACCGGCCAGCTCATCGGTGCGGCGCTGGGCTCGGCGGCTGCCGGATTCCTGATCGACGCCGGCGGGGCGATCGGCGGTTTCACGGCTGCGGCGTCTCTTGCCCTGCTCGGGTTCCTGTTCCCTGTGCTCTTCCGGCGGTGGCATCCCGACCTCAGGGGCAGGGACGCGAGCCCGATCGCCGACACCGAACCGGTGCCGATCCAGCCCAGCTGAGTGCCGGCGCAAACCGGTCAGTTGCGGACTTTCGCCCTCATACCTAACCACCACACCGGCGAAAGTCCGCAAGTGACGTGGTCGAGGCACGAAGTGACGCGGTCGAGTCGGACGGGACGTAGTCGAGGCACGAATGACGTGGCCGGGTCACGAAGTGACGAGGTCGGGTCAGGCCGGGCGCACAGCTCCCGTGACGAGCGCGAAGCCTCCGACGAGGATCGCAATGGCGATAACGAAGCCGAGCACCGGCACCCAGAACGCGAGCCGACGGGTGACGAGCAGCACTATGGCGAGGACCAGCAGAAGAACGAACGGGACCCACACTCCCCCGAGCACGAAGAGCATCGCGCCGGCCAGCTGGTCGGTGTTGCACACGCTTGAGGCCCCGCAGCTGTCGCTGGCAAAAGCGAAGAGCAACCCAGAGCCGCTCACGGCGCCCGTGACTAACAGGTAGGCCACGAGTAAGACGATCGTGAGCACCACGTCCCAGGTACGACGTTGGCGGGTCTTGGCGGCTGCGGGCTGGGCTGAAATCGATTCGGTCACGCCTGACAGTACCGCGCCGTGGGCGAGGCCGCGCCGTCGGCGACGTTCAACCCGCCAGTTGCGGACTTTCGCCCCCATACGTAACGCGCATACCGGCGGAAGTCCGCAAGTGAGGGAGGCCGAGTCCGCTGCGGAGGGAGGCCGAGTCCGCAAGTGAAGGAGGCCGCGCCGCTGCCTACGACCGCAGCGGCTTGAGCGCCCCGGTGAGAGACTCGAGCTCGCCGAGCATCTTCTGCAGGATCGCGGTCTCCTTGTCGCCCGGGGTGAACACCCCATCGTTCACGAGGGTGCGCGCAAACGGGATCTCCACGTTCGCGCCGGTCTTGACAAGGCCGAGCGTGGTGAATGCCGGCTCGAACGCGACAACCCCGCGGGAGCCTCCCGACACCCCTCCGTAGCTGACGAAGCCGACGGCTTTGCGCCACCACTCCTGGTTGAGGTAGTCGAAGGCGTTCTTGAGTGCGGGCGAGAAGCTGTGGTTGTACTCGGGGGTCACGAAGACGAAGGCGTCGGCGGCATCCACTCGCTCGCTCCACGCGATGGTGTGCGGCTTTGTGTATTCGCGCTTGCTCGGGTGATTCGGCTCGTCCATGAATGGGAGGTTGATTTCGGCGAGGTCGGCGAAGTCGACGCTGTCGAACCCGGCATACTGCTCGACCTGCGACTTCACCCATTCCGCAATCGGCAGTCCAATACGGCCGGGGCGGACACTGCCGACAACGATCATGAGTGAGGTCATGTGTACATCCAACACTGTTGACACGTCACCTATGCCCGAACTGCCCGGATTCACAGGTCCGGGCAGTTCGGGATGACTCTCAGCTCGCGGCCTCCGCCACCTCGAGCGCGGCGCGGGTCGCCGCGCCGGTGTTCCTGAAATGGCCGAGGAGCGCGATGAGCAACCCGCCGACCGCCCAAGCCGCGAGCACGAGCCAGGGGAACGTGGTGTCGGCCTTCGGGAAGTACGACAGCTCGCGAAGCAGGGTCGCCGCAGCCCCCGGCGGGAACCACTGGCCGACCGCGCCCCACGGCTCTGCGAGGAACTGGTACGGCTGCGCCGCAGAGGAGATGGGGTTCGCGATGAGCAGGTAGACGACCGGCCCCACTGCGACGCCGGCCGGGCCGAATAGTGAGACGAAGCCGACGATGACGCCGGAGATGGAGAGCAGTGCGAGGGCGATCGCCGCCGAGTTGACCAGGTAGCTGCCCTGCAGCGCGCCGAATTGCCCCTGCATGATCCCGGCGAGGGCGAGCCCGCCGACCACGGAATACACGAGCACCGCGGTCACGCGCCGCCACACTCCGACGACGGCTAGCGAGATGGCGATCCCGCCGATCATGCCGCCGAGAACGAGCGGGAAGGATGACGCGGCGAGCGCCGTGCCTCGCGCGTCCGTCGAGGCGAGAGGCACGACATCCGTCACGGTCACGACTATCGGGGAAGGCAACTGGATGCCCTGCGCCGCAACAGCCGCATTGAGCTGGGCCTGCAGCGCTGGGGCAAGCCCGCTGAGAAGCTGTGCCGCGACGGGACTGGACGCCGTCGAGATGAGCACCTCGGGCGAGGCGCCCAGCACGATCGCGCCGTAGACATCCCGGGTCTCGATGAGCTGCTCCGCGGCCGCCCGGTCGGCGGCCTCGCGGAAGTCGAAGGTGCCTGGCGACTTCTGCTCGAGGGCGTTCTCGAGCTGGCTCGTGGTGGCGGCGTCCCCGACCACGGCGATGGGCAGGTTCTTGACGGAAGCGGTGACCGTCGGCCAAAGGAAGGCAAGCACGAGCACGCTCAGGACTACCGCGAGCCCGATCCCGGCGACGATGAGGCGACCCCACGGGGTATGCGGCTCGTGGGTGACTGTCGTGGACACGATAGATCCTCTCAAAACGAATGTTCGTTCTTTTATGGTGCACCCGGCGCGTCGAGTTGTCAAGAATGATCATTCTTTTTTATCGTGTACCCATGCCCAGGGTCACCGACGAGTACCGCAGCGCCAAACGCGACGAGATCGCCACCGCGGCCATGGCGGCATTTCGCCGGAAGGGATTCCAGGCCACGTCGATGGCGGACATCATCGCCGAGTCCGGCCTCTCGGCCGGGGCGATCTACGGCCACTACCGCAGCAAGTCTGAACTGGTGATCGACGTCGCGAGCAGGGTTGTGGGGTCCCGTGTCGGAGAGGTCGAGGCGCTCGCCACCACCGAGGCCATGCCGTCGCCGGCCCACCTCGTGCGGGTGCTCATGTCGGGCATGCTGCAAGACATGGGCAGCGCATCCATCCTCGTCCAACTCTGGGGCGAGGCCGTCACCGACCCGACGATCAAGCGGCTCGCGGTCGGCGTCATCGCGCAACTGCACTCCGTGTATTCGGGCTACATCTCGCTCTGGCACCAGCGCGAGCACGGGCTGTCCCCCGCGGTGGCCGACGCACTCGGCGAGGAGCAGACCGACATCTTCGTCGGCTCCGCGCAGGGTTACATCCTGCAGTCGGCACTCCTGAAGGACTTCGACTCGGAGGCGTACTTGGCGAGTATCGAGAAATACCTGCCGCGATGATGGGATGCCTCGGCGCGGGCATCCCGATGGGGCGGGCGTGACGCCATGACCGCACTCCCCCGACGCCACTGGGGCGACAAGCTCTCACCGCGGCGCGCGCTGCTCGTGCATGGACTGAGTTCGGACTCCGGCTCGTGGTGGCACGTCGCCGAAGAGCTCGCGCTCGACGGCTGGCACGTAACCGCGGTCGACCTGCGCGGTCACGGCGGGGCGGCGCGCGAAACGCGTTACCGCCTCGCCGACTACGCGGGCGACCTGCCCGGCGACGCCTGGAACCTCGTCGTCGGGCACTCGCTCGGTGGTGCGGTGTCCGTGCTCGCCGCGCAACGCGCGGGGTTCACGGCGAGGCTCGTACTGCTCGACCCGCTGCTCGACGTGCCTGAGGAGCAGGCCGAAGCGATCATCGCCGACCAGGTAGCGGAACTGGACTACACCGCCGAGTCGATAGCCCGCGACCGCCCGCACTGGCACGAGCTCGATCGTGCGAGCAAGCTCACGGGGGTGCAGCGCGTGCATGTTGCCGCCGTCGTGCAGACATTCATCGACACCGGGCGATGGGATGTCACGGCCGAGGCCACGGCGCTGCGCGTCCCGACGCTCATCCTCGCCGGGGATCCCGCGGTCTACACGATGCTGCACCCGGGCACCGTCGAGTCGATCGCGAACCCGCTCATCGAGTATCGGGTCATCGAGGGCGCGGGGCACTCCCCGCATCGCGACAGTCCACGGGAAACCGTCGCGGCAATCCGGAGCTGGCTAGTCGAGCACTAGCGGGTCGGTGGGCCCACGAGTGCCTGCTTCACCATCGCGAATGGACGGCCTTGCGGAAGTACCTGTCGTAGAGCGCGTTCACCTGGGCGGTGAACTCCGGCGTGAGCTGGGCCACGGATCCGGCCGAGGCGTTCGAGCGCGCCTGCGCCACCGAGCGGGCGCCCGGAATCACCGTGGTGACGCCCGGAAGCTGGGCGAGCCAGGCGATGGCGGCGACCGGCGGCGTGAGGCCCTGGGAGTCGGCGAACCCGGCGAACTCCTGGGCGGCGGCCACCCCCTGCTCGAAGTCGACGCCGGAGAAGGTCTCGCCGGCGTCGAAGGCCTCCCCGTGCCGGTTGTAGGTTCGATGGTCGTCTGCGGCGAAGACCGTGTCTTTCGTGTACTTGCCGCTGAGCAGGCCCGAGGCGAGCGGCACCCGGGCGATGATCGCGACACCGGCATCCCGTGCGGCGGGCAGCACCTCGTCGAGCGGCTTGAGCCGGAACGCATTGAGCACGACCTGCACGCTCGCGACCGACGGCCGCGCGATTGCCGCGAGCGCCTGGGCGCTCGTCTCCACGCTCACACCGTAGCGGGCGATGCTGCCGTCGGCGACGAGCTCATCGAGCCAGTCGTAGACCTGGTCGCTCTCGATGACTTCTGTCGGCGGGCAGTGCAGCTGCACGAGGTCGAGCGTGTCCATGCGCAGGTTGGCGCGTGAGCGGTCGGTCCATGCCCTGAAGTTCTCCCGCGTGTAGAACTCTGCCCTCTGCTCGACACGGCGGCCCATCTTCGTGGCGACGAAGATGTCGAGCTCTGGGTGCGCCGCCAGGAAGGATCCGATGATGCTCTCGCTCCGGCCGTCTCCGTAGACGTCGGCGGTGTCGAAGATCGTGACGCCAGACTCGACGGATGCCTCGAGCACCGCCGCGGCATCCGCTTCGCTCACATCCCCCCAGTCGGCTCCGAGCTGCCAGGTGCCGAGGCCGATGACGGATACTTCGCGGCCGAGTCGAGACGCTGTGCGGGTTTTCATCTCCCCAGCTTAACGACGGAGGCGGGGACCCTTTCGGATCCCCGCCTTTGTCGATGCGCTCAGGGAGCAGGTGGCGTGGCGGCGGGCGGAGTTGCCGCCTCGTCGTCGCCGTCGAACCTGTCCTTGATCTCTGCTGCCTTGTCTGTCACGAACCCTGTGACGTCGTCCGCCTTGTCTTTGACGAACTCGCCGACCTCTTCGGCGGTGTCCTTCGCCTTGTCGAGGCCTTCTGCAACGTTCTCTTTGGCGTCATCAAGCAAACCCATGATGTAACCCTCCCGCTCTGTGCGGCAATCGCCGATGAATCGAGGATAGGGCCAGTGACGAACGAGAAGTCGAAAATGTTGGGTAGCGGCTGTTCGGGCCTCTCATTACGGTGAAGCCATGAGGCGCACACTACTTATCCCCACGGCTCTTGTTCTCTCCGCTCTCGCCCTGTCCGGCTGCGCGGCGGCGAACTCCCCGCAGGCCACATCCAGCGAGGTCGCACCGCAGGCGCAGCCAGGTACCGCCCCGACCGACGGCTCCAAAGCCATGGACAGCTCGGCCGGCAGCAGCGCGTCCGGTAGCGCCTTCTCCACCGACCGGCAGGTCATCGAGACCGGCTATGTGACAGTCGTCGTCGATAAGCCGCTGGATGCCGCGACCGAAGCGGCCCGCATCACCGAGCAGGCCGGGGGGCGGGTAGACGGCCGCAACGAGTACGCCCCGACGGACACCACCTCGGCCAGCGCGACACTCACGCTGCGCATCCCGGTGTCGGCGCTCGACGCCACGCTGGACAAGCTCAAGGCCCTCGGCACCGTGCAGGAGGTGTCCCTCGCCACGAGTGACGTGACGATGCAGACGCAAGACCTGGATGCTCGCATCACGGCGCTCTCGGCATCCGTCGACCGGCTCGTGGCCCTGCTCGCCACCGCGACAGACACCACCAACCTCATCGCCCTCGAGACGGCGATCTCCGACAGGCAGGGCGAGCTCGAAAGCCTCAAGAGCCAGCAGCGCTATCTCGCCGACCAGGTGGCGATGTCGACGGTCACGCTCAACCTCGTCTCCCCGGCGCAGGCTATCGTGACCGAGCCCAACACCTTCGTCTCCGGCCTCGCCGCCGGCTGGGCAGCCTTTGTTGCCTTCTTCGCGGGGTTGGTAGTCGCGCTCGGCGTGCTGCTGCCGTGGCTCGTGCTCGCCGCGTTGATCACCCTGCTGACGATCCTGCTCGTGCGCCGCAGCCGCAGGTCGAACGCGGTTGCGGCCGAAACGCCCGTCACCGACTCAGCGGGTGCGCCGACGAAAAAGTAGCAGCCCGGCCGCGCCACCCGCGATTAGCCCCAGGCCCACTAGCGCGACGACCGTGCTGGCCGCGCCTGTGGCCGCGAGTGTCCGCGAGAAGTCTGCGGCCACCACCAGGGTGAGGCCCTGTGACGCGGATGACGGGTTTGCGGCGGGCCCGGAGACAAACGCACTCATCGGGTAGATCGGCCCGATCGTGTCGATGGTCAGGGTCTGCTGCGCCGTTCCAGTGTGTCCTAGGCCATCGGTGACGGACGCTACCGCCGTGTGTGGCCCTTCGGCCAATGCCGCGGCGGTCACGGACCACCCGCCGCCGCTGGTAACGATCGCCGTGAGAGTCTGGCCGGCCACTGTGACGGTGACTGTCGATCCGGTCGGTGCGTCCGTCGTCCCAGAGATCGTCGGCGTCGCGTCTTGGGTTTGCGCCGATGCCCCGCCCGCGATGAGGATCACCGGCAACGTGGAGTTGACCGTGAGCACCTGCTGCACTGAGCCGAGGTTACCCGCGGGATCGGTGACGGAGGCAGTGATCGTATGGGCCGTTTCCGTCAGGGTCGCCGCAGACACCGACCAGGTTCCATCGGTTTGGACAACCCCGGTGAGCGTCTGGCCAGCCACCGTCACCGTTACCGTGCGGCCGATCGCATCCGAGGTGCCCGAGATGAGCGGCGTGAGATCTCCAGTGGTGGCGGTCGCCCCGCCATCGATAGTCACAGTGGGTGCGACGGTGTCGGTGGTGAGGATCTGTTGAGCGGATGCGCTATTGCCCGCGGCGTCCGACACCGACGCGATGGCGGTATGCGGGCCATCGGCAAGGGTCGCCGAGGTGACCGACCAGCTGCCATCGGGCTGGACTGTCGCCGTAAGTGTCTGGCCTGCGATCGTCACCGTCACGGTGCCGCCGAGCTCGTCGGAAGTTCCCACAATGGTTGGCGTCGAGTCAGCAGTGCTCGCCGTGGCCCCGCCAGTGATCGTTACTGTGGGCGCTACGGTGTCGATCGTCAGCACCTGTTGGGCCGTCGCACTGTTGCCCGCGGCGTCCGACACCGACGCGATGGCGGTATGCGGACCGTCAGCGACAGTCGCCGCTGTGACCGACCAGGCACCGCCGGATTGAACGACGGCAGTGAGGGTCTGGCCCGCTATCGTCACGGTGACCGTCCGACCGACCGCATCCGAGGTGCCCGAGATGGTCGGGGTGGAGTCGGCGGTAAGGACAGTCGCCCCGCCGGTGATCGTGATCGTCGGGGCCGTGGCGTCGATCGTCAGTACCTGTTGGGCGGATGCGCTGTTGCCCGCCGCGTCCGAGACCGACGCAGTAGCGGTATGCGGGCCGTCAGCGAGGGTCGCCGCGGTCACAGCCCAGCTGCCGTCGGGCTGCACGACGGCAGTGAGGGTCTGGCCAGCTATCGTCACGGTGACCGTCCGGGCGAACGCATCGGAAGTGCCCGAGATCGTTGGCGTCGAGTCGGCGGTAAGGACAGTCGCCCCACCCGTGATCGTGATCGCAGGGGCCGTGGCGTCGATCGTCAGCACCTGTTGGGCGGATGCGCTGTTGCCTGCGGCGTCCGAGACCGACGCGATGGCGGTATGCGGGCCGTCAGCGAGGGTCGCCGCTGTGACCGACCAGGCACCGCCGGATTGCACGACGGCAGTGAGGGTCTGGCCCGCTATCGTCACGGTGACCGTCCTGCCGACCGCATCGGAAGTTCCCACGATGGTTGGCGTCGAATCGGCAGTGCTCGCCGCCGCCCCGCCCGTGATCGTGATCGCAGGAGCGGTGGCGTCGATCGTCAGCACCTGTTGGGCGGACGCGCTATTGCCCGCCGCGTCCGACACCGACGCCATGGCGGTGTGCGGGCCATCGGCGAGGGTCGCCGCGGTGACCGACCAGCTGCCATCGGGCTGGACTGTCGCCGTAAGTGCCTGGCCTTCGATCGTCACCGTCACGGTGCCGCCGAGCTCGTCGGAAGTTCCAGAGATAGTCGGCGTCGAATCGGTAGTGCTCGCCGCCGCCCCGCCCGTGATCGTGATCGTCGGAGCCGTGGCGTCGATCGTCAGCACCTGCTGGGCGGACGCGCCATTGCCTGCGGCGTCAGACACCGACGCAGTTGCGGTGTGCGGGCCGTCAGCGAGGGTCGCCGCGGTGACCGACCAGGCACCGCCAGATTGCACGACGGCATTGAGCGTCTGGCCCGCGATCGTCACGGTCACCGTCCTGCCAACCGCATCGGAGGCTCCCACGATGGTTGGCGTCGAATCGGCGGTAAGGACAGTCGCCCCGCCCGTGATCGTGATCGCAGGGGCCGTGGCGTCGATCGTCAGCACCTGCTGCGCGGACGCACTGTTGCCCGCCGCATCAGACACCGACGCGATGGCGGTATGCGGGCCATCGGCAAGGGTCGCCGCGGTGACCGACCAGCTGCCATCCGGCTGGACGGTCGCTGTCAGTGCCTGGCCTTCGATCGTCACCGTCACGGTGGCGCCGAGCTCGTCGGACGTTCCCGAGATAGTCGGCGTCGAGTCGGCGGTAAGGACAGTCGCCCCGCCGGTGATCGTGATCGTCGGGGCCGTGGCGTCGATCGTCAGCACCTGCTGCGCGGACGCACTGTTGCCCGCCGCATCAGACACCGACGCGATGGCGGTATGCGGGCCATCGGCAAGGGTCGCCGCGGTCACAGCCCAGCTGCCGTCCGGCTGCACGACGGCAGTGAGGGTCTGCCCCGCTATCGTCACGGTCACGGTGGCGCCGAACTCATCGGACGTTCCCACGATGGTTGGCGTCGAGTCGGCAGTGCTCGCCGTCGCCCCGCCCGTGATCGTTACCGTGGGCGCTACCGTGTCGATCGTCAGCACCTGCTGGGCGGACGCGCCATTGCCTGCGGCGTCCGAGACCGACGCGGCGGCGGTGTGCGGGCCATCAGCGAGGGTCGCCGCGGTGACCGACCAGGCACCGCCGGATTGCACGACGGCGGTGAGTGTCTGGCCCGCGATCGTCACGGTCACAGTCCTGCCGACCGCATCGGAAGTTCCCACGATGGTCGGCGTCGAGTCGGCGGTAAGGACAGTCGCCCCGCCCGTGATCGTGATCGTCGGGGCCGTGGCGTCGATCGTCAGTACCTGCTGGGCGGACGCGCTATTGCCCGCCGCGTCCGAGACCGACGCGGTAGCGGTATGCGGGCCGTCAGCGAGGGTCGCCGCGGTCACCGACCAGGCACCATCCGGCTGGACGGTCGCTGTCAGTGCCTGGACTTCGATCGTCACCGTCACGGTGCCGCCGAGCTCGTCGGAAGTTCCAGAGATAGTCGGCGTCGAATCGGTAGTGCTCGCCGTCGCCCCGCCGGTGATGGTGAGAGACGGTGACGTGTTGTCCGCCGCAGCAGTCACGAAGGTGTCGGTGTCCAGAGTCACAGCAGCCGTCTGCGCGAGCGCGCGGCCATACACCGTGACACCCGTGGTCACGGTGACCGACGCGAGGGCCATGATCGTTCCCGCGAAGGTGGAGTACGTGCCGAGCGTTGCCGAGCTGCCGATCTGCCAGAAGACATTTGCAGATTGGGCTCCGTTCACAAGGCGGACGGTGCTGGACGACGCAGTGGTGAGAGTCGAACCGGCTTGAAAGACGAATACGGCGGTGGGATCGCCACCACCGTCGAGAGTCACCGTCCCGGTGATACCCAGCGAGCTTGCGCCTGCATACACGCCCGGCGCGAAGGTCGTGCCGCCGAGTTCGTATACACCGACGACGGCGGGAGCAGAAGGCGTACGGCCCGCGGCATCCGTATATGCCGTCGCGAGCGCGGCCTGTGCCGCCGCGGCATTGGGGTCGGCGGCATGGGTCTGGCCATTGATGAGGCCTGGGGGAAAGCCGGTTATGGCAGTTCCCGGCGATACTCCCAGGTCATTCGAGACCACCGTCGCACCGGTATTGGTGACGGTGGAGGCTCCCAGCACCGAGTATGCGGACGCCGCGCCCAGGTCGACGCTCGTCGGAGCAGCTACGGCGCTGGGGAGCGGAAGTATTGGTACGGATGCGAGAATCACCTCGAGCAGGAAAGCACCCGTCGCGGCCAGCATCCCCTTCAGGGTGGTCTTCAGCGTTGTGGAGGTGCGGACACGAGCTTTGGTCGAGGTGACCATGGGAACTCTCATCGAGCATTTTCCCGAAGGTTCGCGGGGTGGCTGAACTGTACGCGCCACTGCACTGCGCTAGGGACCCCCAAAACGGGGAAGCGGCTCCGCGTCGTCAGGCCAGGATGTCCTTCACCATGGGCAGCACCTTCGAGCCGTAGAGCTCGATCGAGTGCATCATGAGCTCGTGGGGAAGGGTGCCTGCGCTGTACTTGAGGTCGAAGCGCTGGATGCCGAGGATCTTGATCGTGTTGGCCAGCTTGCGCGCCACGGTCTCGGGCGAGCCGAGGTAGAGCGAGCCGTGCTCGATCTCGTTGCGGAACTCTCCTTCGGTTGACGGCGGCCAGCCGCGCTCTGCGCCGATGCGGTCGCGCATGACGCGGTGGTGCGGCCAGTACTGCTCGGCGGCGAGGTCGTCGGTGTCGGCGATGAAGCCGGGCGAGTGCACGGCGATGGGCAGGTCGGGCTTCTCCATTTGCGCGAGGGCGCGGTGGAACAGGTCGACGTATGGCGCGAAGCGCGCCGGGTCGCCCCCGATTATCGCGAGCACGAGCGGCATGGCGTGGCTGGCTGCCCTGACAACGGACTCCGGGCTGCCGCCGACGCCGATCCAGGTCTTGAGGTGGCCGCCCTCGGTGCGCGGATACACGTTCTGGTCGGTGAGGCCCGCGCGCAGGGTGCCCTGCCAGGTCACCGGCTCCTCTTTGATGAGTTCCGCGAACAGGTCCAGCTTCTCCTCGAAGAGTTGCTCATACTTGCTGAGGTCGTAGCCGAATAGCGGGAACGACTCGGTGAATGATCCCCGGCCGAGGATGATCTCGGCGCGGCCGTTCGAGAGTGCGTCGACTGTCGCGAAGCGCTGGTACACGCGCACCGGGTCATCCGAGCTGAGTACTGTCACGGCGGACCCGAGATGGATGTTCTTCGTCACCGTCGCAATGCCCGCAAGCACGGTCTCGGGGGTGGAGACCGCGAAGTCCACCCTGTGGTGTTCGCCGACCCCGATGAAGTCGATCCCCAGTTCGTCGGCGAGCACGCCTTCTGCCACGAGATTGCGGATCACCTGCGCCTGGCTCACCGGGGTGTCATCCAGCCCGGCCGTCACATCCCCGAACGTGTCGAGCCCGAATTCGACGCCAGTCATTGCCCTGCCTCCTCTGTTCGATGCATATGCATCGAATCGTTCAACTCTGGCCGAGGTCGCCGCATTCCCGTATCACCAGCGCTCGCCCTGGCACCCAGGTAGTGGGCGCGCTCGACAGGCGTGAACTTCTCAATTGCGTAGCGCAGGGCTGTGCGTGGCATCGTCGCCGCGTGGGAGTCGAGGAATGACACGAGCACCTGCCTGTCGATGTCGCCGATGTAGCGCAACATCCAGCCGGTTGCCTTGTGGATGAGATCCTCGCGGTCCCCGATCAGCAGCCCGGAGAGCGCCAGCGCGTCATCGGTCTGGCCCGCGCGGATGAAGTACCAGGTGCTGACAATTGCGGTACGCCGCTCCCACAGGTTGTCAGACCCCGCAAGGGAGTAGAGGATGTCGCGGGGCTTGTCGAACAGGTACGCCCCCACGACGTAGCGGCACGCGACATCCACGAGGTCCCAGTTGTTTATGCGATCGTGGCGACGCAGGTAGAGCTCGAACAGCTCCCTGCGGCGTGGCTCGGGAGTCTTTCGGCGCTTCGCCTCCTCGTTCATTATCGAAAGCGCGCCGGCGCGCACCTCATGAATCCCGCTCTCGAGCAGCGTTTCCAGCTCGCCGACAGGCATGCCCAGGTGCCGCTTCGCGAGGGCGAACACCGAGCCCATCGGCACACCCACGAAGGAGTCGCCTTCGGCGTACTGCCCAGCGCCGGTCTTGAAGTAGCGGTTGTATTTCTCGGCCTCGGCCGGGCTTGCGAGCGCACCGATGCCGTCGATGTAGGAGGCCGCGCTCGGACTTTCCGATGCCGTCATCGCTCAATGCTCCAGCACCCGGTGCGCCGCGTGCAAGCCGAAGCCCCGGCGCTGACGGCACCGGGGCTCCTTCGCTCAGCTATCCGGCGGTCAATAGTTGACAGTCAGCGTGTTCGTCACCGCGATGAGGGTGACGACTGCCGCGTTGATGAACCCGCCGATGTAGGGGTTGCCGGTCACGCGGTAGAGCTTGCGCGAGAGCACTGCGGACGCCGCCAGGATGACGATCACCGGGAACAGCCAAATACTGAAGATGCCGCCGAACCCCGGGATGACATCGCCCGTGATGAAGAACGTCACGTACTGCGCGATCACGAGCACCATCGGCGCCAGGGAGTTGACCAGTGCGAGCACGAGCGTGTTCAGCCATTCCTTGCCACGCAGGGTGAAGCGGTTGAACACATTGATCGCTACCGAGTTCGCCAGGAAGTAGACGAGGAAGAACGGCACGTAGAGCAACGCGATCCACAGCTTGTCAGGGCCGAAGTCCTTGACAGCGAGCACCCAGAACCGGAAGTCGGTGTGGAGCAGCCAGCTGAAGAAGAACACGATGCCGTAGGCGGCGGCAACCGTCAGGGCCGCCAGCCCTAGCCCCTGGAAGAACCTCCTCCAGCCGGGCAGCAGTCCGAGTTCGCGCAGGTCCAGCCCGTTCTTACGACCGAACAGCAGGTACGAGATCGTCATGACCACTATCGCGGCAACGCCGTTGATCGCCGCCCACAGTGCGATGAAGAACACCGCGCCCTGCGTGAAGATCGTCGGGGTGACATTGAAGGCAATTCCCTGGATCCACGGCGTCTGGCTCATGAGCACGTAGGAAATCCCCGACACGAGCGCCGAGACGACCATCGCTCCCCAGAACCAGCCCAATCCCTTGCGGCTGTTCGTCGTGATCGCGCGCGGGCTCTCCAGCCTGAGCGCCACGAATGCCCGGGTGCCCAGCAGCGAGCGGGCGAAAGCGAGCAGGAAGATCGCGAACCCGATAAGGCCGAGCGTCGTGAATGCCTCCTTGACCTGCCAGGTCTGCGCGCCGGAGTCGATCGGGTTCGGCGCACCGAAGGCCTGCTGCCAGAAGTCGATCTGGTCGGCGACGGTTCCTTTGGAGATGGTGCCCCATGGATGCGTCTGCGCGGGGGTGAAGACGACACGCATCGCGCCACCGGCACCGTCGGTATACACCTTGCCCGCCTCTCGCGTATCGGAGACTGTCGACGGGTCGACGCCGTAGTGCAGGAAGGACTGCGCGTTCGGCGTTCCGATGTACTCACGTGGGGTGGTCAGGGCGACACCCTGCGCGTTGTAGCTGCGGAAGAAGAACTCGTCGTACTGGTCGGCAACCAGTCCCGTGTCACGGGAGCCGTACAGGTCGAAGTACTTGTTGTCGTTCGAGGCATCCGTGTACACCGGGTCGTTGTCCACGAGGAATACCGCGGCGATCAGCTGCTTGTCCGCGGCGTTGTCGATGGCGACGGAGAAGTTCGCTGCCCGCGCACCATTTGAGTGGCCGGAGATTCCGATCTTGCTCGTGTCGACGTACGGCAGGTCGGCGGCCAGCTTGACGGCGTCGTACAGGCCGGTGCCGCCGAGCGTGATGTCCGAGTTCGTGAGGTAGTCCGAGTCACCGTGGCCGTACATGTCGATCGAGATCACGACGTAACCGCGGCGAGCGAGCTCGACGTAGTTGGCGTCCTGCATCTCCTTGTTGTTCCACCAGCCGTGGGCGACGATGATCGCCGGGGCCTTGTTGTCGGCGGACACGCCGTTCGGTTTGAAGAGCAGTGCGCTCATCGATTCGCCGGATGAGGTCTCCCAGCTCATGTCCTTGACCGCGACCGTGTAGCCGGACGTCTGCACTGCGGACGCCACTATCGACGACAGCACGACAAGCACAAGTGACAGTGCCAGCCAGAAACCGTTTCGTTTCAGCATTGGGGGTTTCATTGATTCCATACTCCTTCGTGTGGGTATCCAGCGGTTGTTGTGAAGCGGGCTCAGGGCGTTGAGGAGGTCCCGAGGTCGATCATCGGCACGATGTCTGGCGCCTTTTCGCGAGCCTCGGCAGCGCTCTCGTCGTCCGGTTGCCTCGCGGCAGCCGCGTCCGCCGCTGCCCGCTCCCGGTAGACGGCTACCTCGTGGGCGGTGCGCTCTGCAGACCAGCCGAGGGTGGCCCGGGCGATCGCCGCGACCTCGGGCAGGGCATCCATGGCTTCGTTCGGATATTCGTAGACCATGCGCGTGCGGCGCATCATGAGGTCGTCGAGGTGCAGCGCCCCCTCGTGGGTCATGGCGTAGACGATCTCAGCGCGCCGGTAGGCCGAGGCGTGCTCAAGGGGCGCTGCCATCGCCGGATCGTCCCTCGCGATCTGGGCGATGTCACGGATGTTCGCGCCGTAGCGGTGCAGCAGGTGATCGGTCACGACGCTGTCCCAGCCGAGGCCATCGACGATCGAGGCGAGTTCGTGCCGCGCGGCGGCCAGGCCCGCCGCGCCGACCAGGGGGATCCCCCCGGTGACCGACGGGTTCTTCGCAGCCTCGGCGCTCAGCGCGAAGTCGACGGCGTCGCGTGCCATCACCCGGTAGGTGGTGAACTTGCCGCCGGCGATGGCGACGAGTCCGGGCACGGGTGAGGCGACGGTGTGCTCGCGCGAGACCTTTGCCGACTGGGTGCCCTCCTTCGTTCCCGGCTGCAGCAGGGGTCGCAAGCCGGCCCAGGTGCCGATGATGTCTTTGCTGCCGATCGGATGCGCGAGCACCTTGTTGGCCTCGGCGATGACATAGTCGATGTCCGCGGCCGTGGCCACGGGATTCATGAGCTCCTGGTGCCAGGGGGTGTCCGTGGTGCCGATCACCCAGTACCGCGACCACGGGATGACGAACAGCACGCTCTTCGCTGTCTGCAGGATGAGGCCCGGCGTGCCCTTTATCCGGTCGCGGGGAACGACGATGTGGATGCCCTTCGACGCGAGCACCCGAAGGCCACCGTTGTCGTCGGCGAGCGCCTGCGACTCTTCGGTCCACACCCCTGTCGAACTGATCACGACGCGCGCCTTCGCCGCGAAGCGGGTGCCGGTCTCGAGATTCTCGAGCACGGCCCCGTCCACAGCCCCTTCGGCGTTCTTGGTGAGTTCGACCACCTGCGTGCGTGACGCAGCGTGCACCCCGAAGCCGACAGCTGTGCGCATGAGCGTCATGACGAAGCGTGCGTCGTCGACATTCGCGTCCCAGTACTCGATCGCTCCGACGGCTGCCTGCTTCGCGAAGTCCGGAAACGCGGCGGCGAGGCCTCGGCGGGAGAGGTGCCTGTGGAACGGCAACGCACGGCGCCCGCGGCGGATGCTCGCGAGCAGGTCATAGAGCAGGATGCCGGCACCGACGAACGCGCGCTCCCAGACCCGGTGGCGCAAGGGGTACAAGAACGGAAGCGGACGCACGAGGTGCGGGGCGACCGCGGTGAGCAGCAGGTCGCGCTCCTTGAGCGCCTCGAGCACGAGTTTGAAGTCGAGCATCTGCAGGTAGCGCAGCCCGCCGTGCACGAGTTTGCTCGAGCGACTCGAGGTGCCCGCCGCCCAATCCTGGGCTTCGACAACCGCCGTGGACAGGCCGCGGCTCGCGGCATCCAGCGCGATCCCCGCGCCCGTCACGCCGCCACCGATGACGAGCAGGTCGAGCTCTTCACCCGGCTTCACGCTCGCCGCGAGGCGCTCGAGCGCGCGCTCGCGGGTCTCGGCGGTGAGGGTGCTGTCAGACATGAATTCCCGTTCCCTCGGATCGTGGGCCGCAACATGGGTCGCGTTTAGCAGCGTATTACTATGAAACCGCCGCGTGACAACCTGAGCAGGCAACGTGCACATATGTGCAGAAGGAGCACGATGGACAGGGAAGAGAGCCTGCTGGCCGCGTCATCCATGTACTACCTGCAGGACATCAAGATGGACACGATAGCCGGTCACCTGCACATGTCACGGTCGAGCGTTTCGCGATTGCTCAAAGAGGCTCGCGCCACCGGCGTCGTCGAAATCACCCTGCGGCCGACCCCGAGCCGAGCGCCAGGAGTCGGCAGCTACATCTCCTCCGCGTTCGGCGTCGAGGTCTACGTCGTGCCCATTGCCGACTCCGCCTCCGTCGCCGAACGGCTCGAACAGGTAGCACTCGCGACGGCCAGGATGGTGACCGGCATGTTCGATTCGGACATGGTTCTCGGGGTCGCCTGGGGTACAACCCTGGCCGCGATCGCGAAGCATCTCGGCAAGAAGCCCACCCGCGGCAGCTCGATAGTGCAGCTCAACGGGGCCGCGAACAACCGCACATCCGGCGTCGAATACGTCGGCAGCCTCATCTCGCGGTTCGGCGACGCGTTCGACGCGAGTGTGAACCTGTTCCCGGTTCCCGCCTTCTTCGACTACGCGGAGACCCGCCGCGCAATGTGGCGGGAGCGCTCGATCGCGCGGGTGCTCGACGTGCAACGACGTGCGGACATTGCCCTGTTCTCGATCGGCGCCGTCGCAGGGGAGGTGCCGAGCCACGTCTATTCGGCGGGTTACCTCGAGAAAGAAGACATCGACATACTCGAAGCCGAAGGCGTCGTCGGTGATGTTTGCACTGTCTTCCTGCGTGCCGACGGCACGTATGAAGACCTGTCCCTGAACGAACGTGCAACCGGCCCCACCCCCGCCGAACTGCGCAGGATGCCCCGGCGGGTGTGTGCCGTCGCGGGAGACAGCAAGGCGCTTCCCTTGCTCGCGGCCCTGCGCGCCGGCGTGATCACCCATCTCGTGATCGACGAGCAGACGGCCACCCGCCTGGTGGAGTTGGATGCAGCCCAGTCGCTCAGGCCGCTGCCCAGCCGAGCAGCCGCTCGAGCGGCCAGGTAGTCACAATCCGCTCGGGCGGCACGCCGTTCGACACCGCGCGCGCCGCACCGTAGTCGATGAGGCCGAGCTGGCCCGGTGCGTGCGCGTCGCTGTCGATGCTGAACAGGCAGCCCACCTCGAGGGCCAGCCGGATGAGGGCGCTCGGCGGGTCCCGCCGCTCCGGCCTGGCGTTGATCTCCACAGCCACGCCGTGCTCTGCGCACGCCTCGAACACGGCACGGGCATCGAACTGGGATGGGGGGCGGGTGCCGCGTGATCCCTCGACGAGACGGCCGGTGCAGTGCCCCAACACGTTGGTGTTCGGATCGGCGATCGCACGCAGCATCCGCGCGGTCATCTCTGCCTTGTCCATGCGCAGCTTCGAGTGAACGCTCGCCACGACAACATCGAGGCGCTCGAGCAGCTCCCGAGACTGGTCGAGCGCGCCGTCATCGAGGATGTCGACCTCGATACCGGAGAGCAGGCGGAAGCCGTCGTGCTCCGCATTGATCGCCGCGACGACGCCCAGCTGGGTGCGCAGGCGTTCCGCGGTCAGCCCGTTCGCCACCTTCAGGTGCGGGGAGTGGTCGGTGAGCACGAGGTAGTCGTGTCCGAGCCAGCGGGCGGTCTGGGCCATGAGCTCGATGGATGTCGTGCCGTCGGACCAGTCGCTGTGGCTGTGCAGGTCGCCCTTGAGCTGGGCGCGCAGTTCGGTTCCGCCCGTCACGAGGGGTTTGTCCAACCGGGCACGCACGTCGGCGAGATAGTCGGGAACCCGTCCCTCTGCGGCCTGGCGGATCACCTCGAGGGTGGTACCGCCAATGCCTTTCATGCCGGCGAGCCCGCCACCCAGCGCGAGTTCACCCAGCTCTGCTTTGGGCAGCGGCGAGATCACCTCGGCGGCCCTGCGGAACGCCTTGGTCTTGAACGGGGATGCCAGGTCGCGTTCGAGCCAGTAGGCGATCTCGGCCAGGGCGTCGACCGGATCCATCAGCTGACGGCGTCCGGCGCCGCGGGAGCACTCATGCCCCCACGCTACTGCCGCGCTACTGCGCTGCGGCGCGGGCGGCTGCAGCGCGGGCCGCGAGTGCCCCGAACTCCTCCTTGCCGAACGCCGTGCCCGCGAGGCCCCAACCGCCTTCCGCCGCCTCGGTGATAATCACCCAGGTGCGGGCGCGGAGCGTCTCGTCGCCCGCAATCCGCGCGACGATCTCGGTCGCCTCTGTCGTGAGCTGGCGCTGGCCCTCACGGTTGAGCGACCCGGGAGGGGTGATCACCTGGATGCGCACGGAACGCGCCTGCGGTGTTGCCGCTGTCGTCACGATCGGCAGGCGGTGCACGAATGCCGCCGTGTTGTCGGTGAAGAAGGCGGGGATGACCGCCTCGACGTGACCCTCGGCGCGCAGCACTGCGTGCGTGAGTTCAGTGCCGAGTGCTGCATCCGCGTCGGCGGGGAACAGGTCGGCTGGGGCGTAGACATCGATCATGGGCATGAGAGAGGCTCCTTCGAAACTATGATGGGATGCATAGACCGTAAACTATGACGGTCTGCATAGTCAAGGAGATTCCGATGGCGAGCGACGTGAAAGCCCGGATGGTGGCCGGCGCGGCCCGGCTGCTCGCCCAGCAGGGACTGCAGGGCACTTCGTTCTCGGAGGTGCTCGAACTCACCGGGGCGCCGCGCGGTTCGGTGTACCACCACTTCCCCGATGGCAAGGACCAGCTCGTCGCCGCCGCTGTCGATCTGGCCGGGGGCCGGGCCCTCGACCTCGTGGACAGCTGGGCCGGCAAGTCCCCCGCCGAAGTCACGGCATCCTTCCTCGCCATCTGGCGCACTGTGCTCGAACGCTCACACTTCCAGGCAGGATGCGCAGTGCTCGCGGTCACCGTCGCCACCGAGTCACCGGCGCTGCTCGAGCACAGCGCTACCGTGTTCCGGCAGTGGCGAACCCGTCTCGCCGCCCTGCTCGAGGCCGGTGGACTGCCCCAGCGCCACGCCGCCGCTTTCGCGGCAACCCTCGTCGCGGCGAGCGAAGGAGCCGTCGTGCTCAGCCGCGCCGAGCAGCAGCTGGAGCCGTTCGATCTCGTCGCCGAGCAGTTGCTCGACCAGGTGCGGCGGCTGGCGGCCTAACGCGGCCAGACCGGCCGGAACTGCACGCTGATCCTCGGGCCAACGGCCTGCTTGGTCTTGAGGATCGCGTGCTCGTAGGTGCGCTGGCAGCTGCCGCCCATGACCACGAGGTCGCCGTGGCCGACCGGGAACTTCATGGCGTGGCCTCCACCCTTCGGCCGCAGCGAAAGTGTGCGCTCCGCGCCGACGGAGAGGATCGCGACCATCGTGTCCCTGTCGATAGTGCGGCCGACGCGGTCGCCGTGCCAGGCCACGCTGTCGTCCCCGGTGCGGTAGAAGCACAGGCCGGCGGTCTGGAACACCTGCCCGGGCGGGCGGCCATAGTGGTCGTTGAGCGCGTCCTGCGCGGCGCTGAGCACGGGGTCGGGAAACTCAGATCCCGGCCCGAACCATGACACGAGCCGGGGCACGGCGACCACCCGGTCGTACATCTCGCGCTTGTCGGCCTTCCACGGCACATCCACCGCCAGCCGCTCGAACAGCGCGTCGGAGTTCGACAGCCACCCCGGCCGCAGGTCGACCCATGCGCCCTCTTCGAGCGGGATGCGCTGCACCATGAGGCCGAGTGGGCGCAGCTCGGGCTCGGAACTGATGTCGTCGAACAGCGAGGCCTGGAATGCGATGCTCATGCTTCGAGGATAGCAACATTCGAAAATATGTTCGAGTGTCGCTTTAGCTGCCGATCCCATAGAACTCGGCGGCTGTGCCACCCAGCACGCGCTGCCGGTCGGCATCCCCGAGCTCGGCGAAGAGCACGCTCAGCCCATCCCACACCCTGTCGTAGCCGCCGGCGAGCACCGAGATCGGCCAGTCTCCGCCATACATCAGGCGGGCGGGGCCGAACACCTCGACCGCCCGCTCGAAGAATGGGCGGACGCCGTCGACGCTCCACGCGGCCATGTCCCCGGTCGCCGAGTAGAGCCCACTCACCTTGCCGAACACCATCGGCGACTCGGCGGCGGCGGCGATGAGCGACCACCATGGGTCGCGGGACTCCAGCCCGATCGGCGGCTTGTTGAGGTGATCGATCACGATGCGGAGCCCGGGATGCCGCGCCGCGATGATCGGCACGATCTCGAGGTGTCGCGGCAGGTCGCCGACGAAGTCGAGTGTCACGCCGGCGCGCTCGAGGATCCCCAGGCTCTCGTCCACCTCCGCGCGCAGCAGCCAATCGGGGTCGGGCCGCGTGTGGATGAGGTTCCGCACCCCGACGACGAGTGGGTTGGTGCGCAGGGCGGCGAGCCGGGTTGCCGTCCCCTCGGGATCGCCGAGCGGAACCCAGGCGACGACGGCCGCCACCTGCGGGTGGGCTTCGGCCACGGCCAGCATGAGCGCGGTGTCTTCGGCGTTGTCGGCGGATTGCACGAGCACGGTGGCATCCACTCCCGCCCGCGTGAGGGAGGGCAGCACTTCGTCGAACCCGATGGTGCGGTCGATCGGGGCCAGGTCGGGGCCGAGCCAGTCGTAGCGGGCGGCGTCGAGATCCCAGACATGTTGGTGGGCGTCGATGATCACGGCTACGACAGTATCTCGAGCAGCCGGCCGGCGATGCCCGCGTCGGTCGACGCTGCCGCGGAGGCGACGCTCAGGGTCCAGGTCGCGGCCTCGCCGCCGACGATCGGAATCGACACGAGACCTTCCGCCTGCGGCTTCGAGGCGATCGGGCGCGGCACGACGGCGATGCCCAGCTCGCGGTGCACGAGGTCGAGCAGGGTGTGCACGTCGTTGACGGTGAATCCGACATCCCTCGCGAGCCCCCTGCCAGCGAATGCCGTGTCGTTGATGCCGCGAATCGCCCAGGATGCGTTGAAGTCGACGAAGACCTCTCCTTCCAGGTCCTCCCAGCTGACCCGCGACTTCTTCGCGAGAGGCGATCGGGGGGAGCACAGCACGACGAGCGGTTCGGTCGCGAGTTCGCGCTGGCTTATCGCGCCACGCTTGCCGGTGGCGCCGACCCCGCCGGCACCGCCGACAGCGACGAACGCGACATCGAGTTCGCCGGCGCGCAACATGCCGAGCAACTCACCTGTGCCTGCCTGATGGAAGGCGACCCGCACCTTCGGATAACGCGCGTGGAAGCGCCCGAGCAGCTCGGCGATGTCGATGACGCCGAGGCACTGCTCCCCCCCGAGGCGCAACTCCCCGACCACTTCGCTGCGGGTGGCGACCACGGCGTCCCTGCCCGCTGCAGCCTGCGCGAGCAGCGACCTGGCGTGCGGCAACAGGGCCCGCCCCGCATCCGTCAACTCCACCCTGCGGGTCGTGCGGGTGAAGAGCGGGGTCTGCAGTTCGTCTTCGAGGGTGCGGATGCCCGCAGAGAGCCCCGACTGCGACACGCGGCGCAGGTCGGCGGCGCGGGTGAATTGCTGCTCCTCCGCTAGGGCTACGAAGTACTCCATCTGGCGCAAATCCATTTATAACCAATCCTTCTGAAAGGCACGACTCTTTCCTATTTGACTGTTGCAAAGCCCCGGCCTAAAGTCAACACCGAACGGTCTCAGCACCGTGCGAAAGGACGACTTCCATGCAGACGCGAACAATTGGAAACCGCACAGTGAGCGCCATCGGGCTCGGCGGAATGCCGATGTCGATCGAGGGCCGACCTGACGAATCGCGATCGATCGCCACGGTCCACGCCGCCCTCGACGCCGGTGTGACACTCATCGACACGGCAGACGCCTACCACCGGGATGCCGACGAGGTCGGCCACAACGAGACCCTGATCGCCGAGGCGCTACGCACCTACCCGGGCGACACCTCGCACGTGCTCGTCGCGACCAAAGGCGGGCACCTTCGACCCGGCGACGGCTCGTGGACGCTCAACGGGCATCCCGACTACATCAAGAAGGCCGTCAAGGAATCGCTGCGACGGCTAGGCACGGACACCATCGGCCTTTACCAGTTCCACCGCCCTGACCCGACGGTGCCGTACGCCGACTCCGTCGGCGCCCTGGCCGACCTGCTGGATGAGGGCATCATCGAGATGGCGGGCATCTCCAACGCCAACCCTGAGCAGATCCGTGAGTCGCAGGTCATCCTCGGCGGGCGGCTCGTCTCTGTGCAGAACCAGTTCTCCCCCGCCTTCCGCTCAAGCCAGCCTGAGCTCGAGCTGTGCGCGGAGCTGGGGCTCGCCTTCCTGCCCTGGAGCCCCCTCGGCGGCATCGGTCGGGCCGGGCAACTCGGGGACAGGTACGCGGCATTCCAGCGCATCGCCGAAGAACGTGGCGTGAGCCCGCAGCGCATCTGTCTCGCCTGGGAGCTCGCGCTCGCACCCGTCGTCATCCCGATTCCCGGCGCTTCTCGCCCTGAGAGCATCCTTGACTCCGTGCTCGCCCTCGAGATTATCCTTACTGCAGAGGAGATCGCCGAACTCTCGGCGTGACATCCATGACCTATGCAGCAGCAAGCGACCGCTACGAACCCATGCCATACCGGCGAACCGGCCGCAGCGGCCTCAAGCTGCCCGCCGTCTCGCTCGGGCTCTGGCAGAACTTCGGAGACGACGTGCCCATGCAGCGCCAACAGGCGATCCTGCGCAGGGCGTTCGACCTGGGCGTGACCCACTTCGACCTGGCCAACAACTACGGGCCGCCCTACGGCGCCGCCGAGGCCAACTTCGGGGAGCACATGCGCCGGGACTTCGCGCCGCACCGCGATGAACTCGTCATCTCCACAAAGGCCGGCTATGACATGTGGCCGGGGCCGTACGGCGACCTCGGATCGCGCAAGTACCTGCTTGCGAGCCTCGACCAGTCGCTCGAGCGGATGGGACTCGACTACGTCGACATCTTCTACTCCCACCGCGCCGACCCGGACACCCCGCTCGAAGAGACGATGGGTGCACTGCACACGGCGGTGACCTCGGGTCGCGCGCTGTACGCGGGCATCTCCTCCTACTCGCCCGAGCGCACCCGGCGGGCAGCCCAGATCCTCGCCGACCTCGGCACCCCGCTGCTCATCCACCAGCCCTCGTATTCGATGTTCAACCGCTGGATCGAGGATGGCCTGCTCGACACCCTCAGCGAACTGGGCGTCGGCTGCATCGCGTTCTCCCCGCTCGCCCAGGGCTTGCTGACCGATCGTTACCTCGGCGGCATCCCGCAGGATGCCCGCGCGGCACGCGAAGGCTCGATGGCGAAGTCGATGGTCAACGACGACACGCTCAAGGGCATCCGCGCCCTGACGGAAATCGCGCAGGGCCGCGGCCAGAGCCTCGCCCAGCTCGCGATCTCCTGGACGCTCCGCAACACGGAGGTGACGTCGGCGCTCGTCGGCGCGTCATCCGTCGCGCAGCTCGAGGCGAACCTCGCGGCCGTGCAGAACCTCTCGTTCACCGACGCCGAACTGGCCGCGATCGACGAGTACGCCGTCGACATGGGCATCAACCTGTGGGCTGGTTCGAGCGCCGTCGGGTGACGGCGGATCGCCGTAAAGTTCGCAGCATGCTTCCCGCGGAACGGTTCGACGATCTCGCCGGTCATTTCACCGGCGAGCCCGGCGTCGTGCCGCCCGGGGCCGGCTCAGGTTTCGGTTCGTCGGCGCTGCGGGTAGACGGCAGGATCTTCGCCATGCTCGTGCGGGGCAACCTCGTGGTCAAGCTGCCGACGGCGCGTGTCATCCATTTCGTGGAGGGTGGCCATGGCACCAACTTCGAGGCGAACAAGGGGGTGCCGATGAAGCAGTGGCTGGTGCTGGATAGCGAGTCCGACTACTCATGGGTCGACCTCGCCACCGAGGCGCTGGCCTTCGTTCGCGGGGTCACGCCTCCGGCGTGAAGCCCAGCGCAAGCGAGAGGGAAGATGCCCGCAGCTACCGCCGCAGTTCTCGGCCCCCGGCGATCGACAAGGTCTGCCCGTTGATGTGGGTGTTGGAGGCGGAGGCGAGGTACACGACCGCCGAAGCGACGTCCGCCGGCACGCTCACGCGACCCGTCGGAGTCGACTCGGCTTCCAACGCCGCAACGTCCGCAAGGCGTGGGATGTCATCGGCCTTCTCCGTGAGCGTGAAGCCCGGGCGGACGATATTCGTCATGATGCCGTTGCGTGCTTCCCGAACGGCGAGCACGTGAAGGGCAACCACGCCCGCGGCACCATCCTTCCCCCGGCCCTGCAGGGGGTGCGGGCTTAACTGCTCGCTTCGACGGCCATCGCGAACCGATCCAGGATCACTGCCCACCCCCTGGTGAATGATCCGCCGAGATAGCCGCCGGGCAGCGCACAGTCGTCGCCCAGCTGCGCTTCGGTCAATCGCTCCCAACCGCGATGCTCCAGGTCCACCCGGGTTGTCGTATCGGATTCACTGGTGAAGCTGACCTCGACATCCGTGGGCACTCCCGTGATGTTCCACGACATGACGAAACGTTGAGGCGGCGACCACTCCAGAACGGTTCCCCACTCGACGACCGAGTCATCCTCCCGGGTCTCATAGATCCGGCCGCCAACTCTGGTTTCGAAGGTCACGGAAACGATGCTGTGCTGTCCGAAGGAGAAGGGGATCGTGGGCCACCACTGACCGATTCTGCTCACGAATGTCGAGAAGGTTCGTTCGATCCCCTGTCGCACAACGATGCTCTGGCGGATCGGAGGTCGCTCCAACGGGGCCACCCCCGCGAGCTTCTCGTTCGGCCGGGGCGCGCTCACGGCACCGACTCGGTCTCGTCGTCGGCCTCCGCGAGGCGCGCCGCCCGCTCGAGCCCTGTCGCCCAGAGCTCGTTCAGCAATGCGCGAAGCGAGCGCAGCCCTTCGGCGCGGGCGCTGTAGAGCCGGCGTGTACCGTCTTTGCGCTCTGACACGAGCCCCGCCTCCCTCAGAATCGTCAGGTGCTGGCTGATCGCGGTGCGCGACACGTCGAAGCGTTGGGCGATGTCACCCGCGCTGATCTCGGTATTCGCGCATAGCCGCAGGATAGCTCGCCTGCGCGGCTCAGCGAGAGCGCGGAATGTCAGGGTTTCTTCGTTCTCGGCGAGCTGCTGCGCCGCTACGCCCACAGTCCAACCTGGTTGCCGTCAGGATCGGTGAAGATCGCGAACGAGCCGAAGTCGCCAGGCAACTCGGTGGGTGGTACCAGGCGGGCGCCTCCCAGCTCTTCGGCGCGCGCGAGGGATTGCTCGAGGTCCGGAACTCGCACATAGATCTTCACGCCGCCGGATCCCTCAGGCTGCGCCGGGCCGATTCCACCCCCGATCGCGTCGGGGCCGGCGCCGGTATCGACAAGTGCGTAGTCATCCATGCCGGGACTCGACTGGACGCCCCAGCCGAAGAGCTTTGCGTAGAACTTGCTCGCGCG
>JAODLY010000034.1 GCA_025464445.1 Rhodoglobus sp. | reverse complement strand
ACCGCATCGGTGACGTGGTTGTGCGCGAGGACAACTCGCAGAACCGTGGCTACGTGCGCACGGTCGCTCACCTTGTCAAGGTCGAGGAGATTGACTAATGGCTGAAGAGAAGAAGGAGGCCGCCCCTAAGGCGGCCACCGCCAAGGCGCCCGCGAAGGTGGCCGCCCCAAAGGCTGCCGCCGACAAGCCGGCTGCCGCGAAGGCTCCGGCAGCCAAGGCCGCCCCGAAAGCGGAAGCTGCCCCCAAGGCCGCCGCCGCGAAGTCGGATGCTGCCGCGTCTGCCAAGGCACCCGCTGCCAAGACCGCGCCCGCGAAGAAGGCCCCAAAGGCCGACGTCCCGTCGCGCCCGCAGGTGCTCAAGATGCATCACCTCCGCCCCGCCGCCGGTGCCAAGAAGGACAAGACCCGCGTTGGACGCGGTGAGGGTTCGAAGGGCAAGACCGCAGGTCGCGGCACCAAGGGAACGAAGGCGCGCTATTCGGTGCGCCCCGGTTTCGAGGCCGGAAACATCGGCTTCGTGATGCGCTCCCCGAAGCTGCGCGGGTTCAAGAACCCGTTCCGCGTCGAGTACCAGGTCGTGAACCTCGAAAAGCTCGCCGAGCTCTACCCCAAGGGCGGCGAGGTCACCATCGGCGACCTGGTCGCGAAGGGCGCGGTACGCAAGAACGAGAAGGTCAAGGTTCTTGGGGATGGCGATATTGCGGTTAAGCTGAACGTTGCAGTCGACAAGGTCTCCGGCTCCGCTGAGCAGAAGATCGTTGCCGCTGGCGGTTCGGTCAAGTAGTTCCCCCTCGGGGATTCGAGTGGGGCTCCTTACCCGGGCCCCACTCGGCTGCAGTACATAGATATCGGAGGCCCTTGTGTTCAGAGCTGTCGCGCGGATTTTCCGCACGCCTGACCTTCGCAGGAAGATCGGGTTCACGCTCGGCATCGTTGCGCTGTTCCGTCTCGGTTCGTTCATCCCGGCCCCGTTCGTCGACTTCGGCAACGTGCAGGTATGTCTCGCGAGCAACGCGGGCACCTCAGGGTTGTACGACCTCGTCAACCTCTTCAGCGGCGGCGCACTGCTGCAGCTGTCGATCTTCGCGCTCGGCATCATGCCGTACATCACCGCATCGATCATCGTGCAGTTGTTGCGCGTGGTCATCCCACACTTTGAAACCCTCTACAAGGAGGGCCAGGCGGGCCAGTCACGCCTCACGCAGTACACCCGCTACCTCACGATCGCGCTCGGCGTGCTGCAGTCGACGACGCTCATCACAGTCGCCCGTAGCGGCGCGCTCTTCCCGTCCAACTCGGGAGTCGCAGAGTGCAGCCAGCTCATCACCAACGACGCCTGGTACGCCATCATGCTCATGGTCATCACCATGACGGCCGGCACCGGCCTGATCATGTGGATGGGTGAGCTCATCACCGAGCGTGGCATCGGCAACGGGATGTCGCTGCTCATCTTCACCTCGATCTCCGCCCGCTTCCCCAACGCGCTCGGCAGCATCTTCCAGGCCAAGGGCGTGCAGATCTTCATCGCAGTCATCGCGATCGGGATCGTCATCATGGCTCTCGTCGTGTTCGTCGAGCAATCGCAGCGGCGAATTCCCGTGCAGTACGCGAAGCGCATGGTCGGCAGGCGCACGTATGGCGGTAACAACACGTACATCCCGATCAAGGTCAACATGGCCGGCGTCGTGCCCGTGATCTTCGCGTCATCCCTGCTCTACCTGCCTGCCCTGATCGCGCAGTTCAACCAGCCCAAGGCCGGGGATACGCCGGCAGGCTGGGTCACCTGGATCCAGAACTACCTGACAAAGGGCGATCACCCGCTCTACATGCTCCTGTACTTCCTGCTCATCGTCGGCTTCACCTACTTCTACGTCGCGATCACCTTCAACCCCGAAGAGGTCGCCGACAACATGAAGAAGTACGGCGGGTTCATCCCGGGCATCCGTGCCGGGCGCCCCACCGCCGAGTACCTCGACTATGTGCTCACGCGCGTGACGCTGCCTGGCTCGCTGTATCTCGGGCTCATCGCCCTGATCCCGTTGATCGCTCTCGTGCTGGTGCAGGCGAACACGAACTTCCCATTCGGTGGCGCCAGCATCCTGATCATCGTCGGCGTCGGCCTCGAGACAGTCAAGCAGATCGATTCCCAGTTGCAGCAGCGTCATTACGAGGGCCTGCTCCGTTGAGCCGGCTGCTCCTCATCGGGCCGCCCGGCGCAGGAAAAGGTACGCAGGCGGTCCGACTCGCTGAGGCATACCTGATTCCGGCGATCTCCACCGGCGATATCTTCCGCAGCAACGTGAAGAACGAAACCCCGCTGGGCAAGCAGGCGAAGGCATACATGGAGGCCGGGGACAACGTCCCGGACTCGCTTACCAACGACCTCATCAGGCACCGCCTGGCCGAACCGGATGCCGAGCACGGCTTCCTGCTGGACGGCTACCCGCGCACGACAGACCAGGTGCGCGAACTTGACGAATTTCTGAACGGACACGGCGCCGCCCTTGACGCGGTGATCGAGCTCGTCGCGGATCCGGATGTCGTGGTCAAGCGTCTGCGCAAGCGGGCCATCGAGCAGGGGCGCAGCGACGACGACGAAGCCGTCGTGCGACACAGGCTGCAGGTGTACCGCGAACAGACCGAACCTCTCATCGACGTCTACGACGGTCGCGGGGTTCTCGTGAAGATCGACGCACTCGGCGATATCGACGAGGTCACCGAGCGCATCATCGCCGCCCTTGCCGAGCGAGGAATCGCCCTCCCGGACACCGCGCCGGAGGGCGTGCTCTGAGCTGTGGCGTTCGGGGGCAGGAAGATCTACAAGTCACCGGCTGAACTCCGGCTCATGCTCGAACCCGGCCGCATCACGGCTGCGTCCCTCGCGGCAGTACGTGCCGCAATCAGGCCGGGTGTGACCACTCTCGAGCTCGACGCGATTGCCGAAGCCGCAATCCGGGATGCGGGGGCTGTGCCGAACTTCATGAAGGAGCCGGGCTACATCCACACCCTGTGCACGTCGGTCAACGACGAGGTCGTTCATGGCGTGCCCGGGGCGCGGGTACTGGAGCCAGGCGACATCCTCTCTGTCGACAGCGGGGCGGAGTTCGGCGGCTGGAACGGGGATGCGGCATTCACTGTCGTCGTGCCCGACCCATCAAGACCGGAAGTGGTGGCTAAACGCCAGGCTCTCGCGGATGCCACCGAGCTCGGGCTGTGGGCAGGCATCGCCGCGCTGGCATCGGCAGGTCGCCTCAACGAACTCGGCGGGGTTATCGAGGACGCCGTGGCCGGCCGCGGACGCTACGGCATTCTCGAGGATTATGTCGGCCACGGTATCGGCCGCTCGATGCACGAGGAACCACCTGTGTTCAACTACCGCGTGCGTCCCGGAGGCCCCGAGATCAAGCCCGGCCTCGTCGTGGCGATCGAACCCATGGTGACGGCGGGTGGCATCGAGACGCACGTGCTCGACGACGACTGGACGGTCGCGACCGATGACGGCTCGGATGCGGCGCACTGGGAGCACTCCGTCGCCGTGCACGCCGGTGGACTCTGGGTGCTCACCGCCGACGATGGGGGAGCGGCGGGACTCGCGCCCTTCGGCGTCACCCCGGTGGAGCCGAAATGACCGGCGCGGGCCAGTCGAGCGACGACTTGTTTGCTCCTGCAGACGTGCCCAAGTCCGGGGAGAGTGCATCCCGCCGAACGGTTCGCATCGGGTTGATGGTGCTCGCCGTGGCCGTCGTCATTGCTGCGGTCGCCGCAGTCATTCTCGGGCTAGTCCTCCTTGCCGTCTTTGTGCTGCCCCACCTCCTCCCGGGCGATCCTGCCTGAAGGGCGCGTTCGCCGGAGGCTTATAGCACCGTGGTGGCGAAACGCCCGGGAATGACCTAAGCTTGATCTTTGGTGTTTCCGGCCGATTTTGTCGTGCCCGCAGTTCTCTCTCGAGAACAACGGCCTTTGTCATTGACGGAAGCATTAAATCCCCGCAGACCAGCGAATCCCCACTTATAGCGACGAAGAGGCTATGGCCAAAAAAGACGGTGTCATCGAGATCGAAGGCGCAGTTGTCGAAGCTCTGCCCAACGCGATGTTTCGCGTTGAGCTGACCAACGGACACAGAGTACTCGCCCACATCTCGGGCAAGATGCGACAGAACTACATCCGGATCCTTCCTGAGGACCGGGTAGTCGTCGAGTTGAGCCCATATGACCTGACCCGTGGCCGCATTACCTACAGATACAAATAGGCCACCGCTACAAGTAATGCCGTAACTGGCAAGGATCGCGCTGGAAAGTAACGGCCCACGGCATTCCGTGGGTACGAAGACAGCGAGTGCAAGGAAACACAATGAAGGTCAATCCCAGCGTCAAGCCCATCTGTGACCACTGCCGCGTCATCCGCCGCAATGGAAACGTCATGGTGATCTGCAAGTCAAACCCGCGTCACAAGCAGCGCCAGGGCTGAGCACAACCGAATACACGAGCAGCACCAGGAACCTCCCGGCGCCTAATAGGCGCAGTGAGGGGACACCGAGGGTTGGAGGCCTTCGCACCGGTGTTGTCCATCACCTCCACAAGACTCCATAAGGGAGACGTAACATGGCACGTCTAGCCGGCGTCGACATCCCGCGCGACAAGCGCGTTGAGGTCGCACTGACTTACATCTACGGTGTTGGCCGCACGAGGGCCCTCAAAACCCTCGCCGACACCGAGATCAGCGGGGAGATCCGCGTCAAGGATCTGACCGATGACCAGCTCATCGCACTGCGCGACTACATCGAAGGAAACTTCAAGGTAGAGGGCGACCTCCGTCGCGAGGTCGCCGCCGACATCCGCCGCAAGGTCGAGATCGGCAGCTACCAGGGGATCCGCCACCGTCGCGGCCTGCCCGTGCACGGACAGCGCACCAAGACCAACGCTCGCACCCGCAAGGGCCCGAAGCGCACAGTTGCCGGCAAGAAGAAGGCGGGACGCAAGTAATGGCTGCACCGAAGGCCGCTGCGCGCAAGCCGCGCCGCAAGGAAAAGAAGAACATCGCGCTGGGCCAGGCCCACATCAAGTCGACGTTCAACAACACGATCGTCTCGATCACCGACCCGAGTGGGGCCGTCATCAGCTGGGCATCCTCCGGCGCTGTCGGCTTCAAGGGCTCGCGCAAGTCGACCCCATACGCTGCCCAGCTCGCAGCGGAATCCGCTGCACGCCAGGCGCAGGAGCACGGCATGAAGAAGGTCGACGTCTTCGTCAAGGGACCCGGCTCAGGCCGCGAGACCGCGATCCGCTCTCTCCAGGCCGCCGGCCTGGAGGTCGGCTCGATCAACGATGTCACGCCCCAGGCGCACAACGGGTGCCGTCCGCCCAAGCGCCGGCGCGTCTGATCTCTCTGGCCGGTGGCCACGCTAGCGCTTCGCGCCGACGCGGTCACCGGCTGATGGGCTCACGCCCGCAACACAAGTCACACCCTCGATAACTCAATAGAACGACGGGCCAGCCACTCGTCGCATCCAGGTGTCAAATAGCGGACACCTCGCCGAAAGGAATCACCAGTGCTCATCGCACAGCGCCCAACTCTTGCCGAAGAGAACATCTCCGAGTTCCGTTCGCGGTTCGTCATCGAACCGCTTGAGCCCGGTTTCGGGTACACCCTCGGAAACTCCCTTCGCCGCACCCTGCTCTCCTCGATTCCGGGGGCAGCAGTCACAAGCATTCGAATCGACGGGGTGCTGCACGAGTTCAGCACCGTCGCCGGCGTGAAGGAAGACGTCACCGAGGTCATCCTGAACATCAAGAACCTCGTGGTCTCGAGCGAGCACGACGAGCCCATCACCGCTTACCTGCGCAAGCAGGGCGCCGGTGAGGTCACGGCCGCCGACATCTCCGCCCCCGCCGGTGTCGAGATCCACAACCCGGAGCTCGTCATCGCGACCCTCAACGAGAAGGCCAAGTTCGAACTCGAACTGACCATCGAGCGCGGTCGCGGCTATGTCTCCGCCACCCAGAACCGCAGCGAGTTCAGCGAGGCCGGGCAGATCCCGATCGACTCGATCTACTCGCCAGTGCTCAAGGTCACCTACCGCGTCGAGGCGACTCGCGCCGGTGAGCGCACCGACTTCGACCGTCTGGTCGTGGATGTCGAGACCAAGTCGGCGATCACCCCGCGCGATGCTGTCGCATCAGCCGGCCGCACCCTCACCGAGCTGTTCGGGCTCGCCCGCGAGCTCAACAGTGCGGCGGAAGGCATCGAGATCGGACCGGCCCCTGTCGACGCCGTGCTCTCAAGCGAGCTGTCGATGCCGATCGAGGATCTCGACCTGAGCGTGCGCAGCTACAACTGCCTCAAGCGCGAGGGCATCAACACCGTGAGTGAGCTCGTCGCCCTGTCGGAGACACAGCTCATGAACATCCGCAACTTCGGGCAGAAGTCCGTCGACGAGGTCAAGGACAAGCTCGTCGAGATGGGCCTTTCGCTCAAGGACAGCGTTCCCGGCTTTGACGGCGCTCACTTCTACGGCGGCTACGACGACGAAGAGACCAACGCCTAGGCCTTAGCCTCGACGTTCTAGTTACTGGAGATACTGACAATGCCTACACCCACCAAGGGCCCCCGCCTCGGCGGAGGACCTGCCCACGAGCGCCTCATGCTCGCGAACCTGGCCGCGGCCCTGTTCACGCACAAGAGCATCAAGACGACGGAGACCAAGGCCAAGCGCCTGCGTCCCGTGGCCGAGCGCCTCATCACGTTCGCCAAGAAGGGCGACCTGCACAACCGTCGTCGTGCCCTGGCGATCATCGGCGACAAGAGCGTTATCCACGAGCTCTTCACCGAGATCGCGCCGCTCGTCGAGTTGCGTGAGGGCGGCTACACCCGCATCACGAAGCTCGGCTTCCGCAAGGGCGACAACGCTTCGATGGTGCAGATCGAGCTCGTGCTCGAGCCGGTGAACCCGAAGCCGAAATCGGCAAAGAAGGCCGCAGCCGCAGCGCCCGCCTCGGCAAAGCCCGCGAAGGCTCCCGCCGCCGTCGAGGCTGACGACGACGCCGCGGCCGAACCGACCGCCGAGGTCGAAGAGGCTGCAGCAGAGACGGCCGTCGACGTGGACAACGAGGTAGTCGAGGACGAAGCTGCGGACGCTGAGACCGAAGCCGCCGACGTTGCGGCGGACGCTCCCGCCGAGACTCCCGCCGAGGACGAAGCGAAGTAGCCGTTACACACTCGTAAGACCCCGCCCGGTGGGCGGGGTCTTACTGTTTAACCCGTGATTCCCCTCAGCCGTCGCGTTGACGCGCCACGACTGCTTGATCTGCCCGCTGACACCGCCGATATCACCTGGCGGCACGCGACGACGGCGGACATCGACGCGATTGTCGACTGCGAGCGGGAGATCGGGGCGCGCGACCATCCGCACTACGTGACGCCCCGCGAAGAGGTGGCGGACGACTTCTCCCACAGCTACGTCGACATCGCGACGGATACGATTCTCGCGCTCGACGCTGACGGCACGGTGCTCGGCTGGGGGCTGGCCATAGTGCCGCCCGGCCAGGACTCGCTCGTGCGGTCGATACTCGTGGGCGGCGTGCGTCCGGCTTCGCGCGGGCTCGGCATCGGGCGACGACTGTTCGGGTGGCAGAAGGGGCGCGGGATGCAACAGCTCGCGGCATCCGACAAGACCCTGCCCGGCTGGCTCATGGCATTCGTGCCGGAGCGTGCGGTCGAAACCGTGGACCTCCTCGAGCACGCCGGGTTCTCGGTGGCGAGGTACTTCCTCGAGCTCAGGCGCGACCTTGCCGAGCCCATCGCGAGCGTCGCCGCCGACCCCGAGGTGCGGATCGAATCTTTTGCGCCCGAGTGGTCGCGCGCGACGCACGCCGCTCGTGACGACGCGTTCAGGGACCACTGGGGCAGCCAACCGGCCAGTGAAGAGCAGTGGGACTCCATGGTCAGCCGGGAGGTATCCAGGGATGACCTCTCGTCCATCGCCATCGGCACTAACGCGGCGGGCGCTGAGGAGGTTGCCGGCCTCGTGATGGTGTCCGTGAATGAGGAGGACTGGCCGGGCCAGGGCTTCAGTTCGGCATACATCGACCTCGTCGGGGTGCCCCGCGCGTGGCGCAAGCGCGGCATAGCGTCCGCGCTCATCACGAACAGCCTGCGCGCCGTCGCCGCGGCCGGGCTCGATCGGGCGGTGCTCGACGTCGACGCGGAGAGCCCGACCGGTGCGCTTGGGCTCTATACCGGCCTCGGTTTCACGGAGTCGAACCGGAGCATGGCCTTCACGCAGGTGTACTGAGGCCGGACCGGTCGGGCCGCCGGCAGCGTAGATTATGGGCATGGCCAGCGAAGCTGTCACCCTCACCGTGCCCGGTCCCGACGGGGAGCGAGAGGTGCGCATTTCGAGCCCTTCCCGGGTGCTGTGGCCGCAGGCTGGAATCACCAAGCTGCAGCTGGCCGAGTACATCGTCGCGGTCGGCGACGCCTTTGTGCGGGCGAACGGCGACCGTCCGGTCTCGCTGCAGCGCTTTCCGGACGGCATCGACGGCGAGCAGTTCTTCTCCAAGAACCCGCCAAAGGGCGCTCCCGACTTCATCCGCAGCGTCTTCGTCGTCTACCCGAGTGCGCGCTCGCATCCGCAACTGGTCATCGACGAGCCGGCGGCTGCCGTCTGGGCCGTGCAGATGAATACCGTGACCTTCCACCCCTGGCCGGTCGTGACCGCCAACCTCGACAATCCCGACCAGTTGCGCATCGACCTCGATCCCCAGCCGGGAACGGACTTCGCGGATGCCGCGGCCGCCGCCATCGCGCTGCACGACGTGCTGGCCGAGGCCGGCCTGCGCCCCTACGTCAAGACGTCGGGCAACCGCGGACTCCACGTGTTCGCGCCGATCCGGCCCGATCACGAGTTTCTCGTGGTGCGCCACGCGGTAATCGCCGCCGCGCGCGAGCTCGAACGCCGCCTGCCTGAGGGTGTCACGACGGCGTGGTGGAAGGAGGAGCGTGGGCGGCGCATCTTCGCCGACTTCAACCAGGCGGCGCGTGACCGCACGATGGCCGGCGCCTACAGCCCGCGTCCGCTGCCGACGGCGACAGTGTCCACCCCGCTCGAATGGAAGGAACTCGACACGGCGAACCCGCTCGACTTCACCGTGCTGACCGTGCCCACCCGTCTCGCAACTGTCGGGGACCCTTGGGAGCACTTCGCGGACAATCCGGGAACGCTCGACGTGCTGCTCCAATGGTGGGAGCGCGACCTTGCCAACGGGCTGGGCGAGCTGCCGTTTCCGCCTGACTATCCCAAGATGCCCGGGGAGCCGCCGCGCGTGCAGCCAAGTCGCGCGAAGAAGCCGGGCTAGCGGCCCGCGGGCGCGCCGGTCTGGCGGTTGCTCCGGCCCTCGTTTGCCAACCCCGGCCCGCGTGAACGTGCCTCGAGAATCCAGTTGTTGCGCGCTAGCGGCGGTAATGACGCAGCAACTGGCTTCTCGGCGCCATCCCGCGCCCGGGCCGATGGCGGCAACGACGCGGCGGCGGCAACGCCACCCCGCGCCCCCGCTGGCCCGGGCAACGCAGGCGACGGCAGGCCCCGGGAGTTCAGCTAGGCGAGCACGTCCGCCAGGTCGTACGCGAGGGGCCGCTCCAGTTGCTCGTAGCTGCAGGAGCGCGCGTCGCGGTCGGGACGCCACCGTTCGAACTGCACTGTGTGCCTGAAGCGGTTGCCCTCCATCTGGTCGTAACGCACCTCGAGCACGCGCTCGGGGCGCAGGCGCACGAACGAGACATCCTTGCCCGCGGAGAAACGGCTGCGGTCCGTCTCGCCCGTGACAGCGTTTCCGCTGTCGTCGCGCGCCACGAGCGGCTCGAGTTCGGCGACGAGCGACTGGCGGCGGGCATCCGAGAAGGCGGAGACACCACCCACGTTCCGCAACTCACCGTCCGCGCCGTACAGGCCGACGAGAAGCGAGCCCACCCCGCTGCCGGACTTGTGGATGCGGTAGCCGAGCGCGACGACATCCGCTGTCCGCTTGTGTTTGGTCTTGTACATCACGCGTTTGTTCGGCGCATAGGCAAGCGCGAGGGGTTTGGCGACGACGCCGTCGAGGCCGGCGCCTTCGAACTCGTCGAGCCAGTGCCGGGCGAGCGCGGCATCCCGGGTCACTTGCGTGAGGTGCAGCGGGGCCTCGAGGCTCGCGAAGAGGGACTCGAGTGCCGCCCGCCTGGACTCGAACGGCTCCGCCAGCAGCGAGCGCCCATCCACGTAGAGCAGGTCGAACGCGACGAAGGCGGCTGGCGTCTCTGCGGCGAGCCTGGCGATGCGGCTCTCGGCTGGGTGGATGCGCTGGGACAGCGCCTCCCAGTCGAGGCGCTCGCCGCCGGCAACACCCTGGCGCACGACGATCTCCCCATCGAGCACGCACGAGACGGACAGCTGCCGTGCGAACTCGGCGACGAGTTCGGGAAAGTAGCGGGTGAGGGGCTTGGCGCCGCGGCTGTCCAGTTCGATGTCGTCACCGTCGACGTACGCGATCGCGCGGAAGCCGTCCCACTTCGGCTCGTAGCTGAGGCCCACCGCGTCGGGCACCGAATCGACGGCTTTCGCGAGTTGCGGGGCGACGGGGAATCCCTCGGGGAGGTGCATTCGCCTACAATCGCACAGTGGCCGAGCCGTTGGAAACCCCGGAGGACCTGACCCGGCTGCGGCTGGATATCGCCTACGACGGCACGAACTTCCAGGGCTGGGCGAAGCAGCCGGGCATCCGCACGGTGCAGGGCGAGCTCGAGGGCGCGCTCGCGACGATCTTCCGCCGGCACGGCGAAACTCCCATCCTCACTGTCGCAGGGCGAACGGATGCCGGTGTGCACGCGACCGGCCAGGTGGCGCACCTCGATCTCACGTCGCCCCAGCTCAGGCATCTCGCGGCGCCGCACGGGCGCGGAGCGTCCGCCGTGGAGCCGAGCACCACGAGCGTGGGCCCAGCGCTCGCAAAGCGAATCAACGGCATCGCCGGGCTCAAGAGCGACGTCTACGTGTCCCGTGTCGCCGTCGCACCGCCCGGGTTCGATGCGCGGTTCTCACCGACCTGGCGGCGCTACGAATATCGTCTCGCGGATGCCGGGGCGCAGCGCAATCCGCTGCTGCGCGGCCACACCGTCTGGTACCCCGCCACCCTCGACCTCGAGGCGATGAACAGCGCAGCGCTGCAGTTGCTCGGCCTGCACGACTGGGCGGCCTATTGCCGCCCGCGGCCCGGAGCAACGACGATCCGCGAACTGCAGGAGTTCGCCTGGGGGCGCGATTCCACGGGAGTGCTCGTGGCGCGATTGCAGGCCGACGCGTTCTGCCACTCGATGGTCAGGGCCCTCGTGGGGGCTACCGTCTCGGTCGGGCAGGGGAAGCTGGCGGTCGACCGGTTGGCCGGCATCCGGGACGAATCGCGGCGCACGAGCGAGTTCAAGGTCATGCCAGCCGCCGGGCTGACGCTGGTCGAAGTCGGCTATCCGGATGCCGCGGGCCTCGCCGCCCGGGCTGAGCAGACCCGCGCCCGCCGTGATGCCGGCGGCGCTCATTTGACCGAGTAGTCGCTCATCGCCTACAGTTGACCCTTGGTGCCTGCGCTCCCCGGAGCCTAAGCACCCGATCATGAGCCCTCCACTGGGCGCGTTCCCTCGGCATCGCCGAAGGAACTCGCCGCCGGAGCGGGATTCACGAACTCCTCAATCGATCAGAAGAAAGCAGCACTACTGTGACGCGTACCTATTCACCGAAGCCCGAAGACGTCCAGCGCGACTGGGTAATCATCGACGCGACCGACATCGTGCTCGGCCGCCTGGCCAGCCATGTCGCAGTCCTGCTCCGTGGCAAGCACAAGGCGACGTTCGCCCCGCACATGGACATGGGCGATTTCGTCATCGTCATCAACGCGGAGAAGGTCGCCCTCACCGGCGCCAAGCTGGCCCAAAAGCTCTACTACCGCCACTCCGGCTACCCGGGCGGTCTCTCGGCCAGCACGTACGCCGAGCAGCTCGAGAAGCACCCGACCCGCGCCGTCGAGAAGGCTGTGCGCGGAATGCTCCCCAAGAACTCGATCGGCCGTGCCCAGCTGACCAAGCTCAAGGTCTACGCGGGCGCAGAGCACCCGCACGCGGCGCAGCAGCCCAAGCCGTACACCCTCACCCAGGTCGCACAGTAGCTAACGCTGCTCACACGCTGAGAAACTAAGGACTTACATTGGCCAAGATCGAAGACTCCGCCGACATCGACACCGAGGTGTCCGCTCCGGAGAGCTACACCACAGAGACCCCGGCAGAGGGCTACTCCACAGAGACCCCGGCGGAGGCGGCCCCCAAGGCACCTCGCGCGGTCATGAACGTCCCAGGGGCGGCGGTGGGTCGCCGCAAGCAGGCGATCGCTCGGGTGCGTCTCATCCCGGGCGGCGGCACCATCACCGTCAACGGCCGTGAGCTCGCCGAATACTTCCCCAACAAGCTGCACCAGCAGCTCATCAACGATCCCTTCAAGATCCTCGACCTGCTCGGCAGCTACGACGTGATCGCCCGCATCACCGGTGGTGGCCCCTCCGGCCAGGCCGGTGCGCTGCGCCTGGGCATCGCCCGTTCGCTCAACCAGATCGACGAGGAGAACAACCGCCCCGCGCTGAAGAAGGCCGGATTCCTCAGCCGTGACCCCCGGGTCAAGGAGCGCAAGAAGGCCGGTCTCAAGAAGGCGCGTAAGGCTCCGCAGTTCTCGAAGCGCTAAAGCGGCTTCGCAGTACTCGATGCCTCGACTCTTTGGCACGGACGGTGTTCGCGGGCTCGCCAACGGCGACCTGACCGTCGACCTTGCCCTCGGGCTCGCCCAGGCGGCTGCCGTCGTGCTCGGCAAGGGCAGGGTGGCAGACGGCCGGCGAGCCTCCGGCCGTCGCCCGATCGCGGTTGTCGCACGCGACCCCAGGATCTCGGGGGAGTTCCTGTCCTCGGCCGTGACTGCCGGGTTGGCGAGTTCCGGTGTCGACGTGTTCGACGCGGGAGTGGTGCCCACTCCGGCCCTGGCCTTTCTCGTGGGGGACTTCAAAGCCGACCTCGGCGTCATGATCTCGGCATCGCACAACCCTGCGCCTGACAACGGGATCAAGTTCTTCGCCTCCGGCGGTACGAAACTTCCCGACGAAGTCGAGGACCGCATCGAGACCGCACTCGCGGCGCCCAAGCTCGCCCCTAAGGGAGGCGATGTCGGGCGCATCCGGCGTTTCGCCGACGCAGAGGACAGGTATGTCGTGCACCTGCTCTCCACGCTGCCGCATCGCCTTGACGGGGTGCACGTCGTCATCGACTGCGCCAACGGCGCCGCGGCGGGCATCTCTCCCCAGGTGTTCACGGATGCCGGCGCGCGAGTGACCGTGATCGGCGCGGACCCCGACGGCATCAACATCAATGACGGGGTCGGATCCACCCACCTCGACACCCTGGCGGCGGCCGTGCTCGAGCACGGTGCCGACGTCGGCATCGCCCACGACGGTGACGCGGACAGGTGCCTCGCGATCGACGCGGCCGGCAATGTGGTCGACGGGGACCAGATCATGGCGATCCTGGCCGTCTCGATGGCCGAACGCGGCGTGCTCACCGACCGGACCCTCGTGGCGACGGTCATGAGCAACCTCGGCCTGAGGCGTGCGATGGCCGCCCACGACATCAGGATGCTCGAGACCGCAGTCGGTGACCGCTACGTGCTCGAGGCTCTCGGCGAACACGCGCTGTCCCTCGGCGGGGAGCAGTCGGGCCACGTGATCATGACGAAGTATGCGACGACCGGGGACGGCATCCTCACCGGATTGCACATCGTCTCGGAGATGGCCCGCAGCGGCAAGTCCCTCGCCGAACTCGCATCGGTCATGACGGTTTACCCGCAGGTGCTCGTGAATGTCAGGGATGTCGACCATCACTCGCTCGCCTCCGACGAGGTCATCGCGCGGGCGGTCATCGACGCCGAGGCCGAACTCGGCGACAGCGGAAGAGTGCTTCTACGACCCTCGGGCACGGAGCCAATGGTTCGGGTGATGGTCGAGGCCGAGCACCAGGATGTGGCCGACAGCATGGCGCAGCAACTCGCCGAGATCGTGCGCGAGCGACTGGGCGCGAACGCGACAGCCTAAGTCTTACGCAGCAGCACGCTCGACACGGCGTGGTTGGAGCCCTTGCGCAGCACGAGAGACGCCCGCGGCCGGGTCGGCAGGATGTTTTGCACGAGGTTCGGCTCGTTGATGCTGCTCCAGATCTCCCTGGCTTTCGCTCGCGCCTCGTCCTCGCTCAGGGACGCGTAACGGTGGAAGTACGACTTCGGGCTCGCGAACGCCCCGCGCTGCAAGCTGAGGAATCGCTCCTCGTACCAGCGGGCGATGTCGCTGGTGCGGGCATCCACGTAGATCGTGAAATCGAAAAGGTCGCTCACTGCCAGCCGGCGGCCGGGCGCCGGCGGCTGCAGCACATTGAGCCCCTCGACGATGAGCACGTCCGGCGCGTTCACCACGATCTCCGCGTCGGGCACGATGTCGTAGGCGAGGTGCGAGTAGAAGGGGGAGCGAACGACCGGCGCGCCGCTCTTGATGAGGCTCACGAACCGCAGCAGGGCTCGCCGATCGTACGACTCCGGAAATCCCTTGCGATCGAGGATGCCACGCCGTTCGAGCTCCGCGTTGGGAAAGAGAAACCCGTCTGTCGTGATGAGCTCGACCCTGGGCGTCCCCTCCCATCGCGCCAGGAGTTCACGCAGCAGGCGCGACACGGTCGACTTGCCGACGGCCACGGAACCGGCGACCCCGATCACGAAGGGCGTGCGGGCCGACCTGGCACCGAGAAATGCCGTTGTGGCCCGGTGCAGCTGTTGCGCGCCCTCCGCGTACAGGCTCAGCAGCCTGCTCAGCGGGATGTACACCTCCTCGACTTCGACGAGGTCGAGTGAGTCGCCGAGGCCGCGCAATCCCGCAATCTCGGTCTGGCTCAGCGGCGCCTTGACCGTCGGGGCGAGAGCGGCCCAGTCGTCGCGATCGAGTTCGAGGAACGGTGAGACGTGCCCGTTCTGGGCTTCCGGGTCAGACATCGATTAGAGCCTAGCCGCGCCGTACAGGGGTGCGCGGGCGATGCAGTCTCGCCGGTACCGTAAAATCATCTCTCATGTGCGGAATCGTGGGCTACGTCGGTGACAACAAGAGTCTCGAGGTACTCCTCGGGGGTCTCAAGCGCCTGGAATACCGCGGTTACGACTCCGCGGGGGTGGCCGTGATCGACAAGGACGGCCACATGGGCACCCGCAAACGCGCGGGCAAGCTCCAGGTGCTCGTCGACGATCTCGCCGAACGGCCACTTGGCAACGGTGCGACGGGGATCGGGCACACGCGCTGGGCGACCCACGGTGGTCCGACCGACCGCAACGCGCATCCGCACCTCTCGGCGGACGGCAAGCTCGCCCTCATCCACAACGGCATCATCGAGAACTTCTCCGAACTCAAGAAGGAGCTCACGGATACCGGCGCCTCGTTTACGAGCGAGACCGACACGGAGGTCGCTGCGCTGCTCGTCGGGCGTGAGTACGAGAAGACCGGGGACCTCACCGAGTCGCTGCGCCGGGTTGTCGGACGACTCGAGGGCGCGTTCACGCTCCTTGTCATGCACGAAGACCAGCCGGGGATAGTCGTCGGCGCCAGGCGCAACTCCCCGCTCGTGATCGGCCTGGGAGATGGCGAGAACTTCCTGGGGTCAGACGTCGCGGCATTCGTGGAGTTCACCAAGCGCGCGGTCGCGATCGGCCAGGACCAGATCGTCACGATCCGCCCCGATTCGGTAGAGGTCACCGACTTCCTCGGCAACACGGTCGAGTCCGAGGAGTTCGAGATCGCCTGGGACGCATCCGCCTCGGAGAAGGGCGGCTGGTCGAGCTTCATGGCGAAGGAGATCAGTGAGGAGCCCGAAGCCGTGGCCAACACGATCCTGGGTCGCGTCGTCGACGGCATCGTGAACCTCGGCGAACTTTCCCCGATAGGCGACGATGCGCTGAAAGACATCGACCGCATCGTGATCATCGCGTGCGGGACGGCCGCATACGCGGGGATGCTCGGCAAGTACGCGATCGAGCAGTGGGCCCGCGTACCGGTCGATGTCGACCTGTCACACGAGTTCCGCTACCGCAACCCCATCATTACGCCGCGCACGCTCGTGATCTCGATCAGCCAGTCCGGCGAGACCATGGATACCCTCATGGCCGTGAAGTACGCGACCGCGGCGGGGGCGCACGTGCTTTCGGTGTGCAACACCCAAGGGGCCACAATCCCACGCGAGTCCCACGCCGTCGTCTACACGCATGCGGGGCCCGAAGTCGCCGTGGCCTCCACGAAGGCGTTCCTCGCCCAGGTGACGGCGCTCTACCTGATCGGCCTGCACCTCGCAAAGGCGCGCGGAACGTTGTCCGACAACGCCATCAGGGAGAACGTCGTCGAGCTGCAGGCTGTCCCCGACAAGATCGCCGAAGTGCTGCGGGTGTCGCAGGCCGAGATCGGCCAGCTCGCCCGTTGGATGACCGACATCCAATCGGTGCTCTTCCTCGGGCGCAACGTGGGTTACCCCGTCGCCCTAGAGGGCGCGCTCAAGCTCAAGGAGCTCGCATATATCCACGCCGAGGGGTTCGCGGCCGGTGAACTCAAGCACGGCCCGATTGCACTTATCGAGCCCGGCCAGGTGGTGTTCGTGGTCGTGCCGAGCCCCCGCGACCCCGATTCGCTGCATCCGAAGGTCGTCTCCAACATCCAGGAGATCAGGGCGCGAGGCGCCAGGGTCATCGCGATCGCGGAGAAGGGGGATGCGTCTGTGCTGCCCTTCGCCGACGAGGTCATCCCGATCCCGCTCGCCGGCACCCTGTTCGAGCCGTTGCTGGCCGTCGTGCCGCTGCACATCTTCGGGATGGAACTCGCCGCGGCAAAGGGACTCGATGTGGACCAGCCGCGCAACCTCGCCAAGTCCGTCACGGTCGAGTAGCGGCGGGCGGTCGCAGTGGAGGGATCGTGATTGTCGGCATCGGGGTCGACGTTGTCGACATCGCGAGGTTTGAACGAGCCCTCGTGCGCACCCCGACGCTGAAATCCCGGCTGTTCGCCGAGAGCGAACAGCTCAAAGCCGGCGTACCGATGCCGCTGCGCTCCCTCGCCGGCAGGTTCGCCGCGAAGGAGGCCCTCATCAAGGCCCTCGGTGACTCGACAGGGGTCAGCTGGCACGACATGCTCGTCGTCTCCGACGGGCACGGCAACCCGTCGTTCGAACTGCGCGATTCCACGAGGGCGATCGCCGCAGGGCGGGGGATCACCGCGATCCACCTGTCAATGAGCCACGACGCCGGCATCGCCGTCGCCTATGTCGTGGCGGAGTCGGAAATCGCGAACTCGTGAGCATGCGCGAAGCTGTCATCGACATCTCGGCGATCACCCGGAATGTCGACACGCTGCTGGCTGCGGTCGGCGGGGTGCCCGCCATGGCGATCGTCAAGTCGAACGGCTACGGCCACGGAGCAGTGCAGTCCGCGCGCGCGGCGCTCGCGGGCGGGGCTACCTGGCTCGGAGTGGCCGACATCGACGAGGCGCTCCAGTTGCGTGCCGCGGGCATAGACGCTCCCGTGCTCGCGTGGCTGCACGACCCACACGGTGACTTCGCCGAGGCCGTCGGCGCTGGGGTCGACCTGGGCGTGAGTCACCTGGGCGAGCTGGAACGAGCCGCCGCGGCATCCGGAACCGCTTTCGTGCAGCTCAAGGTCGATACCGGCCTAGGCCGTAATGGCGCCGACCCGCGCGAGTGGGACAAACTCTTCAGCGCCGCTGCTGCCCACGAGCGGGCCGGCAGGATCATCGTGCGCGGCCTGTGGAGCCACCTCGCCAACGCGGGCACCGCCGCGGATGCCGCGCAGGTTGGCCAGTTCGTTGCTGCGATCGCGGCGGCCGAGGCCGCAGGGCTCACGCCCGAGCTCACCCACCTCGCGGCCACCGCGGGAGCGCTGCGCTCACCCGACGCCCGCTTCGGCCTCGTGCGCCTGGGGGTCGGGGCGTACGGGCTCTCACCATTCGATGACGCGGACTCCGCCGCGCTTGGCCTCGTTCCCGCCATGGAACTGCGCGCGACTGTCGTCGCGACGAAGCGCGTCGCGGCGGGCACAGGCGTCTCGTACGGCCACGACTATCGCGCCGCAGCGGAGACAACTCTCGCCCTCGTGCCGCTCGGGTACGCAGACGGGTTGCCACGCCAGGCGTCCGGCAGCGCAGCGGTTTCGATCGGGGGCGTGGCCCATCCCGTGGCGGGGCGAATCGCCATGGACCAGTTCGTGGTCGATGTCGGCGACGCTGCTGTCGAGGCGGGCGATGTCGCCATCGTGTTCGGCGATCCGGCCAGCGGCGTGCCGTCGGCCACCGACTGGGCGGATGCTGCCGGCACCATCAACTACGACATCGTGACGGGCATCGGCCCCAGGGTGCAGAGGCGCTACCTGCCATGACCACTCTCACGGTCTCCACCCCAGACGCCATGGCCGAACTCGGACGCACAATTGCCGGCCAATTGCGCGCCGGCGACCTCGTGCTGCTCAACGGGGAACTGGGCGCGGGCAAAACGACCCTCACGCGCGGCATCGGCGAAGGGCTCGGCGTGCGCGGTGCGGTCACGAGCCCCACGTTCGTGCTGGCGCGCACGCACCCCAGGGAGGGCCAGGAGGCGCCCCTCGTGCACGTCGACGCGTACCGGCTGGGCGGTGCGATGGAGTTAGACGACCTCGACATCGACTATGCGGCATCCATCGTGGTCATCGAGTGGGGGGCGGGGCTCGTCGATGGCGTCGCCGAGTCGTGGCTTTCCGTCGACATCGAGCGACCGCACGGCGGTGAGTCCGGCGACGTGGAGGCCGAGCCCCGCACGGTGACCCTCACCGGCACCGGGCAGCGCTGGCAGCGGATGGAGTGGCTCAGTGCTGCTCGCGATTGACACTTCGGTGGGCACGAGCGTCGCGATAGTCGACCTTCGGCTCGGCGTGCTCGCCGAGCGATCCTCTGATGACACCCGCAGGCACGCAGAGGTCATCGGGGAGTTCATCCAGGCCTGCTTCGACGAGGCGGGCATCGCCGTGGCCGACCTTTCCGGCGTCGTGGCGGGCATGGGGCCCGGCCCGTTCACGGGCCTGCGGGTGGGTATCGCGGCCGCCCGCGCATTCGCCTTCGGAGCCGCAAAGCCAGTCGTGCCGATCGTGAGCCACGACGCCGTCGCGTTCGGCGTCGTGCAGCCGGTGCTCGTCGTCACCGACGCCCGCCGCAACGAGATCCACTGGTCTTCCTATGCGATGCCGGATGCCGCGGGCCTGCCCACCCGTACGAGCGGGCCATCCCTCGCCAGGGCCGCAGAGCTCGAGTCCATCGTGTCGGCGCACCCCGGCCATCGCCTGATCCAGGCGCGGACGGTCTCCGCGGCTCCCCTCGGGCTCCTCGCCGAGTCGCTCTACGCGAACGGCAGGCAATTCGCCGCCGACGTTCCGCTCTATCTCCGGTCCCCGGATGTCACGATTTCCGCGGGCCCGAAGCGGGTCACCGGATGACCGGGAAGGCGCCGGCCTGGCAGTTGCGCAGAGCGGCGGGTGATGATCTGGTTGCGATAATGGCGATCGAGAACGCGGTATTCACCGACGATGCCTGGTCGACGGGGAACATGAGTGCGGAGCTGGCCGACAGCAACGGGTACTACCTCGTCGCGTTCCCGCCTGGACGGCCGGAGCGGATCGAGGCCTATGCGGGCCTGCGCGCGCCGCGCAACCTGCCGCAGGCGGACATCCAGACAATCGCGGTCACGGAATCCGCGCGCAGGCACGGGCTTGGGCGCACGCTCATGCAGCGGATGATCGCGGAGGCACGCGACCGTGGCGCGAAGGAGATCTTCCTCGAGGTGCGCGCAGACAACCCGGCAGCGCAAGCGCTGTACGACTCGCTCGGCTTCGAGCGGATAGCTGTTCGGCCGCGCTACTACCCCGGCGGCGTTGACGCCGTGGTCATGCGCCTGGTGATTCCGGAGCCGCGGGTGAGCGTCGCATGAGCGAGCCACTTGTCCTCGGGATCGAGACGAGCTGCGACGAGACCGGAATCGGCATCGTGCGCGGCTCGACCCTGCTCGCCAACGTCATCGCGTCATCAATGGATGAGCACGCCCGCTACGGCGGCGTCGTGCCCGAGGTGGCCGCGCGCGCCCACCTCGAAGCGCTCACGCCGGCGTTGAAGCGGGCTCTCGCCGAGGCGGGCATCGCGCTCGCCGACATCGACGCGATCGCCGTGACGAGCGGTCCAGGGCTCGCCGGGGCGCTCATGGTCGGGGTCGGCGCAGCCAAAGCGCTCTCGATCGCGCTCGGAAAGCCGCTCTACGCTGTCAATCACCTCGTCGGCCATGTCGGCGTCGACCTGCTCGACGGCGAGCCGCTGGAGTACCCGACAATCGCCCTGCTCGTCTCGGGCGGCCACACCTCCCTGCTGCTCGTGCGTGACCTCGTGAGCGATGTCGAGCTGCTCGGCGAGACCATCGACGATGCGGCGGGGGAGGCCTTCGACAAGGTCGCCCGCCTGCTCGGCCTGCCCTACCCCGGGGGGCCGCAGATCGATCGAGCGGCGTCCGGCGGGGATCCGGCGGCCATCCGGTTCCCACGCGGCCTGAGCCAGCCCAAGGACCTGGACAAGCACCGCTACGACTTCTCGTTCTCCGGGTTGAAGACGGCGGTAGCCCGCTGGGTGGAGCGTGAACGCGATGCCGGTGCGGTCGTGCCGGTAGCGGATGTGGCAGCGAGTTTCCGCGAGGCGGTCGTGGATGTGCTCATCGCCAAGGCGATCGCCGCGTGCGCAGACTACGGGGTTCCCAGGCTGCTGCTCGGCGGCGGGGTGGTGGCCAATGCGCGCGTGCGCGAGATCGCGGCCGAGCGCTGTGCAGCCGCCGGCATCCGGTTGCGGATCCCACCGCTCGAACTGTGCACAGACAACGGGGCCATGATCGCCGCGCTGGGAGCCCAGCTGATCATCGCGGGTCATGCACCATCTGGCCTCGGTTTCGGCGCGGACTCGACGCTGCCGGTTACGACGATCCAGGCCTGATCGGCGTCGTAACAGCGGGCAAAGCCGTTGACAGGCTCCCGACCGCTGCGAGACTATGGGCTGCGCCGAAATCGGCATTCCCAAAGGAGACCAAGATGACTGAACCCACTCCGACTCCGTACACCGCGCCGGCGGCCGGACCGGCTCGTCCCACAAACGTCCTGTCGATCATCGCGCTCATCGCCGCGTTCATCATCCCCCTGGCCGGCATCATCGTCGGATTCATCGCACTCGGCCAGATCAAGAAGACCGGAGAGGCAGGCCACGGGCTCGCACTCGCTGGGGTCGTGCTCGGCTTCGTCTTCACCGCGTTCTACCTGATCTTCTTCATCGTCTATTTCGTGATCATCGCCGCCACGCTCGGTGTGGCCGGAACCACCTACGGCTACTAGCAAGGCGTGGCTCTCAGCCCAACGGGTTCCCTCGCGCCACGCGACTGCTCGCGGCTCGATGGGCTGCACTCAAACGTTCGCGATCTCAAGGAGTTGCCGTCGGCGCTCCTTGAGATCGCGAACGTTTTGAGGAGGTCTGCCGAAGCCGGGGCTGGGCCAGCGGCATTCCGAAAGTCCTTTTACGTGGGCTAAAGCCGTTCCACGAGCAGCGCCCGCCGCTTGCCCGCCACCCTCGTGAGGATGAGCGTGCCGCTCGCATCGCCCCTCGGCGCCAGGGCGGTGCGGAACACAGCCGGGTCGATGTCGACACCGCGCTTCTTGATCTCGACTGTGCCGATGTCGCGCGACGCGAGTTCACGTTTTATCGTCCGCTGGTCGAGGGGAAAGTTCTCCAGAACGCGAAAGCCGGCGGCGAAAGGCGTGGCCATGGCAGTGTCCGAGGTGAGGTACGCGATCGAATCGCTCAGCATCCGCGCGTCGAGGCTGCGGGCGAGGTCCCCGATGAGGCGGGCACGGATGACCGCGCCGTCTGGCTCGTAGACGTACGCTCCGAGGTCGCCGACTTCGGCATCCGTACTGTCTGCTGCCGCGGCGAGCTCGGCGGTGCCGTGCTCGCCCACGACGAGCGCAGCGCGGCGCACGCCTTCCCGCGCGAGCGGCCCGAACCACAGGGCGAGTTCGACGACATCCCGGTCCACGGACACCCACTGGGCCTCAGCGCCCTCCGGAATGATCTCCCGGTCGACGCCTGGGCCGAGCTTGATGCCCGTCGGGTATCTCTCGGCGAGCCCGAACGCGAAATCGAGGGAAGGGGACCAGTCCCGCGGGTCTTTGAGCCGCTTCTTCGCGTTGCGCCGCGCCGGGTCGAGGTAGATGCCGTCGACACCGGCGAGGTCGAAGTTCTCGGCGTCGTGGTGCTCCACGCGCGCGTTCGACCATGGCGCGAGGTTGTACGCGGCGATGGCGGCGGTCACCTCGTCGCGTTCCACCGCAGTGACCTCCAGCTCGAGCGCGGCCATGGCGAGGGCATCCGCGCCGATCCCGCAGCCGAGGTCTGCGATCCACTTGAGCCCTGCCCGCTGGAAACGGCCGGCGTGCTGGGCGGCGACACTGAGCCGGGTCGCCTGCTCGAGGCCCGCTTCGGTGAAGAGCATGCGGTCCGCGAACTGGCCGAACTTGGGCAGCGCGCGGGAACGGAGCTTCGCCTGGTTGAGCACCGCGGCCACAAGACCAGCCGAGTGTCCCGCCTTGCGCAGGTCTGACACGATGCGCACGACGTCCGCCGTTGACTCGTACGGCGGCAGGGAGTCGAGCAGGCGCATCCCCTCCACCGCGAGTAGCTCGCGCAGTTCGGCCTGGTCCATGCCCCCACGGTACAACCACTGGCACTCACGTTGATCGAGTGCCAGCGAGGCCTTATAGTGGTTCTGGCACTCTCACAGGGAGTGTGCCAGCCCCAAGGCCTATGCACTTAATAAGCAGGTAGAAAGAAGAGGTCAACCGTGTCGGTGTCCATCAAGCCGCTCGAGGATCGAATTGTCATCAAGCAGGTAGAGGCGGAGCAGACGACAGCATCCGGCCTTGTCATTCCTGACACAGCCAAGGAGAAGCCCCAGGAGGGCGATGTCGTCGCCGTCGGCCCAGGCCGCATCGACGACAACGGCAACCGGGTTCCCCTTGACATCGCCGTCGGCGACAAGGTGATCTACTCCAAGTACGGCGGAACCGAGGTCAAGTACGACGGCCAGGACCTGCTCGTCCTGTCGGCCCGCGACGTGCTCGCTGTGGTCGTGCGCTAACAGCGACAACATCCTGCCAAAGGACCCGGGGGCGCTGCCTTTCGGGTCCTTTGTCGTTCGCGGCGGCATAGGCTGGCGATCGTGTCATCCGCTCCAGCACCCGCGATCGGCCGGGTCTCCGGCAGCGGCCTGGTTTTCGCGGTAGTCGCCTACCTGCTCTGGGGATTCCTCCCCGTGCTGTTCTTCGGCCTCCGGCCGTCGGGCGCGATCGAGATCGTGTCCTGGCGTATTGTCCTGTCGCTCATCTTCTGCGCGCTGCTTGTCACTGTCACCCGAAGCTGGCCTCGACTGCTCGCCATCCTGAAAGACCGCACGGCCGTGCTGACCCTCGCCCTCGCGGCGGTGTTCATCCTCATCAACTGGCTCGTCTACGTGTTCGCGAGTGTCAGCGGGCATGTGGTCGAGGCATCCCTCGGTTACTTCACGAACCCGATAGTCACAGTGCTGCTCGGGGTGATCATCCTGCGCGAGCGGCTCAGGCCGCTGCAGTGGGTGGCCATCGGGGTGAGCGCCGCCGCGGTGCTCGTGCTGGCGATCGGCTACGGGGCGTTCCCCTGGATCGCCCTGACCCTCGCGTTCAGCTTCGGCCTCTACGGCCTCATCAAGAAGCGCGTGAGCAGCCGTGCGGATGCCGTGAGCGGCCTGTCGATCGAGACGGCGGTTCTCAGCCCGCTCGCGCTCGTCGCCCTCGTCGTGGTCGGCACGAGCACCGGCCTCACCATCGGCACCGTCGGCCCCCTGCACACAGTGCTCATGCTCAGCGTCGGTGTGGCCACAGCTGTGCCGCTCATCCTCTTCGCGGCTGCGGCGCGCAGGCTGCCCCTCGTGTATCTCGGCCTCGTGCAATACATCGCGCCGCTGATGCAACTCATCGTCGGCGTCTACTTCCTGCACGAGAACATGCCGCCGGAGCGCTGGCTGGGGTTTGGCATCGTCTGGCTCGCCCTCGCGATCCTCACTGCTGACATGTTCGCCCACGGAATCCGGCAACGCTCAGCGGCCGCGGCCGTCGGTGAGGGCGCGCCGTAGCCTCGGCCCTGTCACCCCCGGGTACAGTGCGAGAATGACCACCCGGAGGGCGCGCGCGGTGGTGTTGGCCACCGCCGTCGCAGTGGCCATGTCGCTGGCAGCGTGCAGCCCCCCGGTCCCAGCTCCCGTGCCCAGCCCGAGTGCCCCGCATAGTCCCGCAGGTGACGGCATCCTGAAGCTCGGCACGCTCATGCCGGTCTCGGGAACCTTCGCGTTCCTCGGCGCCGCGCAGGCCGCGGCGGTATCCGTGGCTGTCGCGGAGATCAACGCCGCCGGCGGCGTGAACGGCAAGCCCGTCGAGCTGCTGCCGCGCGACTCGGGCGATGCGAGCACCACCACTGCCGAGGCATCCCTGTCTGACCTCCTGTCGAATGGAGCCGATGCCGTGATCGGCCCGACATCCTCGGTGCTCGCCGCGCGCCTGCTCCCCGCGATCGCGGCGGCGAAGATCCCGATGATCTCCCCCGCGGCGACCTTTCCCGACCTGACGACGGCGAAAGACGGCGGCTACTTCTTCCGCACGATTCCCGCGTACGGCGACCAGGGCACGGCGCTGGGCACGGTGCTCTCGGCGTCGGGCCCCGTGGATGTCGCCCTCGTCTACGTCGATGACGAGCTCGGCAACGCGATCCTGCCCACCCTCACCGCAGGCCTGAAGGCCAAGGGGAGCCGGCTCGTGCTCGCGGACCCGGTGCCCGCCGCCGCGACGGACTTCGCCTCGATGATCGCGGATGTCGTGGCCGCCAAACCGAATGTCGTGGTGCTGGCGACCTCCTACAGTTCGGTAGATCTCACCACGGCCCTGATCACGCAGCTTGTCGGCGCGGGTTTCGGCGGCACGAAACTGTGGCTCACCACCCAGAACGCCGGCGACTACTCGCAGGCGCTTCCCGCCGGGCTCATCTCGGGCGTCAACGGCATCATCGAGGGCGCCCAGGCGGATGCCGCGTTCCAGGCCCGCCTCCTCGCCGTGACACCCGGCCTCACCGCCTTCCGATACGCCCCAGAGGCCTACGACGCCACGATCATGACTGCGCTCGCGGCGATAGTTGCGGGCGACGACTCGGGGGCGGCCATCGCGCGCACCATGCAGGACGTATCGCATGGGGGCATCAAGTGCACGACGTTCGCGGAATGCCTCGACGTCATCGATGCGGGCGATGACATCGATTACGACGGCATCTCCGGTCCGTTGAACCTGACGGACGCGGGCGATCCCAACCCCGCCTACTACGGCCTGTACACGTTCAATGGCGAGAGCAAGTTCGATTTCGTGAACGGGATCGTCGCGGGCTGACCAACATTCGGTCGTTTGGCACCGTTTGCGGCAAGGTCACGGTAGGTAACGATCTTCGTTGGCGTTACGCGCCTGAAACACGCAGGTATTACCGTGACAGGACAGCATTGCTCGGCAGCGCTGTGTCCCAACACATTTCAATTGCAAGGAGCAACATGAGCGTATTCGTGAAGGCCAAGGCCTCGCGCTCGCGGTCTCTCAAGTCGATCCTCGGTGGCATTGCCATCGTCGGTGCAAGCGCGCTTGTCCTCAGTGGATGCGCCGCTCCCACCGGCACGAGCACGACCTCAGGACCTCGGACGCCGCTGACCCTCAAGATCGGTACCATCCTTCCCCAGAGTGGCACGCTCGCGTTCCTCGGCCCGCCCGAAGAAGCCGGCGTTGCTCTCGCTGTCAAGGACATCAACGACGCGAACCTGGGTATCACAGTCAGCGTGGAGTACCGCGACTCGGGCGACACCACGACCGACACCGCGACGGTTTCGGTGACCGACCTTCTTTCGCTCGGCGTGTCCGCCATCGTTGGTGCGGCATCCTCGGGTGTTTCGAAGACAGTCATCGACCAGATCACCGGCGCTGGCGTCATCGAGTTCTCCCCGGCGAACACCTCGATCGACTTCACCGACTACGCGGACAACGGCCTCTACTGGCGCACCGCCCCGTCGGACGTTCTTCAGGGTGAAGTGCTCGGCAACCTGATCGCCGACGACGGTGTGCAGAACCTCGGCATCATCGAGCTGAACGACTCGTACGGCACCGGTCTCAGCAAGAAGCTGACCGATACGTTCGAGGCAGCCGGCGGCAAGGTCGTCGCATCGCCGCTCTTCAACACGGGTGACACGGTCTTCACGACCCAGATCTCCGAAGTGCTCGCTGCGAACCCGGATGCGATTGCTCTCGTCACGTTCGACGAGGCGAAGATCATCGTCCCCGCGCTGCAGGGTGCCGGCTACACCGGCCCGCTGTACTTCGTTGACGGAAACCTCGCTGACTACAGCAAGGACTTCGCTGCCGGAGCGCTCACGGGCGACAAGGGAACCCTGCCGGGTCTCGATGTCAGCAAGCTCGGTGACTTCACCGACCGCCTGAAGGCTGTCGACCCGTCGCTGACCGAGTTCAGCTACGCGCCCGAGTCGTACGACGCGGTCGTGCTGATCGCCCTCGCGGCCCTTGCGGCGAACTCCACCGACGGCAAGGCCATCGCGGCCAAGCTGCAGGAGGTCTCCGGTGGTTCGGGTAGTGGCAAGAAGGCAACCGACTTCGCGTCGGCCGCCCAGATCATCCTCGATGGTGGAGTCGTCGACTACGACGGCTACTCCGGCCCGGTCACGTTCGACAAGAACGGTGACCCGACGGAAGCCACGATCGGCATCTACCAGTACCAGGCTGACAACACCTACAAGCGCATCAACTAGTTCCGACTAGCTGCTTCGCAGCGAAGGGCCCCGGCTTCGGCCGGGGCCCTTTCGTGTGCCCTGTCCGTCTCCTTGGGCGCCGCCGCGCCGCGCCAACGCTGAAAGGTTGCAGTCAGGTCGGCTCGGCCCTCGTCGGAGTCCCCCCCGACGCCTGCCTCAAAACGCTCGCGATCTCAAGGAGTAGGAGACGGAGTTCCTTGAGATCGCGAACGAATTCGGGGTCGACCGGGCGCTGGCGCCGTGCGGACGACACACGCAATGACCACCCCCCGGAGGGCCGGCGGTTAGTCCTCGCCGAGCGTGCCGAGGTAGAGCGAGATCACCTTCGGGTCACCGAGCAATTCGCGGCCGGTGCCGGTGTACGCGTCGGTGCCCTGGTCGAGCACGTAGCCGCGGTCGCAGATCTGCAGGCAGCGGCGGGCATTCTGCTCCACCATGATCGTCGTGACGCCCGCCTTGTTGATCTCCTTGACGCGCAGGAACGCCTCGTCCTGGCGCACGGGGGAGAGGCCGGCAGAGGGCTCATCGAGCAGCAGGATGTGCGGTCCCATCATGAGCGCGCGGCTCATGGCCACCATCTGCCGTTCACCACCGGAGAGGGATCCGGCGCGCTGCGCCAGGCGCTTCCCCAGCTCTGGGAAGATCTCGGTCACGAACTCGAGGCGCTCCTTGATGCCCTTGGGCTTCTGGAACAGCCCCATCTCGAGGTTCTCCTTGATGGTGAGCGTCGGGAATACGTTATTCGTCTGGGGTACGAAGCCGACGCCCTTCGAGACGAGCCTGTTCGCCTTGAGGCCGGTGATGTCGTCGCCGTTGAGCAGCACCTCACCCTCGCGCACCTTGACGAGCCCGAAAATCGCCTTCAGCAGCGTCGACTTGCCCGCGCCGTTCGGGCCGATGATGCCGATGAGCTCGCCCTGGTTCGCGATGAGCGAGCAACTGTTGAGGATGTTGACGCCTGGCACGTAGCCAGCGGTCACGTTCCGCACCTCGACGACGGGCGTCGCCGCAGGAGCCGGGGACTTCTTGGTGTCAGGACTCGTCGTCGGCATCGAGCAGCTCCTTCATCGCGTGAATCGTCTCGGGATCGTCTTCGCCGAGGTCCTGGTCGTGGTGGCTGCCCAGGTAGGCGTCAATCACGGCAGGGTTGGCCATAACGGCATCCGGGGGGCCTTCCGCCACGATCTTGCCCTCCGCCATCACGATCACCCAATCGGCGATGTGGCGCACCATCTGCATGTCGTGCTCGACGAAGAGCACCGTCATGCCCTGCGTCTTGAGGTCGAGGATGTGGTCGAGCAGCGACTGGGTGAGGGCGGGGTTGACGCCTGCCATCGGCTCATCCAGCATCACCAGCGTGGGGTCGCTCATGAGGGCGCGCGCCATCTCGAGCAGCTTGCGCTGTCCACCGGAGAGGCTCGCCGCGAAGTCCTCGCTCTTGGTGTCGAGCTTGAACTTCTCGAGGAGAACGATGGCCTTGGCCTCGATCTCCTCCTCCTGCTTGCGCCACAGCCATGGCAACAGGGCGGCAAACATGTTCTCGCCCTTCTGGCCCTTCGCGCCGAGCTTCATGTTGTCGAGCACGGTCAGCAGGCTGAGCGCCTTGGTGAGCTGGAAGGTGCGCACCTGCCCGAGCCGCGCCACCTTGAACGACGGGATGCCGGCAAGCGACTTACCGAGGAACGTCCACGTGCCGGTGTCCGGCTTGTCAAATCCGGTGAGCAGGTTGAAGAACGTCGTCTTCCCCGCGCCGTTGGGGCCGATAAGTGCCGTGATCGCATTGCGCGGGATCTCGACGTGGGCGACATCCACAGCGGTGAGGCCGCCGAAGGTGCGGGTCACGTTGTCGGCGACGATTATCGCGTCGACCTTGGCCACACCCGGTTCGATCTCGCCGACATGCAGGTTGATGCTCTTGACCGGAGCACCCCTGGTGGGCTTGGCGTCACTTGACAAAAGCCAACTCCTTCTTGTTGCCGAAGATGCCCTGTGGCCTGAATATGACGAGAAGCATCAGCACGATCCCGACGATGATGAAGCGGCTCTGGCCGGCCTGCACGCTCGACATCCCGATGAAGTCGAACCAGCCTGCGGCCTGGGCGCGGGCGATGAAACCCGACACCGCCGAGAGGACCACCCAGAAGATGATCGACCCGGCAACGGGCCCGAAGATCGTTGCAGCACCGCCGAGCAGCAGGATCGTGTAGATGAAGAACGTGAGGGTCGTCGCGTAGTTGGCGGGGACGATCGCTCTCGGCAGGATGAAGATCATGCCGGCGATGGTGCCGAAGACACCGCCGAGGATGAGGGACTGCATCTTGTAGAAGTAGACGTTCTTGCCGAGGGCGCGCACGGCATCCTCGTCTTCTCGGATGCCCTTGATCACGCGGCCCCACGGGCTGCGCATGAGCTGCCAGGCGAGCAGGATGGCGATGGCGACGATGACCCAGGCCACGATGCGCAGCCACAGGTCGTATTCGTTCATCGTGAACGGGCCGAAGCCATAGGTGCCCTTCGGAATCGGATTCAGGGCCGCAAAACCGCCCTTGTAGCCGCTTAGACCGTCGGCGGAACCCGTGACGAAGTCGAGCGTGTTCGTCGTGAACACCAACCGCAGGATCTCGGATGCCGCGATCGTCACGATTGCCAGATAATCCGCTCGAAGCCTCAGTGTCGGTATGCCGAGGATCAGGGCGAACACGATGGACCCACCGACGCCGACGAGCACAGCGCCCCAGACCGGGAAGTGGAATGTCAGCGTGGAGATGCCGTAGCCGTATGCGCCGATCGCCATGAACCCGGCCTGGCCGAAGTTGATGAGGCCGGTGAAGCCGAAGTGGATGGCGAGGCCGAGTGCCGCGAGCGCGTACGCGGCGGTCGTCGGGCTGATGATCTCAACCGCGGCGTTCTGAATGATCTGCCAAAAATCAACCATTGTCGGCTCCTAGCCAATTCTCTCTTTGCGGCCCAGGATGCCCTGCGGCCTGACCAACAGCACGAGGATGAGGATCACAAGCGCCCCGACGTACTTCATGTCGGACGGGATCCAGAGCGTCGAGATCTCGATGAAGAACCCGACGATGAGTGATCCGATCACCGCGCCGAATGCGGTGCCGAGTCCACCGAGCGTGACTGCCGCGAAGATGAGCAGCAGGATCTGGAAGCCCATATCCCACGAGACGCCCGGCCGGTAGAACGCGAAGAGGATGCCGCTCAGCCCGGCGAGCGCGCCGCCGATGACCCACACGATCCTGATCACGCGGTCGACGTCGATGCCGCTCGCCGCCGCGAGGCTCGGGTTGTCGCTCACGGCGCGGGTCGCCTTGCCGAGGCGGGTGCGGAGCAGGAAGAACGCGACGCCCAGGACGGCGAGGATCGAGATTCCCATGCTCAGCAGGTCGAGCGGCGAGAGCGAGATCGCCCCGAACTTGAGGTCCTTGCCGTCGGCGCCCGGCAACTGCCTCGTCGAACCGCCGTACAGGTACTGGTACAGGTAGCGCAGGGCCAGGGAGAGCCCGATGCTCACGATCATCATCGGCACGAGCCCGACGCCCCTGCGCCGCAGTGGGGCCCAGAGCCCCGCATCCAGGACGAAGCCGAACGCGCCGCTCAGCAGGATCGCTGCGATAAGCGCCAGCCACAGCGGCCAGGCCAGGTCGACGGCGAGGGTCAGGGTCGCGAGAGCGCCGAAGGTGACCATCTCGGCGTGCGCGAAGTTGTTGAGCCCAGTCGTGCCGAAGATGAGCGAAAGGCCGAGGGCCGCAAGAGCCAGAAGGAGGCCGAAGCTGAGTCCGGTGAACGACCGTTGGATGAACTGATCGAGAAAGCTCGTCGTCTCGCGCACACCCGCGCCGAGGAAGAAGTTGACCGACTTGTTGTTGGTGAGCCCGAACTCGGCCTGGATGGTGTTGCCGCCCTTGACCACGATGATGCCCTTCGGCAACGTCGATTCGTCGAGGGTGATCGTGTAGGTGTCCTTGCTGGGCACGCCGATCTTCCAGTGGCCGTTCGCATCGGTCTTGACTTCTGCGCTGTAACCTCCGCCGCTCACCGAGATCAGCACGCCCTCGAGCGGCGCATCATTGTTGCGGACGTTGCCGCTGAACTGGAAGTCGTACTGCCCCCCGATGTCGTCGGCGTGGGCAGGCGTCGCTCCACTCGCAAACGCCAGCCCCGTGATGAGGGCGACGAACAAGAGGACCAATGCGCGCAACCAGCGCTTGTCAATCGAACCAGTGACTTCCACGGAACCTCCACTTGAGACCAGCCGGAATATTGCCATCCCGCGGGTTCTGGCGCACCGTCGACGTTGACGATACTTGCAGTTTGTGTCTCCCGTGTTTCGGAATGGACACAATCTGGTCTGGCCATTATGCGCGTTGGAATAGCGCAGCGGCGAACCGGTTAATATTGGATACCGGTATCCAGCGCAGCTTCCGGTCCTCCTCTCGTGCCACAGGAACACATCTCTACCCAAAGGGAACTCATGGACCAGCCCGATCCGTTCGGATTCATCGGCCTCACCTACGACGACGTGATGCTGCTGCCCGGACACACCGACGTGATCCCGAGCGAGGCGGATACCACCTCGCGGCTGACCCGGCGAATCAGCGTGGCATCCCCGTTGCTGTCCGCGGCAATGGACAGCGTGACCGAGTCGCGCATGGCGATTGCCATGGCCCGCAACGGCGGCCTCGGCATCCTGCACCGAAACCTGTCGATCGAAGACCAGGCGGCGTTCGTCGACAAGGTCAAACGCAGTGAGTCCGGCATGATCACCAATCCCGTGACGACGACACCGGATGCCACTGTCGCCGAAGTCGATGCGATCTGCGGGCAGTTCCGCGTGTCTGGCCTTCCCGTGATCGAGGATGACGGCCGCCTCGTTGGCATCATCACCAACCGGGACATGCGCTTCGTCTCGCCCTTCGAGAAGTCGACGACGCTCGTGCGCGACGTCATGACCAAAGCGCCGCTCATCACGGCGCCAGAGGGCATCGACCCCGACAGCGCGATCGCGATCTTCGCCCAACACAAGATCGAGAAGCTGCCGCTCGTGGACGCCACCGGAAGGCTTCGGGGGCTCATCACCGTGAAGGACTTCGATAAGAGCGAGAAGTACCCCAACGCCACGAAAGACGACGAGGGCCGGCTGCGGGTTGGCGCGGCGATCGGTTTCTTCGGTGACGCGTGGGACCGCGCGGGCGCCCTACGCGACGCGGGCGTCGACGTCATCGTCGTCGACACGGCGAACGGGGATTCCGCCGGGGTGCTGGACATCATCCGCCGCATCAAGAAAGACAGCAGCTTCAACTCGATCGACGTGATCGGCGGCAACGTCGCGACCCGGTCGGGCGCGCAATCCCTTATCGACGCCGGAGCGGATGCCGTGAAGGTCGGGGTCGGCCCCGGGTCGATCTGTACCACGCGGGTGGTGGCCGGGGTGGGTGTTCCGCAGGTGACCGCCGTGTACGAGGCGTCCCTCGCCGCACGCGAGTCAGGCGTGCCTGTCATCGCCGACGGTGGCCTGCAGTACTCAGGCGACATCGCGAAGGCGCTCGTCGCCGGTGCCGAGACCGTCATGCTCGGCTCACTGCTTGCGGGAACCGACGAAAGCCCCGGCGACCTCATCTTCGTCAACGGCAAGCAGTTCAAGAGCTATCGCGGCATGGGTTCGCTCGGCGCCCTGCAGACCCGCGGCAAGAAGACCTCCTATTCGCGTGACCGCTATTTCCAGGCGGATGTGCCGAGCGACGAGCAGCTCATAGCCGAAGGTATCGAGGGGCAGGTTCCCTACCGCGGCCCGGTGTCTTCGGTCGTGTACCAGTTGCTCGGCGGGTTGAGGCAGTCGATGTTCTACACAGGAGCCAGGACCATCGACGAGCTGCGCGCGAAAGGCAAGTTCGTGCGGATCACGGCGGCCGGGCTCAAGGAGTCGCACCCGCACGATGTGCAGATGGTTGTCGAGGCGCCGAACTACCGCGGGTAGCTCGTCGAGACGCGATTGATCGCTCAGCACTCCAAAGCCACCCCCGGTAGGCTCGTCGCGTGAGTGATATCGAGATCGGTCGCGCGAAGCGCGCTCGCCGTGTGTACGCGTTTGACGACATCGCAATCGTTCCTTCGCGGCGCACCCGCGATCCGCAGGATGTCTCGGTGAGCTGGACGATCGACGCCTACACGTTCGACATTCCGGTGCTCGCCGCCCCCATGGACTCCGTGGTGAGCCCGACGACGGCGATAGCTATCGGCAGGCTGGGCGGCCTGGGCGTGCTCGACCTCGAGGGGGTGTGGACCCGCTACGAAGACCCGGAGCCGCTGCTCGCGGAAATCCGTGCGCTGCCCGGGGAAACCGCGACCAGGCGCATGCAGGAGATCTACGCGGAGCCGGTGAAGCCGGAGCTCGTCACGCAGCGAATCGCCGAGATCCGCGCTGCCGGGGTTCCCGTGGCTGGTGCCCTCAGCCCGCAGCGCACCCAGGAGCTGTACAAGACAGTTGTCGACGCCGGCGTCGACCTGTTCGTTATCCGGGGCACGACGGTCAGCGCCGAACACGTCTCAAAGACCGTCGAACCGCTCAACCTCAAGAAGTTCATCTACGAACTAGACGTGCCCGTGATCGTCGGCGGCGCCGCCACCTATACGGCAGCCCTCCATCTCATGCGCACTGGCGCTGCGGGGGTGCTCGTCGGCTTCGGCGGCGGCGCGGCGTCCACGACCAGGGCGAGCCTCGGCATCCACGCCCCCATGGCGACCGCGGTCGCGGATGTCGCGGGCGCTCGCCGCGATTACATGGACGAGTCCGGCGGCCGCTACGTACACGTGATCGCCGATGGCGGGCTCGGCACGAGCGGGGACATCGTCAAGGCGATCTCGGTGGGCGCCGACGCCGTCATGCTTGGCAGCACCCTCGCTCGTTCGAGTGAGGCGCCCGGCGGCGGCTGGCACTGGGGTGCGGAGGCGCACCACGCCGAACTGCCACGCGGCAACCGTGTCGAGGTCGGCACGCTCGCCCCGCTCAGCGAGATCCTGTACGGGCCGTCGACGGTCGCTGACGGCAGGGTCAACCTCATCGGGGCGCTGCGCAGGGCGATGGCGACGACGGGCTACTCCGACCTCAAGGAATTCCAGCGCGTCGAGGTCGTCGTCGCGCCCTATCGCGCCGGCTAGGACCATCGCAGGAAGTTCGCGCGAGGCGCAACCCGGCCGAGGGATCGGACGGGTACCCAAATGTAGAATTGTCTTAGGCGAGAAGAAGGAGCAGGTCATGGTCGATGTCAGGAGAGTGAAACTCCCCGGTGTCGGCGTGCTGCACACATTCGTCACCGAGGATGGCGGCAAGGTCGGTGTCATCACCCACCGCTCCGGCCACAGCGACCTCATCACCTTCGCGGACGCGGAGGGCGGGTCTGACGCGAGCAAAGTGTCGCTTCGCCTCGATGAGGATGAGGCCCACACCCTCGCCGAACTGCTCGGCGGCACGAGGATCACCGAGTCGCTTTCGCGGCTCGACGAGATCCCCGGCCTGTCCATCGACTGGTTCACCGTCGACTACGACGACTTCATCGCCGGGCAGAAGCTCGGCAGTCTCGCGAGCCGCGGCGTCGTCGGCCTGACAGTCGTGGCAGTCGTGCGCGGCGAGTCCGCGAATCCTGCACCCGCGGATGACTTCACAGTGTTCCCCGGAGACACGCTCGTGGTCGCTGGCACACCGGAAAAGGTCGCCAAGGCGTTCGCCTTCTACCGCACCGGTGAGATGCACAAAGCTCCCGCCGACACACCATCCGGCGGGTAGCGTGCACGTCGGTGAAGACCTCGTTGTCTTAGGCGTCCTCTTCGTCATTGCGTATGTGCTCGGCAGGGTCGGAAAACTCGTCGGCCTGCCCGCGATTCCGATCTACATGCTTGTCGGGCTCATCGCGAGCCCGCACTCGCACTTCTTCCCGCTCAGCTTCCAGTCGGCGGATGTCGAGCTGGTCGCCGTCTTCGGCCTCATCCTCCTGCTCTTCAGCCTGGGCCTCGAGTTCGACCAGGACGAGTTCTACGGCAACATCGGCGCGCTGCTCGTCTCCGGCGGCACACGCATCCTGATAAACATCGCCGTCGGCTTCGCGCTCGGGATGTGGATCGGCTGGGGCACCCGGGAAGCCCTGATCATCGCGGGCATGACCGCGACATCCTCAAGCGCGATCATCACGAAGCTCCTCATCGAGTTGCGCCGCCTGGCCAACCGGGAGACTCCGGCGATCCTGGGCATCATGGTGCTCGAGGACGTCTTCATCGCGATCTACCTCGCCATCGTCTCCGTGGTCATAGGAGGCAAGACAGACGTCCTGGCGATTGTCTTCCAACTCGCCATCTCGTTCACGTTCCTCGTTCTGATGTTCGTGATCGCGCGCTGGGGTGGCCGAGTGGTCTCCCGACTCGTGCAGACAAAGGACGATGAGCTCTTCACCATCCTGTTCTTCGGCCTGGCCGTCGCCTTCGGCGGCATCGGCCAGCTGCTCGGCGTCTCCGACGCGATCGGCGCCTTCCTGATCGGGCTCGTGCTCGGGGCAACCCGGTTCCGCGGGCGCATCGAGCAGTTCGCGCTGCCGCTTCGCGACGTGTTCGGTGCGTTCTTCTTCCTCAACTTCGGGCTCGCCCTCGACGTGTCGACGTTCGGCGGTGTGCTCCTTCCGGTCGCGGTCGCCGTCGTCGTCACTCTCGTCGTGAACACCCTTGGCGGCCAGCTGATCGCGTGGCAGAACAAGCTCACCCCGGCGGAAGGTTTCAACGCGAGCGCCATGCTGCAGAACCGCGGCGAGTTCGCGCTGATCCTCGCGACCCTCGCGGTCGGGGCGGGGTTGGATGCACGGCTCACGCCGTTCGCCGGGCTCTACGTGCTGTCGATGGCGATCGTCGGCCCCATCCTGGCGGTGAACTCGGAGCGCATGGGCGCCGTGATCTTCCGCACGAGGAAGAAGAAGGCCCCCACAGCCGAGCGTGACAGGATGCGTGCTGAGGGCATCGCCCTCCTGGAAGCCGCGACGGCGGGCGAGCTGCCGAGGAAGACCGACGCCGACGATGACGACGACGGCCTGTTCGACCCGATCGCAGCCCTCGAGGCAGTTCCGGCGGATGAGGTCGATCCGGTAGCGGACCAGGCGGCCCAGCAGTCGGACGAACTGTCCGACCGCAAGCGTGACCCAGAGTATTGAGAGACAGGGCGCAGTGAGCGAGGCAGCAGAACGCACAGCCCCCGCGGCAGCCGCGACCCCGAGCCTGTGGCGGATCGCGCGGCGCCCGCGGTGGATCGGCGCGCTCATCCTCGCGCTCGCCGTTGCTGCTGGGTTCGCCGCGCTCGGCCAGTGGCAGCTGGCCCGCAGCTTCGAGAGCGCAGTCGTGCCCGACCAGCAGACCGAGACCGTCGTGGCGCTCGAGTCGGTGGCCAAGCCGCAGTCGCCCGTGCTGTCGATCGCGACCGGGCAGCTCGTGAGCGTCGACGCGCAGTTCGTGGCCGGGGACTACGTCGTGCTGTCCGACAGGGTGAACCTGGCGGCACCGGGCTACTGGGTAGTCGGTCACGCGGTACTGCCCGACGGAGCGAGCCTCGCAGTGGCGCTCGGCTGGGCCGCCACTGCGGATGCCGCGGCATCCGCAATCCAGGCACTCGAGCAGCACCCGCCCGCCGCCGCCATCACGGGTCGCTACCTGCCGAGCGAATCGGCCCAGGAGACCGATTTCGAGCACGGGAAGCACAGCAGCCTGGCCGTCGCAGACCTCCTGAACACCTGGGGGAGCGTGCCGCACGGCGTCTACGGCGGCTACCTGGTCTCGCGCGAAGTCGTGGATGGGCTCGACCTCATCGACTCACCCGCGCCCAGCACCGAAGTGAGTCTCAATCTGCTCAATATCTTCTACGCGATCGAATGGGTGATCTTCGCCGGGTTCGCGATCTTCCTCTGGTACCGCCTTGTCAAAGACGCCTGGGAGGCCGAGGCCGCGGCCGCGCAGGATGCGAAAGGGCCGACCGTAGAATAGGAGCATGCCCATAGGACCCCGGCCTTCAGACGTTCCCAAGATCCGCCGGGTGGTCTCCGTCTACAAGGTTTCGTCGATCATCACGGGCACATTCCTGCTGTTGCTGGTGGCCATGATGGTGCTGCGCTACGGGCTCGGCGTCGACATCGAACTGGGCGGCCCGTTTGGCTTCCTCACCCTCACTCCGCGCGAGTTGATCGTCGGCGTCGACTTCTCCACGACGATCCTCATCCTGCACGGCTGGCTGTATGTGCTGTACCTCGCCTGCGATTTCCTGCTCTGGCGGTATGTGCGCTGGTCGTTCGGGCGCTTCCTGTTCATCGCGCTCGGCGGCATCATCCCGCTGCTGTCGTTTTTCCTCGAGCGCCGGGTGCCTCGCGAAGCCGCTGCCGCCATCGCGCACCTCCAGACGGAGAAGGTATCCGCGTGAGCGAAGCCGCGAAGGACACCGAAGCAAACCCGGTGCTCGTTGTCGACTTCGGCGCCCAGTATGCGCAGCTCATCGCCCGCAGGGTGCGTGAGGCGAGCGTGTACAGCGAGATCGTTCCGCACACGATAACCGCGGCGGAGGTGGCCGCGAAGCACCCTTCCGGCATCGTGCTCAGCGGCGGCCCCTCGAGCGTGTACGAGCCGGGTTCGCCGACGCTCGATCCCGCGATCCTCGAGCTTGGCATCCCGGTGCTCGGCATCTGCTACGGGTTCCAGGTGATGGCGCAGCAGCTCGGCGGCGATGTCGCCAATACCGGCCTGCGCGAGTACGGCGCGACCGGCATGACGGTAACCGGCGATGGTGGGTCGCTGCTCGCCGGGCAGCCGACCGAGCAGACGGTGTGGATGAGCCACGGGGACTCGGTGTCGAGGGCGCCCGCGGGGTTCACAGTGCTCGCGTCGAGTGACTCCACCCCAGTGGCAGCGTTCGCGTCGGATGAGCGTCGCCTGTACGGCGTGCAGTGGCATCCGGAGGTCAAGCACAGCCAGTTCGGGCAGCGCGTGCTCGAGAACTTCCTGCACACCGCGGCCGGCATCCCGGCTGACTGGAACAGCGCGAACGTCATCGAGGAGCAGGTCGCCCGCATCCGCGAACAGGTCGGCACCTCGCGTGTCATCTGCGGGCTGTCCGGCGGCGTCGATTCCGCGGTCGCGGCGGCACTCGTGCACAAGGCGGTCGGCGACCAGCTGGTCTGCATATTCGTCGACCACGGGCTGTTGCGACAGGATGAGCGCCGCCAGGTCGAAGAGGACTACGTGGCATCCACAGGGGTGCGCCTGGTCACCGTCGACGCCGTCGACCAGTTCCTCGACGCGCTCGCCGGCGTGACCGACCCCGAGACCACGCGCAAGATCATCGGCCGCGAGTTCATCCGCAGCTTCGAGAACGCGGCGGAAGCGCTCGTGCTGGAGGCGCAGGGCGACGGGTCGACGATCGACTTCCTCGTGCAGGGCACGCTCTACCCGGATGTCGTCGAATCCGGCGGAGGCACCGGCACCGCCAACATCAAGAGCCACCACAACGTCTGAGGACTGCCGGAGGACCTGCAGTTCAAGCTCGTCGAACCGCTGCGCACCCTGTTCAAGGACGAGGTCAGGGCTATCGGCCGCGAGTTGGGCCTGCCGGAGGTCATCGTCTCCCGCCAGCCGTTCCCGGGCCCAGGGCTCGGCATCCGCATAGTCGGCGAGGTCACCCGCGAACGACTCGAGCTGCTGCGCAAGGCCGACGCGATCGCCCGTTTTGAGTTGACCGCCGCGGGGCTCGACACCGAGATCTGGCAGTGCCCTGTCGTGCTGCTGGCCGACGTGCGCTCGGTAGGCGTGCAGGGTGACGGGCGCACCTACGGGCATCCGATAGTGCTGCGGCCGGTGTCGTCAGAAGACGCGATGACCGCCGACTGGACACGACTGCCCTACGACGTGCTCGCGAAGATCAGCAACCGCATCACCAACGAGGTGCCGGGCGTTAACCGTGTCGTGCTCGACGTGACGTCGAAGCCGCCGGGCACCATCGAGTGGGAATAGCGCCGCCGCCCTCAGGGCCGACACCTTCCGCGCGCTCGCGATCTCAAGGAACTCCGAGCGGGACTCCTTGAGATCGCGAGTCTCCGAAACCTCTTGTCGCCCGTGACCAGAGAGGGCTTTGAGCGGGTCAGCGGCGGGCGATCGCCAGCATCCTCAGGATCTCCAGGTACAGCCAGATGATCGTGACCATGATGCCGAACGCGCCCGTCCAGCCGTACTTGCGGGGAGCCTTGTTCTGCACTCCGCGTTGGATGAAGTCGAAGTCGAGCACGAGGGAGTATGCGGCGAGGATCACGACGAAGACGCCGAGAATGACGCCGAGCGGGATGCCGAAGATCTCGACACTGCCGCGCAAGCCGTACGGGTCGGAGTTGATCCCGAACGCGACGAGTCCGAAGTTGACGAGCGAGAACACGAGGTAGCCGACCATCGCGATCAGGAAGATCTTGGTGGCCTTCTTGGACGCGCGGATCTTGCCACTGGCGAAGAGCGCGAGCGTTACGCCGACCACGACCAGCGAAGCGATGACAGCCTGCACGACGACCCCGGGGAACATCGCCTCGTAGAAGGCCGAGATGCCGCCGACGAACACGCCCTGCACTGCCGAATAGATGAGGATGAGCGGGGCGGAGGGCTCCCGCTTGAAGCTGTTGACGAGGCCGAGCACGAGGCCGACGATCGCGGCACCGATCCAGAGGAAGGGAAGTGTCTCGGCGGTGAGCCAGCCCACTGCGGCACCGACGAGCAGCAGGGCGAAAGCCCCGACCGTCTTGGCGATGGTGTCCTCGAAGGTCATCGACTCGCCCTCGACGGGCGCGGACGCGCGGTTGTAGAGCTCATCGAGTTGCTGGGCCGACACGTTCTGCGCGGCGGCTACTGCGCCCTGCGAGCTGAACGCGGCGTTGCGGGAGAAAGCCGGATTGGCGAGAGCCATGGTGTCCTTTCGGAAGGGGACTACAAATCTACTTCAGGCCGCTGTGGGATTGCAGGGCGGGCACGCGGGCGGACTGGGCAATGAGCCGAGCGAGCCAGGCCGAGCCGACGAACACCGCCATCGAAATGACGAGGGCCAGCGGCATCCCGGAGTATTCGCTGAACAACTGGGGGATGATGAATCCGTTCGCGACCGGGAAAAGCACCGTCAGGTAGGCGGTCACCGGGCGGTGCCGCACCACGAGCCAGCACAGGTATGGCACGACGAGCGTCCACATCGACTGTGGGCCCGTGAGCAGCAGCCAGATCTGGCCGGTGGCCGGCGCGACCGCCAGCAACCGCCGCCAGCCCCGCGCCGGCATGATCGCCCAGCCGGTCGCGTGCGCGGCGGTGCCGATGAGCAGCAGGGGCAGCGTCCAGGTGTTCGAGCCCTGCAGCTGGATGGCCCCGCCGACGATGAGGATGAGGCCCCACAGGTAGCGGTCGCGGTAGGTGCCCCAGTGCAGCGGCAGCAGGGAGCTCGGCTCACGCCAGCCTTGCGCAAGTGTCGACCCGCCGGTGCGGGGCATTTCAGTGCGGGACATTGAGGTACACCAGCACCCCGATGACCACCGCCAGCCACACGTAGCCGAGCACTGTGGCAACGCGGGCGATCGTGAGGCCGCGCTCGCCCGAGCGCCGGATCTGCGCGGTCGCGAGATGCCCGAACACGAGCGCGAGTGGGCCGCCGATACAGGCGAGCACGAGAGCGAGGATTGCCAGCCGGTTCACGCGCGGTGTTGCCACTGTCGTCGGACGAATCGCCCCAGGCACAGCCGGTGCTCCGCAGAAGACGCAGAACTTCCAATCCGACTCCAGCTGCTCACCGCAACTCGCACACGTGGACATAGACGAATGTTAGCGGCGCGCGCGCCCACCCTTAGCCTTGACCCGTGAACACGCGCCGTGCACCACTCATCATCGGCCACCGCGGGGCGAGCGGGTACCGGCCGGAGCACACCAGGGCTGCCTACGAGCTCGCATTCGCGCTCGGAGCTGACGCCGTCGAGCCCGATATCGTCGCGACGAAAGACGGGGTGCTCGTGCTCCGCCACGAGAACGAGATCTCCGGGACAACGGATGTCGCGTCCCGCCCAGAGTTCGCCGCTCGGCGCACCACGAAGGTCATCGACGGCGCAAGCCTGTCCGGCTGGTTCACGGAGGATTTCACGTGGTCGGAGCTCAGCACGCTGCGCGCGACCGAGCGACTGCCCGCCGTCCGCCAGGCGGCGGCCACCTTCGACGGGATGTACGGCATCCTGCGCCTGTCTGGCCTGCTCGCCATCGTCGACGCGGAGAGCGCGAGGCTGGGCAAGCAGCTGGCGCTGGTCGCGGAGATCAAGCATGCTACGTACTTCGAATCGATCGGGCTGCCACTGGACGCGTTGTTCGCGGCGGAGATCGGCGGTTGGGCGACGCCGACGAACCTCATAGTGGAGTCGTTCGAGCAGGGTGTGCTCGGCGCGATTCGTGGGCGCGGCGTGCCCGGCCGATATGTGTTCCTCATCGAGGCATCCGGCGCTCCCGCAGACCTCGTGGCGCGGCTGGGCACCGCCGCGCCGAGCTACGCCGAGCACCTCGCGGACGATGGGCTGGCCCGGCTGGCGGAAGACGTCGACGGTATCAGTGTCGACAAGCCGCTCATCCTCTCCGGCGGCGAACTCGTGGCGCGGGCGCATGCCGCAGGGCTCAGTGTCTTCACCTGGACGCTGCGGGCCGAGAACGAGTTTCTCGCGCGGCAACATCGCAAAGGCTCGTCCCCCGGCGACTACGGCGATTGGCTTGCGGAGTTCCGCGCGATCATCGGCACCGGGGTCGACGGGGTGTTCGCCGACCAGCCCGACCTCGTCGTGGCCGCGCTCACCGCGCAGTAGCATCGGGGGTCGCCGGTAGAATTGGCTGGCGATGACCTTCATCCTTGACCCGGCCGATCCGGCCGATCCTCCCCGCGGCGGTCGGCTCGACGACGCGCTTCTCGCCGGGCTCAACCCGCAGCAGCGCGAAGCAGTGCAGTACAGGGGCCAGTCGCTGCTCATCGTGGCGGGGGCGGGGTCTGGCAAGACGAGCGTGCTCACCCGCCGCATTGCGGGGCTGCTGCAGGCGCGGGAAGCCTGGCCGAGCCAGATCCTCGCGATCACGTTCACGAACAAGGCCGCAGCCGAAATGCGCGAGCGGGTGCGGGCCCTCGTCGGGGACCAGTCGGAAGGCATGTGGATCTCCACATTCCACTCGGCGTGCGTGCGCATCCTGCGGCGCCAGGCCGAGTCCATGGGGATGAAACAGAGCTTCACGATCTACGACACCCAGGACTCCCGTGCCCTGCTCAAGCGCATCATCAAGGAGCTGGATGCCGACACCCTCGGGTTCACCGCGGGAGGGGCATCCAGTCGCATCTCGAAGCTCAAGAACGAGCTCACCGACGCGGAGACCTTCGCCCGTTCGGCAAATGTCGACGACCCGAAGGAGTCCGGGTTCCTCGAGATCTTCCGCAGGTACACGGCCGCGCTGCGCAGGGCGAACGCACTCGACTTCGACGACATCATCGCCGAGACCGTCTACCTGTTCAGGGCCTTCCCGGATGTCGCCGCCCTCTACCAGCGCCGCTTTCGGTACGTGCTCGTAGACGAGTTCCAGGACACGAACCACGCGCAGTACGCACTCATCCGCGAACTGGTGAGGCCCGTCAAGCCGGAGTACGTGCCAGAGGGCACCCTGATGAAGCTCGACGGCAGCGGCGGCATCCCGGGGGCATCGCTGACCGTGGTGGGCGACTCCGACCAGTCGATCTACGCGTTCCGCGGCGCCGACATCCGCAACATCGTCGAGTTCGAACGCGACTTTCCCAACTCGAAGGTCATCCTTCTCGAGCAGAACTACCGCTCCACCCAGAACATCCTGGACGCCGCAAACGGCGTGATCTCCAACAACTTCGACCGCAAGGCTAAGAACCTGTTCACCGTCGTGGGCGCTGGCGACAAGATCATCGGGTACACCGGCTATTCGGGACACGACGAGGCCCAGTTCGTCGCCGACGAGATCGAGAAGTTGCGCTCGGCCGGCCTCAGCCTCAACGACGTCGCGGTCTTCGTGCGCACCAACTCCCAGACGCGGCCGCTCGAAGAGATCTTCATCCGCTCGGCCATCCCGTACCGCATCCCCGGCGGCACGAGGTTCTACGAGCGGGCCGAGATCAAGGATGCGATGGCCTACCTCATCCAGGTGGCCAACCCCGACGACGACCTTGCCCTGCGCCGCATCATGAACGTGCCCAAGCGCGGCATCGGGCCGGCGACGGAGGCGAGCCTGCAGGCATACGCGGACCGGGTCGGGGTGCCGCTGCGCGAGGCGCTGCTCGACGCGGGCGAACTGGGGATGGGGCCCAAGGTGACTGCGGCGATCATCGAGCTCGGCACGATCCTCGACGATGCGGGAAAAGTCGCCGCCACCGCGGCGCCGCACGACATCCTGACCGACATCCTGAACAAGACGGGCTACCACGCACAGCTCAAGTCGAGTGGCGACGCCCAGGATGCGGCCCGCGCAGAGAACCTGGAAGAGCTCGTCTCGCAGGCCAGGGAGTTCCGCACGATCACCCCGGCGGGTACCCTCATCGACTTCCTCACCGGCATCGCTCTGTTCGCTGCGGCCGACGAGATCGACGACGGCGACGGGACTGTGTCGATCATGACGCTGCACACCGCGAAGGGGCTCGAGTACGACTCCGTGTTCCTCACCGGTCTCGAGGAGGACCTGCTGCCGCACCGCATGTCGTCGAACGAGCCCGGCGGACTGGCCGAGGAACGGCGGCTGTTCTACGTCGGCATCACGCGCGCGAAGAAGCGCCTCTACCTTTCGCTCGCCGCATCCCGCGCCAGCTTCGGGGATGTGAGCGTGTCGCTGCCGAGCCGCTACCTGCAGGAGATCCCGGCCGGGCTCATCGAATGGCGGCAGTCCGGCGGTGGGGGAGGATTCCGCTCCGGGTCCCGGGCGCTCAACGCCAGGGCGCCCGCGATGCGCGAGAGCTATGCGGGCTCGCTCCCGCCGGCGCCCCCGCGGGTGAAGACGGAGTGGACGAGCGCCGTGACGGGCGTCGTGCGGGACAACGGCGACCTCACGCTCGAGGTCGGCGGGCGCATCCGGCACGCCGACTTCGGCGAGGGCAGCGTGACGGCAGTCACTGGCGAGGGGCCCAGGCGGGTCGCAGAGGTGCAGTTCGACGTCGCGGGCCGCAAACGGCTTCTCATCAAGATTGCGCCAATTGAAAAGATCTGACCCCGACCTGCGCGAACGCGTCGTCGTTCCCCGGGTCACACGGCCCACAGACCTGCTCGCGACGACGTTGCAGGGCATCCGCGATGACCTGGGTCTTGCCGAGCACTTCCCGGGGCAGGTCGAGAACGAGGCCCGGCGTTCGATCGAGACGGCCGTGCTGCCCGACGCGGATGCCACCGACATCGACTTCGTCACGATCGACCCCGCCGGCTCGACCGACCTCGACCAGGCCCTGCAGCTGGAGCGGCTGGGGGACGGATATCGCGTCCGCTATGCGATAGCCGATGTTCCGAGCTTCGTGCCGCCGGGCGGCGCAATCGATGAGGAGGCGAGGTTGCGCGGCCAGACGATGTACGCGCCGGATGGCCGCGTGCCGCTGCATCCCGTCGCCATCAGCGAGCACGCGGCGTCACTGCTCGAGGGCCAGCTGCGCGGCGCGTTCGTGTGGACATTCGACCTGGATGCCGCGGCGAACGTCACAGCGACGACCCTCGTGCGGGCGCGCATCCGCAGCCGCCACCAGTACACCTATGCCCAGGTGCAGGCGCAGCTCGACTCCGGCTCGGCGGACGAATCACTGCAGCTGCTCAGGGAGGTGGGTCTCAAGCGCATAGTGCTCGAACGGGAGCGCGGCGGGGCGAGCCTCAACCGGCCCGACGAGGAGGTCGTCTTCGAGAACGGCCAGTACAGGCTCGTGCGGCGCAGCCCCCTGCCGGTGGAGGACTGGAACGCCCAGGTCTCGCTCATGACCGGCATGGCCGCCGCGAAGATCATGATGGATGGCGGCGTCGGCATCCTGCGCACGATGCCCGCGCCCTGGCCGGACACCCTCGAACGGTTCAGGAACCAGGTCGCGGCCCTGGGGGTGCCGTGGCCACGCGAGATGGCGTACGGCGAGTACCTGCGGGGGCTCGACCGCAACGATTCCCGGGGCTTGGCCGCGATCCATGCCGCGGCGTCGCTGTTCCGCGGGGCCGGGTACACGGCCTTCGACGGTTCGGTGCCAGAGAATCCGGTCCAGGCGGCCGTCGCCGCGCCATATGCCCATGCGACAGCCCCACTTCGGCGGCTCGTCGACCGCTTCGTGCTCGTGACCTGCGAGGCGCTCATCGCCGGTAAGCCGGTGCCGGCGTGGGCCCGCGACGCGCTGCCGACGCTGCCGAAGATCATGAGCCGCTCGGACGGGGTGGCGTCCCGGCTCGAGCACGCCTCGGTCGACGCGATCGAGGCGGCGCTGCTCGTGGCGCGGGTCGGTGAGGTTTTCGACGCCGTGGTGATCTCGGCGAAGGCGGGCGGGGGCGTCATCCAGCTGACCGACCCTGTGGTCACGGCGACCATCGAGGGCACGGTTGAGGCCGGGCAGACGGTGAAGGCCACCCTCGTGAGCGCCGACATCGCCACGGGCACCACGCTCTTCACCGTCTGAACGCTAGGGGTAGCCCAGGAACCACAGCAGCACGACGGCTGCGCCCTGCAGCACGATCCCGACAACGAGCAACGTGCGTCTCACCGCCGCCGAACGAGAGAACGCCGGATCGCCGAGCAGGGGGGCGAGCGGCATCAGCATTCGGAAGAGGCTCTGCTGCGGCAGGAAGACGGCGAAGAGGTAGAGCCCGTAGCTCGCCCCCCATGCCACGAACTCGTGCCCGAGGCCGCGCAGGGCCCGGCGGGACAACCACCAGGCGTATCCCCCGACAACGGCGACGACGAGTAAGAGCCCCGCGATGCCGAGGTAGCGCCCGGCCATGAGGAACCACGGGGTCAGCGGGGCGAAGTGCTGGCGCCCGACGAAGCCGACCCACCAGGAGAGCTCCGTCTGCAGGTATGCGTTCGGGTGGCCGGTGACCTGGTCGGCGATGACCGGCCAGGCAAGACCGGCGGCGGCGATGACAAGCCCGGCGAGCACTATTGTCGCCGCCTCCCCCCGACGAAGAAGACCCGTACGCATGCGCACGATGAGGTGGATGGCGAGCACCAGCGCGAGGGCCAGCGCGCCCGGCCGGGTGAACGCGGCGAGCACGCCGGCGGGGATCATGACCAGATAGCGCCTGGCCACGAGAGCCAGGAGGCTGGCGAAGATGAGGAACAGGAAGAGGCTCTCGGCGTATGCGGTCTGCAGGATGAACGACACGGGGCCGAAGCAGAACAGGATCACTGCCCAGAGGGCTGAGCGCTCGTTCGTGCGCAGCAGCAACAGCCGGTACAGCACGATGGCCGCCGCAGCCCCGAAGACCGTGGACACGATGACGCCCGCGACGTAGAAGTCCAGCCCGCTGATCGCCATGAGCCCGCGGGTGACCCACGGGAAGACCGGCAGGAACGCCCATGGATTCGGCAAGACGTTGCCGCGGGAGTCGACGGGAAGCTCCGTCGGATAGCCCTGTAACGCAATCCCCCGGTAGAAGGAGCTGTCCCACGAACCGGAGAACGTGAAGAACGTGGGGTTGTCGCGGTGGCTGGCAAAGGTCCAGCCCTCGTTCGTGGCGAGCAGGAACATCCCGAGCAGCAGCGCTGTCGACACGATGCGGGATGCTGCGTAGACGATGAGCACGGCGGCCCAGCCCGGCATGCCGCCCCCGAGCCTGTCGATGGCGCGGGTCATCCCATATCCCCGGAGCGGAACACCTTGAGGTAGTGCCGCTTCGGCGCATGCCTGATCACCCGCGGCAGGCGCGGGTAGACGGTCTGCGCAAACCACACGAAGCGGCCGAACCGTCTCTCGTCGAGTTGCAAGCCGTACGCATCGCGCAGTTGCGCGCTGAGCAGCCCGGCGGTCACGACACGCACCGAGGGCATGGCGAGCCGGAACCACCACGGGCCGGACCGGGGATGCAGCAACGCCAGCGCCACCGCTCGGGCGACGTCGTCCACCCGCAGGCCGCGCTCGCAACGCTGCCAGTACTCCGCGAATGCCGCGGGGGTCGCCGGCCACGACGCGCGCGGAACGCCAAGCGTTGTCGCGACCGCGGCACTGTCATCGAGCAGGGCCTGCGCGTCGGTCTCGCCGAGGGTCCCGTAGACGAGCTCGTACATCTGCACTGCGCTGGCGTACAGGGTCGCGGCAACCCAGAGCTGCAAACCGGGATCGCGCGCGTCATACGTCTCCGATCGCACGGGCGCGTGGGCCCGACCGACCTCGCGGGCCACCCTTGCGATCTCGTCCGGCGTGCCGAAACCGATGACGTACAGGTAGGTGAGTGTGCCGCGCAGGCGGTCGAGGGGGCGGTCCGCGAAGTCGCTGTGCTCGGCGACGCCGTGGCCGACGGCGGGGTTCGCAAGTTGGAGCAGGATGGCGCGGGCACCCCCGGCCAGCAGCATCGCCTCAGCCGAGACATCCGCGATCCTCAAAGGTGTTGTCGCGCGCACGCTCCCATTCTCGCGGGGCAGGCCCTCCCCGCGACGCCGCGCCCGGCTTCCGCCCCTTCCGAAATGCCGCGCCCGCCTTCCGAAATGACGGAGATTTGCCCACCTGGGCCGACAACGAAGCCGTCAGCGTGCACCACGAGCCCAAATCTCCGTCATTTCGGAAGGGGCCTGGAGGGTCGAACGGCCGGAGGCGAACGGGATGCCCGCGGGCGCGCCGAACGGCCGACGGGCCGCGGCTGCCGCCGCCGGCGAAAGATCGCGCGAAGTTAACCCGGGCGACGGGACCGCCCGGGCGAACCCGCAAGAACGAGCGAGTAGAGTTTCGGATGGCCCAAGTGTCTTGACGTCGAGTTATCTCGACGGGCGACCGCGGCCCCCAGAACAGCAAACCGACGCGCGATTGCGAGAGTTACGTGGACCTTTTCGAGTACCAGGCTCGGGACCTTTTCGAATCCTACGGAGTGCCTGTACTTGCCGGCATCATCGCCGACACCCCGGCCGAGGCGAAGGCAGCCGCAGAGAAGATCGGCGGCACGGTCGTCGTCAAGGCGCAGGTGAAAGCCGGCGGCCGCGGCAAGGCCGGCGGCGTGAAGGTCGTGCACAACCCGGATGACGCGGCGACTGCCGCTGAGGCGATCCTCGGCCTCGACATCAAGGGGCACATCGTCAAGCGCGTCATGGTGGCGGCGGGGGCGAGGATCGCGAAGGAGTACTACTTCTCGGTGCTGCTCGACCGGGCAAACCGCTCATACCTCTCGCTGTGCAGTGTCGAGGGCGGCATGGAGATCGAGGAGCTCGCCGTCGAGCGCCCTGAGGCCCTCGCCAAGGTGGAGGTCGACCCGCTCGGTGGCATCGACCTCGCGAAGGCCAGGGACATCGCCATCGCCGGTGGCTTCGACGCGGACACCGCCGACAAGGTCGCGCCCGTGATCGTCAAGCTGTACGACGTCTACAAGGGCGAGGATGCGACGCTCGTCGAGGTCAACCCGCTGGTGCTCACCGAAGACGGCCAGGTCCTGGCCCTCGACGGCAAGGTCACCCTGGACGAGAACGCGGCCTTCCGGCACCCGAACCACGAGGCGCTCGAAGACAAGGATGCCGCCGACCCACTCGAGGCGAAGGCCAAGGCGCACGACCTCAACTACGTGAAGCTCGACGGGGAGGTGGGGATCATCGGCAATGGCGCAGGACTCGTGATGTCCACCCTCGACGTGGTCAGCTATGCGGGGGCGCGGCACGGCGGCGTGAAGCCGGCGAACTTCCTGGACATCGGCGGCGGGGCATCCGCTGAGGTCATGGCGGCCGGGCTCGACGTGATCCTCGGTGACCCGCAGGTGAAGAGCGTATTCGTCAACGTCTTCGGCGGCATTACGGCATGCGACGCCGTGGCCAATGGGGTAGTGAAGGCGCTCGAGATCCTCGGGGATGCCGCGACAAAACCGCTCGTCGTGCGGCTCGACGGCAACAAGGTCGAGGAGGGCCGCGCCATCCTGCGTGCGGCGAACAACCCGCTCGTGACACTGGCGGACACCATGGACGAAGGCGCCGACAAGGCCGCCGAACTGGCTTCGAAGTAAGTAAGGGCAGCACAGACATGTCGATCTTCCTCAACAAGGACAACAGGGTCATCGTCCAGGGCATCACGGGCGGCGAAGGCACCAAGCACACGGCCCTCATGCTCAAGGCCGGCACCAAGGTCGTCGGCGGCGTCAACGCGCGCAAGGCTGGCACGACCGTCGAGCACGACGGCGGGGTCACGCTGCCGGTGTTCGGCACAGTCGCCGAGGCGATTGCCGAGACCGGCGCTGACACCTCGATAGTGTTCGTGCCGCCGGCTTTCGCCAAGGATGCCGTGGTCGAGGCCATCGAGGCCGGCATCCCGCTGGTCGTCGTGATCACCGAGGGCATCCCGGTGCAGGACTCAGCGGAGTTCTGGGCCCTCGCCAAGGCGAAGGGAAACAAGACCCGCATCATCGGCCCGAACTGCCCCGGCATCATCACGCCGGGCGAGTCGCTCGTCGGCATCACCCCGGCCACCATCACCGGCAAGGGCCCGATCGGCCTCGTCTCCAAGTCGGGCACCCTGACCTACCAGATGATGTACGAGCTGCGTGACCTCGGCTTCTCTACGGCGATCGGTATCGGCGGCGACCCGATCATCGGCACCACCCACATCGACGCGCTCGCCGCGTTCGAGGCGGACCCGGAGACCAAGGCGATCGTCATGATCGGCGAGATCGGTGGCGACGCCGAAGAGCGCGCGGCCGACTACATCAAGGCGAATCTCACCAAGCCGGTGGTCGCGTACGTCGCGGGCTTCACCGCTCCCGAAGGCAAGACGATGGGCCACGCCGGCGCGATCGTGTCGGCGGGGGCTGGCACGGCGCAGGGCAAGAAAGAAGCGCTCGAGGCCGCTGGCGTGAAGGTCGGCAAGACGCCGAGCGAGACCGCGGCGCTCATGCGCGAGGTGCTCGCGTCCCTGTAATCCGCGGCACTGTAGTCTGCTGGGCATGCCGATGAATCCTCGCCGTTCCGTCGTACTCGCCGCCGCGGCATCCGCAGTGCTTATCGTGCTGTCGGGTTGCACGCTGTTCCCTTCGACCCCGGTCGGCCGCCCCGGCGCGACGAACGCGCCCGCGGGTCTCGAAGAGGCATACGGCCAGTCGCTGGCGTGGCACGACTGCGCTGACGGCATGCAGTGCACGACTGTCAAGGCGCCGGTGAACTGGGATGCCCCGGCCGACGGCACGATCGACCTGGCTGTAGTGCGCCACAAGGCCACAGGCACATCGCTCGGCTCGCTCCTGGTAAACCCAGGAGGCCCGGGCGGATCCGGATTCGACTTCGTCTCTCAAGGCCTGAGCTACGCCGTCTCGAGCACCGTTGCGGACAACTACGACGTCGTGGGCTGGGACCCGCGCGGGGTCGGGCAGTCGACACCGGTGACGTGCTACACCGATCCGATCGCAACGGACAAGACGCTGTACGGCACCTTCGCCGACGCGTACGACACGCAGGGGTGGCTCGACGAGCTGACAGTCGAGGAGAAGGCGTTCGCCGCGGCGTGCGAGAAGAACACCGGTGAGCTGCTTGCCCACGTGGACAGCGTGAGCACAGCGAAAGACATGGACCTCATCCGCGCCCTGCTTGGCGACGCGAAGCTCAACTATCTCGGGTACTCGTACGGCACGTTCCTCGGCACCGTCTACGCGGAGCTCTTCCCGCAGAACGTCGGCCGCCTCGTGCTCGATGGTGCGCTCGACCCGAAGCTGAGCGCGCTCGATGAGCTCAAGGTGCAGATGGCCGGTTTCGACGGCGCGTTCCGGGCATACATGGCGTACTGCCTGCAGCAGCCGGAGTGCCCGTTCACCGGCTCGGTAGACGAGGCGCTCGCGCAGGCGCGCGGGGTGCTCGACACCGTCGACGCCAAGCGGCTCGTGAACTCCGACGGCCGGGTGCTCGACTCCGCGACTCTCGGCACCGCCATCGGCGAGAACCTCTACTCGCAGGACTACTGGCCGGACGAGACATCCATGTTCAACGCCTTGCGGCAGGGCGACCCCTCCGAGGTGTTCATCAACGCCGACTACTACAACTCGCGCAACCCCGACGGCTCGTATTCGGGCAACTCGTTCGAGGTCTACACGGCTGTCAACTGCCTCGACGGGGACTTCGTGGATGACCCGCGCTCGACCCTCGACGGCATCGCGGAGATCGACGCCACGGCCCCCATCCTCGGCAAGTACTTCGCCTACGACGACTATGCGGTGCTCGACACCGCCTGCAACAACTGGCCGGTGCCCAAGGCCACCCTGCCGACAGTCTTCGATGCGGCCGGCGCCGCGCCCATCCTCGTGATCGGCACGACGAACGACCCTGCCACACCGCTCGCCTGGGCACAGTCGCTCGCCAGTCAGCTCTCCAGCGGCGTGCTCATCACCCACAAGGGCGAAGGGCACACCGCATACAACCAGGGCAACACCTGCGTGGATGACGCCGTCGACAACTACTTCGTGAAGGGCACGGTTCCCGCCTCCGACCCGATGTGCTGACCTATTCCTCGCGCTGTGACGGGGATACCGGTGGCGGCCACGCCGTCGCGCCGAGTTCGCGCGAGATATTGCGTGCAGTCTCGCGAAGGTCGTTGAGCACGTTGTCTTCGGGAGGCCATTCGCTGGAGGGCAGCACGACCGCGACCGCGGCGATCACGCTGCCGCTGCGGTCGACGACGGGTGCGGCGATGGATGACTCGCCGAGCACCGCCTCATCCTCCTCGGTCGCGATGCCGCGCTCGGCGATCTGGGCGAACTGGATGGCGAGTTCGGCGGGGTCGGTGATCGTGTCGCCGGTAAGGCTGCGCAGCGGCCGGGAGAAGAGATCGTCGGCGGCGCTCGGGTTATAGGCGAGCAGCACCTTGCCCATTGCGGAGGCGTGAGCCGGTATCGACAAGCCGGTCTCCGGCATCTGCTCGCTGCCGTCGGGTCGCCGGTTGTGATGGATGATGATGACCTCATCGAACAGCTCCGCGCCCAGGCGGGTGGCGAGGCCGGTTCGCCGCGCGAGTTCACGGGTCCAGCGCATCGCCCGTGCGCGCACGTCGAGCGTGTCGAGGTACACGTTGGAGAGCTTGAGCAGGGCCGGCCCGAGCATGTACCTGCTGCCGCTCGGCTCCTTGGCCACGAGGCCGTGCGACTGCAGCGATTTGACGATCCCGTGCACCGTCGAGGGCGGCAGTTCGAGGGCCGCAGCGAGTTCGGTGATTCCGAGGTGGCGCGCGCCCTGCAGTGAGGACAGCACCTTCGCCGCCCTATCGATCGACTGGATCACCGGCGTCCCTCTGCTCGTGTTTTCTCATTATGGGGTGTCCTGGCCGATTTACATTCGGCCACGCTCTTGACAACGGGGGGATCTACGCAGCATATTCGACATTATCGAATGACATTCCAGAGAATCGGATGCCAGCGACGTCACGCCGCATCGATATCCCCCCGTTCAAAGGAGAACACATGGATGAGAACAAGCAGTGGCAGAAGCTCGCTGCGGAATTCATCGGCACGGCCTTCCTCGTCTTCATCGGCGTCGGGTCGGTGCCGGCAACCCTCATCGTCAACGGGGATGCCCCGTTCACGATGGCCAGCCTCGGGTTCATCTCGCTGGCCTTCGGCACCGTCGTGATCGCGACCGTCTACATCTTCGGGTACATCTCGGGTAACCACATCAACCCGGCCGTGACCATCGGTCTCGCCGTCTCTGGCAAGTTCCCCTGGCGGCAGGTTCCCGGCTACCTCATCGCGCAGGTGCTCGGAGCGATCCTCGGGTCGTTCGCGATAGTCGGCGTGCTCGGCCCGAAGGCCAGCGAGGTCGGCCTCGGCATCGCCTCGTACGGTGCGGCCACTCCGATCTACACGGCGCTCATCGCCGAGTTCGTCGGCACGTTCATCCTCGTGTTCACGGTGTTCGGCGTCATCCACCGCAAGGCGAGCCCGGGCTTCGCCGGACTGGTCATCGGCTTCGTCGTCTTCGCCGCGATCATCCCGGTGGCCCCGACCACGGGCGCGTCAATCAACCCGGCACGCACGACCGGCCCGATGATCGTGCAATCCATCCTCGGCGGGCAGGTGCACTGGGAACAGTGGTGGGTCTACGTCGTCGCGGAGTTGGCTGCCGGTATTGCAGCCGCGCTGGTCTTCGGCCTGATCTCCAGGACCGAAGCCGACAAGACCACCCTCACTGAGGCACTCACGGAAGAGAAGGCCAGGTAATGAAGAAACTCATCAACGCACCGGAGGCGGTGCTCGCCGACGCCCTGAACGGGGTGGCTGCCGCGCATCCCGAACTCAAGGTCGACCACGTCAATCGCATCATCTACCGCGGCACACCGACGAGGAAGGGCAAGGTCGCCCTGATCTCGGGCGGCGGCTCCGGCCACGAGCCGCTGCACGGCGGCTTCGTCGGGCTCGGCATGCTCGATGCCGCCTGCGCCGGCGAGGTCTTCACCTCCCCGACCCCCGACCAGATGCAGGAGGCCACGAAGGTCGCGGACTCGGGCGCAGGGGTGCTGCACATCGTGAAGAACTACACGGGCGACGTGATGAACTTCGAGATGGCGGCGGAGATGGCCGAGGCCGAGACCGGCGTCAAGGTGGCATCCGTCGTCACCAACGACGACGTCGCGGTCGAGGACTCCACCTGGACTGCGGGACGACGAGGCGTCGGCGTCACGGTGCTCCTCGAGAAGATCGTGGGTGCAGCAGCCGAGGAGGGGCGCGACCTCGCGGCCGTCACCGACCTCGCCACGCGTGTCAATGCGGCTGGCCGCTCGATGGGCATGGCCCTCACGAGTTGTACGGTGCCGTCCGCCGGCAAGCCGACTTTCGAGATCCCCGACGACATGATGGAGATCGGCGTGGGCATCCACGGCGAGCCCGGTCGCCACCGCGTGCCGCTCGCCGGTGCCGCGTCGATCGCGCAGCAGCTTGTCGAGCCCATCCTGGCCGACCTGGACTTCACCAAGGGTCCGGTCATCGCAATGCTCAACGGCATGGGCGGCACCCCGCTCATCGAGCTGTATCTCATGTACGGCGAAGTGGCGAAGCTGCTCGAGAAGGCCGGCGTGAAGATCGCCCGCAACCTCGTGGGCAACTACATCACGAGCCTCGACATGGCTGGGTGCTCGGTCACCCTGCTGAAGGCGGATGATGAGTTCCTGAAGCTCTGGGACGCCCCGGTCAACACCGCCGGGCTTCGCTGGGGTATTTGAGAGACGCAGGAGCTAAAGAGATGACAGCAGGCACCGCATCCCTCGACCAGCTGACCGACTGGCTGTCGAGATTCCGCGACCTCGTGACCGAGCAGCAGAGCTACCTGACCGAGCTGGACTCGGCCATCGGCGACGCCGACCACGGGTCGAACATGACGAGGGGAATGAATGCCGTCATGGAGAAGATCGGTGCTGGCGGCGCGGGCGCCGTCGACGAGTTGTTCAAGTCCGTGGGCATGACCCTCGTGACATCCGTCGGCGGCGCGAGCGGTCCCCTCTACGGCACGTTCTTCCTGCGCATCGGGATGACCGCGGGGGCCGCGACCGCCCTCGACGGCACAGCCCTGTCCGCCGCCATGCGCGCCGGACTCGAGGGAGTCGTGGCGAGGGGTAAGGCGGAGGCCGGCGATAAGACGATGTTCGATGCGATGGCCCCAGCCCTCGACGCGTTTGACGCGAGTCTCGCGGCGGGCGATGATCTCGCGGCCGCGTCATCCGCAGCCTTCACGGCAGCAGTGGCCGGCAGGGACGCGACAGAGCCGCTCACCGCCCGCAAGGGTCGCGCGAGCTACCTCGGCGAGCGCAGTGCGGGTCACCTCGACCCGGGTGCCACGTCCACCGCGCTGCTCTTCGAGGCGCTCGCGGGCGCGCTCGCGAAGGGGTAGCGGTGATCGGGATAGTCGTGGTGTCCCACAGCCCCCGGCTCGCCCAGGCGACCGTGGAGCTCGCACTCGAGATGGTCGGCGACAACCCGCCGCCGATCGCGATCGCTGCAGGGGCCGGCGACGGCATCATCGGCACGGATGCCACGAAGGTGGCGGCGGCGATCGACGAGATCTCCTCCCCGGACGGCGTGCTCGTGTTCATGGACCTCGGCTCGGCGGTGCTGAGCGCGACAATGGCCCTCGAATTCACCTCGACGCACGGCGAGGTACGGCTCAGTGACGCTCCATTCGTCGAGGGCATCATCGCCGCCGTCGTGCTCGCGGCCGTCGGAGCCAGCCTCGACGAGGTCGAGCGGGAAGCCCACGGCGCGATGGACGCAAAGCGTGGCCAGCTCGATCACTCCGTGCCCGGGGGCCCCGTGGTCGTGTCGGGGGCGGGCGAGGCGACTGCCGACGAGAGGCTGGTGAACCCGGATGGCCTGCATTCACGCCCAGCGGCGGCCATCGTCAAGGCGCTCGTGGGTTTCGACGCGAAGCTGACGATCTCAGACCTGACAAATGGCAAAGGCCCCGTGAACGCGGCAAGTCTCATCGGCATCATGTCGCTCGGGGCAAAGGAGGGCGATGTCATCCGCATCTCCGGTTCCGGAGCGGAGGCCCATGCCGCGGTCGAGGCGCTTCGCACGCTCGCTGCCGATGGCTTCGGGGAGTTGCCCGGGTCTTGATACGCCCCGCCTGTATCTTGGCAGCATGCGATTCCGGCAGTGGGTACGAGACCGCTTCGTCACCGCCGACGCCGTGTACGGCCTCATTCTCTATTCCGCGCTCGTCGCCGGGGTTTCGGACGAGAACTCGACGGCGCTCGAGGTGCTGCTGGTCTCCGCGGCATCCCTCGTGATCTTCTGGGGCGCCCACGTGTTCGCGGGCACTGTCGCCGGTCACGGTGCCGAGACGAACCTCGGCGGTGCCTTGCGCCGATCCTTTGGCCATTCCTCGGGGATGCTGTACGTCGCGATCCTGCCATCGCTCGCGCTGCTGTTCGGGGTAGCCCACCTGGTCGGAGCCGACGACGCGGTCAATCTCGCACTTCTGGTGGCCACTGTCGTACTGGGGGCACTGGGCTACAACGCGTTCGCCCAACGCAAGCGGCCGGTCGCCATCCGGATCCTTGGTGGCATCGGCACCGCGCTGTTCGGGCTATTGCTGATACTGCTCAACGTCATCGTCCACTGATGGCGGACGGCACCAGGTGAACCGCCAGCTCACGGCGCTCTTCGCGGCGTTCGAGGCGCTGCTCGTGATCGCGATCGGCATCGGCATCCCGCTCGTGCCGCTGACAATCCTCTGGGGCGCCCAGTATGGCTTCGCCGTCGACTGGACGGCGTTCTGGCGCGCCTCCGTCGACCTGTGGCTGGTCGGGCACGGGGTGGACATCACCCTCGTGCTCGACCCGGCCACGGCAGCCGGCCTCGGCATCCCGGACGCGGGCGCGCCAGTGACCCTGACCATCGCCGCGCTCGGCTTCGCCCTGCTGACTGTTGTGCTGGGCGTGCGCGCCGGCAGGCGCCTGGCCGAGACCAGGCATCGGGCGCTCGGTGAGCTGGCCTCGCTCGGCGCGTTTGGGCTCGCGTCGTTCGCTGTGACGTTCACGTCGCGGCATCCCGACGCTAGCCCTTCGCTGTGGCAGGGCACCGTGCTGCCCACTGCCGTATTCGCGATCGGGCTGGTCATCGGTGTGCGACGCACGCAGGCGGGCCAGGATGCCGCGCCGGGCAGTTTCCGCGATCCGACCCGCGACTGGCGGCCAGACGCGCGCGCCACCCTGGTTGCTGCGCTGCGCGGCGGTGCCGCGGCGGCAGCCGGGATCATCACTCTCGCCTCCCTCGCCACCGCGGCGCTCATCGTCGCCTCATACGCCAAAGTCATCTCGCTTTACGAGAGCCTGCACAGCGAGCTGCTCGGCGGCATCGCGGTCACGCTCGGGCAGATCGCGTTGCTGCCCAATATCGTGATCTGGACGGCGAGCTGGCTTGTCGGCCCCGGCTTCGCGCTCGGCACGGGGTCGTCGGTCTCCCCGCTGGGCACCCAGCTCGGCCCAGTACCCGCCATCCCGATTCTCGGTGCGCTACCACCCGGGCAGCTCGCCTTCGGATTCGTCGGGTTGCTCGTGCCGGTCGTCGCGGGGTTTCTCGTCGGGGCGATCCTCGGCCCCGCGCTGCGGCGTGAGGCGGGCGGCGCGCTGCTCGTGGCCGCCGGCCTCGGCGTTGGGCTCGTGGGCGGCGTCATCCTGGGGCTCCTCGCCTGGTTCTCGGCGGGGGCTGCTGGGCCGGGGCGCCTCGCCGATGTCGGCCCGAACCCGTGGGCTGTCGGGGTTGCCGCCGCCATCGAACTCGGGGTTGCGGCCACCATCGGCCTGCTCACGACAGTGAGGCGCGCGAAGGCGTCGCGGTAGGCTGTGCGGGTGCTTTCACTCGTTGTCCTGATCTCGGGGGGCGGGTCCAATCTCAGGGCGCTTCTCGAGGCGTCCGAGGACGCGGAGTTCCCGGCACGGGTCGTCGCGGTCGGGGCCGATCGCGATGCCGACGGGTTCGAGCACGCCGAGGAGTTCGGCATCCCGACATTCTCCGTGGCCATGACGAACTTCCCGGATCGTGAGGCGTGGGGCGACTCGATCCTGGAACAGGTGCTCGCCTGGAGCCCCGACCTCGTCGTGCTGAGCGGATTCATGAAGCTGCTGCCGCCGCGGGTTGTCGCAGCCCTCTCGCCGAACCTCATCAACACGCATCCCGCCTACCTCCCGGAATTTCCGGGTGCCCACGCCGTGCGGGACGCGCTTGCCGCCGGGGCCACCCAGACCGGCGCGAGCGTCATCGTCGTTGACAACGGTGTCGACAGCGGGCCGATCATCTCGCAGGAGCGCATCCCCGTGCTGCCCGGGGACACCGAAGAGCGGCTTCACGAGCGCATCAAGCCAGTCGAGCGGCGCCTGCTCATCCAGGCGATCCTCGATATCGCCAATTCGCAAATCGACCTTAAGGAGCTCGCGCGATCATGAGCGGCCCTACTCACGACCCCGCCGACTACCGCAGCAGGGATGCCATCCCGATCCATCGGGCGCTCATCTCGGTGAGTGACAAGACCGGGCTCGTCGACCTCGCCAAGGCGCTCGTCGAAGCCGGGGTCGAGATCGTCTCAACAGGGTCGACAGCGAAGACGATTGCGGATGCCGGCCTGGCCGTCACCGAGGTCGCCGCCGTCACCGGCTTCCCCGAATCGCTCGACGGGCGGGTGCGCACCCTGCACCCCGCGATCCACGCCGGCCTGCTCGCCGACCTCCGGCTCGAAGCGCACGAGGCCGAACTCGAGGCACTCGGCATCAAGCCTTTCGAGCTCGTGGTGTCGAACCTCTATCCCTTCGTCGAGACGGCCCTTCCGGGGGCAGCGCCGGATGACGTGATCGAGCAGATCGACATCGGCGGACCGGCGCTCGTGCGCGCCGCCGCGAAGAACCACGCGAACGTGGCGATCGTGACATCCCCCTCCGGATATGCGCAGGTGCTCAAGGCGCTCAAGCTCGGCGGCACGACCCTGGCCCAGCGCCAGCGCCTCGCGGGGGAGGCGTTCGCGCACACAGCGGCGTACGACAAGGCCGTCGCCGAGTGGTTCGCGGACAATATCGGCGTGCGTGCCGAGAACCCGCTCTCCGAAGACTTCGCGGACACCGTCGCCTACGAGGTGCACCTCAAGACCCCTCTGCGTTACGGCGAGAACGCGCACCAGTCTGCCGCGCTCTACGTCGAGGCCGACGGCACGGGAATCGCCCAGGCGACGCAACTGAACGGCAAGGAGATGTCGTACAACAACTACGTGGATGCCGACGCCGCCCTGCGCGCCGCCTACGATTTCGACGAGCCGGCTGTGGCCATCATCAAGCACGCGAACCCGTGCGGAATCGCCGTGTCCCGCGGAGCGGGCGATCCGATCGCCTCTGCCCACGAGCGCGCCAACGCCTGTGACCCGGTCTCGGCATACGGCGGAGTGATCGCGGCCAACCGCCCGATCACCCGCGCCGCGGCGGAGTCGATCCGCGACATCTTCACCGAGGTCATCGTCGCGCCCGACTTCGACCCGGACGCGCTGGCGATCCTGCAGTCGAAGAAGAACCTGCGCCTGCTCAAACTGCCGTCCGGCTACCGTCGTGCGGCCGAGGAGTTCAGGCAGGTCTCCGGCGGTGCCCTGATCCAGACCGCCGACACCTACGCGGGCTTCAGCTCGGATGCCTGGACCCTCGTCGCCGGCGAAGAGGCGGACGCCCCGACACGGGCCGACCTCGAATTCGCCTGGCGCGCCGTGCGTTCGGTGAAATCCAACGCCATCCTGCTCGCACACGACGGTGCGTCGGTCGGGGTGGGCATGGGACAGGTGAACCGGGTCGACTCCTGCCAGCTGGCCGTCACCCGCGCGGGGGAGCGCGCGGCCGGCTCCGTCGCCGCGAGCGACGCGTTCTTCCCCTTCGCCGACGGCGCCGAGATCCTCATCGCCGCGGGCGTGCGGGCCATAGTGCAGCCGGGCGGGTCGATCCGCGACGACGAGGTCATCCTCGCCGCGCAAAACGCCGGGGTGACGATGTACTTCACCGGCGAGCGGCACTTCTTCCACTGACAGCTACTTCATAGCTCCCCCTCGATAGGTTGTGACAATGCCCATAGCGCCCTCCACTCGTCCGCTCTCCCTCGGACGCCGCGCCGCGGCATCCCTCGTCACCGGTTTTGTCGTTGCGGTGACGACCCATGTGGCCGTGGTGCTCGTGTTCTTCACCGCCAACGGCGCCTCGTCGGCGAACATCGTGCCGATCAGCGATTTCTTCCTGCCGGTGAGCCTCGTGCTGTTCGTGCTGGTGACCGTCGCGGCGGCGCTCGGGGCCATGCGCACCTGGTACGCGGCACTCGGCGCCGGGCTTGTCGGCGGCATCCTCGCGGCATTCCTGGGCACGATCTACGGCGTGGTGTCCAAGGGCACTGCGTTCGGCCCTGACGTCGTCGGGGCCGTGCTCGGCACCCTTGTCGGCAACAACCTCATAGTCATCGTCGCCTCGGCTCTCATCGCCGTGTTCGTGGGCCGTCCGATCTGGGCGAGGTGGAACCGGTTCTCTCACGCGAGCAAGCCGATCGCGCTCGTGCGCCAGCCATCCTCGAACCTGCAGGCCGGGCAGGTGACCCACATCGAGCGCTCGACCATCGACGCCGATCTCGCGGACGGGCAGTGGGACGCGTACGTCGAGGCTCTCGAAACCGCCGGTTTCGAGATCGTCGAAGTGCCGACGGCAGATGACCTGCCGGACTCCGTGTTCGTCGAGGACGCCCTCGTCGTTTTCGGCGGCGTCGGAATCGTCACGAGCCCGGGCGCGGAGAGCCGACGTGGCGAGACGGATGCCGTGCGCGCCACCGCGAAGACCCTCGGCCTGAAGATCCACGAGATCGCGCTTCCCGGAACACTCGACGGCGGAGACGTGCTCGAGGTCGGCAGCACTGTCTATGTCGGCCGCAGCACGCGGACCAACGCGGAGGGCATCAGCCAGCTGCGGGCCATCCTGGCGCCGCTGGGCTATTCGGTGGTCGCAGTACCGGTAACCAAGGCACTGCACCTCAAGAGCGCCGTCACCGCGCTGCCCGACGGCACGGTCATCGGTTTCACCAAGGCGGTAGAGAGCCCCACGGCGTTCGAGCGCTTCCTGGCGATGCCGGAGCCCGGCGCGGCAGTAGTCGTGCTCTCGGCGGACACCGTGCTCATGGCGGCATCCGTTCCGAAGTCGGTAAAGCTCGTTGAGAGCCTCGGCTACCGTGTCGTCACCGTCGACGTGAGCGAGTTCGAGAAGCTCGAGGGCTGCGTCACCTGCCTGTCCGTGCGCATCAGGTAGGCAACGGCGGAATCGCCCGCCGATCTTGCGCCAATCCTTGCCCTGCGACCCGATACTGGCCTAGTCTGGAAGGCTGCCCGGGCCCGTCAATCGGCCCCGAGTACACCACCACCAAGCACGGCACCAGGCCAGGGGAGAGCATCATGACAGAGACAGTAGTCGCCACGGCGCGCACGATCGCGACCATGGGCGCTGTCTTCGGTGCCAAGGCCCCGCGACTCGCCCCGCTCCCGTAGCGCGACAAGTACCACCGGCATTTCGAGGGCGTTCGACGCCCGTACCAGACCAAATCCAGACTCCGGGCGCCGAGGCGTCCTCCCGCATTTAGGGACATTCATGTCTTCAGCAGTTCCCCCAGCAGTCGCAAAACGCGGCGGCACTTTTGGCGCGATCCTCCGGCTATATCCGTATGCGAAGCCCGCAATGCCCAGGATCTACCTCGGCATGGTCGCAGCCCTGTTCGCGGGCATCGTGGCGCTCCTGATCCCGCAGGTGCTCAGGAACCTCGTCGACGGTCCGCTCAAGTCGGGTGACTCCGCCCAGATCTGGCCGGCGTTCGCGATGGTGCTCGGCCTGGGCATCCTCGAGGCACTCATGGTCTACCTGCGACGCACGTTCGTGCTCACCCCGGGCACCCATGTCGAGGCGCGCCTTCGCAATGGGCTTTACCTGCGGTTGCAGAACCTGCCCGTGAGCTTCCACGACCGTTGGCCGAGTGGCCAGCTGCTTTCGCGCGCGATCAGCGACCTCAACCTCATCAGGCGCTGGATCTCGTTCGGCCTCGTCCTTCTCGTGGTCAACGTCGTGACCATCGCGATCGGCTTCTTCTTCCTGCTCAATATCTCCTGGATCCTCGGTGTGTTGTTCATCGTGTGCTCGATCCCGCTCTGGATCTACGGGTACCTCTTCGAGAACAAGTACTCGATAGTCGCCCGCAGGAGCCAGGACCAGGCGGGCGATCTCGCGACAACCGTCGAAGAGTCCGTGCACGGCATCCGGGTGCTCAAGGCGTTCGGCCGGGGCAGCCATGCACTCAAGAACTTCGCCGTGCAGGCCGAACAGCTGCGCGGCACCGAGATCGAGAAGGCGCGCGCGATCGCGGGCATCTGGCTCTGGCTGCTGCTGGTTCCGGATGTCACATTCGCCCTGTGCCTCCTCGGCGGTGTCTGGCTTGCCGTGGCCGGGCAACTCAGCGTCGGTGAGCTCGTGGCGTTCTTCGCCACAGCGACCGTGCTGCGCTGGCCGGTGGAATCCATCGGCTTCCTGCTCTCGATGACGTTCGACACGCGCACGGCGGCCGACAGGTTCTTCGAGGTCATGGACACGCCCAACGACATCGTCGACCCGGTGAAGCCGAAGACGATTGCCGCCCCGCTCGGGCGACTTGCCTTCGACGGCGTGCACTTCCGCTACCAGGACTCGCCGGAGCGCGTGCCCGACCTGCTCGACGGGGTCGACCTCGCCATCGAGCCGGGGGAGACGATGGCACTCGTCGGGCTCACCGGTTCGGGAAAGTCCACGCTCACCGCGCTGACTACCCGGCTCTACGACGTCACGGGCGGGTCGATCACCGTCGACGGCGTCGACGTGCGCGACCTCACACTGTACGAGCTGCGCACCCACCTGGCGATGGCGTTCGAAGACGCCACGCTGTTCTCGGCGAGCGTGCGCGACAATGTGCTGCTCGGCCGACCGGATGCCTCTGAGGCCGACCTCGCCGAGGCGATAGACATCGCGCAGGCATCCTTCGTCTATGAGCTGCCCGACGGGCTCGACACGAAGGTCGGCGAAGAAGGGCTGTCGCTCTCGGGCGGACAGCGACAGCGGCTCGCCCTCGCGCGCGCCGTGGCGGCGAAGCCATCGGTGCTCGTGCTCGATGACCCCCTGTCGGCACTCGACGTCGACACTGAGGCACTTGTCGAAGCCGCCCTGCGCCGCGTGCTCGCGTCGACAACTGCGCTCATCGTGGCGCACCGGCCGTCCACCGTCATGCTCGCCGACCGCGTCGCCCTGCTCGAAGCCGGGCGCATAACCGCGGTTGGGCGGCATTCCGACCTGCTCGTGTCGAGCGAGCACTATCGCTTCGTCATCTCGTCGCTCGAAGACGAGGAAAAGCGCGAGAGGGCAAACGCATGAGCGTCACGGGCGTAGAAGGCGAAGAGCGCAACGACTACTCGAAGGTCGAGAGTCGGCAGATCAGGCAGCGTTCGCTCAGGCTGCTCGGATCGTTGATCCGGCCGGTGCGTCCGATGGTCGTGTTGACCATGGTCGTGGTCGTCGTGAGCACCGCCGCGCAGGTAGTCGGCCCGGCGCTCATCGCCTACGGCATCGACAGCGGGCTGCCCGCCCTGGTCAGGCAGGACTGGCTGCCGCTCGGCCTCGCCGTCGTGGCGTACCTGGTCACCGGCGTCATCGGAGCCGGACTCATCGCGTGGTACACCGTGCTGACCGCCCGGGTGAGCCAGGCGATCCTGTTCGACCTGCGCAAACGGGTATTCATCCACACCCAGCGGTTGTCCCTCGAGTTCCACGAGAGCTACACCTCCGGCCGCATCATCGCCCGCCAGACGAGCGACCTCGATGCGATCAGGGAGTTGCTCGACTCCGGCATCAACCAGTTGGTCCAGGGTGCGCTCTACATGCTGTTCATCGCGATCGCGCTGTTCTCGCTGGACTGGACGAGCGGCCTCGTGCTGCTCGGCTCACTCGTGCCACTGGCGTTTCTTACCCGCTGGTTCCAGGTGCGCTCGCAGCTGTACTTCCGTGACACGAGAACGGCGTCTGCCCGGCTGATCGTGATGTTCGTCGAGACGATGACCGGCATCCGTGCTGTCAAGGCGTTCCGCAAGGAGAAGCGCAACGAGGTGGAGTTCGGCGGGCTCGTCGAGGATTATCGCTACACCAACGGTCGCACCATCCAGCTGTTCGGCATCTTCGACCCTGGACTCGTGCTCATCGGCAACGTCGCGCTCGCGCTCATCCTGCTGATCGGCGGCCTGAGGGTGGCAACGGGAGGGGTCGCGATCGGCGTGCTGCTGGCATCCCTCCTCTATGCGAGGCAGTTCTTCGCGCCGGCCCAGGAGATGGCGATGTTCTACAACTCCTACCAGTCGGCCGCCGCCGCGCTCGAGAAGATCTCGGGCGTGCTCGAGGAGCAGCCGAGCGTGCCCGACCCCACCAGGCCGATCGACCTGCGCAAAGCACAGGGCCGGGTCACGTTCGACCACGTGGAGTTCGCGTACAAGACGGATCGTGTAGTGCTCCCCGAGTTCAGCCTCGACCTTCCGGCCGGCCAGACGGTCGCGCTCGTCGGGTCGACGGGAGCCGGCAAGTCGACGCTCGCGAAGCTGATCTCGCGGTTCTACGACCCGAGCCGGGGAACCGTTTCGCTCGACGGTGTGGACCTGAGGATGCTGCATCCCAAAGATCTGCGCCGCGCGATAGTCATGGTGACCCAGGAGGCGTATCTGTTCTCTGGGACCGTTGCAGACAACATCGCCCTCGGCAAACCGGATGCCACGCGCGAAGAGATCGTGCGTGCGGCCAGGGCGGTCGGCGCTCACGAGTTCATCGAGTCACTGCCCGCCGGGTACGACACCGACGTGAACAAGCGCGGCGGACGGGTCTCTGCGGGCCAGCGGCAACTGCTCTCGTTCGCGCGCGCGTTCATCGCCGACCCCGTCGTGCTCATCCTCGACGAGGCGACGGCGTCGCTCGACATCCCCTCGGAGCGGCTCGTGCAGGAGGGCCTGCAGACGCTGCTCTCCGACCGCACAGCGGTGATTATCGCCCACCGCCTCTCGACGGTGGCGATCGCCGACAGGGTGCTCGTGATGGAGCACGGCAGGATCGTCGAAGACGGCACGCCCCGCGACCTCATCGCCGGCACGGGGCGGTTCGCCCAATTGCATGCGGCCTGGCGCGACTCGTTGGTGTAGACGTGTGTAGAGAATCGGCTGCCGGTTCCGACTCATCGGTGAAAGGAGCACAACAATGACAACCATCACCCCATACCTCTGGTTCGACAACAACGCCGAGGAGGCAATCGAGTTCTACTCCCGCATCTTCCCGGACGCGAAGACCACCGACGAGGCGCGCTGGCCGGAGGGCGGTCCCGTTCCGGCGGGCACCCTCATGAACGCGAGCTTCGAACTCGCCGGGCAGAAGTTCATCGTCCTCAACGGCGGCCCCGCCTTCACGTTCACCGAGGCGATCTCGTTCCTGGTCTCCGTGGAGACCCAGGAGGAGGTCGACAGGTACTGGAACGCCCTCACCGCCGACGGCGGCGAAGAGTCGCAGTGCGGATGGCTGAAGGACAAGTTCGGGCTGTCCTGGCAGATAGTGCCGACCGCCCTGATGCGCTACCTCACCGACCCCGACCCGGTGAAGGCCGGTCGTGTCGGGCAGGCGATGATGCAGATGCAGAAGATCGTCATCGCGGACCTCGACGCGGCCTACGCCGCCTGACCGGGGCGGGGCTCCGCCCGCGCGCCGGTCCGCCCTCGGCCCCGCGCCGCCTTCCGTGGCCGCCCGCCCCTGCCTTCCGAAATGACGGAGATTCGGACGTGTCATCCCTGCCCATCAGCATTTTTTTCTACGGGATGCCCCGAATCTCCGTCATTTCGGAAGGGCCGCGTTCGCGGAAGCGCCGAGTTCGCGGTGGCGCGCGCTCACCACAGGTGGTCGCCGCGGGCGATCGTCGCGCCGATGGCCGCGGATACCTCGCGCCAGCGCCCCTCCACCTGCCGGTAGCTGAACCGCAGCACGAGGTAGCCGAGGGCCGCGAGCACGGCGTCGCGCCTGCGGTCCTCCTCGAAGTCGTCGCGACCGGTGTGGAACGCCGCGCCATCCACTTCGATGACGAGCCGCTGGCCGACCACGAAGTCGACGCGGCCGACTCGCGGGATCTGCACCTGCTGCCGAAACGCGGTCCGCTGCGCCAGCAGGCGGAATCTGAGCATGGACTCACCCCCACTCTCGCTCAGGCGGTCGGCCGCGCGCAGGCGGCGGGGCAGGTCCAGCCGCCGCAGCGACGTCCGGGTGACGAGGCCGAGGTGGAGGGCGGATTCGAGCACCGCGAAGGCGACGATCGCCGACTGGCTTCGCACGATATCCCGAAGACACTCACGCACTTCGAGGGCCGAACGGGTGCCTCGAGCGCCGTGATCCGTCCAGCTCACGCGAACGCCCGGGTCGGGATGTGCGGCGAGCCGGGACCGCGCGTCGGTCGGGGTGCGCAGCGCGCGGGCATCCGCCGGCACCGACACGTCGATGCGGGAAAGGGGCGGCGTCCAGATGCCGTGGCGCCGGGCACCCGCGACGCCGGTGAGGCGTCCACCGACACGTACGGCGCGAGTCTCCTCGTCGCCCAGCTCGGGACAGGCGTAATGCCCCTGCCGCACGCGGACCACCTCACCGGCGCGTACCGCCGCGGTCAACCGGTGCGAGGTGTGCCCGTCGCGGAGCAATTCGTAGGTGCGCGCTATTCCTCCGCGGCGCTGCACGTCGTAGTACACCGATGCCATGCACCGAGCGTGGCGTCCCCGTCGAGGCGGGCGGCGGCCGCGTCCGGAACGGTGCACAACGCGCCTCGCCTTCCGAAATGACGGAGAAGAGGGCTGTTCCGCGCGAAAAGTGCTGGTCGAGCAGCCCGGGATGCCCGAATCTCCGTCATTTCGGAAGAAGGCGGCGGGCGCGGCTACGGCCGCCAGCGCGCGGCGAGGTCCACGCGGTAGCCGCCGTCGCGGCTCCACTTCAGCGGGGTGCCCTCGGCGCGGTAGTACTGCAGGGCGCGAGTCTCGTGGTCGATGGGGGGATGCCCGCTGGCGCGCACCACCCGCCACCACGGCGAGTCCGACCCGTAATGCGACATCACCGTGCCGACGGCGCGGGCGGCGCGCGACCCGATCGCGGCGGCAACATCGCCGTACGCCATGACCCGGCCTTCCGGGATGGATGCCACGACCTCGAGCACCTGCGAGATGAAGTCGGGGGCGGGCTCGCGCACTACAGACTCCGCTCGTCAGAGACTGAGCGCCCCGAGATTCTCCCCGTACTGGGTCTGGCCGACGATGGTGAAGCCGACGCGCAGGAAGAACTCCTCGGGCCCGTTATCGCCCGGCTCCCAGATGGCGGTGAGGCGCTCGAATCCACGGCTCTTCGCCTCCGCGGCGAGTGCCAGTACCGCGAACCTGCCCACACCCAGCCCCTGGGCATCCGCGGCGACTGTCACACGCCAGACACAGCTGCGAAACTCCTCCTGGATCGCCTCCGGGTCGAAGTTGCCCCTGATGAAGCCGACGACCTTGTCGCCGTCAAGCACGACGCGTGGCCAGGAGGTCACCGGGTTGATGAAACTGTCCGCGATGGCGTATGAGGGCGGCGTCACGAACTGCTCCTGGCCGCGCCGCAGGGTGAGGCCGTTGGCCGCGACGATCGTCTTCGCGGACAGTTCTTCTAGTCGCAGTTCGGCCATGTCCACAGGCTAACCGCTGCGTCCGGCAAGCGCCAAGATATCTTGACATCAAGATACTTCTACGAGCGGGTATGCTGTTCACGGCCCACAGACTAAGGAGTTCCGCTTGTCCAAGATCAAGGTAGAAGGCACCGTCGTCGAGCTCGATGGCGACGAGATGACCCGCATCATCTGGCACAAGATCAAGGACACGCTGATCCACCCGTACCTCGACGTGAACCTCGAGTACTACGACCTCGGGATCGAAAATCGGGATGCCACCGGCGACCAGGTGACCATCGATGCGGCCCACGCGATCCAGAAGCACGGCGTCGGCGTCAAGTGTGCGACGATCACGCCCGACGAGGCGCGCGTCGAAGAATTCGGCCTCAAGCAGATGTGGAAGAGCCCGAACGGCACCATCCGCAACATCCTCGGCGGCGTCATCTTCCGTGAGCCGATAATCATCTCGAACATCCCGCGCCTCGTGCCCGGCTGGAACAAGCCGATAATCATCGGCCGCCACGCCTTCGGCGACCAGTACAAGGCCACCGACTTCGTCTTCAAGGGCAAGGGCAAGCTCACGGTGCAGTTCACGCCGGACGATGGCTCGGAGCCGCTCAAGTTCGACGTCTACGACGCCCCTGACGACGGCATCGCCCAGGTGCAGTACAACCAGGATGCCTCGATCCGCGACTTCGCCCGCGCGAGCCTGAACTACGGCCTCAGCCGCAACTACCCGGTGTACCTCTCCACCAAGAACACGATCCTCAAGGCGTACGACGGCCGGTTCAAGGACATCTTCCAAGAGATATTCGACGCGGAGTTCAAGGCACAGTTCGACGCTGCCGGCCTGACCTACGAGCACCGCCTCATCGACGACATGGTCGCCTCGGCCATGAAGTGGGAGGGCGGCTACGTCTGGGCATGTAAGAACTACGACGGCGATGTGCAGTCCGACACCGTCGCGCAGGGCTTCGGTTCGCTCGGCCTCATGACGAGCGTGCTCTCCACTCCCGACGGCAAGGTCGTCGAGGCGGAGGCAGCGCACGGCACCGTGACGCGGCACTACCGCATGCACCAGCAGGGCAAGCCCACGTCCACGAACCCGATCGCCTCGATCTATGCCTGGACGCGTGGCCTCGCGCACCGCGGCCTGCTCGACGGCAACCAGGAGCTCATCGACTTCTCGCTGACGCTCGAGGATGTCGTGATCAAGTCGGTCGAGGCCGGCCACATGACGAAGGACCTGGCCGCGCTCGTCGGGCCCGACCAGAAGTGGGAGACCACCGAGGAGTTCCTCGACACCCTCGACAAGAACCTCGCGGCCAGGCTGGCATAGCCCGGAAACGACGAAAGGCCGGAACCGCATCGCGGCCCGGCCTCGGGAATTCTCGTCAGGATGCGTTGGCACCCTGCTTCTGCGCGGCGTGGATGGCGGGCATTCCATCGTTCTCCGCTTGCGCAGTTATCGCGATCTTACGCGGTTTCGCCCGCTCGCTCACGGGGATCGTGATGCTGCGGACGGCGTTACTACGGAGGTGTTCAGTACCCCGAGAAATAGTCGGAGTGCACGCGCCTGGCTCCCTGCGAGCGCAGGGCCTTGCGCAGGTCGTTGACCAGGGCGGGAGGGCCGGACACGAATGCGCGACGTTTCGAGACGTCCGGCACCGTCGCGGCCAGGCGCTCGCCAGTGACCCGGCCGGGCCCCGCGTACACCCAGCTGTCGGGGAGGGGACTGGGCGCCTCGGGCGCGTACAGCACGACGTGCGCGCCCGATTCTTTGAGCAGGTCGGCGTAGGGCAGTTCGCCGGGCGTGCTGTTAGCGTAGACGACTGTCACGTCGCGCTTCTCGCCGCGGGCTGTCGCCGCAGCAAGCTGGCTCGCGAACGGTGTGATGCCGATGCCGCCCGCCACGAGCAGGAGGGGTTCGGTCGTGTCGGCGGGCAGCGAGAAGTCTCCGCCGACTCCCGTGCCGCGCACGATCGCTCCCGGCTCCAGGTCGAGCAGTGCCTGTTTGAAGCTGCTCGACTTCTCGGGGACGGTGATCGCGAAGGTGATCGGCCCATCGTTTGCTGGCGCCGACGAGATGCTGAAGTAGCGCCTGCTGCCGCGGAAGTCGGCGCCGCGATGGGGGATTGTCAGCTCCATGTACTGCCCGGCCACGAACCGCACAGGCCGCGCGGGCCTGAATGACAGCTCCCACGTCGTGGGCCCGAGCTGCTGTTTGCCGAGATAGTCGAGCCGGATGCCGCGGCGCTGCCCGAAGGCGAAGCCGACGAGGTTGCCCACGAGCAGCGCGAACTGGGGCGTCTTGTTGAGCGCGCCGAAGGCGAACGGCACGGTGAACAGCACCGCCACCACCACGGCCTCGAGCAACTGCTGCCAGCGCCGCGGGGGCAGGGTGAGCGGTTCGCTGAACATGAAGCCGGCAAAGAACACCAGCGGGGACTGGAGCACCGTGAAGCCGAGGACCTCCAGCACCGGCGCGCCCCGCAGCACCGCATCGGCCAGCGCGACGGCCACGGCGATGAGCACGAATGCGGCACCGACAGTGAGGCGTTGCGTTCGGTAGAGCACGAGGAAGGCGGCGATCGCCACCGGGATGAGGAGCTGTGGGACCCCGATCCACCATGCCGCGTAGCTCGAGTCGATGCCCGTGGCGAACACCACGAGGGTCACCAGGAACGCGCCGGTGGCCGCCGGGTTGAAGATGTGGCGCCCCCGGATGGCCAGCAGGTACTTGGAGATGCTCGCGAGGATGCCCGCCACGGCGATCCCGGCGAGCCCCGGCAGGTCGAGCCGCGGCTGCATGACGAAGAACAGCAGCAGGCCGGTGATGAGAGCCGAATCGAGGTGCGGCTTGACCCGCATGATCATGGCGAACAGCAGGCTCGTCGAGCAGGTGAACGCGATGGCCACAGCCGCTGAGGCGAGCAGCTGCAGCGGGGTCCAGGGGGTGAGCTGGCCGAACAGCGAGAGCAGGATGGCGATGACCCCGATGGCGGAAAGCAGGACGATCACGAGCTTGTACATCGTGAGGACCCCGGTGCTGCGGTCGAGCCATTGCTTCATGTGAACAACTCCCCATCGAGGTTTGGCGAGAACTCTACAGTCCCGTTCGCGAACATCCTCACGTAGCTGAAACTGAACTCGGCGGCCAATAGTTCGGCGTCGACGAAGAAAAGCGCGGTCGCGAGACCGTCGGCCTCGAGCGCGGTGTCGGCCATGGCCCAGGTTGCGATCACCGCGCGGGTGGGCAGTCCGGTGGTCGCGTCGATCACGTGATGCAACCCGTCACCCCAGGTGCGGCGGTTCGTCGCGGACGAGCAGATCGCGGCGCCCACGTTTGCGACGCCGATGGCTTTCGCGGCATCCAGCGGATGCTCGAGGGCCACCCTGATCGGCGTGGGTCCGACCCGGCGGATGTCGCCGCTGCCGTCGACCACGAAGTCCTCGTGCCCAGCCGCTGCGAGCATGTCGCTCACGATGTCCACGAGGTACCCTTTGCCAGCCGCCCCGACGTCGATGGACACCGGCAGCACCGTTGTGAGGGCATGCCCATCCCAGCCGATTGCGTCATCCCATGCCGGTACGGCGAAGGCGCTCCCGCTCGACCGCAACGAGTATGTCCTGTCGTAGCCGAGGTTATCGAGTGCCTGGCCCACGAGGGGGCTCATGGCGCCGTCGGTCGCTGCGTAGAGCCTGCGATAGGTGTCGAACAGCGCGGGCGCATCGGGTGGGAACTCCCAGACCCCCGGTGTTTTCGAGATGCGCGAGACGAGAGAGTCGGCGCGAAAGCGCGACCAGGTTCTGTCGAAGTCCTCGATGCGGTCCGCGATCGCGGCGGCCAGTGCGGGTTCGATCGGCTCAACAGTATCGAGCTGCCAGCCGGTGCCGATCGCCTCGAAACTGAGGGAGTGCGACCGCTGGCTAGGCCGCAGCGTCTGCCTTGATCTCTTCAACGGCGGCGTTGAATCCGCCGCTGGTTAGGGAGGATCCGCCCACCTTGTCGACCTGCAGATCGTTGATGTTCTTGCCTACGACGACAGCGGCGATACCGCTCGCGAACTGGCCCTGATGGAGTTTTGCCTGGGGATCGTTTGCGTGCCCCTGCACCGTCACCGCGGTGACGACACCGCTGGCAAGGGTGAGCGTGACGTCCACGGTCTCGGTGCCGCTGGGTGCCTGGTAGTCGGCGCTCTCCGTGTAGGTGCCGTCTTTGTAGGTGCTCGCGGCGCGGGGGTCGGAGGGGCTTGTGGAGGGAGCGCCGGTGGTCGCCGCGGCGCTGTCCGACGCCGGGGTGCTGCATCCCGCGAGGGCACCGACGAGCGCGAGGCCTGCGAAGACGGCGATGGCGGGCTTCTGCGGGGTGAACGAGCGCATGTGGTCTCCTGGTCGGTGGGGCTGAGTCCTTCAAGCATGGCGTAGCGCCCAGATGTTTCCTTGGGATCTGCTGGGGGTTCGTTCGGGCACCCGAAATGTCGGGTTTTCGTTCTACCCCCCTTCGGGGGTCGTTCCGGGCTAGGGTGGTGGATGCGCAGGCCCGAACTGCCTCCGGTGTCCACTTCTGAACAGAAGGAAATCCTGTGAGAAACAGTTTCGGCCGCATTGCGGCACCCCGTTTCCGTCGCCCGATCCTCGCCCTCCTCGCCGCGGCAGCCGTCGTCGCGACGGGAGCGGTCGCGGGCCCGATAGCCGCCAGCGCCGCACCGGCCGGGCCCGGCAACGGCGGAGGCCAGACCACCTTCGTGCCCGGGCGCTACATCGTGACACTGGCGGATGACGCGGTCGCCACCTACACCGGCGGCATTCCCGGATACCCGGCGACGAAGCCGGGTGAGGGCGACCAGCTCAACGCCCGCCGCGCTCCGGCGCAGGATTACAGCGCCTACCTGGCAGGCAAGCAGGACGCGGTGGCCGCTGAGGCCGGCGTGACGATCGATGCCTCGTACACGATGGCGCTCAACGCATTCTCCGCCGAACTCACCTCGGCCCAGGCCGCCCAGCTGCTGGCGAGCCACGAGGTGGTCGCCGTGACCCCCGACGAGCTCAAGCACATAACGGCAACACCGTCGACGAGCTTCCTCGGGCTCGATGGTCCCGGTGGGGTCTGGGAGTCGATCGGTGGGGCAGACCAGGCCGGCGATGGCGTAGTGCTCGGCGTGCTCGACACCGGCATCGCGCCTGAGAACCCGGCGTTCGCGGGCGCGCCGCTCGACGGCTCCGCCGCACCCGCCCCCTACCTGGACGGCGGCGGCATCAGCTTTCCCAAGTCAGACGGCGGCACCTTCCACGGCATCTGCGAGGAGGGCGAGCAGTTCACGGCGAGCGATTGCAGCACCAAGATCATCGGCGCCCGATACTTCCTCGACGGTTTCGGCGCGGGGAACATCGGCGATGCCAGCACCGGATCCGGCGAGTTCGTCTCGCCGCGCGACGGCGATGGGCACGGCTCGCACACCTCCAGCACGGCTGCAGGGGATGTCGCGACACCCGCATCCGTCGGCGGCGTCGACTTCGGCACGATCACCGGCATCGCCCCCGCCGCGAAGATCGCTGTCTACAAGGTGTGCTGGTCGGGACCGGATCCCTCGGTGCTCACCGATGATGGCTGCACGACCACCGACCTGCTCGCCGGCATCAACCAGGCGGTGATCGATGGAGTCGACGTGCTCAACTACTCGATCGGCGGCGGTGCGGCGCAGACGACATACTCGGCGACGGATGACGCGTTCCTCGGTGCCGCCTCGGCCGGCATCTTCGTGGCGGCCTCCGCCGGCAACGACGGCCCGGCCGCGTCGACCCTGGACAACGCGTCGCCGTGGATCACCACGGTGGCCGCCAGCACCATCCCCAGCTACGAGGCCACGGTGACCTTCGGCGACGGGCAGGCGTTCGCAGGGGCATCCATCACAGTGGACATGGATCCGGCGGCCGCGCCGCTCACCGGATCGATCGTCAACGCAGCGACGGTCGCGTTGCCTGGCGTACCCGATCCGACGCTCTGCGGCCCTGGCACGCTCGACCCGGCACTTGTCGCGCCGGGAACGATAATCGTCTGCGAACGCGGCGTCTACAACCGCGTCGCCAAGTCGGCGGAGGTAGCGCGCGTCGGCGGCATCGGCATGGTGCTTGTCAATGTCACCCCAGGCTCGATCGACACCGACTTCCATTCGGTGCCGACGGTGCACCTCGACGCGATGTTCCACGACCAGGTAGTCGCCTACGCGGCGACGGCGGGTGCGACTGCGACGTTCACCACGGGCAACCAGACGGCCTACACGCCGCCCACGCCCCAGGTCGCGGGCTTCTCCTCGCGCGGCCCGGTGCTTGCCGACGGCAGCGACCTGCTCAAGCCCGACATTGCTGCGCCCGGCGTCTCGATCCTCGCGGCGGGCGCGAACCAGCAGACCACCGACCCGACGTTCCAGTTTCTGAGCGGCACGTCGATGGCAGCACCCCACATCTCGGGGCTCGCCGCCCTGTACCTCGGTGAGCGGCCGAATGCGACCCCGTCCGAGATCAAATCGGCGATGATGACCACCGCGTACGACACCCTCGACGCCGCCGGGAACACGGTGACCGACCCCTTCGCCCAGGGTGCCGGCCATGTCGACCCGACCCGGTTCTTCGAGCCGGGCCTGCTCTACCTCAACGGCCAGCCAGACTGGTACGCGTACCTCGAGGGCCTGGGCTATGACGCCGGGGTGGATCCGATCGATGCCAGCAACCTCAACCTGGCCTCCATCTCGGTCGGCACCCTCACCGCCCCTGAAACCGTGACCAGAACGGTCACATCCACCCAGGCGGGTACCTTCGACGCGACGATCTCGGGGCTCTCCGGCATCGACGTCACAGTCGAACCCTCGACCCTCGTCTTCGGCGGCGCGGGTGAGCAGCAGTCGTTCAACGTCACGTTCTCGCGGACCGATGCGCCGCTCGACCAGTTCGCCACCGGCTCGCTGACCTGGACCTCGGGGGACACGACGGTGCGCAGCCCGATCGCCGTGCAGCCTGTCACACTCGTGGCGCCCGCCTCGGTGGACGGCACCGGCGTGAGCGGGACGGCCCAGGTGGAGGTGACCCCTGGCGGGAACGGGGACATCCCGCTCGCGACATCCGGACTCTCAGCGGGCCTCCTGCTGCCCGACCCGGCGGGGGTGGAGACCGCGCACTCCGGCTCCGGGGTCACCGGTGACGGCGCCCAGTATTCGGTGACGGTGCCCGACGGCGCCCGGCTCGCGCGTTTCGACCTCGACGCGCTCGACGACTCGGTCGACCTCGACCTCACCGTCTACCTGCTCGATGCCGACGGCAACCCCGTCGCGGGCTGGCAGTCGGCAACCGGCGCCGCCGACGAGCGGGTGGACATCGTCGCCCCGCAGGCCGGGACCTACCTGGTGCTTGTCGATGTCTTCGCCGCGGGCAACGGTGCGGTGTGGGATGTCACGGCGACCTCGGTCGTTCCGGGTGGAGCGCCCCTCGCGCTCGACCCGCCGGTGCTGCCCGGCGTGCAGGGTGTGCCGGTGACCTACACAGCCTCATGGGCCGATCTCACACCGATGACCACGTATGTCGGCCTCGTCGATTACGGCGACACCGGGGTGACGACGATCGTGCAGGTCAAGACCGGGGAGGCTCCCGCACCGGGGGCGCCTGTCAACATCACCCTGCCGACGATCACCGGCACACCGGATGTGGGGAAGACGCTGACTGCGACACCCGGGGAGTGGGACACCGAGGGCCTCGACTTCGCGTTCCAGTGGCAGGCCGATGGCGCCGACATCCCCGGGGCGACGTCCTCCACCTATCGCATCACGGCCGCCGACCAGGGCAAGTCGCTCACGGTGGTGGTCACGGCGACGACGGCCGGGCTGCCGCCGGGCGTCGCGACCTCGGCACCCGTGACAGTGCGGTTCGCGTCGACGACCGAACTCTCGCTCAGCCGCCACGTGCAGTTCTCGTGGCAGCACAACACCGCCACGGTGACCGTGCACAGCTCGTCGCCTACGCCGCCCACCGGCACCGTCACCCTGACGATCAGTGGCCGTCCGTACCAGGCCCAGCTCATCGATGGGATTGCGACGTTCCAGCTGCCGAGGCTCTCCGCGACGGTCTACTTCCTCCGCGCCAGCTACGGCGGGGATGACAGCACCTCGGGATCGCGGAGCGGCACCGCAGTGCTCTGGGTAGTCTTCTAACTCCGCCCAACCAAGCTGCCCGGACGACTCCCATCGCACCGTCCGGGCAGTTTGCTGTGCGCAGCCGAATGTAACAAGCACGTAAACAGCCGAAAAGGCACTTGCGCGGAGTTTGTTCGTAAGCTTTACTAACAAACATGACGACGGGGTTCGCATCAGGACGGGCGCTACGCCCAACACAGAAAGTGCTTCCTGAGCACGCCCGCGGCCACAACCGTTCACTCGTGCTCCAGACGCTGTACCGCGCGGGCACCCAGAGCCGTGCCGACATCGCGCGCGAAACCGGGCTCACGAAGGTGACGATCTCAGATCTCGTCGCCGAGTTGATCGTCGAGGGTCTCGTGATCGAGACCGGACAGCGGGAAGACGCCAGGCCGGGCAAGCCAGCCACATTGCTCGACCTGAACCGCAACGCGTTCCAGATAATCGGCATCGACCTGAGCGAGTACGCGATCTTCCGCGGCGCGGTGCTCGACCTCGACGGCAAGATCCTCTCCCGCGCCGAACTACCGCTCGCCGGAGCGACAGGTAAGGATGCCACCGCGCTCGTCACGCGCCTCGCCGCGACCCTCGTGGCCCAGGCCACCCTCCCGATCCTCGGGCTCGGCGTCGGATCCCCCGGGGTCGTCGACCTCGCCGGCGTGGTGCTCAGCGCCCCGAACCTCGGCTGGGGTGGTGAGCAACTGCAGGCCTCCCTTGCCGCCCGCTTCGGCATCCCGGTCGTCGTTGCAAACGACGCGAACGTCGCCGCGCTCGCCGAGCACAGCTTCGGCGACGCCGATAGCGACATGATGCTCATCAAGGTCGGGCACGGCGTTGGTGCCGGCCTGCTGCTCGACGGCACCCCGCTCTTCGGCAGCAGGTTCGCGGCCGGGGAGATCGGCCATGTCGTTGTCGGCACCGATGGCGGGCTGCTCTGCGTGTGCGGCAAGCACGGCTGCCTCGAGACCTGGCTCGCGACGCCGCGGCTGGACGCCGGGTTGGCAGCGGCGACGACCCCTGGGGCCAGGGAGCAGATCCTGAGGGAGGCCGGACAGCGCCTCGGCATCGCCCTCGCCCCAGTGGTCGGGGCGCTCAACCTCGCCGAGATCGTGCTCAGCGGCCCGACCCACCTGCTTGATGGCACGCTCGCGCAGGCGACCATCGAAACACTCCGCAACAGGACGATGGCCGAATTCCACGGTGATCTCACGTTGCGGATGACCACGCTCGGAGAGGACATCGTCATGCGCGGCGCTGCCGTCATGGTGCTCTCCGCGCAACTCGGGGTCTCTTGAGCGTTACACCCCTGCACCAGCGGAGTGGCCATTCGGACACCCCGTCGCCCCAAGAAAAGGAAGACACACAATGAAGCGAAAGATCGGAGTGGTCGCCCTCGCGACCGCCTCACTTATCGTTCTCGCCGGGTGCGCCACTGCCACGCCGCCGGCCGACACGGGTAGCAAGAACATCACCCTCTGGGTAATGGGAGGTGACACCCCGGATGCGCTGCGCGAATACCTTAAGACAGAATACGCAAGTGCAACCGGGGGCACCCTCACTATCGAGCAACAGGACTGGGCCGACGCCCTTTCGAAGCTGACCACAGCACTGCCTGATCCCGAGAATACTCCGGACGTCACGGAGATCGGGAACACCTGGTCGCCCACGTTCACCAGCGTCGGGGCATTCAGCGACATCAGCGACATGTACAAGGATCTCGGTGGCTCCAAGCTGCTGCAGTCGTTCGTGGATGTCGGCGCTGTCGACGGCAAGAACTACGCGCTGCCGTACTACTTCGGTTCGCGTTACGTCTTCTACCGCAAGGACATCTGGACGGCCGCCGGCCTCACCGTGCCCACGACGCTCGCCGAGTTCAACAGCGACGTCGCCACGCTGAAGACAGCTGGCCAGTCTGGGTTCTACCTCGGTGGCGAAGACTGGCGCAACGGCGTCTCCTGGATCTTCGCGAACGGTGGTGACCTCGCGACCAAGGATGGCAGCACCTGGAAGTCCGCGCTCTCCTCCGCCAAGACGCAGACCGGGCTCGAGCAGCTGCAGGCCCTCTACACCAGTGCGTCTCTCGCCCCGGTGACCGAGGCGGACAGCACGCCGTGGGTGAACATCAACAACAACGCATCGACAGGTGCGCCAGAGGCCGCGACGATCATCGCACCCGGCTGGGCGCACTGGTCGATCGGTGATCTCACGCCCGACCCGAAGGACAGCACGAAGACTGTCGCAACCTGGAACGATGCAACCTTCGGTGCCTTCGTGCTTCCGGGCGTGGATGGTGGAGCTGCTCCGGTGTTCGCCGGTGGCTCGAACATCGCGATCTCGGCTGCAAGCAAGAACCAGTCGTCGGCACGTGAACTGATGAAGATCATCTTCTCCGCCGACTACCAGAAGATGCTCGGCGCCAACGGCCTCGGCCCGGCCAACCTGGACTACGCGTCATCGCTCGGTGACGACCAGTTCGCGAAGGCCCTGTCCGATTCCGCTGCCGGTTCCAAGCTGACCCCAGCCGCTCCCGGCTGGGCGGCAGTCGAGGGTTCCGGCCTGCTCGAGGAGTTCTTCGGCAAGGTGAACGGCGGCGGCGACATCAAGACGCTCGCCGCGGAGTACGACAAGAAGATCGACGCACTGATCAACGGTTAGTGCCAGGCGGGTCGAGCCCTGTCGAGACCTCCGCGTGAGGTCTCGACGGGCTCGGCCCGCCATCCCCCCTCAACTTTTCGCCCGACCTCTCGAGAGGAGGACCTGCCATGTCTGCAACCAGCACACTGCGACCACCGCGCCGCGGCATCCGCACACCGCACGTCCTCCTGATTCCGGCGATAGTCATCCTTCTGCTCGGGATGGGCTACCCGGTCATCTGGCAGATAGTCACCTCCCTGCAGCAGTACGGGCTCGCACAGCAGTTCGGCAAGCCCGCCCCGTTCGTCGGCTTCGACAATTACGTGACCCTCGCCACTAATCCGCAGTTGTGGGCGGTGGTTGCCAGGTCGCTGCTGTTCTGCATCGTGACGGCGGCCCTCACCCTCGCGATCGGCACGCTGCTGTCGCTGCTGATGGCTGCGGTCGGCAAGGTGCCCCGCCTCATCCTGCAGGTGTCGCTGCTGTTGGCCTGGTCGATGCCGGTGGTCGCGGCGATGACTGTGTGGATCTGGTTGTTCGACCGAAGGCGCGGTGCGATCAACTACCTGCTCGACATGATTCCCGGCGTGAACATGAACCGCTTCGACTGGCTCTCGACACCGATTACCTTCTTCGCAGTGGCCTCGATCATCGTGATCTGGATGAGCGTTCCCTTCGTCGCATTCTCGATCTACGCCGGCCTCACCCAGGTGTCCGATGAGGTACTGGAGGCCGCCCAGCTCGACGGGGCGAACGGCTGGGGCCGATTCTGGGGCATCATCCTGCCGATGATCCGGCCGGTGATCGCGATAGTGCTGCTACTGCAGCTGATCTGGGATCTCAGGGTGTTCACCCAGATCACCATGCTCAAGGATGCCGGCTCCAAGTCCGGCGAATACGACCTGCTCGGCACATACATCTACAAGCTCGGCACCAGTTCTGAAGACTTCGGGATGGCGTCGGCAGTGTCGATCCTCGTGCTTGCGATAACCATCGCGCTGAGCTGGTTCTACATCCGCAGCCTCCTGAAAGACGATGAAGCATGAGCCGTCGTCTCGCAAAAGCCCTCCTCGGCGCGCTCGCGGTGGTCATAGCACTGCTCTGGATCTTCCCGGTCTACTGGATGGTCAACTCCGCGTTCCTGCCGACGATCATCCTGCAATCGTTCATTCCGACATTCTTCCCGGTGAGCGGCACGCTCAGTAACTTCACCGGCACCCTCGCCGATGGCACCTTCTTCAGCGCGCTGGGAATGAGCGTCGCGGTCACCCTCACTGTCGTGCTGTTCTGCCTGCTCTTCGCATTCCTCGCGGCCGTCGCGATCAGCCGGTTTCGTTTTCGAGGGCGCAAGAGCTTCGTGATCGCGGTGCTCGTCGTACAGATGCTCCCCGCCGAGGGCTTGTTCATCGCCCAGTACAAGATGGTGGCGAGCGTGCACCTGCTCGACACCGTCATCGGGGTGAGCGTGATCTACATCGCCGCCGTCGTGCCGTTCACGATCTGGATGCTGCGCGGCTTCGTCGCAGGCGTTCCCGCCGACCTCGAGGAGGCCGCGATGGTGGACGGGCTTTCGCGGTTCGGTGCGTTCATGCGGATAACGTTCCCGCTGCTGGCACCCGGGCTCGTCGCATCCGGTGTCTACGCGTTCTTGCAGGCCTGGAACGAGTTCACCGTGGCGCTCGTGCTGCTGCCATCGGGGTCTTCACAGACCCTGCCGCTGTGGTTGCGCGGGTTCGTGCAGGCCAGCGCGACGAAGGAGACCGACTGGGGGCAGGTCATGGCCGCCTCGACACTTGTCGCTGTTCCGGTGATCGTGTTCTTCCTGATCGTGCAGGGCAGGCTCACCTCCGGCCTCGTGAGCGGGGCGGTCAAGGGATGAGCGACGTGCTCACCGAGAAGCCTTCGACGGCTCCGACGATTGAGTCGCTGCGCGTCGGTATCGACATCGGCGGAACGAAGACGGATGCCGTGGCGATGAGCCACGATGGCCGCGTCGTGCAGCAATTGCGCCTGCCCACCGGGTTCGGTCCAGAAGCGGTGCTCGAGACGGCTGTCTCCGCCGTCACCCGGCTGGCAGAACTCGCGGGCATCTCGATAGCGGGCTTCGGCTCGATCGGCATCGGCATCCCTGGCGCCGTCGACAACGGTACCGGCAGGGTCTCGCACGCTGTGAACCTCGGACTCGAGGGGCTCGACCTCGGCGCGGAGCTGTCCGCCCGGCTCGGCCGCGCGGTCCGCGTCGACAATGACGTGAATGCTGCGGCACTCGGCGCATTCCACCTGCTGGAGAAGTCGGCCAGCCACTCGATGGCCTATCTCAATCTCGGGACCGGGCTTGCGGCTGGACTCGTGTTGCGGGGCCAGCTCTGGCGCGGCTCGCGAGGCACTGCGGGCGAGATCGGCCACATCCCGGTCGACCCGAACGGCCCTGAGTGCCCGTGCGGCCAGCGCGGGTGCCTCGAGATGGTGGCGTCGGGCTCGGCGATCGCACGGCAGTGGCCGACCGATGACCCGAAGCCGGCGCGTGCGCTGTTTGCGGCGGCGGCATCCGGTGAGGCCGAGGCGATCGAGGTCAAGACGCGTTTCGTCGAGAATGTCGCGGCGGCGGTGCGCATCCTCGTGCTTACCGTCGATGTCGACAGCGTGGTGATCGGTGGAGGGCTGTCGTCCCTCGGCCCCGTACTGCTCGACGACGTGCGCGAGGTGCTCGCGTCGTGGGAGCGCGCGTCTGGCTTCCTCGCCTCGATCCACCTGAGCGACAGGCTCGCAATAGTTCCCGTCGATTTTCCCGCCGCCGCCGTGGGCGCGGCCCTCGTCGGCCTCGGGTGAGGGAGCGCCGCTAATGGCCGAGGTCGTGATCGTCGAGTCGGCGGATGCCGCGGGCGAGCTGGCCGCCGCCGCGATCGAGCGCCTCGTGCGCACGAAGCCCGATGCCGTGCTCGGCCTCGCGACGGGATCCACGCCGCTCACGACCTGGCGCGCGCTCGCCGCCCGCGGCCTCGACCTCTCGCGGGTGCGCGGGTTCGCGCTGGACGAGTACGTGGGGCTGCCGCCCGGGCACCCAGAAAGCTATCGTGCGGTGATCGCTCGTGAGGTCGTCGAACCGCTCGGGCTGACCCCGTCGCTGGTGCGGGTGCCGGGAGACGAGGGGCCCCTCAAGCTCGCCGGTGAGAGCTATGAGCGCGCGATTCTTGAGGCCGGCGGCATCGATCTGCAGGTGCTCGGCATCGGGCGCACGGGCCACATCGGATTCAACGAGCCGGGTTCATCCCTCGCATCGCTCACGCGAGTCAAGACTCTCGCCGAGCAGACCAGGGTCGACAATGCGCGCTTCTTCCCGTCGATCGACGACGTGCCCATGCACTGCATCACCCAGGGGCTTGGCACGATCCTGCGGGCAAGGCACCTCGTGCTGCTCGCGTTCGGTAAGGCCAAGGCCGGGCCGATCGCGGCCGCGCTCGAGGGACCGGTCTCGGCGAGCACGCCCGGATCCGTGGTGCAACTGCACCCACGGGTGACGGTGATAGTGGACGAATCGGCCGCTGCGAGGCTCGCGCACGCCGACTACTACCGCCACGCTTGGGACAATCGGCTCGATTGGGAGCGTTAGAGCTTCACACCGTCGGCCCAGACGCCGGTGACCCGCCACTCGTGGTCGAGCACCACGGCGTCGGCGGTGTAGCCGGTAGCGAGCAGGCCGTGGCGGTGCCCGAGTCCGATGGCCGACGCGGGAACATGGGTGAGGGCGGCGACAGCGTCGCGCGGCTCGATCCCAGCCTCGTGGATCGCGCAGCGCAGCGCGGCATCCTGGGTGAGGGTCGACCCGGCGATCGTCGCGGTGCCGCTGAGCAGGGCGAGCCCTTCGCGCACCGACACGTTGAGCGAGCCGAGGCGGTAGTCGCCGTCGCTTGCCCCCGCTGCCGCCATGGCATCCGTGACGAGGGCGATTCGCCCCGGGGCCTCGCCGAACGCGAGCGCTGCGACGCTCGGATGCACGTGCTTGCCGTCGAGGATCAGCTCGAGGGTCACCCGCTCGTCCTCGAACGCGGCGACAACCGGCCCGGGAGCGCGATGGTGGATGCCCGGCATCGCGTTGAACGCATGGGTGAGGATCCTGGCGCCCCTGTGGAACGCCGCGCGGGTCACCTCGAGGTCGGCCATCGTGTGCCCGATCGCGACGGTCACACCCGCCTCGATGAGCACCCCGATCGCCTCCATGGCGCCGGGCAGTTCCGGTGCGATGGTGAGCTGGCGCAGCGTTCCCCGGGCGGCGCCGATGAGCTCCTCCACCTCGTACGGTTCAGGCTCGAGCAGGAACTCGGCATTGTGGGCCCCGCGGTTCTCACCGGCGAGGAATGGCCCCTCGAGGTGGGAACCGAGGATGAGCGGGTCACTCTCGGCGAGGTCGGCGATCGTCGCGAGGCTCGCGAGCAGGCTCGGTATCGGGTTCGCCACGAGGCTCAGCACGGAGCGGGTGGTGCCATGGGCGCGATGCGGCGCGAGCGCGGCGAGGATCTCGTCGGCCCCGTCATCGTAGGAGTGGCCGCCGCCGCCGTGGCCGTGGAGGTCGATGAATCCGGGGACCAGCCAGTGGCCGGCGACGTCGACCCGGTCGGCGTCCGCTGCGGAATCGGGGGTGCGGCCGCTACCGGTCGCGACGATCTCACGGTCGTCCACGAGCATCCAGAAGTCGTCGACTTGCCCGTTGGCGTCGAGCTTGCGCGCGCCGTGGAAGAGGGTGCTGGTCACGGGCACCAGCCTAGTTAGATGGGCTGCCGAATCCGGGAGGCCGCGACGAGGGCGAGACCGATGAAGAGGAACAGCATTCCCCAGAGCGGCACCTGGGGACTAGGTGCTCCTCCGGTAAGAGCGAGTGCGGGATGCCATTCGACGGCGCCGATGTCGATTCTCTGGTAGACCCGGGCCTGGCCGCGCTGGTCGGTAGTGGGCGGCGCGACGAAGCCCGGGTTACCCGCGTTGTAGGCGGGGCTACCTGGGGCGAGAAGCATGGTCTGGGTGGTGCCGCCGTTGAAGGCGAGGGTGGCGAGCTGCGGATCGACGCCGAGGATATTGCCATCGGTCGTCAGCAGCGGGATGCCGGCGCCCGAAGGATCCTGCACGAGATCGAAGAGCGCGGTGAACGCTGCAATGGATGAATCGAAGAAGAGGTCGCCGTTGTCATTTCCTGCGATGATCGTGGATTCCAGGTCGAGAGCTACCTCGACGGCGTCGACGTAGACCCCGCCGATTCCACCGCTTGTGTTCACGTTGCCGGCGATAGTGCTGTGGCGGAAGAGGGTCGCGAAGGTCCCGGGGTCGGCGAGACCGGCCTCGATGAACACCGCGCTGCCGTCACCCGTGGCCGTGTTGCCGGCGATGGTCGAGTTGAGGACGGCGATGGCGGCAAGTCCCGGCTCGCCTGGAACCTGGGCGAGGTAGATGCCGGCTCCGTCGCCGTCTATGGTGTTATGCGAGACGGTGCTGGCTTCCAGCGAGACCACCGGATCCCCCAGGTAGTTCGGTGCTGCACCCAGCACGAACAGACCGCCGCCGCCGAACGGGCCACAGCCGCAACCACCACCGAGTGGGTTCACCGCATTGCCGTCGATGGTTGTGCGCAGGAACTGCACGCCTCCGGTATGTACACCCGTGCCGAGATTGACGAGGGCGACGCCGCCGCCGCCGAGCTCGGCGTCGTTTCCCGATATCGTCGTGTCGGTCACCCTGATTGTGGTGCCATCGTCTGCAAGGCCCGGGCCGAAGCCGAAGAGGTCGCCCACGGCGAGTCCGCCGCCCGTGCCGTCGCCCGACGTGCTCTCCGCATGATTGCCCGAGATCGTGCTGCCGGTGATGTCGAGGGTCGAACCGCCTGTCAGGGAGACCACGCTCACCCCCGCACCAACCTCCGAGGTGTTGTCGAGAATGGAAGAGCCGGTAATGGAGAGCGCCGCCGCATCGGCACCGATCAGCACTCCGCCGAACCCGCAGCCGCAGCCGCTCGTGTCGCCATTGTGCTCGATCGTTGAGGCGTCGATCTGTATCGTTGCGCCCGTGTCGGCACCGAGGTAAACGCCGCCCTCGATGTTGTCGGTCACGGTCAGAGCGGTGAAGGTCGTGCGAGATGTTCCTTCGGCGCCGACCCCGCCGATGATGTCGATACCCACCACGTTGTTGTCGAGAAGGGTCGTTCCGATATCGAGCTGCGAGTCGGAGTTGTGGTAGGTGATGCCGGCGAAAGTCGAATCGGTGACCGACGACCCGGCGATCTGGGCAGTGGACCCGTTGGTGACGTCGATCCTGATTCCCTCGTCGTTGCCCACCGAGGTGATGCTCGACGCCGTTAGCGTGCTGGCGTCGAGCGAGAGGTCGACCCCGGCGGTCGGGTTGCCGTTCACACCCACGGTGGTGAGAAGGGCCGTCGCATCGGCGACCTGGGCGACCACGCCCGAGAAGCTGTTGCCGTCGGCGGTGATCCGGTCAAGCGTCAGGTCGTCGCCGGAGTCCCCGATGAAGGTGATGCCATCGTTGCCGTTGCTGCTGGCTTCTACGAGCGTGGCCTCAAGGCCCGCGTGAGTCACGTAGACGGCCGAATCGCCGAAGCCGTCCGCGATGATGTCCAGCAGCGTCAGGTCGCCATCGTCGGAGTAGATCCCGTGCGGATTGCCTCCCAACGGGGATGAGACGGTGAGCCCGTTGATGGCGACCACCGGTGCGGTCCCGGAGTTGGAGATGTCGAAGACGTTGAGCGCCGACGGCGGCCCCTCGACGGTGATCACATTCGAACCTGGACCGTTGATCGTCAGATCATGGGTGATGAAGAGGCTGTCGATGAGCGGGATGGGGCCGGTCAGGCCTGGTTCGAAGTCGATTGTGGTCGCATCGGAGTCGCCCTCCGCCTGTAGCACTGCCCACGGCAGCGAGTCCACAACCGTGCCGTCGCCGGAGAGATTGTGGACCGTGTAGGAGTCCACCACCGCCGCTGCAGGCGAGGCTGTGAGCAGCACGCCGCCGAGCGCGAGGACAGCGGTCGACGCCAGCGCTAGTGGGCGCGTCATCCTGCTGCGGTGAGTGCTCACGGGGGCCAATCCTCGGTCGGGGATACGGCATCGGAAAGCAGCCGTCGGCCGATGTTACAGGAGGTTGGCGGGCTGCGTCAGCGAAAGATTATCGTGCGCGCGCCGTCGAGCAGCACCCGTCGCTCTGCAAACCACTTCACAGCCTGGGTGAGCGTGCGCGACTCCTCGTCCTGGCCGATGGCCATGAGCGCGGACGGGCTGCGCGAGTGGTCGACGCGCACCACGTTCTGTTCGATGATCGGCCCCTCGTCGAGGTCGCTCGTGACGAAGTGCGCGGTGGCCCCGATGAGCTTCACCCCGCGCGCGTGGGCCTGCTTGTACGGGTTCGCGCCCTTGAACCCTGGCAGGAACGAGTGGTGGATGTTGATGATCCTGCCGCTGAGCGCCGCGCACAGCTCGGGCGAGAGCACCTGCATGTATCGCGCGAGCACGACGAGCTCGATGTCGTGCTGCTCCACCACTTCGAGCACCCTGTCTTCGAACGAGAGTTTCTGGCCGGGGCTCGTCACGGCATGGGATTCGAACGGCAGGTCGTAGAAGGCGGCGAGCCCGGCGAGATCCTTGTGGTTGCTCATCACGAGCGGAACGTCGACGGCGAGCTGTCCGGCGCGCTGCCGGTAGAGCAGGTCATTGAGGCAGTGCCCGGCCGTCGAGACCAGCACGAGCGTGCGAAGCGGGCGACCGACGACGTCGAGCTCCCACGTCATCCCGTACTTCTTCGTGACGGGCGCGAGGGCCGCCTCGAACACGGCTCGGGATGCCCGCGACTCCACCTGCAGGCGCATGAAGAAGCGCCCCGTGTCGTCGCTGGAGAACTGCTGCGACTCGGTGATGTTGCCCGCCGCTTCGACGATCGCACCGCTGACCGCGTGGACGATGCCAGGCCGGTCCTTGCACACGAGAGTCAGGATCCAGTGCGTCGCGGTGTCACTCACGCGTCAAGCGTAGGGCAGCCGGCTGCACGGCTAAACTTGAGGGGATGCCGCAGCAACCGCGTCATCCCGCGGGCGGCGAACGCACCACTCCCACCGAACGGACCCCGCCCCATGGGCGCGCCTGACACCACTGAGCCCAAGCCCTTTCCCTGGGTGGGACTCTTCACCCTCTCCGCCCTGATCTTCATGATGGTCACGAGCGAGTTCCTGCCCACCGGCCTGCTGCCGGAGATCGCGCAACAGCTCGACGTTTCCGAGTCGCAGGTGGGCCTGCTCATCACCGTCTTCGCGGGAACCGTGGTGCTCACGGCGGCCCCGCTCTCCATCCTCACCAGGCACTACTCGCGCAAGTCGCTCGTGATCGTGGTGCTCATCGTTTTCGTGCTCGGCAACGTGCTCGCGGCCCTCGCGCCCAGCTATCCGGTGCTCGTGGTAGCCCGCGTCATCGGCGGCCTGGCGCACGGCCTGTTCTGGTCGGTGGTCGGGGCGTACTCCGCACATCTCGTGCCCAAGCACCAGCTCGCGCGTGCTGTGTCCATCACGGGCGGCGGCGGCACCGCGGCCTTCGTCCTCGGGGTGCCGCTCGGTACCGCGCTGGGCCATTCGCTGGGCTGGAGGCTCGCGTTCGGCATCCTGGCCGGAGCCGTCGTGGTGCTCACCATCGTCACGGCGCGGCTGCTGCCCCCGGTCAGCCATGGTGAGACCCTCGGTACGGGCGAGATCCCGCTGCCGATGCGCAAAGACAGCACTGTGCCCGGCGTCATCATCGTGGGCGTCATCGTCGTGCTCGTCGCGCTTGGGCACAACCTCTTCTACACATACATCGCGCCGTTCCTGATCGGCCCCGTCGGATTCGACCCCGGGTCGGTTGCCGGTGTGCTGTTCCTCTACGGCGGTGCCGGGGCTGTGGGGCTCGTGCTCGCGGGAACGCTCGGCGATCGCTTTCCGCGCGGAGCGATGATCGGCGCCATTGTTTTCGTGCTGTTCGCTGTGACCTTGCTCGCCGGGTTCGCAAATGTGCAGTGGGTCACCCTCGTCGCCGTGGGCATCTGGGGCGCGTCGTTCGGAGCCCTCCCGAGCCTTCTTCAGGCGCGCATGCTGCACACCGCGTCGCTCCGGGTGCGCGACGTGGCCGCCGCATACTTCACGACGTCCTTCAACTTCGCCATCGGATTGGGTGCGCTGCTCGGCGGGCTGCTGCTGGACCGCGTCGGCGTCGGATTCCTGCCCTGGGTAGACATCGCCATCACGGCAGTGGGGCTCGTGCTCGTGGTTCTCGGCAACGCGTGGCTCGCGCGACGGGATGCCGCCCGCAGGCACCCTTAGGGCTGCGGCGGCCTAGTCGAGCCAGGTGACCTCGGGCGCGCGGTAGAAACGGATGCCGGCGGCATCCAGTCGCTTGCCGAACGCGGCGAGGCGGGGCGCGAACTCCGCGAACGAGCGCGGCCCGGCGGGAGACCATGCGATCTCGGCGGTCGCCGCGATGCGGGGAAACGCCATGGATTCGAGGTCGTCGGTGGTCGCGATCGTCTCGGTCCAGATCGGCGCTTCGACGCCGAGCAGCTGGATGTCGCCGATGCCGGGGATGATCGCTGCCGGGTCCCACTCGTAGGCCTCGGGCAGGGGGGTGGGGCCGTTCGCCCAGACCAGGCCGAGCGGGCTGTTCGCATCGTATTTCATGTCGAGGTATGCGACATCGGCGGGAGACATGATGACCTTTCCGCCCTGCTCCACGAAGGAGAGGGTCTGCTCGGCAGCACCTTCCTGCGGTGTGGTGAAACTCCAGTATTGACCGATAGTGCCGGGCGGCAGCTGCGTGCTGCGCCCCATCTCGTGCCAGCCGATGATCGTCTTGCCGTTATGGGATGCGATCTCCGTGGCCCGCTTGATGAAGGCGAGGAAGTCGGTGTCGGTGGTCGAATGCGACTCGTCGCCGCCCAGGTGGATGTACGGCCCCGGCGTGAGCGCCGCGACTTCGCGCACCACGTCGTCGACGAACCGGTATGTCGTCTCGCTGCCGATCGCAAGCGAGCTGAACCCGACATCGATGCCCTCGTACGGGGTGGCGGGAGCGTCGCCGAGCTCCGGGTACGCGGCAATGGCGGCGTTGGTGTGGCCGGGCATGTCGATCTCCGGCACGACAGTGATGTAGCGGGATGCCGCGTACGCGACTATCGCCCGGTAGTCGTCTTTCGAGTAGTAGAGGGGCCCAGCGAAGCCGCCCCCGCCCACCTGGGTGGACGCCCCGACCCCGGTGAGCCCTGGCCACGAGTCGATCGCGAGGCGCCAGCCCTGGTCATCGGTGAGGTGCAGGTGCAGGTAGTTGAACTTGAGTATCGCGATGTCGTCGATGTAGCGCTCGACCTGTTCGACAGTGAAGAAGTGGCGGGCGACATCCAGCATTGCGCCGCGGTACTCGAAACGCGGGTAGTCCTCGATCGCGACGCTCGGCACGGTGCCGTCGTGCTCGAGCTGGAGCAAGGTCTGCACTCCCGCGAAGAGGCCGGCGGCGTCGTCCGCCTCGAGGCGGATCGCATCTGGCGTGACCGTCAGCGAGTAGCCGCCGACGGCGGGGGCGCTGCCGATCGCCAACTCGATGTCGCCGTGATCGCCGACAGGCAGCGCGAAACCGGTGGCGGTGCGCAGGGCACCAGCGAGGTACCGGGCGACGGCTGGCTCTCCGCCGATCGTGGTGTCCGCCGCGAGGGCGAAGGAGCCGTCGCCGTCCACCCTGGCAACGGGGGCGGGGATCACTGTGGTCATGGCTGTTCCATTCTGCAGCGGGGCGCATCCGGCGAGCAGCCCGATGGCGAGCACGAAAACAAATCGCCTCATCGCGCCCCCCAGAGTTTGTCAGGAGTCCTAACTAATTACCGTATCCATTCTTGCAGAGTCAGCGGGCGGCGGGCTACTGCCTGTCGCCCGCGCCCTGGATGCGAGCCGCCTGCAGCATGGCCTGGGCCGACCATGCCATCGACTCGGCGGCCTCCTGCCGGGAGAGTCCCGCGATGTCGGTAAGCCAGACCAGCGCTTCGATGCCGGTCGCACTGCGGATGGCGAGGGCGAGGCCGTGGACGCGCTCCGGACCCAGCTCATCGAGCAGCGGCTCGAGAGCCTCGGTGATCCAGCCGATCGCGCGGCCCTGCCGCAGCGGGAGGGACACGCGGTCGTGATCGCCGGGTTCAAGAGAAAGGCGAAGCATCGTGCGTTGCTGCGCCTCGGTATCGACGATGATCGCGATGAAAGCGCGGACGACTGCCTCCAGCCGTTCGGCAGCGTCGGTCGGCACCTCATCCGGCAACAGGGTGGTCGCTTCGATCTCAGGATGAGCGGCCACGAGCAATGAGCGCTGGTCGCCGAAGTAGCGGTACGCCGTCGTGCGAGACACGGAGGCGACGGCTGCGGCATCCTCGACTGTCGGGTTGCCGCCACCGGCGATGAGTTCGCGAGCTGCCGCGATGAGCGCGTCGCGCGTGCGCCGCTTCTGGTTGACGCGACCGGCCGCTTCATATGGGGTTGACACCTGCAACATAGTACGCGAGTCTCTTTATGGGACATAAGTACCATATAGAGATGAGGACCCCATGGCCGCGACAACCCAACCGCTCCCGTTCGTCAGAGACGCCGCCGAGGGCGACCGTCGCTCGTTCGCCGGGGGAGGCGTACACCGGTGGCTCGCAACCTCGGCCGAAACGGATGGCGCATTCCTGCTCTTCGAAGACGACATGGCCGGTGGCAAGGCGACGCCGCTGCACAGCCATCCGACAGCCGAGAGCCTTTACCTGCTCGAAGGCGAGATCGTCGTGCACCTGGACGGCGTCGACCATCGGCTCTCTGCCGGCGGATTCGCGACAGCGCCCGCGGGTGTTCCGCACGCGTTCATGGTCGTGTCCGACGCCGCGAGAATCCTGTTCCTCCACACCCCTGGCCCAGCGCAGAGCCAGGCGTTCTACATGCAGGCGAGCGACCCGCTCGACCCCGGCGACGAACCTGGCGAGGCGGACTTCGCGCGGGTGCGGTCGGCGGCGCAGGACACCGGTGGCATGACGTTGCTCGGTGCCCCGCCGTTCGCGCCGCGATGATGGGTGACCGCGGCTAGAGCCGGCCTGGTCGCTACGATTGGGCCGCTCGCCTGGGCCGCAAGTCGGCGGGCCCTGCCGAACGCGAGCCGCGCTATTGTTTCTTACAGCGGGGAGTTGGTCCACGTCACCGGCGTCCGGGGGTACCCAATGAGTCGATCAACGCATCGGACCGACCCGGTTCCGGTAGACCACGCGACGAAGTCCAGTGGGCGTCGCTGGGGTGTGCTGGCCACGATGCTTCTCGTCCTTGCTGCGACTCTCGCCGCGGGTCCGGCAGCCGCCGATTCCGTCACGGGCACGATTTCGGTCGGAGTCGGCCCTTATGCGGTCGCCGTCTCGCCGGACGGGTCGACGGTGTACGCGGCGAACATCGACAACAACACCGTGTCGGTGATCGATGTCGCGACGGCCGCGGTGGTCGGCACGATTTCGGTAGGTGCTCAACCCGGCGGAGTCGCGTTCTCCCCGGATGGGCTCATCGCGTACGTGACGAACAGCACCAACGGCACCGTGTCGGTGGTCGATGTGGCTTCGTCGACGGTGGTTGCCACCCTGACCGTCGGCAACGTTCCCTATGGTGTCGCGTTCGCCCCGAACGGACTGAAGGCTTACGTGGCGAATGCCGCCAGCGACACGATCTCGGTCATCGACGTGGTCACTTCGACGGTGGTCGGCACCATCAGCGGAGGCGGCAACCCCTATGGCCTGTCATTCGCCCCCGACGGCTCGACGGCGTATGTGACCAATCGGGATGACAACTCCGTGTCGGTGATCGATGTGGCCACGGACCTCGTGACGGCGACGATACCCGTCGGACCGAGCCCGTTCGGAGTGGCGATCTCCCCCGACGGATTGACCGCATATGTAACCAACTACAACAACAACACCATCTCGGTGATCGATGTCGCCACCTCGACCGTGACGGGCTCCACCGCGGTCGGTTCCAGCCCGTTCAGTGTCGCCTTCTCCCCGGATGGCTCGAAGGCCTACGTGGGGAACGTGAGCTCCAACACGATCTCGGTCATCGATGTCGCCACATCGACGGTGAGCACCACCATCGGTGTCGGCGTCAACCCCATGGGAGAGGCATTCACGCCAGATGGGTCGGCCGCCTACGTCGTCAATCGGGGAAGCAACACGGTATCGGTGCTGTCGGTCGACGTGCTGGCGGTGCTCGCGTCACCGTCGGCTGCACCCTCGGGCAAGGTGGGGGTGCCGTATTCGTTCGCGAGCGCGAGCGCGGTCGGGAATCCCACCGCGTCGTTCCTCGTCAGCGCCGGCGCGCTGCCGCCGGGGCTGCTGCTGGCCGGTACTACCGGAGTCATCTCAGGCACACCGAGTGCGGCCGGCGTCTCGACGTTCACTGTGACAGCGACCAACGCCGCGGGTGCCGTGTCGAAGTCGTATAGCGTCACGGTGGCCGCAGTGCTGGCTGCGACCGGAGCGTCGGTCTGGCGCCCCTTGGGTATCAGCGCCGCCCTGCTGCTGGCCGGGCTGTTGATAGTGGGTCGGCGTCGGCGCGCGAGCGCGGCGCACGGCGTTGACAGGTAGTCCTTCCAGCGCAGCGGGCTAGTAGACTGGCGCCATCGCGACTGGCGTTGGATGGGTAACCATCAGGGAGCGAGTAGAAACAGATTCGGCCGTACGCCTGGGCCGGGCGGATATCGTTTGTTGAGTCCGTTCGAGCACTGGAGCGCCAATGTCCTTCACTTCCCCGCAGTCTTCCTTCACGGCTCCGCTGGCTGAAGTCGATCCCGAGATCGCCGCCGTCCTGGAATCTGAGCTCGGCCGCCAGCGCGGCACCCTCGAGATGATCGCGAGCGAGAACTTCGTGCCGCGCGCGGTGCTCGAGGCGCAGGGCTCCGTGCTGACAAACAAGTACGCGGAGGGATACCCAGGCCGCAGGTATTACGGCGGCTGCGAGTTCGTCGACATCGCCGAGACTCTCGCGATCTCCCGCGCGAAGAGCCTGTTCGGCGCCGCATACGCGAACGTGCAGCCGCACTCCGGCGCATCCGCCAATGCGGCAGTGCTGTCCGCGATCGCGGAGCCGGGCGACCGCATCCTCGGTCTCGAACTCGCCCATGGCGGTCACCTCACCCACGGCATGAAGCTGAACTTCTCCGGCAAGCTGTACGAGGCGCACGCGTACGGTGTCGACCCGGAGACATTTCTCGTCGACATGGATGTCGTGCGCGATAAGGCGCTCGAGGTCAGGCCGAAGGTGCTCATCGCCGGCTGGAGTGCCTACCCGCGCCAGCTCGACTTCGCTGCTTTCCGCGCGATCGCGGACGAGGTCGGGGCCATGCTCTGGGTCGACATGGCCCACTTCGCGGGGCTTGTGGCCGCCGGCCTGCACCCGTCGCCCGTGCCGCATGCCCATGTCACGTCATCCACTGTCCACAAGACGATCGGCGGGCCGCGGTCCGGCTTCATCCTGACAAACGACCTCGACCTGCAGAAGAAGATCAACTCGAACGTCTTCCCCGGCCAGCAGGGCGGGCCGCTCATGCATGTCATCGCGGCCAAGGCGACGGCCTTCAAGCTCGCAGCGGAGCCCGAGTTCAGGGACAGGCAGGAGCGCACCATCCGTGGCGCGAAGATCCTCGCCCAGCGACTCACCGCTCCCGACGCGGTCGAGGCCGGCATCGACGTGCTCACCGGGGGCACCGACGTGCACCTCGTGCTTGTCGACCTGCGCAACGCGGCGATCCACGGCCAGGACGCCGAAGACATCCTGCACTCCGTCGGCATCACGGTGAACCGCAACGCGGTGCCGTTCGACCCGCGCCCGCCGATGACCCCGTCGGGCGTGCGCATCGGCACTCCCGCGCTCGCGACCCGCGGCTTCGGCGACACGGAGTTCACCGAGGTCGCCGAGATCATCGCGACGGCCCTCAAGCCGGCCCCGGATATCGCGGCGCTACGCACCCGCGTGCTCGCGCTCACCGACGGCTACCCGCTCTACCCGGGCCTCGAGTCCCCCGGGACGTGGAGGTGACCTCCCGTGAGTTGCGGACTTCCGCCCCGCTGCGTTTCGGCGGTACCGGCAGAATTCCGCAAGTGACGGGCATGGGCGGCACGAAGTGACAGCAGTCGTGCTCGACGGGGTCGCTACGGCAACCGCCGTCAAGAACGAACTCCGTGAGCGGATTGCCGTGCTCGGCGAGCGCGGCATCGTGCCCGGCCTCGGCACCCTGTTGGTGGGGGATGACCCCGGGTCCATCTCCTACGTGGCGGGCAAGCACCGGGACTGCGCCGAGGTGGGGATCGAGTCGATCCGCGTCGACCTTCCGGCCGAGGCATCCGCCGACGACGTGCGAGCCGCGATCGCGTCGCTTAACGCGAACCCGGCAGTCACCGGCTACATCGTGCAGCTGCCACTGCCCGCAGGGCTCGACGAGAACGCCATGCTCGAGCTCATCGACCCCGATAAGGACGCGGACGGCCTCCACCCGACGAACCTCGGCCGCCTCGTGCTCGGCGTCGGTGGCACGATCACCTCGCCGTTGCCATGCACCCCTGCCGGAATCGTCGAAATGCTGCAGCGCTACGACGTGCCCATCTCGGGCAAACACGTAGTCGTCATCGGCCGTGGGCTCACCGTCGGCCGCCCGCTGGGACTGCTGCTCACCCGCAAAGGCCTGGACGCGACTGTGACGCTCACCCACTCCCGCACCGAAGACCTGGAGAGTTACGTGCGCCGCGCCGACATCCTCGTGGCGGCTGTCGGCGTTGCCGGCCTTGTCAAGCCCGACTGGGTCAAGCCCGGCGCTGCCGTGCTCGACGTGGGCATCACGCGCGTCGTCGACCCGGAGACAGGCAAGGCGCGGCTCGTTGGCGATGTCGATCGCGCGGTCGCGGATGTCGCGGGCTACCTGTCGCCCGTGCCGGGCGGCGTCGGCCCGATGACCAGGGCCATGCTGCTCAAGAACGTTGTCGACGCGGCGGAGCGACCGTAGGGGTGGCAAAGACGCGACGTTTCCCGTGGGCACAGCTCTGGGTTGGACTGTGCTCGCTTGTCGCGCTCGCGTTCGCGGCCCTGTTCGTGCTGCGGTACCTGCAGGTGCTCTAGCCCGCTCGCGCCCCTAGCGGTCGCGGGATGCCCCGCCGGCCGCCGTCACGGTGAACATCGTCGGCTGGCCGAACCCGTGCTCCGCGAACGCCCCGTCGATCGCGACCTGGATGCGGGAGACACCCTCGGTCGGCACGAGCGCGATCGCGGCACCCCCGAAGCCGCCACCGGTCATGCGTGCGCCGATGGCTCCGTTCGCCTGCGCGGTCTCCACGGCGAGGTCGAGCTCCGGCACCGAGATCTCGAAGTCGTCGCGCATGGAGACGTGCGAGGCATCCAGCAGCTCTCCGATCGCAAGCGGACCCTCTGCCCGCAGCGCGGCGACGGTATCGAGCACCCGCTGGTTCTCTGTGATGACATGGCGCACCCGGCGGAAGGTCTCGTCGTCCATTGCCGTGCGTGCCCGAGGTAGGTCGTCGACGGTGAGGTCACGCAGGGACGAGACGCCCATCGCCGCGGCGCCGGCTTCGCAGGATGCCCGCCGGGCCGCGTAGCCGCCGGTGGCATGCGAATGCGACACCCCCGTGTCGATGATGAGCAACTCGAGGCCGGCTTCGGCGAACCCGAGTTCGACGAGTTCGGATTGCAGGCTGCGGCAGTCGAGGAATACCGCATGGTCTTCACGGCCCAGGAGTGAGGCCGACTGGTCCATGATCCCGGTCGGGGCGCCGACTGCCTCGTTCTCGGCGAGCCTGCCCACTTTCGCGAGTGTCTGGCGGTCGAGGCCGAGCCGCCAGACCTCGTCGAGGGCGATCGCGACTGCGCTCTCGATTGCCGCAGAGGAGGAGAGTCCCGCGCCGACGGGAACCGTCGACTCGATGTAGATGTCGACGCCGGGCACCGCGCCAAGGTCGGCGCCGTGTTGGCCGAGCGCCCAGGCCACTCCGAGCGGGTATGCCGACCAGCCGTCGAGCCGGCTCGGGGCGAGATCGGCGAGCTCGATCGACGCGAGTTCGTCGGCGAAGGCTGAGGCGACACGTATTGTCGCGTCATCCCGGGGTCCGAGCGCGACGACAGTGCGCCGGTTGATGGCGAAGGGCAGCACGAACCCCTGGTTGTAGTCGGTGTGCTCGCCAATGAGGTTCACGCGCCCGGGCGCCGACCAGATACCCAGCGGCGCGCGGCCATGAATCTCCTCGAAGCCGGCCGCGACCTCGTCCCTGATGTCGTTCATGCCTTCGCGATGCCCTCTCGGATGAACTCTGCGGCGTGCTCCGGAGGGATGTCGCCGATCCACGCCCCCATCGCGCTCTCCGAGCCCGCCAGGTACTTGAGTTTAGATTCCGCACGCCGTGGTGAGGTCACCTGCAGCATGAGCCTGATGTCGCCGCGGGCCACGGTCACGGGCGCCTGGTGCCATGCAGCGATGTAGGGCGTCGGGGTGTCGTAGAGCGCGTCGAGCCCGCGCAGCAGCCTGAGATATACGTGGCTGAGTTCGTCCCGCTCTTCCGGGGAAGTCGCCGCGAAATCCGGGATGTGGCGGTGCGGCAGCATGTGCACCTCCAGCGGCCAGCGGGCGGCGAACGGCACGTACGCTGTCCAGTGCTCGCCGGCGAGAACTACACGCTCGGATGCCCGTTCGAAGTCCAGGATCGACTGGAACAGGCCCGGCCCGAACGCGTTGATCGACTCGATGAGCCTCGTCGTGCGCGGCGTTACATATGGGTAGCTGTAGATCTGCCCGTGTGGATGCAGCAGCGTCACGCCGATCTCCTGCCCGCGGTTCTCGAACGGAAAGACCTGCTGGATGCCGGGCAGCGAGCCGAGGAACTCCGTGCGATCGGCCCAGGCCTCGATCACCGTGCGCGCGCGGCTCTGCGAGAGCGACCCGAACGATCCTTCGTGTTCCGGGCTGAAGCAGATGACCTCGCATCGACCATGGGAGGGCGCCGTTCGGCCGAGCCCGAGGCCGGAGAGGTCGAGCTCGCCGAGTTCGGGACCGAACGATGGCGACCGGTTCTCGAACACGACGACGTCGTAGTCGTCCGGAACCTCTGAAGGATTATCGCGGCTGGCCGGCGCGAGCGGATCGAGGTCGGCCGGGGGCAGGAACACGCGGTTCTGCCGGGATGCCGCTATCGAGATCCACTCACCCGTGAGTGGATCCTGGCGCATCGTGGCGGTTGGCGGGCGAGGCTCGAGCTGCCGCGTGTCCGCACTGCGGGTGGGCGGCAGCGTGGTGCCGGCATCGTCGTAATAGACGAGGTCGCGGCCGTCGGCCATCGTCGTCTCGTGTTTGGTGATTCCGCCCATGAGCATGGTATTACGATATCGAAAGTGATGGCTTCGAATGCAAAGGACTTCGTAAGCGCAGAGCTGCGTCGGCGGGAGTTGTCCCGTCTCGTCACCGCGCGCGGGTTCCTGCGAGTGGGCGACGCGAGCCTCGAACTCGGGGTCAGCGAGGTGACCATCCGCGGCGATCTCAGTGCTCTGGAGGCGACGGGAGCCGTCGTGCGGGTGCACGGTGGCGCCGTTGCGGCCGGTGCCATCCGGGAGCCCTCGCTCGAAACCTCGATCGAAACGGATGCCGCGGAAAAGACGGCGATCGGCCGTGCAGCCGCGCGCCTCGTGTCGTCCGGCCAGAGCATCTACGTCGACGCGGGCAGCACCGCGATGGCGCTGGCCACCGCGCTCGTTGACCGTCACGACCTGCACGACCTCCTGGTCGTGACCAGCGGGCTGACCATCGCCCTCGCGCTCGAGCCGGCGCTGCCGCGGTTCACTGTCGTCGTGACCGGGGGCACGCTGCGCGCGCTGCAGCATTCGCTCGTGAGCCCGTTTGCGGCACCGATGCTCGACGCCCTGCGACTCGACGTCGCCTTCATCGGGTGCAACGGCATCCATCCCGAATTCGGCGTCACCAACCTGAACCTGCCCGAGGCGGAGATCAAGACCAGGGTGCTGCGCTCGTCGAAGCGCCGCGTGCTCATCGCCGATGCCACGAAGCTCGGCAACACGGAGGTCGCCGTCATCGGCGCCATCGCCGACTTCGACACGCTCGTCACCGCGGGGGATGCGCCCGCCGCCCTCGTCGCGCAGCTCCGCGCGCAGGGAATGTCGATCACCCTCGCAGATAGGCTTGACCGGTGACTGCCACCACATCCACCTCTCCCACCGGCGAGCAGTTCGTCATCACCCTCGGCGCAGCTCGCGCCACCATCACCGAGTTGGCCGCTGCGCTGCGCGAGTTCTCGATCGGCGGGGTCGACCTCACCGAGCCTTACCCCGAGCAGTCGACGCCACCGTTCGCGAACGGAATCGTGCTCATGCCGTGGCCGAACCGCATCGAGGACGCCGTGTGGCAGCTCGATGGGACTCCGCAGCAACTCGCCATCACCGAGCCGGACAAGAACAACGCCCTGCACGGGCTGCTGCGCTACACGGCGTATCGCCTCATCGAGCGCGACGAGAGCTCGGTAACCCTCGGCGCCATCGTGTTCCCGCAGCACGGCTATCCGTTCCACCTCGACACGACCGTGCGTTACGAACTCGTCGAAGACGGCCTGAACGTCACCCACCAGGTGCGCAACGTCTCGGCCGCGAAGGCGCCCGTCGCGATCGGCACCCACCCGTTCTTGACCATCGGTGACGTGCCGAGCGAGGACCTGCAGCTCACCGTGTACGCCGCGACACGATTCGAGGTGGATGCCCGGCTCAACCCGATCCGCGAGATCGACGTCGACGGCCCGAACTACGATCTGCGCCCCGGCCGTCCCGTGAAAGACCTGCAACTCGACGACGCATTCGGTGGACTGATCACCGTCGACGGGGTGAGCGCCGTGCTCAGGGCTCCCGACGGCCGCGAGGTACGCCTGTTGCAGGACGACAACCACCCCTTCGTGCAGGTGTTCACCACCAGGGACTTTCCGAAGAAGGGCGGCAAGGGTCTTGCCGTGGCTGTGGAGCCGATGACCGCCCCGCCGAACGCGTTCAACAGCGGCATCGGCGTGCGCTGGATCGAGCCCGGCGATTCGTGGACAGTCGCCTGGGGAATCCGGTACTCCGCATGACGCGCACGCCTTCGAACGCCGACCTGCGCCGCTGGCGCCGCTACCTCGCCGCCGAACGCGCGGAGGCGGCCGTCTACCGCGATCTCGCGTCGCGGCGAAAAGGTGAGGAACGGGAGATCCTGCTCGCCCTCGCGGACGCGGAGGGCCGCCACGAGCAGCACTGGCTCGACCTGCTCGGTGAGAAGGCGGGCCGCGCGAACCGGGGTGACCTGCGCACGCGCATCCTCGGGTTTCTCGCCCGCCGCTTCGGCTCGGTCTTCGTGCTCGCCCTCGCGCAGCGGGCCGAGTCGCGCTCGCCGTACGAAGCGGACGACGACGCGACGGATGCCATGGCTGCAGACGAGCGCATCCACGAGGAGGTCGTGCGGGCGCTTGCCGCCCGCGGCCGGCAGCGGCTCTCCGGCACATTCCGTGCTGCGGTCTTCGGCGCAAACGACGGCCTCGTGTCCAACCTGGCTCTCGTGCTCGGCGTGAGCGCGGCCGGGGTGGCAAACAATGTCGTGCTATTGACGGGAGTCGCGGGGTTGCTCGCCGGCGCGCTGTCCATGGGCGCTGGGGAATACGTGTCGGTGCGCTCGCAGCGGGAGCTGGTCGACGCGTCGAAGCCCAACCCGGCGGCGGGGGCATCCGTCGCGGATCTCGACGTCGACGCGAACGAGCTCTCCCTCGTCTACCGCGCCAGGGGCATGTCCAAAGAGGATGCCGCGGCGCACGCCCGCCAGGTGCTCGCTGGCCGTGACCCGGCGCCCCGGCGCGAGTTCCGCCCGCAGGACCATGACACCATCGGCTCTGCGCTCGGCGCCGCGCTCTCGAGTTTCTGCTTCTTCGCCTCTGGCGCCCTCATCCCCGTGCTGCCCTACCTGTTCGGCGCGACGGGCCTGACGGCGGTGCTCATCTCGGCGGTGCTCGTCGGCCTCGCGCTTCTCGGCACCGGGTCGATCGTCGGGCTGCTTTCCGGCGCATCGCCGGTGAAGCGGGCGCTGCGCCAGCTCGCCATCGGATTCGGGGCGGCCGGGGCGACCTACCTGCTGGGCCTGCTGTTCGGGGTCAGCACGGGATGATCTCCACCGAACTCGCGCGGGCCCTCAGGGACTCCGGCTTGAGGTGGCGGCCGCAGGCCGGGGATGCGTTCCGCATCGACCGGGTCGAGGTGGACGACGAGATCTTCATCCTCAGCGACATGACGGTGGAGGCGCACGAGTTCAGCACGGGCACGGTGCTCGGTTTCAACGGCACTACCGAGTGGGCGCTCGACTCGGTCGCGCTCGATGACGCGCTGTGGCTGCCGCACGAGCACCAGCTGCGCGGCTTGCTCGGGGCGGCTTTCGTTTCGCTGTCATCGGGCTTCACGGTCGTGGCGACAATCGAGGGCGCCGTGCGGGAGTTCTCGGCGGATGACGCGGCGGATGCTTATGCGCGGGCCCTCCTCGCGCTGCTCGACGCGCTGCAGCCCTAACCCAGGATCTTCTTCTTCTCTTTCGCGAACTCGGCCTCCGTGAGCACGCCCTTGTCCTTCAACGCGGCGAGGCGTTCGAGCTGTGAGACGGAGTCGCCGGCGGCCGCCGCAGGCGGGGCGAACGTGAACGGCGATGTTCCACCGGATTGCGCGGCACCGGCCACGAGCGAGTCGATGTCGATGCCGAAGGCCTTCAGCTTCTCCCTGGCCTCCGGCGTGATGTGCGTCGGGTCACCGATGACCTGCACGTTGCCACCGCCGAGCAGGCCGCCTCCGACGAGCCCGGCAAGGGCATCCGGGTCGCCCCGCAGCGCGGCGGCGATTCCCTCCGCGGCGGGTCTTGCCGCCTCGTGCGCGCTCGGCACCTGGGCCCAGAGGATCGCGAACTTCGCCGGATTCGCCGGGTCGACGGAGACCGGCAGCGTGCTGCCCACGACCGGCCACTGGGCGTTGTGCACGATGCCGTTGAACTCGACGGCCGTCGGCGTGATGCCCGGCGCATTGATCACCAGGTGCATCGCGCACTTCTGGTACGTGCCGGTACCGCTGTAAGTGCTGGCACTGACGACCTGTGCGGTGCCGGGGACGCCGCCGGCGATCGGGTCGTTCACCGGTCGGAACATATCCATGAATCCCATTGCCGATACCTCTCGCCCTGGCACGCCAGCCGTGCACCTGTGATTCTGGCAGACCGGAGCCGGTAAACTCGTTGCATGGAAATCGTGCTGTGGAGCATCATCGGAATTCTCACGCTCACCGTCGGAATCGGCGCTCTCGCGGCACTCGTCTCGATGTCCAACTCGAAGTACCGCGGCTAGCTATCCCGCTGCTGGCTGTACTCGGCCAGGCCTTTGGTTCGAGGAACCGCACGTCATCCCCTAGAGTTGTCGACGAACAGGGAACACCGTCGTGTCAGCTCTGGATCCGACGGGAATCGACTACTCATGGGCCGTTTTTTCACTCGCCAGCGCTCCGCAGGCACTGTTGCCGCAATCGCCTCGATCGCGGTACTCGCCATCGTTGGGCCGATGACGGCGTCCGCGGCGTCGGTCGGCACCATCGTGCAGTTGTCAACCTTCAGCCCCGCGGATGGATTCACCGACTGCGGAAGCGCATCGATTGCCACGAACCCCGACTCGGGCGTCACGCTCGCGGCCTGGGCAGACACGATTAGCGGACCGGGCCTGTCGGCGCCTCTCAGCGTCGCTACGATCGGTGCGGACGCTATCCCGGGCCCGACTACCACCTACCAGCCGCCCGACCTCATGCCGATTGCTGTTCCGGGCGACTGCGAACCCATCACCGTCAGCGCCGGCGCCAACGGTGGCTTCATCGTCACCTGGAACGACGCGTCGACCGATGGTGCCATCTACGCGATCCTGGTCGACAGCGCCGGCGCCTTCATTGGCGGCGCGTTCGCGGTATCTTCCAACACCGACTACTCCGACATCGAGACGACGAGCGCCGCCTGGGATGCTGCAGATTCCCAGTATCTCGTCACGTGGAAGGCCAATGTTCTCAGCCCGTTCCCGCTAGCGGCCAACCGGCAGCAGATCGTCGGTCGCTTCCTTGACGGCACTGGTACGCCAGTCGGGACGGACTTCCTCGTCACCGACATCGTCGCGCAGATCAACAACTCGCAGGATGTCGCCTTCGGCGGCGGTGCGTGGATCGCGGTGGGTGTCGCCAACTCTGACAGCATCCTGCGTGCGGTCACGGTGGCCCCCGATGGCACTGTGGGTGCAGCCATCCCCGTGCCGTCACCGGCGGGAACCACCAATGGCGCTTCCATCGCCTTCAACGCGGCAACCGGGCAGTTCCTCATCGTGTCCAGGGTGGCCGCCGGCGCGTGGGGCCAGCTCGTCCAGCCATCTGGCGCGCTTGTCGGGGCTCCCTTCGCCATTGACACCATTGTGGGCGCCAAGGGCAAACCACGCGTCGCGGCCACAGCCTCGGGCTGGTTCGTCACCTGGCAGAATCCCAATCTGACGGACATCTTCGGCATCGAGCTTGACGCTGCCGGCGTGCCGGTTGGTGTGCCCGAATTCATGTCATCCGGTACCAGCAACCCGTCGATTGAGCTGAACTTTCGCCCCGACGTCGCATTCTCGGCCACGACCGGCCAGGCGTATGTGCTCTGGAACCGCTACCTCAATACCCCCGATGAGACGAACGTTGTCATCCGGGCATGGCAAACCCCTGTTATAGCGGCTCCGGCTCCGGCTCCGGCTTTGGCCGCTACCGGCGTGGATGCCAGCCGCACCGCGGTCCTGGCTGGTGCCGCCATACTCGCCCTGCTGGCCGGCGGTGTCGTAGTCGGTGTGCGTCGTCGCAAGACGGTGGTCGGCCCGCGGCGCTAGTCGCTACTCGACCTGGACGTTGGCCACAGCGCCAGGAGCGCGGGCAGCTCCGCCAACGTCCTGATGACGGCGACTCCGGATGCCGCGACAGCTGCGTCATCTTCCGGCGAGGTAACCCCGCTCCGGTTGAGCCACACGCCGGTCAGGCCCGCGTCGGCGGCACCGATCGCGTCGGTCTGTAACCGGTCGCCGACGTACGCCGCATCGGACGGGGCCACACCGAATGCTTCGCAGGCGTGCAGGAAGATCCGCGGGTCGGGCTTCGCGTACCCGAACTCCCCGCTCGTCACGACCTGCTCGATCCGGTCAGTGAGGCCCATCGCATCGAGCTTGGCCAGCTGGAATCCGAGCTCACCGTTGGTGATCATGCCGATCCGCACGCCTGTGCCGCCGAGCGCGTCGAGGCAGGGGATTGTGTCCGGGTAGAGCGTCCAGGCCCTGCGGTACTCCACGAGGTAGGTCTCGAACCACTCCTCGGCGGCTGCATCGTCGGCGAACTCCACGCCGAGCGGGCGCATGAAGTCCCGCGCGCGCCAGTGACGCTGGCCGAGGTAGCTGAGTTCGCCGGTGAGGTAGCGGTGATAGTGGTGCTCCTCGAGGTCGTCCCAGCGGTCCTGGAGAGCCGCGGCATCCACGGTCCCCAGCTCCCGTGCGACATGGGCCGCGATGCCGTCCCGCACGGCGGCGCGATGGGCGAACAGGGTGTCGTCGAGGTCGAAGAGGACCACGCGGATCACGTCGGCCGGGCTCACACGCGGGGGAGGAACCCGACGCGGTCGTAGACCTTGCGCAGGGTGGCATCCGCGATCTCGGCGGCCCGGTCGGCGTTGCTGGTCAGGATTCGGTCGAGTTCTGCCGAATCGGCGAGCAGCTCGAGCGCGCGCGCCCGGATCGGCCCGAAGGTGTCGGCGACGACATCGGCGACGTCCTTCTTGAGGTCGCCGTAGCCCTTGCCATCGAACTGTACTTCGAGGTCGGCGACGGGTGTGCCGGAGAGCACGGAGTGGATGGTGAGCAGGTTGGAGACGCCGGCCTTGTTTTCCCGGTCGAACCGCACCACGCGGTCATCGTCGGTGACCGCAGACCTGATCTTCTTCGCACTCACCGTCGGTTCGTCGAGCAGCCACACGATTCCTGCGGGCGTGTCGCCCGACTTTGACATCTTCGACTCAGGATCCTGCAGGTCGTAGATCTTCGCGGTCTCCTTGAGAATCTGCACCTCGGGCACGACGAAGGTCTCGCCGAACCGGGAATTGAACCGGGTGGCGAGGTCGCGGGTCAGCTCGATGTGCTGGCGCTGGTCTTCCCCGACAGGCACGACAGTCGCGTCGTAGAGCAGGATGTCGGCAGCCTGCAGGATGGGGTAGGCGAACAGGCCCACGGATGCGGAGTCTGAGCCCTGCCTGGCCGACTTGTCCTTGAACTGGATCATGCGGCTCGCCTCGCCGAACCCGGTGATCGTGTTGAGCACCCAGGCGAGCTGGGGATGCGCTGCCACCTGCGACTGCACGAACAGGATGGACTGCGCCGGGTCGATCCCCGCCGCGATGTACTGTGCAGCCGTGCGTCGCGTCTGCTCGCGCAGCAGCTTCGGATCCTGCGGCACGGTGATGGCGTGCAGGTCGACGACGCAGAAGACCGCATCGTGCGTGACCTGCATCTGCTTCCATTGCAGCAGCGCGCCGATGTAGTTGCCGATGTGCAGCGAATCGGCCGACGGTTGCATGCCGGAGAACAGGCGGGGCTTAGTCACGTGTTAACCCTATTGCGCGCCGCGGCGGCAGCGGCGCGCCAACCAGCTCAGAGGGCGTAGTCCACCACGACCGGCGAGTGGTCGCTCCATCGCTTGTCGTATGACTCTGCCCTGTCGACCGTGTAATTCGTCACCGTCGCCGCGAGTGCGGGGGTGGCGGCGTGGTAGTCGATGCGCCAGCCGGTGTCGTTGTCGAACGCCTGGCCGCGTTGCGACCACCAGGTGTATGGGCCGTCCACCTCTCCCGCCCAGCGGCGACCGACATCCACCCAGCCGAGGCCGGGGCCCTTCGACTCGTCCACTCCCGTGACTGTCTCGCCGGCCGGCCCGAAGAACCTGTCGAAGTAGGCGCGCTCGCGCGGCAGGAACCCTGCCTGCTTGCGGTTGCCGCGCCAGTTGCGGATGTCGAGCTCGCGATGCCCGACGTTGAGGTCGCCGACGACGAGGGCGAGTTCGCTGTGCGCGGCGAGGTCGGGCAGGCGGGCCTCCATCGCGTCGAGAAACTTCCACTTCTCCGTCATCTTCGCGGCGTCGTCGGCCACGCCGGAGTGCACGTAGGTGCTGACCACTGTGATGACGCGGCCGCCAACCTCGTAGTCGGCTTCGAGCCAGCGGCCAGCACTATCGAAGTCGTCGGCGCCGAGGCTCACCCGGTGGATGCTCGCTTTGCCTGAAACGGACGCAGCGCGCGATGCGAGGGCGACCCCGGCACGCCCCTTCGCGGTGGCGGCGTCATGCAGGATGTCCCACTCCGGCCCGAGCAGGTTCTCGAGGTCTTCGGTGGATGCCCGTACCTCCTGCATCGCGAGGATGTCGACGCCGCGGCCATCCAACCACTCACCCATGCCCTTACGGAAGGAGGCCCTGACCCCGTTGGTGTTGACAGTCGCGATGCGGAGGGGTGTGGCCATGGTCCGAGGCTACTTGGCCGAGCAGACACCGGGCATCGCAGGGACCAGGGCGCCCGGCGTGGATCAGAGCGCGGTCGCCGTCCCGGTTGGCGCCGCGACCCCGTGGGCGCGCTGTGCGCCGCCAGAGAGTTCGACACCGCGATCGTCGGCGCTCACGGCGATCCAGGTCGCCCCGATGAGTGTCACCTGGCACAAGAGGTTGAACCAGATCATGAGGCCGATGATCACGGCGAACGAGGCGAGCAGCGGATTTCTCGTCGCGCCGCCGAGCAGGCTGCTGCCGAGCGCCTGCAGCACGACGACCGCGATCGCGGCGAGCACGACGCCCTGCGCGAGCAGCCGGAACGGGATGCGGATGCCGGAGACCACCCGGTAGAAGACGGCGAGCACGGCGATGTCGAGCGCGAGCACGACAACCAGGCCGATGGCGCGCGCGGAGACGATCGCGAGGTTCGACCGCTGATCGATTCCGAGCCAGCCGAATACCGAGCTGAGCGCCGCAGTGCTGAACACCGAAAGGGTTGCGGAGACCAGCATCGCGAGCCCGAAGCCGAACGCTGTGCCGAGGTCCCTGAGCTTGAGCAGCAGGAAGTTCGTCGGGGCGCTGCGCATGCCGAAGAGCAGCCGTACGGCATCCCGACCGGATGCGAGCCAGCCGAGCGCCGTGAACAGCAGGCCGACGGCGGCCACGGCCCCGGTCCAGGTCAGGGTGCTCGTCGATAAGAGCAGGTCGGCGTTGAGTACCCCGCCGCCGCTGCCAGTGTCGATGAGGCCCGGCAGGTTCGTGGACAGCAGCACGAGGAATGCCCGCTGCAGTTGCGGGTTCGCTGTGATGATGAACCCGGCAATGGCGAAGCCAACCCAGATCGCCGCGAACACTGCGAAGACCGCCTGGAACGACAGGCCGGCCGCGAGCAGCGGCCCGCCCTTCGCGTTGTACTGCAGGAACACCCGCACCGGCTTGAGCTTCATCACCCTGGCGGTGATGGACGCGATTTGCTGCTTCATTCCCACCTTCCCACCATAGCTAGGCTGACCGTACGGGATTCGATGGAGAGGACCACCAGACAGATGGAACTGCACGGAGTTGGAGTCGGTCGCGGTATTGCTGTCGGGCCGATCCTCAGGATGCCGGACGCCCTCCCGGAGCCGGATGACGCGACCCATGCCGGCGACGCCGCCGCGGAGTACGCCACCACCCAGGCTGCGCTCAGCGCGGTTGCGGCCGAGTTGGCCGCGCGCGGCGAGAAGGCCGGCGGCCCGGCGAAGGATGTGCTGGACGCCGCGTCGATGATGGCGCAGGACCCGACGCTCGCCGACGACGTGAAGGCCCGCATCGAGGCGGGCAAGACCGGGGAGCGCGCCGTGTTCGAGGCGTTCGCGGCCTTCCAGGACATCCTCATCGGCATGGGCGGTTACATGGCCGAGCGCGCCACCGACCTGGGGGATGTCGCGCAGCGCATCATCGCCCACCTGCGCGGGGTGGCCGCACCCGGCGTGCCTGAGAGCGACACCCCGTTCATCCTGGTCGCCACCGACCTGGCTCCCGCCGACACCGCCCTGCTCGACCTGGACAAGGTGCTCGGCCTCATCACGCGCGACGGCGGCCCGACGAGCCACACCGCGATCCTTGCCAGGTCCAAGTCCATCCCCGCCATCGTCGGCGTCACGGGGGCCCTCGACCTCACCGACGGCACTGTCGTCATCGTGGATGCCGCGGCGGGCGTCGTCACCTCCGGCCCGACCGACGCGGCCATCGCCGACGCGAACGCCCACATCGCGGCGCGCGCGGCGGCATCGACGATCCCCATAGTCGATGGCGCGCTGGCGGACGGCACGAAGGTGCCCTTGCTCGCCAACGTCGGCTCGCCGAAGGACGGCCCCGGCGCCGTCGAACTGGGCGCCGAGGGTGTCGGTCTGTTCCGCACGGAGTTCCTGTTCCTCGACTCGAAGACGGCCCCGACTGTCGAGGACCAGCAGGAGAAGTACACGGAGCTGCTGTCCTACTTCTCCGGCAAGAAGGTGGTGGTGCGGGCTCTCGACGCCGGCGCGGACAAGCCGCTGAAGTTCCTCAATTCGGCGCACGAGGAGAACCCGGCGCTCGGCTTGCGCGGCCTGCGGGCGCTGCGGGCGAGCGAGCAGATCCTGCTCGACCAGCTCACCGCGCTCAAGGGCGCACAGGATGCCACGGATGCAGAGCTCTGGGTGATGGCGCCCATGGTCGCCGACGCCGAGGAGACCCAGTACTTCGTCAAGCTCGGAAAAGCCCTCGGCCTCAAGACTGTGGGAGTCATGGCAGAAGTGCCGTCTCTCGCCGTGATGGCAGACCAGGTCCTGGCCGCTGCCGACTTCGTGTCCATCGGCACCAACGACCTCACCCAGTACACGATGGCGGCAGACCGCATGCTCGGCAGCGTGGCGAGCTACCAGGACCCGTGGCATCCCGCGGTGCTGCGACTCGTCAAGCTGCTCGGTGATGCGGGCGCGGCTGCAGGCAAGGGGGTCGGCATCTGCGGCGAGGCGGCGGCAGACCCGCAACTCGCGGTCGTGCTCGTCGGCCTCGGTGCCACAACCCTCTCGATGACACCGGCCGCGCTCGCCGACGTGCGGGCCGAACTCGCGACAGTCACCATGGAGCAGGCACAAGCGAAGGCCGCAGCCGCGCTCGCGGCAACCGGTGCCGCAGGGGCGCGGGCGGCAGCTGCCGCCGCCTAGGCTTTCGGCCCTCCCGCCACGTACAGCACCTGGCCGGAAACGAAGGACGCCGCGTCTGAACAGAAGAACGACGCCGCGGCGGCGACATCCTCTGGCTGGCCCACGCGACCGACGGGGACGTCTTTCGCCGCCGCCAGCAGGTAGTCCTCGAAGGGGACGCCCATGCGGTCGGCAGCCGCGCGCAGCATGTCGGTCGCGATGATGCCGGGCGCTATCGCGTTCACTGTGACGTTGTACCTGCCGAGCTCGATCGCGAGGGTCTTCGTGAATCCCTGCATGCCCGCCTTGGCTGCCGCGTAGTTCGCCTGCCCGCGGTTTCCCAGTGCCGAGGTGCTCGACAGGTTGACGATTCGTCCCCACTTCGCCTCGACCTGGTGCTTCTGCACCTCCCTGCTCATCAGGAACGCGCCGCGCAGGTGCACGTTCATTACGGCATCCCAGTCGTCTTCGGTCATCCTGAACAACAGGTTGTCCCGCAGGATGCCCGCGTTGTTCACGAGCACAGTAGGTGCCCCGAGCACGTCCACGATCTGCGCAACGGCCCGGGATGCGGCTGCGGCATCCGCGACGTCGGCTGCGACCCCCGCGGCTCTCCCACCCGCGGCAGTTATCGCGGCGACAGTCGCGACCGTTGCCTCCTCGGTGAGATCGAGCACCCCCACCGCGAATCCGTCCCCGGATAGCCGGATGGCCGTCGCGGCGCCGATGCCGCGCCCCGCCCCAGTCACGATGGCGATCCGCTGGCCGCCCTTCGCTTCGTTCATGGCACCACCGTACCCCTGCCCCCAAAACGGGGGTCAAGACGCTCAAAAGAACGCCGCGGAATCCGCGTCATAGTGCACAGTCTTGTCTGTCTCTCTGGGTGAAGGACAAACTCAACACTGTGAATCCTTCGTCCCACAGGGCACAATCGAAGAGGACCCGGGAATGGATCAGGGGGATGAACGGAACCGACAGCCCGACGCTAACCACGTCGGACGAGGCACTCATCCAGCAAACACGCACGGGGGATCAGCGCGCGTTCGCCGAATTGTGGCGCCGTCACTACCGTTCAGGGGCACGTGTCGCCCGCCAGTTCACGTCGTCTATAGATGCCGACGACCTCGTTTCGGAGGCGTACACCCGCATCTATCAGCGCGTACTGGCGGGTGGCGGCCCCACCGGGGCGTTCCGTCCCTACCTCTACACGACGATCCGCAACCTCGCGTCGACCTGGGGAGCAGCGGCCAGGGACGTCCAGGTGGATGACATCGCCGACTTCGAAGACCCTTCGACAGTCGAAGATCCCGCGGCCAGGGCCCTCGACAAGACGCTCACAGCGCGCGCATTCCGCAGCCTCCCCGATCGTTGGCAGTCTGTGCTCTGGTACACCGAGGTCGAAGGCATGGACCCGCACGAAGTCGGGCCCCTGCTGGGCATGACCGCGAACGGTGTCGCCGCGCTGTCATACCGGGCGCGCGAGGGGCTTCGCAAGGCCTGGCTGCAGGCCCACATCAACGACCCTGCAGCATCCGGCGAGTGCCAGTGGACGATCTCGCGAATCGGGGATCACGCCAGGCATGGCCTCAGCGCGCGGGACTCCGAGCGCATGGCATTCCACCTCTCCACCTGCGCCAAATGCTCGATAATCAGCGAAGAGGTCGACGAGGTCGGCTCACGGCTCGCGATGGTCATGATCCCGCTGCTGCTCGGCGGGGTGGTTGGTGGTGCATTCCTCGCCTCGTTCGGGAGTGCGGCCGGCACTGCGGTGGCGGCGACGGCGATCCCGGCTGTGCCCGCCGGTATCGCGGGCGGGTCGGCCGTGGCATCCGGTGCGGGAATCTTCGGGGCCGCAACGGCGCCCGTTGCGTTCGTCGGCACACTCGCGGTCGCGATCGCGATCGGCGGCACGGCGGCTGTCATGGCACCAATGCTCGCGCCGCCGCCGAGTTCCTCCACACTGGAAGCTGCTCCCGTCGACGTGGGCACTGCGCTGCCCGAAGCCACGGGTGGAGTGCTCAGCGCCGATCATCCGGCGAATATCGACCACCTCGATGCCGGAACGGCCGCCGACGGGGTAGCCGCCGGCGTGGGATCGCTCGTGGGAACCGCCGTCGATGGGGTTGTCGACCCGCTACTTGCCGCCGTCCCACCCGCCGTCGCCTCCGCCAATATCACCCTCAGCGGCCACGGCGCGCCGGGCGCTACCGTGACGGCGCAGGCCGCCGGCGTCGTCTATGCGACGACGGTGGTCGGAGCCGACGGCACATTTTCACTCGTCGTCAGCGGGTTGCCCCAGGGCGCGGGGAGCCTCCAGTTGAGCCAGACAATTGGCGGGCTGCTCGGTCTGCTCGGGCTCAACATCCCGCTGAGCCTCGATGCGGCACCGCTCGGGATAGCCGTCAACCTGTTGAACTAACCCCGAGTTGCGGACTTCCGCCCCGCCCAGTCACGGCGCGAGGGGCGAATGTCCGCCAGTGGGGCGGTGCGACCCCTACGGGTGTCCGCGGAGAATGGCTTGCTTGACCTCGGCGATGGCCTTAGTCACCTGGATGCCGCGGGGGCAGGCATCCGTGCAGTTGAAGGTCGTGCGGCAGCGCCACACCCCCTCCTTGTCGTTGAGGATGTCCAGGCGCACGTTCGAGCCTTCGTCGCGGGAGTCGAAGATGAACCGGTGCGCGTTCACGATTGCGGCGGGGCCGAAGTATTGGCCATCGGTCCAGAACACCGGGCAACTCGAAGTGCATGCCGCGCAGAGGATGCACTTTGTGGTGTCGTCGAAGCGAGCGCGCTCTACCGGGCTCTGCTTGCGCTCCTTGCCGTCCTTGGGTGCGCCACCGGCCATGAGGAACGGGTTCACCGAACGGAAGGAGTCGAAGAACGGCTCCATGTCGACGATGAGGTCCTTCTCCAGCGGAAGGCCCTTGATCGCCTCGATGTAGATCGGCTGGGAGATGTCGAGATCCTTGATGAGGGTCTTGCAGGCCAGGCGGTTCTTTCCGTTGATGCGCATGGCATCGGAGCCGCAGACCCCGTGCGCGCATGAGCGACGGAACGTGAGCGAGCCGTCCTGTTCCCACTTGATCTTGTGCAGGGCATCGAGGATGCGGTCCGTCGCGTGCAACTCGACGTCGAAGTCCTGCCAGCGCGGTTCTTCATCCACCTCGGGATCGAACCGGCGGATGATGAGGGTCGCGGTGAACGTCGGAACCTCTCCCGGCACGCTGGGCTTGTGTTCCATCACGGCGTTGCTCATCTGCTCAGTACTTTCTTTCCATCGGAGGGTAGTTCGTGATCACGACGGGTTTCCAGTCGAGCCTGATGTGCTCGCCGGCATCCTCGGATTCCGGGTCGCCGACGAGGTACGCCATCGTGTGCACGAGAAAGTTCTCGTCGTCGCGTTTCGGATAGTCCTCGCGCATGTGGCCGCCGCGCGACTCGTGGCGTGACCGCGCCGAGTAGACGAGCACTTCGGCGAGGTCGAGCAGGAAACCGAGCTCGACGGCCTCGAGCAGGTCGGTGTTGAACCGCTTGCCCTTGTCTTGCAGCTGGATGTTCCGGTACCGGGCGCGGAGGGTCTCGATGAGCTCTGTGACCTCCTTGAGGCTCTCCTCCGTGCGGAAGATCTGCGCGTTGCGATCCATCGAGTCCTGCAGCTCCTTGCGGATGGCTGCCACCCGCTCCGTGCCGTCCCCCGAGCGCACCATGTCGAGAATCTTCTGCACGCCGCCCGCCGGGTTCTCCGGCAGTGGCACGAACGGGGCCGTCTTCACGTACTCGACGGCGTTCTTTCCAGCGCGCTTGCCGAACACGTTGATGTCGAGCAGCGAGTTGGTGCCCAGCCGGTTCGAGCCGTGCACCGAGACGCACGCGCATTCGCCGGCCGCGTACAGCCCATTGACGGTCTCGGTGTTGTTGCGCAGCACCTGGGCGTCGTTGTTTGTCGGGATTCCGCCCATCGCATAGTGGGCGGTGGGCAGCACGGGCACGGGCTCTGTGTACGGCTCGACACCCAGGTAGGTGCGCGCGAACTCGGTGATATCGGGCAGCTTCTCATCGATGACTGCTGGCTCGAGGTGGGTGATGTCCAGGTAGAGGTAATCCTTGTTCGGGCCGGCACCGCGACCCTCTCGGATTTCGAGCGCCATCGACCGCGCCACGATATCGCGCGGCGCGAGGTCTTTGAGGGTGGGGGTGTAGCGCTCCATGAAGCGCTCGCCCTCCGCGTTGCGCAGGATGGCGCCCTCGCCTCGGGCGGCCTCGGACAACAGGATGCCCAGGCCCGCCAGCCCGGTCGGGTGGAACTGGAAGAACTCCATGTCTTCGAGCGGCAGTCCCTTGCGCCAGATGATCCCGACTCCGTCACCGGTGAGGGTATGGGCATTGGATGTCGTCTTGAAGATCTTGCCGAACCCGCCGGTCGCGAAGATTATCGCCTTGCCCTGGAAGACGTGCAGCTCGCCGGTCGCGAGTTCGTAGGCTACGACGCCGGCCGGCTGTTGCACCCCGTCCACGTCGTTCATCACCAGGTCGAGCACGTAGTACTCGTTGAAGAAGTTGATGCCGAGTCGCACGCAGTTCTGGTACAGGGTCTGCAGGATCATGTGACCCGTGCGGTCTGCGGCATAACACGCCCGACGCACAGGGGCCTTGCCGTGCTCGCGGGTGTGGCCGCCGAACCGCCGTTGGTCGATTTTGCCGTCGGGGGTGCGGTTGAAGGGCAGGCCCATGTTCTCGAGGTCGATGACGGCCTCGATCGCTTCCTTGGCCAGGATCTCGGCAGCGTCCTGGTCGACGAGGTAGTCACCGCCTTTGACGGTGTCGTAGGTGTGCCACTCCCAGTTGTCCTCTTCGACGTTGGCGAGGGCCGCGGCCATGCCGCCCTGCGCGGCTCCGGTGTGCGAGCGAGTCGGGTAGAGCTTCGAGATCACGGCAGTGCTGGCGTGCGGTCCCGCCTCGATTGCGGCCCGCATCCCTGCGCCACCCGCTCCGACGATCACGATGTCGAACCGGTGGTAATGCACGCCGTCGATCACGGTGTGCTCCTCGGCTGCGCCCTCGGCCGCGCCATTGCTTACCCCGGCCAACTACGGCACCGGGCAGAAGCTGGGCAGCAGGTCTGCCGGCGAGCCGGCTGGGCATGGGTCGAATGTGTAGATCACGAGGGTCCCCAGGGTCAGGAGCACGATGGTGGACAGCGCGATGGCGCCGAGCAGGATGTAGCGCACGAGGCGGTTGTTCGCATAGTCGTTGACGATTGTGCGCATGCCGTTCGCGCCGTGGATGAGCGCGAGCCAGAGCAGCAGTGTGTCCCAGGCCACCCAGAACGGATCGGCGAGCTTGCCGGCGACGAAGGCGAAGTCGATCGCCTTGACCCCTTCACCCGCGAAAAGGTTGACGAACAGGTGGCCGAAGATGAGCACGACCAACACGACGCCGCTGGCCCGCATGTAGATCCAGCCCCACTTCTCCCAGTTGATGCCGCGCTTCCTGCGGCGTTGGGGAGAGACCAGCGGGGAACGAGGTGCGTCGATGGTGCTCACGCGGCACCCCCGAAGATGTGCATCAGTTGGCGCGGAGCAAATCCGGCGAGCAGCACGAGCCACAGTCCGATGACGATCCAGAACAGCAACCGCTGGTGCCTGGTGCCGACGCTCCAGAAGTCGATGAGGATTATCCGCAGGCCGTTCAGGCCGTGCAGGCCGATCGCGGCAACGAGTGCGAGCTCACCAAGGCCCATGATCGGCGTCTTGTATGTGTTGATGACCGCGTTATAGGACTCGGGGCTGAGCCTCACGAGGGCGGTATCGAGAATGTGCACGAGCAGGAAGAAGTAGATCGAGACGCCGGTGATGCGGTGCAGCACCCACGACCACATTCCTTCGCGGCCGCGGTACAGCGTTCCCGCCGGCCGCCTGGGCATCCCGATTTTGGGTAAGGCGAGAGGTTCCTTCGCCAGGGTAGCTGCCGGTTCGTCTGGCACGGGCAACCCCTTCCTTGCGGATGATCACGCCGCGTCCGCGGCCGGTGAATGTCCGGTTGGCGGACCGTTCAAGTGTATTCCGACGGTGACTGCGCGCGTTGCGCAGCTGCCCCGCGAAATAGCTTGATTTCAAGATACTTCTGAAAACCGGGAGTTGTTTCAGCGCGCGCCGATGGCGCTCGCGAGCGCGCTACTCACGATCGCGGACTCGTAGTGCCCGACCAGTTCGGCGCACACAGACTCCCAGGAACGCCCGAGCACGGCGCGCCTGCCCGCCTCACCCATGCGCGAGCGCAGCCTTTCGTCGATCGACAGCGCCTCGACGTAGGCGCGCAGCTGCGAGTCACCCGACGGGTCGAAGAGGTAGCCGTTGACGCCATGCTCGACGAGGTCGATGGGGCCGCCCGCTCTGGGGGCGATGACCGGGATGCCGCTGGCGTGCGCCTCCTGCACGGTCTGCCCGAATGTCTCCTCGGTGCCGGTGTGAACGAAGACATCGAAGCTCGCGTATGCCGCAGCGAGTTCGGCGCCGGTGAGCTTGCCCAACCACGTCACCGGCATGCCGGCGAGGGCTCGCTTCGTCGCGGGGAGGGAGGGCCCGTCGCCGACGATCGCGAGACGGATCCCGTCGAGTCCGCGCAGTGCGGCCATGCGCTCGACCTGCTTCTCCGGGGCGATCCTGCCGACGTAGCCGACGATCAGTCCCCCGTTGGGGGCGATCCTCCGACGCAAACGCTGCACGGCAGGATCCATCCGATTGCGCGGGTGATAGCTGTCGAGGTCGACCCCGCGTCCCCAGCGGGCGAGGCGTTCGACGCCGGCGGCCTCGAGGTCGGCCATCGACGCGCTCGAGGGCACGAGGGTCAGCACCGCGCTGGAGTGGATCCAGCGCACCATCCGCCAGGCGAAGCGGGTCGCCGCTCCCAGCCGGTTCCTGCGGGCGTAGCCGGCGACATCCGTCTGGAAGATCGCGACGCTCGCAATGCCGAGGCGTCCCGCCGCCGAGATCGCCTGCGCACCGAGGAGAAAAGGGGATGCCGCGTGCACGACGTCCGGCCTGAAGTCGGCGATGAGCTTCTGAACCATCGGGTGGGGCAGTCCCATCGGAAACTGACGGTATGCCAGCGATGGAACCTCGTGAACCCGAAACCCCGCGTACTCGCGGGGCGCTCCGGCCGCGGGCACGATGACTATCGCGTCGTGGCCATGCGCGGCCAGGTGGTCGAGCACCTTTTTCACGCTGTTGGTGACGCCGTTGACTGTGGGAAGGAAGCTTTCGCTGACAACTACAACGCGCATTGTGCCGTCCCGTCCGGTGCTGTTGCCCAAAGACTGTGCGGGCAAAGTGACGGCGCCGGCGGAGGCACGTGGCCGGGTGGTGAATGGCGGCTGAAGTCTCGATGTTGCCGAAAGCTAAGGTTGACGGATGACCCACAAAACGGGGACCTTCGAGAACTTCTACAGCGTGATCCCCGCGGGCGGGATCGGATCGCGCCTGTGGCCCCTGTCGCGAGCGGATGCGCCGAAATTCCTGCACGACCTCACCGGCTCAGGCCAGACGCTGCTGCGCGACACCTGGGACAGGCTGGTTCCCCTCTCTGGACCCGACAGGATCATGGTGGTCACCGGCCGAGCGCATCGAGCGGCCGTGGAGGTGCAACTACCCGAGCTTGTCGACACGAATGTCGTGCTCGAGAGCGAGCCGAAGGAGTCTTCGGCCGCGATCGGGCTGGCCGCGGCAATCCTGCTCAATCGGGAACCAGATGTCATCATCGGGTCGTTCGCCGCCGACCACGTGATCAGGGACTCGCGGGGATTCCGGCGCGCCGTGTCGGAGAGCATCGCCGCCGCCCGCGCGGGATACATCGCCGCCATCGGCATCACGCCGACCGAACCGGCTGTCGGCTTCGGATACATCCGCTGTGCCGGCCGAATGGCAATTGACGGGGCTCCGAACGCGGTGTCGGCGAGTTCGTTCGTTGAGAAGCCCGACCTGGCGACGGCGGAGAGTTATGTCGCAAGCGGTGACTATCTCTGGAATGGCGGCATGTTCATCGCCAGGGCCGACGTGCTTCTCAAGCAGTTGGGGGAATCCGATCCCGCACTGCTCGAGGGTCTCACCGAACTCGCGAGGGCCTGGGACACACCCCGGCGGGGAGCGGTTGTCGACAAGGTGTGGCCCGGCCTTACGAAGATCGCCATCGACTACACGGTCGCAGAACCCGCTGCGACAGCGGGTCGCCTCGTGGTGATTCCCGGCGACTTCGACTGGGACGATGTCGGCGACTTCGCCTCGATCGCGAAGCTGCATTCCGGCGGCCGCAAGTCGGACCTCGCGATCCTCGGTGAGAACGCGCGGGTGCTCGCCGACGCGTCCACCGGCGTTGTCATCAGCCAGAGCGGCAGGCTCATCTCGCTCATCGGGGTGACGGACATCGTCGTCGTGGACACACCCGACGCCCTGCTGGTGACCACCACTGCCAACGCGCAGCGCGTGAAATCGGTCGTGGACGCGCTCAAGCTCTCCGGACGTAACGACGTGCTGTGATCTTTGCCCGGAGATGTGCCCCCTGAGCGGCTCTGGGTAACGAAAAGGTAACGAAGACCCGTGTGGGCAATCCCCGCCGGTCGCTCTCCTGGCTTGGTGGCTAGCGTCGAAACCAGCTCACCGCCGTCCGGGCGGCCAAATTCCGAGGAGACCGACAACCATGTCGAAGACTGCACTACTGCGCGCCGGCGTCGCGATTGCCGCGGCAGGAATCCTGCTCGCGGGCTGCGCGCCAGCCCCTGACCAGCCCGCAGCGTCGGGCACCGGCGGTTACTGCGCCAGGATGGTCACCGACTCCGGCGGGCTCGACGACCGCTCGTTCAATGACGCGAGTTGGAAGGGCCTGCAGGATGCCCAGGCGAAGTACGGCATAGATGCGAAAGTCCTCGTTTCCACGTCGGAGACCGACCTCGCGCCGAACGTGCAGCAAGCAGTGGACAGCGGCTGCAATTTCGTGCTGACCGTGGGCTATTCGCTCGCTGACGCGACGCTCGACCAGGCGACCAAGAACCCTGGCGTCGATTTCTCGATAGTCGACGAGGTAGTGGATGCCCCAAACGTCAAGCCCATCGTCTTCGACACCGCGCAGGCGTCATACCTCGCCGGGTACCTGGCGGCAGGGGTGACCCAGACCGGGATCGTCGCCACGTTCGGCGGAGGAAACCAGCCTCCTGTCACGCTGTTCATGGACGGCTTCGTCGACGGTGTCGCGAAGTACAACGAGGTGCACGGCACGACCGTCAAGACGCTGGGCTGGGACAAGGCTGCCCAGGACGGCGTCTTCACCGGCGACTTCGAGGACGTGAACAAGGGCCTCACCACCACCCAGGGCTTCATCGACCAGGGCGCTGACGTCATCCTGCCGGTGGCTGGCCAGGTCGGCGAGGGCGCGGCACGCGCGGCACTCGACTCGGGCAAGGCCCTTGTTATCTGGGTCGATTCCGACGGTTACGACACGCTCGCCAAGGAGTTCCGGCCGGTCGTGCTCACATCGGTGATGAAGAACACCGGTGCGGCCGTGGTGCAGATCGTCGGGTCGAGCATCGACGGTACCTTCGACAGCAAGCAGTACGTCGGCACGCTCGACAACGGCGGTGTGGACATTGCGCCGTACCACGACCTTGCCGGCAAGGTCAGCACCGCGCTTGCGGCCGAGGTAGACCAGCTGCGCAAAGACATCGTCTCCGGTGCGATCGTGGTCACGAGCCCGAACACGCCCAAGTAATACCGGGGGCGCGCGATAGCCGGGCCTATATGTCCGGCTGATTTCGGGGCCGTCGCGAATTGGTAACCATTCGGCGTCGGCCCCGATTTGCCCTGCCTGCGCTTCGTCACATTAGGTAACGTGTATCCACTATGTCCCGGCACCTTCCGCCGGGCAGCACCTGGAGGACACCTTGAGAATCACTTCTCGCGACCGCGTTATCGCGGGTATCGCACTTATCGGCACGAGCGCCATGGTGCTTGCCGGCTGCGCAGCAGCCCCCACACCCGTCGCAAGCGAAACCGCAGTATCCGGCTTCCTTCCCTGTATGGTCTCCGACCTCGGTGGATTCGACGACCACTCGTTCAACCAGCTCGGCTTCGAGGGCCTCACCGAGACCGCGAAGGCCCTGGGCGTCGAGCCCATCACCGTCCAGTCCAATGCAGAGACCGATTACGCACCGAACATCGACCAGCTGGTCGCCCAGGGCTGCACCCTGATCGTCACCGTCGGTTTCGCGCTCTCCGCCGCCACGGTCACCGCCGCCCTGGCAAACCCGGATGTCAACTTCGCCATCATCGATGACGCTGCCGACAACAACTTCGACGGCAAGACCGACGCCCCGAACATCAAGCCGATCCTGTTCAACACCGCCCAGTCGGCGTTCCTCGTCGGCTACGCGGCAGCGAGCTACTCGAAGGCGGGAATCGTCGCGACCTGGGGCGGAATGAACTTCCCGACAGTCACGATCTTCTCCGACGGCTTCGCACAGGGCGTCGCCTACTACAACACCCAGAAGAGCACGAGCGTCAAGGTTCTCGGCTACGACCCGGCAAGCCCCGACACCGCTACCTTCACCGGTGGCTTCGAGGCCAACGACGTCGCCAAGACGACAGCGCAGAACTTCATCGACCAGGGCGCAGACGTGCTGCTGCCTGTCGGTGGACCGATCTACCAGAGTGCCGCAGCAGCGATCACCGACTCGGGCAAGGACATCGCCCTCCTCGGTGTCGACGCTGACCTCTTCGTGACGGACCCGACGGTTGACCCGATCATCCTGACCTCGGTGCTCAAGGGCATCAAGCAGGCAACTGCAGATGTCGTGAACGCAGCCGGTAGCGGCTCCTTCTCGACCGACGCATACATCGGAACGCTCGAGAACAACGGAGTCGGCATGGCGCCGTTCCACGACTTCGAGTCCAAGGTCTCGGCCAGCCTGCAGGGTGAGCTCGACACCATCAAGGCCGGAATCATCGACGGCAGCGTGCCGGTGACGTCCTACCTCACCAAGTAACAACCGCTTTACCCTCGTCGGGGAGACCAGCCTGCTGGTCTCCCCGACCTCGTTAAGGTCCGGACCCCAGCCGCCGACGCCTGCCGGATAGATTGGTCACCATGAAGCTTGAACTCCGCGGAGTCACGAAGAGGTTTGGCACCCTCATCGCCAACGATCACATCGATCTCATCGTGGAGCCGGGTGAGATCCACAGCCTGCTCGGCGAGAACGGGGCAGGCAAGTCCACCCTCATGAACGTGCTCTACGGCCTGTACCAGGCCGACCAGGGCGAGATCCTCCTCGACGATGTCGTGCAGCATTTCGCGGGCCCAGGGGATGCGATGGCGGCGGGCATCGGCATGGTGCACCAGCATTTCATGCTCATTCCGGTATTCACCGTCGCCGAGAACGTCATGCTGGGGCACGAGGACACGAAGTTCGGCGGACGGCTCGACCTCGCCGGCGCGAGGGATAAGGTGCGCGAGATCTCCGCGCGGTTCGGCTTCCACGTCGATCCCGATGCCCTGGTGGATGACCTGCCCGTCGGCGTGCAGCAGCGGGTCGAAATCATCAAGGCGCTGTCCCGCGACGCGAAGGTGCTCGTCTTCGACGAGCCGACAGCTGTGCTGACTCCACAGGAGACCGACGAGCTCATGGAGATCATGCGCCAATTGAAGGCTTCGGGCACGTCGATAGTCTTCATCACCCACAAGCTGCGCGAAGTGCGCGAAGTGGCGGATCGCATCACCGTCATCCGCCTCGGCAAGGTCGTGGGCCAGGCATCGCCGACCGCGACCAACGAGGAGCTCGCCTCGATGATGGTCGGCCGCGCGGTCGACCTCACCGTTGCGAAAGGCCCAGCCCATCCTGGCCCCGCTGCCCTCGTGATCGAGCACCTCTCGGTGATCGACACGCGCAACCAGATAGTCGTCAACGACGTGAGCTTCGAGGTGCACGAGGGCGAGATACTGGCCATCGCCGGCGTGCAGGGCAACGGGCAAACAGAGCTGACCGAGGCGATCATGGGGTTGCAGCCCAAGATCACCGGCAGCATCCATCTCGACGGCAAGACCCTGCGCGGCGGTTCGGTGCGGCGCACGCTCGACGCCGGCGTCGGGTTCATCCCCGAAGACCGGCAGGAGGATGGGCTCGTCGCCGAGTTCACCATCGCCGAGAATCTCATGCTCGACCGTGCGGATAAGGAGCCGTTCGTGAAGTTCGGCACCCTGCAGTTGAACTATCTCGCCCAGTTCGCCGCGGAAAAGGTCAAGGAATTCGACATCAGGGCCCAGGGCATCACCACCCACGTCGGGCGTCTCTCCGGCGGCAACCAGCAGAAGGTGGTGCTCGCACGGGAACTCAGCCGGGATCTCCGGCTGTTCGTGGCGGCCCAGCCCACCCGCGGTCTCGACGTCGGGTCGATCGAGTTCGTGCACACCCGAATCGTGCAGGCACGGGATGCCGGCGTGCCGGTCATCGTCGTATCCACCGAACTCGACGAGGTCGTTGCGCTCGCGGACAGGATCGCCGTCATGTACAGGGGATCGATAGTCGGCATCGTGCCCGGGGACACCCCGCGCGCGGTGCTCGGCCTGATGATGGCGGGCGAGCTGCCGGCGTCAGTGAAGGCAGTGGCATGAGCGAACAGATTCCGGCGCAGGGCCAGGTTCCCGACCCGATCGAGCCGGGCCAGCTTCCGGACGCCGAGATCGCGCCGCCTTCCCGGTCGCACCAGGTGCTCAGGGAGATAGTCACGGGCAATGCGCTCATCTCCGTGCTCGCCGTTGTGCTCGCGCTGCTGGTCGGCGCGATTCTCATCGCACTCACCGACAAAGACGTGCAGGCGGCATCCGGCTACTTCTTCTCCCGCCCCGGCGATTTGCTCAAGGCCGTCTGGGACTCCGCGTCCGGTGCCTATAGCGCGCTCTTCCAGGGTTCGATCTACAACTTCAAGCGCCCGGGGTTCGCTGACGGCATCCGCCCGCTCACCGACACCCTCACGTTCGCGACGCCGCTCATCGCGGCCGGGCTCGGCGTCGCACTCGCTTTCCGGGTCGGTCTCTTCAATATCGGCGGTCGTGGGCAGATGCTCGTGGCTGCCGGGGCCGCCGGCTACGTGGGCTTCGCGTGGCAGCTGCCGTTCGGCATCCATCTCATCGTCGCCGTCATAGCGGGCATGCTCGCAGGCGCGATCTGGGGCGGCCTCGTCGGCCTGCTCAAGGCCCGCACCGGTGCGCACGAGGTCATCGTCACGATCATGCTCAATTACGTCGGCTTCTACCTGATCTCCTACCTGCTGCGCACGCCCGGTGCGCTCCAGGCGCCGGGTTCTACTAATCCCAAGTCGCCGCCGATGCTCGACACCGCGGTCTTCCCCGACCTGTTCGGCCCGAAGTACAACCTTCATCTCGGTTTCGTCTTCGCCATCGCCGCCACGATATTCGTCTGGTTCCTGATCAACCGCTCCAACCTCGGTTTCCAGTTCCGGGCGGTGGGCGAGAACCCGAACGCGGCGAAAGTCGCCGGCATCAAGGTGAAGAACATCTACGTGTACGCGATGCTGCTCTCCGGCGCGCTCGTGGGTCTCGCCGGGGTCGCCCAGGTGCTCGGCACCGTAACGAGCGGGTTCAGTGCCGGCATCGACGCCGGCATCGGCTTCGACGCGATCACCGTCGCGCTGCTCGGGCGGTCCAAGCCGATCGGGGTGTTCTTCGCGGGCATCCTGTTCGGGGCGCTCAAGGCAGGCGGGTACTCGATGCAGGCGGCGCAGGGCGTGCCGATCGACATCGTGCTCGTCGTGCAGTCGCTCATCGTGTTGTTCATCGCGGCGCCGCCCCTGGTTCGTGCAATCTTCCGGCTGCCCTCCCCGGGAACGTCCGTGAAGCCGCGAACACCCGTCACAAGCGCGCGGAAGGCCGAGGTCTCCAAGTGAGCACAGTCGATGAGACGGCACACATCATTCCTTCGGCAGCGCCGATCGTGCTCGAGCGCGCTGCCGTGCGCAACTGGAAGCCGCCGATCGCGCTTGGCATCTTCGCGGTGCTCGCCCTGCTGCTGTTCACCGTGGCCGCACGCTCCGGGACCACGACGTTCCGGCTCTCGACCGACAGCGACCTCATCCAGCTGGCGCCGATCCTCGCCGACGTGACGGTGGTGACGACTGTTGTCGTCGTGCTGCTGTTCCTCATGGCGGCTGCGTCCGCGTTCCTGTCCTTCCGCGCAGCGAAAACCCCGATCTGGGTGCTCGCCGGCTACGCGCTGCTCTTCGTCGTCGCGTTCCTGACCTGGGCTGCGGCGAATGCCGCCATCCCGGTGCCCGGCCTGCTCGTCGGAACCGTCGGGCTCAGCGTTCCGCTGATCTTCGGGGCGCTCGGCGGCGTCATCTCCGAGAGGGTCGGCGTGGTCAACGTCGCGATCGAGGGCCAGCTTCTCGCCGGCGCGTTCGTCTCCGCTGTCGTGGCATCCGTTACGCATCAGCCGGTAGCCGGCCTGTTCGCGGCTGTGATCGCCGGGGTGCTCGTCTCGTTCGTGCTCGCAGCGTTCTCGATCAAATACATCGTCGACCAGGTGATCGTCGGTGTCGTGCTCAACGTGCTCGTGACCGGCCTGACGAGTTTTCTCTTCTCCAAGGTGCTCAGCCCGAACGCGGCGGTACTGAACACCCCGCCGCGCTTCCCCCGGCTGCCCATCCCGCTGCTTGGCGAGATCCCCATCATCGGCCCCGTGCTCTTCAGGCAGACGATAATCGTCTACCTCATGTACATCGCCGTCGCCGTTGTCTGGTTCGGACTATTCAAGACACGGTGGGGCCTGCGGCTGCGTGCGGTCGGCGAGCACCCGCAGGCTGCGGACACCGTGGGCATCAACGTCAACCGGACCCGATTCTGGAACGTCTCGCTTGCCGGCGCGATAGCCGGGCTCGGCGGGGCGTACTTCACCCTCGGATCGGTCGGTGCGTTCAACAAGGAGATGACCGCCGGTGCCGGCTTCATCGCCCTCGCAGCCGTGATCTTCGGGCGCTGGGATCCCCTCCGCGCAACCCTCGCGGCCCTCCTGTTCGGGTTCGCGTCCAACCTGCAGAGCGTGCTGAGCATCATCGGGTCCCCTGTGCCGAGCGAGTTCATGCTCATGCTCCCGTACCTCGTGACCATCTTCGCCGTCGCGGGACTCGTCGGACAGGTTCGCGGGCCCGCCGCGTCCGGAAAGCCTTACGTGAAGTCATGAAAACCGTGCCCGAGATGCATACAGCTGATTGGGATGCGCTGCGCGCCGTCGCCAACGAAGCAGCTACCCACGCCTACGTTCCCTACTCGCACTTCCCGGTGGGCGTGGCAGCCATCGTCGACGACGGCCGCGTGATCTCAGGGGCCAACGTGGAGAACGCGTCGTACGGCCTCACGCTCTGCGCCGAGTGCGCGCTCGTCTCGAGCCTGCACATGACCGGTGGGGGCAAGCTCGTCGCATTCACCTGCGTCGACGGCCACGGCAACGCGCTCATGCCATGCGGCCGGTGCCGCCAGCTGCTCTACGAGCACTCGGCTGAGGGCATGCTGCTCGAGACGGTCTCAGGGATCAAGACCATCGATGAGGTAATCCCCGACGCGTTCGGCCCGCGGACTCTCGAGGCCTATCGCTCCGCGGATTGAGCCTGTCGAAATCGCCAGTAAGGAAGCACCATGGCCGTAGAAACCTTCGATGTCGTCGACCTCATCCGCACCAAGCGCGACAAGGGAACACTGACGAAGCCGCAGATCGACTGGCTCATCGACGCCTACACGCGCGGCTACGTCGCCGACGAGCAGATGTCGGCCATGGCGATGGCGATCTTCCTCAACGGCATGCAGCGCGAGGAGATCCGCGACCTCACGCTCGCGATGATCGCGAGCGGCGAGACGCTCTCGTTCGATGGCCTGGGCAAGCCCACTACCGACAAGCACTCCACCGGCGGGGTGGGCGACAAGATCACCCTGCCGCTGGCGCCGCTCGTCGCCTCCTTCGGCGTCGCGGTGCCGCAGCTCTCCGGCCGCGGGCTCGGCCACACCGGCGGCACGCTCGACAAGCTGGAGAGCATCAAGGGCTGGCGTGCATCCCTGAGCAACGACGAGTTCTACGCGCAGCTGCGTTCGGTGGGGGCGGTGGTCTGTGCCGCGGGATCCGGGTTGGCGCCGGCGGACGGCAAGCTCTACGGCCTCAGGGACATCACCGGCACAGTTGAGGCGATACCGCTCATCGCCTCGTCGATCATGAGCAAGAAGATCGCGGAAGGCACGGCATCCCTCGTGCTCGACGTGAAGTTCGGCTCTGGCGCGTTCATGCAGGATCCGGCCCGCAGTCGCGAGCTTGCCGAGACCATGGTGCGGCTGGGTAACGACGCCGGCGTGAAGACAGTCGCCCTGCTCACGAACATGAACGTTCCGCTCGGCCTGGCCATCGGCAATGCCAACGAGGTGCGCGAGTCCGTCGAGGTGCTCGCCGGCGGTGGCCCCGCCGATGTCGTCGAGCTCACGGTCGCCCTCGCCAAGGAGATGCTCGCACTTGCGGGGCAGCCCGATGCGGACGTCGAGACCGCCCTCTCCGACGGTCGCGCGATGGACACCTGGCGAAGGATGATCGCCGCGCAGGGTGGGGACCCGGATGCCGCGCTCCCCTCCCCCCGGGAGTCGCAGGTGGTCACGGCCGACCGCGACGGGGTGCTCGTCGCCCAGCACGCACTGCCGTTCGGCATCGCGGCCTGGCGCCTCGGAGCCGGTCGCGCGCGCAAGGAGGACCCGGTGCACCACGCCGCCGGGATCGACCTGCGCGTGAAGCCGGGGGACATCGTCACGAAGGGCCAGCCGTTGTTCACTATGCACACCGACGAGCCCGAACGCTTCGAGCGCGCCCTCGAGGCCCTCGCCGGTGGCTACGTCATCGGCGAGCCTGGCGACCCCATCGACAACGGTGGCCCGCTGATCGCGGGTCGCGTCGGCTGACCGCCCCGGGGCCACCCCAGCCCACCCCAGCCCCCCCCAGCCCCCCCGGCCCAGCCCCCCCCCTGCCCCAGCCTCCCCCCTGCCCCAGCCGGTGAGGTGCGGCAATCGCACCCCGCAGGCGGCCGGCAGCATGCGATCGCCGCACCTCAGCGCCCGCCACCGCCCGCCACCGCCACGCTAGGCGCCGTACCCGCCGGCCGCCGCACCTCAGGGCGTCCAGCCACGTTCGACGAGCAGCCTCCGCGCCCGGGTGAGTGCATACGCCGAGTTCGCGAGGTCGTCTGCCGAAAGGCGCGTGTGGCGCCAGCCCGCATCCTCAAGCAGCGGGACGCGACGAAGGTCCTTGCGCCACTGGCGCGCGTCGGTCCTGTGGTGGTCGCCCTCGTAGTCGAACGCCATCCTGAACTCGGTGAGTTGCAGGTCTGGCATGGCGAGAAACGCGCCCTGGGCGTCGAGCACCTCCAGATTGGGGATGGGAGGGGGAAGTCCCGCCCGGACGAACCTCAGCCGGAATACGGTTTCGGGGACGGAATCCGACCGGTCGCTGGCCAGCGGCAGCAGGTCGAGTAGTCGGCCGAGGCCACGCCGCCCTCCGAACCTGTGAAGCGCATCCTCGATACTCGACGATGTCGCTCGGAATCTGCGGCTTCGTCGCCACCACAGGATGTTGTCGAGCGCCCCCAGCAGGTCCTCATCGGGCAGAGCCGAGGCAAGATCGAACACCGTTCGTTCCAGCGATGTCACGGCTACGCCATCGAGGACCCGCATGTCGGCGGGGTCGATGTGCAAGCGATGTCCTGTGACATTCACCCCCTCCGGCGCCCTGTGCGGGTGCGGTACAGAGACGTGCAGCGGCGCGGCCTGCTGCAGATGCAGCGGCAGCGGGATGCCCCAGAGCTGGGCCGCCGTCGCGTGCGAGAAAGCTGCGCGCGGCGACATCCGCGCTGCATAGGCGTAGGACATCCCTCGAATATCGATGGCTGCACCGGCCAGCGCTCGCACGCCCCAGAACGGACGGTCGAGATCGCCACCGTTCAGCCGACCCCGTCCTACACCACGCGCGAGGCCGTGTGCCACCCGAAAGTGTGGGCCCAGGCCTTCGGGCATCGGAATACGGGCGGGCATCCGACGATGATGCCCCTGGCAGGTTGGGCGTGCCGACTACTAACAGGCGGATGCAGTCATCCACAGCTTGAGGTTCGGCGATCGCATCCAACGGGCCGGGATGCCGGTGCTATCGCCGCACCTCAGGCGGTGAGGGTGGGGAGGGAGGGCGAGGGCAGGCGGAGCAGGGTGCTAGAGGGCGGGGTCGCCGATCCGCTCGAGCGCGTCCACGACGAGCGCCCAGAACTTCGCGTGGTCGAGGTTGCGCGCGACCTGGGTCGTGCAGTCGGCCGGGGCCGGTGCGCGGAAGTCGGCGACGGTCATCCCGAGCGTCAGTGAACCGGTGAGCTCGATGTCGAGCGGCACACGCACGACCTCCATGACGGTGGGGTCGATCACGAAGGCCACCGCGCATGGATCATGCACGGGCGGGCTGTCGAAGCCCTGCTGGTCTTTGTACGCGTCGCCGAAGAACTTCAGGAGCGTGCCGACGAATCGCGCCGGGCCGGTACCCACGGCGGCGATCGCGGCCTCGACCGCGGGGGTGGCGAGCGCCTCATGCGTGAGGTCGAGACCGACCATCGTGAGCGGCCACGACTCGTTGAAAACGATATGCGCGGCCTCAGGATCGATCACGATGTTGAACTCGCTCGTCGCGCTCCAGTTGCCGACGTTCACCCCTCCTCCCATGAGCACTACCTGCTTCACCCTGCTCGCTATGCGGGGCTCCTTGCGCACCGCCATGGCGATGTTGGTGAGCGCGCCCGTGGGAACGAGAGTGATCTCGCCAGGCTCGCTCGCCATGATCGTGTCGATGATGAAGTCGACTGCGTGCCTCGTGTCGAGTTCGATTGTCGGCTCGGGCAGCACGGGACCGTCGAGGCCAGACTCGCCGTGGATCGCCTCCGCGACTTCGATGTTGCGCACGAGAGGTCGGTGGGCGCCCCTGGCGAACGGCACGCCGGTGATGCCCGCCACCCGCGCCACCGACAGCGCATTGCGGGTGACTTTCTCGATTGTCTGGTTGCCCATGACCGTCGTGACCCCGACGAGCTCGATCTGCGGATTGCCGCAGGCGAGCAGCATTGCAATCGCGTCGTCATGGCCGGGGTCGCAGTCGAGGATGATCTTCGTGGGCATCCTTCGAGGCTAGTGGTCAGCAAGGCACCAGATAGATTAGTCCCATGAATGCTGCTGCCGACGAGTACCTCATGCCGGGGGGCGGAGCGAGCATCACGACGCTTCCGAAGATCTCTCTCCACGACCATCTTGACGGTGGGCTTCGCCCGCAGACGATCATCGAGCTCGCCGATGCGATCGGGCTCGCCCTTCCGGCGTCGAGCCCAGCGGCGCTCGCCGACTGGTTCAACGAGAAGAAGGACTCGCTCGTCGAGTACCTCAAGACATTCGACCTCACCACCGCGGTCATGCAGACCCATGAGGGACTCTTCCGGGTCGCTCGCGAGTTCGTGCAGGACCTCGGTGCGGACGGGGTGATCTACGGCGAAATCCGCTGGGCGCCCGAGCAGCATCTGGTGCGCGGCCTCACACTCGACCAGGTGGTCGAGGCGGTGCAGGAAGGCATCGAGGCCGGCGTCGACGATGTGCGGGCCGACGGCGGCGACATCCGGATCGGGCAGCTGGTGAGCGCAATGCGCCACCTCGACCGCGGCCTCGAGATCGCGGAGCTCGCGGTACGCCACCGCAGCCACGGTGTCGTCGGCTTCGATATCGCGGGGCCGGAGGCGGGGTTCCCCGCCGGCCGCATGCGTGAGGCGTTCGACTATCTCGCGAGCCACTTCATGCCCCGTACCGTGCACGCGGGTGAGGCCGACGGCATCGAGAGCATCGCCGGCGCACTTGTCGACGGCCGCGCAATGCGGCTCGGCCACGGTGTGCGCATCGCCGAAGACATCCAGGTCGCCCGCGAAGACCTCGACAATACCTACGTCACGCTCGGCCCCGTCGCCCAGTGGGTGAAGGATCGGGAGATCGCCCTCGAACTGAGCCCAACCTCGAATGTAGACACCCATTCGTTCGCACAGTGGGGTGACGAGCTTGTCGACCATCCATTCGACCTGCTGTACCAGTTGGGTTTCCGGGTGACCGTCAACACCGACAACCGGCTCATGAGCCGCACGACGCTGAGCCGCGAGTTGTTCGTGCTCGCCGAGACGTTCGGCTACGACCTGACAGACCTCGCGGTGTTCCAGCTCAACGCGGCGGCGTCATCGTTCCTTCCGCTGGAGGACCGCGAAGAGCTCGCCGACCAGATCACCGCGGGATTCGAGAACGCGTGAGCCTGCCCCCGCTGCCGGCGAGTGCGATAGTCGTCGGAGCCGAGGCAGCGGATTGGCGATCTGCCGTGACACTCGCGGCCGAGGCGCTTGTGCGCTCCGGTGCCGCGAAGCCGGAGTACGCGCAGCAGATGATCCGCATGATCGAGGAGCACGGACCGTATGTGGTCATCGCCCCAGGGCTCGCGCTCGCGCACGCACGTCCCGGCCCTGAGGTCATCGCAGACGGGCTCTCGGTAGTCACCCTCGCGACGCCGGTGTACTTCGGTCATCCGCACAACGATCCGGTTCGGGTCATCCTCGGCCTCGCGATAGTGGCCGCCGACGAGCACCTCGCCGCGGTTGCTGCGATCGCCAACGTCTTCAACGACTCGCACGCCACCGAGGAGCTGGCGGTCGCGGGTTCCGCCGCCGAAGTGCAGCTGATCATGGGTGCGGAGCGATGAAGATCGTGACCATCTGCGGCGCGGGCATCGGCAGTTCCGGCATCCTGAAAGTCAACGCCGAGCGCGTGCTGCGCAAACTCGACATCGATGCGACGGTTGTCGCTGCCGACATCGCTTCGGTCCGGGATGTCGCGGCCGACGCCCAGGTCATCCTCACCTCCGCGGAGTTCGTGGGCACGATCGGCAAGACGTTCGCCGATGTCATCGTGATCGAGAACTACTTCGACACCGAGGAGCTCACCGCCAAGCTCACGGCAGCGCTGGGCTAGCTACTTTCCGCTGGCTGGGCATATGGGGCGCCGCGCAGCCCGATCGCTCCGCCCCTCCGTATGCCGCGGCGGGCTCGCCTCTTTGCACGCTCGTGGGAGTCAGCACATTCGTGCGCCGTCCCAACGAATGTGCTGACTCCCACGAGCGAATTCGATACCCGGGCCGGCACAACAGGTGCTGTCGGAGCCGGGGTCCGGTGCAGGTCAGGCGGGTGGAGCACCGAGCAGTGCGCGCATCCCTGTCTCCAGTTCGGTCGCGACGGCCGCCGCGGCGGCCTGGCGCTCCACCGGGGACCCGTCGGTGGACGAGGCATCGATGTACACCTTGAGCTTGGGCTCCGTGCCGCTGGGCCGCACCACGACGCGGGCGCCGTTCGCCAGATGGATCCGCAGGATATCGTTCGGCCCGAACTGCTCGAAGCCGTCGATGAAGTCGTCGATGCTCGCCACCGCAATCGAGCCGACTGCTGCGGGGGGGTTCGCCCGGAGGGTGGCCATCATCCGGTCGATGTCGGCGAGGTCGTCGACCCTCAGCGAGATCTGGCCAGAAGCATATGCACCGAATTCCGCGGCGAAGTCAGCGAGGTGGTCGTCGAGAGTCTTACCTGCAGCTTTGAGCTCGGAGGCCAGCGAGAGAAAGTCGACCGCGGCAGAGATGCCGTCCTTATCGCGCACCTTGCCGGGATCGACAAGGTAGCCCAGCGCCTCCTCGTAGCCATAGACGAGGCCGCCGACCCGGGAGATCCACTTGAAACCCGTGAGAGTGTCTTCGTAGTCGAGGTGATGCTGCAGCGCGACCTGGCGCAGCGCGGGCGAGGAGACGATGGACGCGGCGAGCGTACCCACAGCCTCCGAGCGCAGTGCCGCACGCCAACCCAGCAGGTAGCCGACCTCGTTGCCGCTGAGCCTGCGCCACGACCCGTCCGGTGCCGGGACCGCCACCGCGAGGCGGTCGGCATCCGGATCGTTGACGATGGCGAGGTCCGCCCCGACTTCGGCCGCCCTGGCGAAGGTGAGATCCATGGCGCCGGGTTCCTCGGGATTGGGGAACGCGACGGTGGGGAACGCGGCATCCGGCTCGATCTGCTCGGTGACCAGCGTCGGGGCGTCGAAACCCGCCGCTGCGAAAACCTTCTGCGCAGTCTCCCAGCCCACCCCGTGCATTGCGGAGTAGACGAACGAGACAGGCCCGGCACGGCGGGCGAGCGAGGCCGTCTGGGCCACGTATGCGTCGACGATGCTCTCGTCGGCCACCGTGAAATCAGTGGACCGCGGCACGTCACCCAGCTTCGCTTTTGCAGCGATGCGCGCAATCTGCGCCGCGATCTCGCCATCGGCGGGTGGGATGATCTGCGACCCGCCGTCGAAGCCGCCCAGATAGACCTTGTATCCGTTGTCGCGGGCCGGGTTGTGGCTTGCGGTGACCATCACGCCGGCGCTCGCGTCGAGATGGCGCACCGCGAACGCGAGCACCGGGGTCGGCAGGTGTCGTGGCAGCAGGGTCGCTCGCACCCCCGCGCCGGCCATGATGACCGCCGTGTCGCGGGCGAAGACCTCGGAGTTCGTGCGCCCGTCGTAACCGATCACGATGCTCGGGTTCTCACCCTTGCCGAGCAGGTATGCGGCGAAGCCCGCCGCCGCCTGGCCGACGAGCACCCGGTTCATGCGTGCAGGGCCGGCGCCGAGCTCGCCGCGCAGCCCCGCGGTGCCGAATTCGAGGCGAGACGCGAACCGCTCGGCGAGCGGCCCTGCATCCCCGGCCTCCGCGGCAGCGATGAGGGCGTCGAGTTCGACCCTGGTCGCGTCATCAGGATCCTGGTCGCGCCACGCCCTGGCGTCGTCGACGAGACTCACAGTTTCGCCACGATGCTCGCGAGAAGCGCGCTGATCTTCACCTCGGCATCCTTGCCGGCCTGGATGACTTCCGCGTGGCTCAGCGGAGTCTTCTGGATGCCCGCCGCGAGGTTCGTGACGAGCGACATCCCCAGGATCTCCATGCCGGCCTGGCGGGCGGCGATGGCCTCGAGGGCGGTGGACATCCCGACGATGTGCCCGCCGATGGCCTTCGCCATCTGCACCTCTGCGGGGGTCTCGTAGTTGGGCCCTCGGAACTGGCAGTACACCCCCTCGTCGAGTTCGGCGTCGACCGTGCGGGCGAGCGCACGCAGCCTCGAGCTGTACAGGTCGGTGAGGTCGATGAACGTCGCGCCCTCGAGCGGCGAATCGGCGGTGAGGTTGATGTGGTCGCTGATGAGCACGGGTGTGCCGGGCGTCCAGGTCTCCCGGATGCCGCCAGCACCGTTTGTCAGGATCATCGTCGTCGCCCCCGTCGCGGCCGCCGTGCGCACCGAGTGGACAACGCGGCGCACGCCGTGCCCCTCGTAGTAGTGGGTGCGCGCCCCGATCACGAGCGCGCGCTTGCCACTGGGCAGCAGCACCGAGCGCAGGGTGCCGACATGCCCCTCAAGGGCGGGCTTGCCGAAGCCGGTGATCTCGAGCGCCGGAATCGTCGCCGTGGTCTCGCCGATGAGGTCCGCGGCCTTCGCCCAGCCGCTGCCGAGAGTGAGGGCGATGTCGTGGTGGTCGACACCGGTTCGCTCCGCGATCTCCGCAGCAGCGGTTGCGGCTATGGCGAATGGGTCTGCTGCTGGGTCTTCGAGCGGATTGGGGGCGGTCTGTGGGCGCATCCACCCAGCTTAACGATCCGACCGACTGTCATCCCGATCCCTGTGCCAGTCTCGAAGCAATCGTTATGCGAGTGCATCTCGGGTTTCGATTCGTCGATGACGGCACTTGACATACTGTACGGGTGCACTCGCCGCGCCTGCTCATAGGATTCGTCGTCCTCGCCGCGCTCCTCGCCGGGTGCGCAGAGCCCGGGATCCCCGAGTCGGCGCTGACGCCTGCCCCTACAGTCTCGACCACGCCGCAGCGGACAGTCGCGCCAGCCCCGAAGGTGCCCGAAGCCGCGGCAGTGATCCTCTCTCTCCAGGGCCTCACGGTCGTGGATGGCGCCGGCGCCACCATGCGGTCGGCGCTCTTCATCGACCAAGACGGCATGCTCGCGCTGGTTAGCGGCCTGATGGGCTCGACACCCCTCCCAACGGACTTGCGCAAGGGTGGGCTGGTTTACGAGTGGCAGGGGGTGTCTCTCAACTTGAACTTCGGATCGTCGTTCCTGTACGCCGAGCGACCTGACCTGGACGGACTGGCCCTGCTCACGACGGAGGGAATCCACGTTGGGTCGTCACGTGCCGATCTCGCAGCGCTGAGCCCGTTTGACATCGGCCACGACGAGGACGGCGACGGCACGTCGGACTGGTTCGGCGTCGAACAGCAGGCGGAACCCAATGCGCAGTCGCTCGCCTACCCGGGACAGCCGGGCACCAAGTACATCCTGGTCCGGTTAGAGGGAGACACCATCACGAAGATATCCGCCCCGAGTGGCGACTTCTACGACATCTGACCAGGCCGATGGGCATCCCGCTCCGACTCAACTACCTTCTTCAAGCCCTCGAGCATGACGCGCCAGTTCTCCTCTGAGTGTTTCACGCCCTCGAAGCTGTCGTTGTTGTCCTGGGTGAGGGTGAGGTGGGTGCTGCCATCCACCTCCTCGAGGAGGTAAGTGAGTGTGTGGTAGTTCTCGGGAACATCCTCCCGCCCGCCGAGCGGGCTGAAGTGCGTGTGGCTCAGCAGCCGCCCCGGCTGCACCTCGAGGATCGTGCCGTGGTCGCGGTAGGCCTTGCCTTCGTACTCGCCAGACCAGACGATTGCACTGCCGATTTGCCAATCGGTCTCTACTTTGGTGCCGAAGTAGTAGTCCTCGATGAGCGCGGGATCGGTGAGCGCGTGCCAGACGGCTTCCGGTGCTGCGGCGATCGTGATTGTGCATGTTGCAACGAGATCGGTCACCCCCATACTCCCTTCCGCTCCCTGTCTACGCCGAACGGCCGCTGCGGGCAAGGGACACGGGCTGACAAGGTTTGGATGCCGCTGCCGGGCAGGGGAGAATTGCACAATGGCCTATGAATTCGAGCGGAAGCAACGCATTGCGATCCTCGGAGGCGGGCCAGGTGGTTACGAGGCCGCCCTTGCCGGGGCCCAGCTCGGAGCTGAGGTGACGCTCGTCGAGCGTGAGGGGGTCGGCGGCTCGGCAGTGCTCACCGATGTCGTCCCCTCGAAAACGCTCATCGCGACGGCCGAGGCGACAAACGGCATTGGCGAGGCCGCCGACCTCGGCGTGCAGTTCTTCATGCGCTCCGAATCCGGCCGTGCGGTCCGGCCGGAAGTCACCGTCAACCTCGCCGCCGTCAACGCGCGACTGCTGCGGCTTGCGCGCCAGCAGTCAGAGGACATGAAGTCGCAGCTCATCAAGGCCGGCGTGCGTATCATCCAGGGCGAGGGCAGGCTCGACGGACCGCAGCGCCTCGTCGTGTCGACAGGCAAGGGCAAAGCGGGCACCGACTTCGACGAGGTGGACGCCGACACGATAGTGGTCTCCGTGGGCGCACGCCCCCGCATCCTGCCGACAGCGAAGCCCGATGGCGAGCGTATCTTCACCTGGACCCAGCTCTACACGCTCGAGCAGATCCCGGAGCACCTCATAGTCGTCGGCTCGGGCGTCACGGGTGCCGAGTTCGCCTCCGCTTACACGGCCCTCGGCTCCAAGGTCACCCTCATTTCCTCCCGCGAGCAGGTGCTCCCCGGCGAAGACGTGGATGCCGCCCGCGTCATCGAGGACGTCTTCAAACGCAACGGCATGACCGTGCTGTCGAAGTCGCGCGCCGAGTCGGTCAAGCGCACGAAAACCGGGGTGACCGCGACCCTCGCCGACGGCAGGACAGTAGAGGGCAGCCACTGCCTCATGGCAGTCGGGTCACTGCCCAACACCGAAGACATCGGGCTTGCCGAGGCGGGCGTGCAACTCAACGACTCCGGCCACATCCGGGTCAACCGGGTGGCGCGCACCTCGATGCCGTCGATCTACGCCGCCGGTGACTGCTCCGACTTCCTGCCGCTGGCATCCGTCGCCTCGATGCAGGGCCGCACGGCGGTTTTCCACGCCATGGGGGATGCCGTGAGCCCGACCGAACTGCGCAACATCACGTCGAACATCTTCACCCAACCTGAGATCGCGACTGTCGGCTGGTCGCAGAAGCAGATCGAGGACGGCATCGCCCAGGGCGACATCTACAAGCTGCCGCTGGCATCCAACCCGCGGGCGAAGATGATGGGCATCAAGGACGGCTTCGTCAAGCTGTTCGCCCGCACCGGCTCCGGGACGGTCATCGGCGGTGTGGTCGTCGCACCGCATGCGTCGGAGCTCATCCTCGGTATCGCGCTCGCCGTGGAGCACCGGCTCACCGTCGACCAGCTCGCCAAGGCATTCTCGGTCTACCCTTCACTCACCAGCAGCATCACGGATGCCGCCCGCGCGATGCACATCGTCAACTAGCCGGCAGGCCGCCGCGGTCCTGCAGCGCCGACAGATCTGGCTGCACGCGCTGGGCGCGTATGACGCTGCGATGCGAGAACTGCAACGCGGGGTCGAGGCCGGGCACCAGCCATTTCGGTAGGCGTTCGACAGTGAGCAGGATCGCGCGCATGCGGCGCGGGTGGTCCATGAGGTGCAGCTTGAGCCGGCGCCGCCGGCCGGGCCGGCCCTCGAGCCGGGAGATCGTGCGGTAGGCCCTGGAGATGAGCCCAGCCTTGTCGTAGTCGCGCACGGCGAGGGCGTCGGCGTAGTCGGAGAGCGTGGCCCGGGAGAACCGCGGGAAGATGACGTCGTTCGAGATGAAGAAGTTGAGGCGGTGGTCGTCCGGAATCGTCAGGAGCAGCTTCTTCAGGAAGATCAGCCTGCTCACCAGGAATGCCATGGTGGACGATGACCCGGCCGAATGAGTGCGATAGCGCACTGTCGATGTGGGGAGGAAGTGGTAGGTCCAGCCGACCCGGTACATGCGGATGAACAGGTCGTCGTCCTCGTACCCGACGAGGCGGCGGTCGAACCCACCGACCGACGTAACCGCGGAGCGACGCATGATGCTCGCGGAGGGCAGCGCCATGATGTCGCTGCCCACGAGGGCGGTGATGCTGCGGCGCGGGTGCAGCACCCCGACCTCGGCGAGGAAGTTCAAAGTCACCGTCTTGCCCGCGGCATCGATCTGGTCGAAGTCTGAGAACGCCCATCCGGCAGTCTGCTCGGACTTGATGAGGTCGAGCAGCTTCGCAATGTGGTCGTGGCGCCACTGGTCGTCCTGGTCCAGGAAGGCGAGGAACTCGCCGGTCGCGCGACGGATGCCCGCGTTGCGGGCCGCGGACTGGCCCGCGTTCTTCTGCGCGATCATGATCACGGGAAACGGCAGGTCCATTGAGGCGATGATGGACATGGTCTCGTCCTTGCCGCCGTCGTCGATGATGATCACCTCGTGCGGCTGCGTGCCCTGGGCGACGATCGACTCGATCGCCGTGCGAATGTGCCGTGCCCCGTTGTACACAGGGAGGATCACGCTGACCGCGCCCTCAACCGTCGGGTGGTCCGGGAACACCTCCTCGATCGGCGCGACCGCAAGGAGGGCGGCCTCGTGCGCCTGGTTATCGCTCGCGATCAGGGCGTGTCGTTCGATGTCGTTCGACATCCGGGTCGCGTACTCGGCGTCAACCGCGCCCGTCGGCGCGGCGTCCAGGAGTGTGCGTGCCAGGTCGAGCCACCCCCCTGCACCCGAGCCGTTCGCCGACTGGAGGTCGAACATCGCGAGGGACAAGAGGGAATCGAGCCCGAGCTCGATATCGTCCTCGCTGTCGGCGAGCTGCGGGGCTGAGATCCTCACCTCGTGGAGGAGCTCGGCGGCGAGCTCGAGCTGGCCCCCGGCGACGGCGTTGACGAAAGCACGCGCGGTGAGGCGCGAGACAGAGAGGGGGCTGTCGTGGGCGGCGAGCTCGCGCAGCGGGCCGCGCACGCTCAGTCCCAGCGCGCCGAGTGCGAGCACGCGATGCCGCAGGGCCTGGATGCGAAGATGCGCTGAGTCGGGGTCGATCATCCCGAATTCGGCCTGCCACTTGTCGGCCGCTGCGACCGTGACGTCGAGGTAGCTGATGGCTGCCTGGTAGTCGTGCTCGTGGACCATCGCCTCCATCGCGCGGGAGTATGCGATGCTCGCGACGTTCCAACCGATTGGGTGCGCCGCCATCCGGGCCGCGAGTTCGGGCCCTGGGTGGGCCAGATCGAGACCGTGGCGCTCCTTGACCAGGGCGAATGCCTTCTTCCTTGCGGCGCGGGCGCGGCCGAAGTCGCCGAGGTTCACGATCGCGCGGTAGTCGCGGCCAGCCATGCCGCTCGCCAGCGCCGACCCGGCGGGAGCGGCCGCCGCCCGTTCCCGGTAGTACTTCTCCAGCGCCACCGCGTCGACGGCGGGGACGACGAGCTCGAAATGTTCGCGACTGTCGAGCGAGGCGATGGCGCGGAGGCTGCTGCCGTCACGGGCGACCGCGACGCTCGCGAACCCAGCCTCGTGCAGCAGGGTGGTCAGGCCGGCTGCGCTCGCGAGGAAGATGTGGAAGCCGACGGAGAGCGCGGCGATGACGCTCGACGTCTCGGTCTCGGGCTCGATGCCTTCTGCGGAGGGCGTGGTAAGGATGACCTGGCCGTGCGGGTTCAGCTGCCTGGCGATGGCGCGGAGGAAGGCGAGTGGGTCTTCGACATGCTCGATCACCTCGCTCGCCAGCACCAGGTCGAAGGTCCTGCCCAGGTCGGTGGTCTCGGTAAGGTACCCCTCGGTCACCTTCACGCCCAGATCGCGCCTCCCCCGCGCCCCTGCTGTGCCGGGCTCGATGCCCTCGCTGTCCCATCCGAACATCCGGGTGGCGACGTCGAGGCCGAAGCCGTAGTGGGAGCCGATCTCGAGGAACGAGGTCACTGTCGTCCTGTCAACGACAGAGAGCATCTGCCAGAACGCCTCGATGCTCGCGCCGTTCTCGATGTAGTCGTCAGTTGCGGAGTCCGGGAGGTTGTAGTCGCGTGCGTCCGACCCCTCGAGTTCGAGCGAACCGCACTGGGGGCAGCGGATGCAGAACACGTCGCGGGCCGGAGCGCGCGTGACGAGAGCGATGACCTCACCTGCGCCCGAGAATCGGCAGACACGGCACAGCACGTCGCGGGTACCGGCGGACCACTCGATTTCCAAAGCCATTCGCGTCGCGCCTTCCGCCTTTCAGCAGGAGTTGGCTCCCACAACCAGATAGGTCACCATGAGCCAGTTAGCGACAAATGCTCAATCTGTGATATTCATTAGCAGATGACCTGATGACACTGTAACCCCGACCGTCGCCGCGAGATCGGTGACCGTGCCGTCCTTGTGCGCCGTGAGGGGCTGCTCCATCTTCATCGCCTCGAGCACGAGGATGAGGTCGCCCTTGACGACCTTGTCGCCGTTCTTGACGGCGAGCTTCACCACCGTCGCCTGCATCGGCGCCTTGACGGTGTCGCCGGTCACCGTGCTTACCGCGGATGAGGCGCGGCGCTTGGGGGGCGCGGTCAGGGCGGCTCCGCCCCCGGTCGGGATGAGCTTTGTCGGCAGCGACACCTCGACGCGTTTGCCGCCCACCTCGACAACGACATTGTGGCGGGCAGGGGGTGCGCTGCCGTCGGGCAACGATCCGCTCCACGGCTCGATGTCATTGACGAACTCTTCCTCGATCCAGCGGGTGTAGACGCGGAACGGGCTGTCGGTGAACGCGGGATCTCGCACGATCTTGCGGTGGAACGGGAGCACGGTCGGAAGGCCCGCCACCTCGAACTCGTCGAGAGCGCGGCGGGAGCGCTCGAGGGCGTCCGCCCGCGATGAACCGGTGACGATGAGCTTGGCAAGAAGCGAGTCGAACGCGCCGGAGATGACGTCTCCCGTGGTGACTCCGGAGTCGACGCGCACACCGGGGCCGCCGGGCATCCTCAGCACATTGACGGGGCCGGGGGAGGGCAGGAAGTTGCGGCCCGGATCCTCGCCGTTGATGCGGAACTCGAAGGAGTGGCCGACCGGGGCGGGGTCGTCGTAGCCGATCGCTTCGCCCTCGGCGATGCGGAACTGCTCGCGCACCAGGTCGATGCCGGTCACCTCTTCGGACACGGGATGCTCGACCTGCAGCCGGGTGTTCACTTCGAGGAACGAGATGGTGCCGTCTTTGGCGACGAGGAACTCGCAGGTGCCTGCGCCCAGGTAGCCGACCTCCTTCAGGATCGCTTTGGACGACGCGTAGAGCGCCGCGTTCTGTTCATCCGTGAGGAATGGCGCTGGGGCCTCCTCGACGAGCTTCTGGTGGCGGCGCTGCAGCGAGCAGTCGCGGGTGGAGATCACGACGACGTTGCCGTGCGAGTCTGCGAGGCACTGGGTTTCGACATGCCTTGGCTGGTCGAGGTACTTCTCGACGAAGCACTCGCCCCGCCCGAACGCGGCGATGGCTTCGCGGGTCGCCGACTCGAACAGCTCAGGGATCTCCTCGCGCGTGCGGGCGACCTTGAGGCCGCGGCCGCCGCCACCGAACGCCGCCTTTATCGCGACCGGCAGCCCGTGGATATCGACGAAGTCGAGCACCTCTGCGGCTCCGGAAACCGGATTGAGGGTGCCGGGCGCGAGGGGTGCGCCGACCTTCTCCGCGATGTGCCGGGCGGAGACCTTGTCCCCGAGCTTCTCGATGGAGTCGGGGGATGGGCCGATCCAGATCAGCCCCGCGTCGATGACCGCCTGCGCGAACGCGGCGTTCTCGGCGAGGAACCCGTAGCCGGGGTGTACGGCGTCGGCGCCGGAGCGCCTGGCCACCGAGAGCAGCTTGTCGATCACGAGATAGGTCTCAGCGCTCGTGGTGCCATCGAGCGCGTACGCCTCGTCCGCGAGCTTGACGTGGCGGGCATCCCGGTCCTGGTCCGCATACACGGCAACCGAGAGGATGCCGCTGTCCCTGGCCGCGCGGATCACGCGCACGGCGATCTCCCCGCGGTTGGCGATCAGTACCTTCGTGATTCGAGCCATAGTGTCCCCAGCCTATTGGTAGCCGGGCAAGCGCCTTTGGGCGGTACGGACAGAATCCCGCTCCAACCGCTGTGGCCTCCTACAAGCGTGCGACTCCTAGCGGGAGGCGTGCGGCTGCCGGTTCCAGAGTGAGGGCCAGGCGACCCCGAACTCGAGCAACAGCTCACGCAGCAGCGACACGGACAACCCCACCACCGCGTGCGGGTCGCCCTCCACCCTCGTGATGAATGCCGACCCGAGGCTGTCGATGGTGAACGCGCCGGCGACCGAAAGCGGCTCTCCGGTCGCGACGTAGGCATCGATCTCGGCATCGGAGAGTTCGGCGAATGTCACACTCGCGGTGGAAACGCCGCCGGCGGCACCCGCGGCTGACCCTCCGCGATGGTCGACGAGCCAGTGCCCGGAGTGCAGGAGGCCGGTGCGTCCGCGCTGCACGTGCCAGCGTTCGCGCGCGATTTCCGGCCGGTGTGGCTTGCCGTAGAGGGCGCCATCGAGTTCGAACGCGGAGTCGCCGCCCAGGATGAAGCCGTCGATCGGCTCCCCGTCGACAAGGGTGCCCGTCACGGCCTCCGCCTTGGCCCGCGCGAGCAGGGAGACCAGTTGCGGCCCGGTGAGCGGGCCGGCCGCAGCGGCGACGGCTTCCTCATCCACTCCGGGGGAGACCAGCACGGGTTCAACGCCCGCGGCGCGCAGTGTCGCGAGCCGGGCGGGGGACGTCGACGCAAGGTACAGGCGCACGCGACTCCTATGCTCGAAGGATGGGCGAATTGCAGGGCAAGACCGTCGAGCTCGACGTTACCAACATCGCCCACGGCGGCGTCAGTGTCGCCCGCCACGACGGTCGTGTCGTCTTCGTCAGCGATGCCATCCCCGGCGAGCGCGTGCTTGCCAGGGTGACGGAGGACTCGAAGAAGTCCTTCTGGCGCGCAGAGACGGTATCGGTCATCGAGCCGAGCGAGCACCGGCAGCAGCACGTCTGGGGTGCCGCGTCCATCGACCGCGACCCGGACGACCGCGCCGGCGGCGCCGAATTCGGCCACATCGCGCTCGCCCACCAGCGCGAGCTGAAGCGCCAGGTGCTCGCCGACGCCCTGCGGCGCATGGCCGGGGTCATGAGCGACGTCGTCGTCGAGGCAGTCCGCGGCGATGACGAGCTGAACGGCGCGGGATGGCGCACCCGGGTGCGCCTGCACGTTGACTCGAGCGGGCGGCCGGGTCCGTTCGCGGCACGATCGCACCGCGTCATCCCGGTCACCGACCTGCCACTGGCTACCGCCGAGCTCGCCGAGGCCGCGCCGCTCGGGCTGCTCTTCGAAGGCGAGGAGCACATCGACGTGCTCGCCCCGTCGAGCGGGGGCGCACGCCTCATCGTGGGCAGGCAGAAACCGTCGGTCATCACCGAGATCGTGGGCGAGCGCGAGTTCCGGCTCGCCGATGGCGGGTTCTGGCAGGTACACAGGGGCGCGGCATCCACCCTCACCGCCGCGGTGCAGGATGCCATCGACCCGGCAGCGTTCGACCCGTCGGCCGCCAACCTCGACCTCTACGGGGGTGTCGGGCTGCTCGCCGCCGCCGTGGGCGATCGGTTCGGCCCCTCCACCAGGATCACGACGGTGGAGAGCGACCCGGCAGCCACCGACTTCGCGGCGCGCAACCTCGCCGAATGGCTCGGCGCCCGCGCGGAGACGGGGCGGGTGGAGCGTTGGGTGCGCGAGCTCGCGGCATCGGCCGGCCCGGCCGAGAGGGCACGACTGGCGAAGGCGACGATCGTGCTCGACCCGCCACGGTCGGGAGCCGGTCGTGAAGTCGTGGACGCCATCGCGGCGCTCGACCCGGCCCAGGTGGTCTACGTCGCATGCGACCCCGTCGCCTTTGCACGGGATGTGGACATTTTCGCGAAGCACGGCTATTCGCTTGCGCGCCTGCGGGCGTACGACATGTTCCCCAACACGCACCATGTCGAGGCTGTCGGCACATTGGCGAGGCTGTAGCCATCGGAATGTTGCCAACCGCTGAGGGCGACCGCGCCACTACGATGGGGGAGCAACTGGGGGAGATGGGAAACGTATGGCCCACGCAACCGCGGACGAGACCGAGAGTGCCACGAGCGCATCCTCGGTCAGGGTCGCCGTCGTCGATGACCACGAATCCGTCAGGCTCGGGCTGAAGGCGGCCTTCATTGACGAAGGCTACGAATTCGTGCTCGCCGCTGCCACAGTCGATGAGTTCGTCCGCGAACTCGCCGGGCGCGAGGTGGATGTCGTCGTGCTCGACCTCTCACTCGGCGACGGTTCGACGGTCACAGACAACGTCAAGCGGGTGCAGGCGACCGGCTCCGCCGTGCTCGTGCACAGCATCGCCGATCGGGTGGCGAGCGTGCGAGAGGCCCTCGCCGCAGGCGCCGCCGGTGTCATTCCGAAGTCATCGGCGACCAAGACAGTGCTCGCCGCCGCGGCAACCGTGGCCAGGGGTGAGGTGCTGAACAATCTCGAGTGGGCGACGGCGATCGACGCCGACCGCGATTTTGCAAAGGCCCAGCTTGGCCGCAGGGAGCGCGAGATACTCCACCTCTATGCGTCGGGCCTGCCGCTCAAGCTCGCGGCCCAGCAGTTGGGTATCGGGTATTCCACGGCGCGCGAGTACCTTGACCGCATCAGGGTGAAATACGTCGAGGTGGGTCGACCGGCGCCGACGAAAGTCGACCTGCTGCGTCGTGCCGTGGAAGACGGCATTCTGCCCGGACTCGATCCGGACGGCGGAGATGGCCGCTAGCCGCACGGCAATACCCGCTGTTCCGCAGGGCAAGCAGCCCAGAAACCCGATAAGCAGGGAGCAGGTCGAGAGGGTAATCTCCCGTTCCGTCGCGGGGTTCGGCATCGTCTTCGGCGCCCAGGCCATCCCGTGGCTGCTCGGCCAGCTCGACGAGGCGTATCCGCTCTGGCTCTGGATCGTCGTTCCGGCCCTGTTCGGCACGCTCGTGATCGTGGCTGTCTCGTCCGTCGCGCAGGTGTGGGTGCGCCAAACACAGGGTTTCTTCGCGATCATCTACCTGGTCGCGCTCATCAGTTGGCCGTTCGCGTTGCTGCCGGGAGCGGAGATCTTCGCGGGCATCCACTGGCTCAACTACCTGATCACCGTCGCCACGGCGATGGCGGCGATCGCCTTCCGCAGGCTCATCGCGACCATCTACCTGTTCCTGGCCCCACTCATCTACCTGATCGTGCGGGTTACCCCTGAGGGTGGCGGCGCGAACTGGGAGCTGGCGACCCTCGAGGCCGTCTACGCGGTCATCCTCGGCGGGGCGATCATGATCATCGTCACGATGCTCCGGCAGGCCGCATCATCTGTCGACAACGCGCAGGCGACTGCCCTTGACCGCTACAGTCACGCCGTGCGCCAGCACGCCACGGAGGTCGAGCGCGTACAGGTCGACTCGATAGTGCACGACAGCGTGCTCACAACACTCATCTCGGCAGCGCGCGCGTTCAGCCCGGAGGCCAGGGCGCTCGCCTCCACCATGGCGGGCAACGCCATCGGTCACCTGCGGGATGCCGCACTTGTGTCGCCCGATGACGGCACCATGGTGCGGCTCAGCGCGGTTGCCGAGCGGATCGCGGATGCTGCCCGCACCCTCGCGAGCCCGTTCGAGCTTCGCATCAAGAGCGTCGGCACCCGCTCGATGCCCGTACAGGCCGCAGAGGCGATCTACTCGGCGGCCGTGCAGTCGATGGTCAACAGCCTCCAGCACGCCGGCGAGCCCGACGTTACCCGTTGGGTGGCGGTGCGCGGCGTCGCCCCATCCGGCGTCGAGGTCGTGGTCGGCGACACGGGCGTGGGCTTCGCGATGGGGGACATCCCGAGCGAGCGGCTCGGGGTTCGAGTATCCATAATCGAGCGCGTGGCGAACGCGGGCGGTCGTGTCGTGATCCAGTCGGCTCCAGGGGAGGGCACCATCGTCACCATCCGCTGGCCGCACGGAGCGCCGGCACAAGCGTCCGCCCTGTCGGGACTGCTCGCGGCCAGAGAGGGCACGCGGTGAACATCGGGGTTCCGCGTTACCTCATCGTCGGCATGGCCGCGCTGTTCTCGGCGTACCATCTCGTGCTCGCCACGTACACCATCGACCAGCCGAGGCATCCAGGGCCCATCTTCGCGGCCATGGCGATCTACGCCGTCGCCACTGTCGTCAGCCTCCTGCCGTGGGGCCCGGTGCGCATGCCGGTTTGGATGGCGGCATTCAACTTCGCTGTCGTCGTCATCATCACGCTGCTCGTGGCGAACGAGCTCGACTTCTCGCGCCCGGGCGGCACCGGGTACGCGAGTTGGTATGTCGCGGCGAGCGGCACGCTCCTGACGATCACCTCAACGAGGCGCAGGCACGCATTCGCCTGGCTGGGCATCGCGTTCCTTGTCATCCATACGATCATCATCGTCGGCCCTGTCGGCCCCGCAGGTCTCCTGAGCCTGGGAATCGTGGGAAGCGCCTCGTGGGTCGCGGTTTCCCACATCCTCAGTTCGGCGCTCGCCAAGGCGACGCGGGATGCTCAACGGTTCTCGATCGCCGAACGCGAGGCCACTGACTGGCAGGCGGCGCAGGAAGCCCACGTCTACGAGCGGCAGTTCCGTCTTGGACAGACCAGCGCGATGGCTCTGGCCATGCTGAGGCAGATCCAGGAGAGCGACGGCGACCTCACCGATGCGCAGCGCGAGGAGTGCCTGCACCTCGAGGGCGCCATCCGCGACGAGATCCGTGGGCGCAAGCTGCTCAATGACGCGGTGCGCGACGAGGTGATGATCGCACGGCGGCGTGGGGCAACTGTCACGCTCCTCGACGAGGGGGGCATCGACGACCTCTCCGACTACGAACTGGAGCGCGTGCTCAACCGGCTCGCGCTGGCCATCCACGAGACGAACGCGGATAAGGTGATCGCTCGCACGGTGCCTGAAGGATCGGATGTCGCGGTCACGGTTGTCGGGCTGCGCAGTTTCGCCGACCGGGAGTCGGTGGCCCTCGGCCAGGACTCGCTCGAGGACGACGAGGTCGACCTCTGGCTCGAGATCCCGCGGGTGCCGGTCACGCCGTAGCCCCTTACGCATTCTGCGGGCAGAGTGGCGAGATGTACGGAGATGTGCGCGCAGCTCGCCACGCTGCCCGCAGAATGGCGGCGATAGACGCGCCAGGAGCGGCCCGCCCCCGTAACAGTGACGGGCCGCTGGAGAAGCAGAAGGGCCGGGGGTGCATGCACCACATCCGGCCCTTCGCTAAAACCCGGGTCAGGGCGATAACCCGAATATCGCCCTGACCCGCCCCCAAAACATTGGCCCGCTTACCCTAGTCGGCCAATGAATGGTGATGTTCTCCAAGGGAGGAACATCTAGCACTTACAACTATGGGCCGGTAACAGGGGTACGCAAAGTCGTCTCTTTGGGGGACTGATGGGGGACATTTAGCATTCACACAGTGAACGAAACCCCTGATTTTCCGGCACTCGCCGGTGAACCCCGGTGAGGGAATAGGGGTACATTTCGCGTGAGACGGGCCAGATCGCCCGTCGCACGGGGGTAGAACGGTCTGTTTCAGTCGTGAGCACTACGGATTCCGTTGTCTCCGGATGCCCAACCAAGGCGAACCGCAGAAACACCCCCGTTCGGGGGCGGTAAACGAAAGTCGCTCTCTCAGGCCGAGAAACTGCGCCACGCGCCCGGCCCGGGGGCGAGCGGAGTGCGCAGCTGCCGCTGGCTGCGCTGCCACGCGGAGACGCCCGGACCGGCCTCGGCGCCGAGCTCGTCCGCGAGCTCGGCGAGGGCCTGGGTGACCACGACGGTGACGGCGGCGACCTCGTCGGAAGTCGCCGACGGCGAGATCACGCGGATATCGGGAGTCGGGGCATCCGGGCTCACAGCGGGATGTTCCCGTGCTTCTTGGGCGGCAGCGAGGCGCGCTTGGTGCGCAGCGCCCGCAGGGCCTTGATGACCGCGACGCGCGTGGCCGCCGGCTCGATGATGCCGTCGAGCTCGCCGCGCTCTGCTGCGAGGAACGGGGACGCCACGTTGTAGGTGTACTCGTTGGCGAGACGGGTGCGTACCGCCGCCACGTCTTCTCCTGCGGCCTCCGCCGCCTTGATCTCGCCGCGGTAGAGGATGTTGACGGCGCCCTGTCCGCCCATGACAGCGATCTCGGCGGTCGGCCACGCGTAGTTCAGGTCGGCGCCCAGCTGCTTGGAACCCATCACGATGTACGCCCCGCCGTATGCCTTGCGGGTGATGACGGTGACCAGCGGCACGGTGGCCTCGGCGTAGGCGTAGAGCAGCTTCGCGCCGCGGCGGATCACACCGGTCCACTCCTGGTCGGTTCCCGGCAGGTAACCGGGCACGTCGACGAGGGTGAGGATCGGGATGGAGAAGGAGTCACAGAAACGCACAAAGCGTGCCGCCTTCTCGCCCGCCTCGATGT
>JAODLY010000029.1 GCA_025464445.1 Rhodoglobus sp. | reverse complement strand
GGGATGCGATCAAGGAGAACGCGGCCTCCGATGAGGCGCAGTCCGCCACCCAGCTTGTCGCCAGCTACGCCGACCTCCTCCCCGCCGACCTTGCCAACGCGATGCTCGACCTGCCCGAACAGCGCATGCTCGAGGTCGCTGAGGAGATGAGCGACGAGCGCCTTGCCGATGTGCTGGAGGAGATGCCGGAGAGCGAGCAGGTCGACATCCTGAACCAGCTCGACGACGACCGGGCGGCCGACGTGCTGGACGCCATGCAGCCGGATGACGCGGCAGACCTCATCGCGCACCTCTCCGACGAGCGCGGCGAGACCCTCCTTGAGCTCATGGAGCCCGAGGAGGCGGATGACGTGCGCTTCCTGCTGTCATACGCCCCGGACACCGCGGGCGGCCTCATGACCACAGAGCCGATAATCGTGTCGGCGGATGCCACTGTCGCGGAAGGCCTCGCCCTGATCCGCAGGCACGAGCTCGCCCCGGCCCTCGGCGCCGCGATCTGCGTTACGCTGCCGCCCTACGAGCCGCCCACCGGACGGTTCCTCGGCATGGTGCACTTCCAGCGGATGCTGCGCTACCCGCCGAACGAGCGTCTCGGCACGTTGCTCGACACGAGCCTCGAGCCGGTGCGCGCCGACACGAGCGCCGCCGAAGTGTCCCGCATTCTGGCGAGCTACAACCTCGTATCGGTTCCCGTCGTCGACGAGAACCACCGTCTTGTCGGGGTGGTGACCATTGATGATGTCCTCGACTATTTGCTGCCGGATGACTGGCGAAGTACCGACGCCGAAGAGAAGAAGCTCTTCGCGAATACTTCAACCGCAGCGATCCCCCTGCCCGTGAAACCGGCAAACCGGGGAAGGAGGACCTCCAGTGGCACGCACTAACAATCGCCAGTCCCGCAGTGACAACCGCCTCGACTCCCCGAAGGGGCTGAGAAGCAACTTCCCGCTGTTCCGCAGCCAGGACCGCATGGGCCGCTTCTCCGAAGCCTTCGCTCGCGCCATGGGAACTCCGTGGTTCCTGGTCGGCATGACGGCGATCGTCGCGGTCTGGTTGGTCTACAACTCGACGGTGCCGGAGTCGGCGCAGTTCGACCCGCGCGCCACCAACTTCACCCTGCTCACGCTCATCCTCTCGCTGCAGGCCTCATACGCCGCTCCGATGATCCTGCTCGCCCAGAACCGGCAGGATGACCGCGACCGCGTGCAGATCGAGCAGGATCGCCAGCGTGCCGAGCGCAACCTCAACGACACCGAGTACCTCGCCCGCGAGGTCGTCGCGCTTCGGCTCGCCGTGAAGGACCTGGCGAGCAAGGACTTCATCCGTGCCGAGCTGCGTTCGCTGCTCGAGGAACTCGACCGGGACAAGGCCGAGAGCAAGGCCGACTGAGGTGCCCGCGCCTCATCCGCGCGAGGCCGAGGTCGCGAATGCTGTCTTCCTCGCACTGCAGCGCGTCATCGATCCCGAGATCCGTCGCCCGATAACTGAACTGGACATGATCGACGGGGTCTCCGTCGATGACGCGGGCATGGCATCCGTTTCCCTCAAGCTGACGATCGTGGGATGCCCGGCCGCCGACACCATCGAGCGGGATGTGCGGGCCGCGGTCACCACGACCCCCGGCGTCACCGGTGTCGACCTCGACATCTCGGTCATGACGAAGCAGGAGCGGGATGCCCTCACCGCGAAACTGCGCGGCGGTCGCCCCAAGACCCTGCAGTTCGGCCCCGACTCGCTCACCCGCATCTACGCGATCACGAGCGGCAAGGGTGGAGTCGGCAAGTCGACGGTCACGGCCAACCTCGCGGTCGTCATGGCGCAGAGCGGACTTCGGGTTGGGATCGTCGACGCCGATGTGTTCGGCTTCTCGATCCCGGGGCTGCTGGGTATAGCCGATGCGAAGCCGACGCAGGTGGGCGAGATGATCCTGCCGCCCGTCGTCTTCGGCGTGAAGGTCATCTCCATCGGCATGTTCGTGGAAGAACGCACCGCAGTCTCCTGGCGGGGGCCGATGCTGCACCGCACAATCCAGCAGTTCCTGACCGACGTGTATTTCGGCGACCTCGACGTGCTGCTCATCGACCTGCCCCCCGGTACCGGCGACATCGCTATCTCGCTTGGCCAGCTGCTGCCCCAGGCGGAGGTCATCGTCGTCACCACCCCACAGGCCGCCGCCGCCGAGGTGGCTGAGCGCTCCGGCCTTGTGGCCCGGCAGACCGGGCAGGCGGTGATCGGGGTGATCGAGAACATGGCGGGGCTCGTGCAGGCCGACGGCAGCACGCTCGAGCTGTTCGGTTCTGGGGGCGGAGCGGATGCGGCATCCCGCCTCTCCACGCCGGAGCAGCCGGTGCCGCTGCTCGCCTCGATCCCGCTGAGCGTTCGGCTGCGCGAGGGCGGTGACGCGGGGCTGCCCGTGGTCGGCTCCGACCCGGATGACCCCGCCGCCCTGGCGATCGCGCAGGTCGCCACGTTCCTGTCGCAGCGGCCGCGGGGTCTCGCCGGCCGCAAGCTCGGCCTCGACGTCAACTGAGCCATCGCCGACACCGCCTTAAAGCAAAACGCCCCGGCTCGGGGAGCTGGGGCGTCGGGCGGGTCCGCGTAACGCGGTGGCTCCCTAGGAGCGGCGGGTGGGGATGCGCTGGTAACCGTCGCGGGCGACGGCCAGCACCGAGCCGACGATTCCCGCGAGAGCGAGAGCGGCGAGGATGAGAAGGTCGATGGTCATGTGTCTATTACAACCGCGTCAACCATGTAGAACAAGCTGATCTTTCTTAGGTATGGATGTAGTTTGGCTACATGGATATTCGCCGCTTGGAGTTGTTGCGCGAACTCGCCGACCGCGGGAGCATCACGGCCGTCGCCGCCGCCACGCGGCGCACGGCTTCCGCGGTATCGCAGCAGCTGAAGATCCTCGAGCGGGAGGCTGGCGTGCCCCTCACGGAACGCTCGGGCCGCGGGATCGTGCTCACCTCTGCCGGTCGTGCCCTGGCCAGGACGGCGACCGATGTGGCCACGGCGATCGAGCGCGCCGAAGCACTCTGGGAGGATTTCCGCTCCCAGCCCCGCGGTGAGGTCACCCTCACGATCTTCCCTTCGGGCGGGCAGATGCTGCTACCCCAGCTGCTCACCGTCGTCGACGGGATGCCCGGGCTCACGCTGCACTGCGGCGACCTCGATTCGCAGGTCACCGACATCGCCGACCTCACCGCCGATTTCGATGTGGTCGTCGCCGACTCTCCCGGGGTCCTCCCGGGCTGGGCGCAGCGAGGGCTCACCGTCGTGCCACTCATGCGCGAGCCTCTCGACATCGCCCTGCCGGAAGGTCATCCCCTCGGCGACAGGAAATCACTCTCGCCCGCCGATCTCGCCGACGAAACCTGGATCGGAACGCCGGCCGGCCTGCCGTTCGACCGCATCCTGCGCAGCATCGAGGCCGCCAACGGCACACCGGCCCGCGTCACCCAGCGTTTCGCGGACAACGGGATCGTCGAATCCCTCGTGGCGGCGGGGCATGGGATCGCGATTCTTCCGCGCTTCACCACCCGCGACCGGGAGAACGGTCTCATCACGAGGCCGCTCACCGGTGTGCGGGCATCCCGGCTCATCTCGGTGCTCATGCGCCCGGACCGGGCCGAGCGGCCATCGGTGCGCGTCGTGGTGGAGGCGCTGCAAGCCGAGGCGACCCGCTTCGAGGCGCAGCACGCGGCGTAGAACTGCGGTCCCCCGCACTGCCGCGATCGCACCCGAGCCCCGCCAGTCGCCGACATCGTTCAAACGTTCGCGATCTCAAGGATGCCCCGCGAATCTTCCTTGAGATCGCGAACGTTTCGAGCGTCCGCCCGCATCCTCGACGTCGCGGGAAGTGGCATGAGATGCGGCACGAACTCAGCGCGGCTCCACGACCCGCCCGACGAGCTCGGTGAGCAGCCGCTCGGTGAGTGGCGCCGGCAGCGCCTCGATGAGTGCGAGGAACGGCGCCATGCGATCGGGCAACGCACCCGACCCGGACGACAGCAGTCCGATGCCGGAGAGGATCGCGAAAGCCGTCTCCGAATCGAGGGGCTGGGCGTCCGCGGCCGTGAGCCCAACGGCGAGCGCGGGCGGGAGCGTGCCGAGCACGTCGGCCGCGCTGACGGCGGGGATGCCGCGCACTTCGTCCGCGGCCGCGACGAGGGCTGCACCGAGTTCGGGCAGCGCGGCCTCGGTCACGGGCGTGATCGTGAGGTGCGTGGTGTGCGGGAGCGTGATGCCTCCGGTTTGGGCGAGGCCCGGCTGCAGCTGCAGGAGCCACCCGTGGGCACGAGCCTGGTCGGCCCAGTGGTGCGGGTCGACCTGGGCGGATGCGGGCGCCGCGGCATCCGTTGCGACGGCGAGGAGTGGGCCGACCGGATCGCCGACGACCCGCAGGCCCTCGATTCCGCCGATGAGTTCGCGCAGCGCAACGGTCGAACGCTCGCAGGATGCCGCGAGCTCGGCCAGCCCGTCGCGGCCGAGCGCGTGCGTGATCGCCCACCCCGCCGCAAGCGGTCCCGCCGACTTGGACCCGAGCATCGTAGGGTTCACCACCGGATACCCGGGCCATCGGGTCGTGGCGAAGAACTGGGCGCGCTGGCGGTCCCTGCCGCGCTGCAGCAGCACGGACACGCCCTTGGGCGCATAGCCGAACTTGTGCAGGTCGGCGCTGATCGAGGTCACTCCGGCGACGCGGAAATCCCAGGGCTCGACCGACGACCAGAACGGAAGCACCCAGCCGCCGATGCAGGCGTCGACGTGGCAGTCGATTCCCCGGGATGCCGCGGCGGCGGCCACGGCCGCGACCGGGTCGAGCGCAGCGTGCGGGTACGACGGGGCGGACACCACGACGAGTGCGACGTCAGGCCCCATGCGGGCGATGAACTCGTCGGCGTCGGGCCTGCCATCCTCGCCGACCGGCACGAGGTCGACGGTGAGGCCGAAGTAGTGCGCCGCCTTGTGGAAGGCGGCGTGCACGGTGACGGGCGCGAGCAGTCGCGGTATTCCGCCGGTCGAGCCCGTTCCGCCGGTCGAGCCTGTCGAGACCCCCCAGGCATCCCGCGCGGTCTTCACTGCCAGCAGGCAGCTCTCCGTGCCGCCGGTCGTCACACTGCCGACGACATCCCGGTCGCCGCCGAGCAGGTCGCGGGCGAACGCGATGACCTCGCCCTCCATGACCGCGACCGAGGTGAATGTCGTCGGATCGAGCCCGTTGACCGGCTGCACGGCGCGGATCGCCGCAGCCGCGAGTTCGTCGAGCTCGGCGAGGCCGGAGTCGTATACGTACGAGAGCACGTGCCCGCCATGAGTGGGGGCGTCGGCCGCACGCAATTCGTCCAGGCGCGCGAGGATCGCGGCCGGTTCTTCCGCGAACCTCACGACTCGATTGCCGATCCGACGATCGTCTTCGCGGCGAGTTCGTCGATGTCGGCCTTGCGCAGCGGATAGCGCGAGAACGACAACAGCGACAGCACGATGATCGCCGCCGGCACGACACTGAAGCTCAGCACGATTCCCGTGATGGCTGACGGCGGCTGCACGACGACTTGGCTGGCAACCGATTCGAGGTACCCGGATGCCGCGAGCACGATGGTCAGCACAGTGGCGCCCAGTGCCATCCCTGTCGTCTCCCCCGCCGTCCACACCCCGCCGAACGTGCCGGCGGAGCCGGCCCCATGGCGCGTCGCATCGTGCGAGATCACGTCGGGCAGCATCGACATCGGCAGCGACTGCATGCCGGCGTATCCGGCTCCGGCGAGCGCGACGGGGGCGTACACCCACATCCCGGGGAACCAGACCAGCAGCAGCATCGACAGCGCCGCGATCCCGAACAGCATGGAGGCGATGGTGAAGGCGCGCTCCTTGCCGATGCGGCGGGAGATGATCGCCCACACCGGCGCGAAGATGAGGGCGGGTGCGATCAGGGCGATGAACAGGATCGTCACGCCCGTGCCGAGCACCCATTTCGCCAGGTATGCCGCGCCCGCGAGCATGAGCCCCGTCGCGAGCCCCTGCAGCAGGAAGGTCAGGAGCAGCGATCGGAACGGCTGGCTGCGCTTCAGTGCGGCAAAACCGGTGCGGTAGTTGTCGACGATCGAGAACTTCGGCACATCTGAGGTCACCCCGCGGCGAGCCACGAAGGAGGCGACGAACATGCCGCCGCCGATCAGCAGACCGGCGGCGGCGGCCATCACGAGGTATCCCGTGTACTCGTTCGTGAATGCCTGCTGGATCGCGGGCGCACCGGCCCCGAACAGCAGGATCGCGATCGTGAGCACGACGACGCGGGCCGAGATGAGTTTCGTGCGATCGTCGTAGCCGGTCGCCAGTTCGGCGGGGAGGGCGATGTACGGCACCTGGAAGAGGCTGAACGCCGTGGCCGTGATCATGAATGCCACGAGCACCCAGGCGCCGGAGGCCACCGCCCCGATGCCGGCGGGAACCGCGAAAGTCAGGATGAAGAACACCGGCAGGGCGATAGACCCCAGCAGCATGAACGGACGCCTCGAACCCCGCAGCGCCAGACTGCGGTCGCTGCGCGCGCCGATGACGGGATCGATGATGACGTCCCACACCTTGGCGACGGTCACGAGGATGCCTGCGGCGAGCGCCGCGATGCCCAGCGTGTCGGTCAGGTAGATCACGAGCACGAGCCCCGGGAGGGTGGCGAAACCCCCGGTTCCCAGCGAGCCCACGGCATAGGTGGCGATGGTTTTTCGGGTGAGAACGCTGTCCATTTTCGCAAGTGTATCCATAGCGGCGGCGGTAAACTCGCGCCATGCCAGCATCGACGCTCACGCATCCGGTTGTCAGTGGCCTCGTCTCGGACCTGTCCGCTTCCAGTGGGCATACGGCAGCGGTCATCGCCCCGTTCACCGGGCAGGTGCTGCACGAATTGCCGCTGAGCTCTACGCGTGATGTGGCGGATGCTTTCGGCTCCGCCCGCCTGGCGCAGGCGTCCTGGCGCGCCGCCGGTTTCGCCCATCGCCGGGCGGTGCTGCTCAAGGCCCACGACCTGCTGCTCGAGCGCAGGGACGGGCTGCTCGACATCCTGCAGACCGAGACGGGCAAGACCAGGGGGCAGGCGTTCGAGGAGGTCTTCGAGGGTGCGACTGTCACGCGGTACTACGCCGTCTCCGCGCGCAGTGTGCTGCGCACGAGGCGCCGTCGGGCTGGCATCCCCGTCGTCATCAAAACGCGCGTGAGCTTTAAGCCCAAAGGTGTGGTGGGCGTCATCACGCCGTGGAACTACCCGATCGCGCTGTCGATAATGGATGTGGTCCCAGCGCTTGCCGCCGGCAACGCCGTTGTGCAGAAAGCGGATAACCAGGGCGCCCTATCGATCCTCGCGAGCCGCAGGGCATTCATCGACGCGGGCGTTCCCGCGGCGCTGTGGGCAGTCGTGGCCGGCGATGGCAATGAGATCGGCAACGCGGTCGTGGATGCCTCCGACTACGTGTGCTTCACCGGCTCCACGGCGACCGGCACGAGGGTCGGCGAACGTGCGATCTCGTCGTTGACCGGGTCATCCCTCGAGCTCGGCGGCAAGAACCCGTTAATCGTGCTCGACGACGTCAAGCCGGCGGTCGCCGCCGCGAACGCCGTCTATTCGGTGTTCTCGTCGATGGGCCAGCTGTGCGTCTCGATCGAGCGCATCTATGTCGACAGTGCGGTGAGCGACGAGTTCACTGCAGCCTTCGTCGAGCGAACCCGGAACCTCAAGCAGGGCCCCGCGCTCGACTACTCGACCGATGTCGGATCGCTCACCTCGGCGGCACAACTCGAGAGGGTGAGCAAGCATGTGGATGACGCGGTGAAGAAGGGCGCGACGGTGCTTGCCGGTGGCCATGCACGCCCCGACCTCGGCCCGTTCTTCTACGAGCCCACCGTGCTCTCCGGGGTGACCGAAGCGATGGACTGTTTCGCGCACGAGACCTTCGGGCCCGTCGTCGCGATCACCGTCGTGGGCAGCGAGGCCGAGGCGATCGTCGCGGCCAACGCCTCGGAGTTCGGGCTCAACGCCTCCGTGTTCAGCGGTTCGATCGGCCGCGCCCGCCGCGTCGCTGACAGGATCGACGCGGGAAGCGTCAACATCAACGAGGGCTACCGCGCGTCGTTCTCCAGCACCGACGCCCCGATGGGCGGCATGAAGCAGTCTGGACTCGGCCGCCGCAACGGCGCGGAGGGCCTGCTGCGCTTCGTCGAAGCTCGCACGGTCGCCGAATCCACGGGGCTGCTCACACTGCCGCGCACAGGTGCGGAGTTCGCGAAAATGGCAGGGCTAATGATCACGCTCCTGAAGGCCCTCAAGGCGATCCGCCGCCGCTGAGCACAAGTGCGCGCTATGTCGCCTCGGAGTCGTAGGGCGCGGGGCGCCCCTCCCTCACGAAACGCTGGCGCTGCGCGTATGCGGACTCCGTGACCGGTTTGACCTTCACCTCGGGTTCATCGTCGGTGAGCGCCTCACGGATGATGCGCCGCGGATCGTACTGGCGCGGGTCGAGCTTCTTCCAATCGATGTCGTCGAAGTCTGGACCCATCTCTTCGCGCATGCGCTCCTTGGCGCCATCGGCCATGACCCGCAACGACTTCACGAGGCGGGCGAGCTGTGACGCGTAGTACGGCAACCGCTCAGGCCCCAGCAGGAAGACTGCGATGATCCCAATGATCAGCAGTTTGTCGAAGGTGAGGCCGAAGGACACTCGCTCAGGATAACCGGTGGCACCTACGGATTCGCCTACAGTGGATCGACGAGGAGAGCCGAGTGTCCGACAAACAGCTGAACTGGAAGTTCGCGGAAGAGTTCGTCGTCGAGCGCGGCGACATCGCTCACGCCAGGCAGCACAGCCTCGAGCTCGGCGTCGAAGCGGTCACGCCTTCGGTCGGCGCGCAGCTCGCGGTGATCGCAGCCGCGAGCGATGCGCAGAACATCATCGAGATCGGCACCGGCCTGGGTGTGAGTGGGCTGTGGCTTATGAGCGGGGCGCCGGGCGCGACGCTCACCACCATCGATTCCGAGCTGGACTACCAGCAACGTGCTCGCCGCGCGTTTCTCGATGCGGGCATCCCCGCAAGCAGGGCGCGGCTCATCGGTGGAAAGGCGCAGGATGTGCTGCCCCGCATGAACGAGGCGAGTTACGACGTCGTGTTCATCGACGCAGACCCCGTGTCCGTCGTCGAATACGTCGAGCACGGCCTGCGCCTGGTGCGGCGCGGCGGAACAGTCCTCGTCGCCCACGCACTGTGGCGCGGGCGGGTCGCCGACCCTGCGCAGCGGGACGACACCGTCGCGAACTTCCGGTTGCTGCTCACCGAGATCGCGGCATCCGATGCCGTCATCAGCGCCCTGTCACCTATCGGCGACGGGCTGCTGCAGCTGACGAAAATAGCCGAGTAGCGGCGGCGTCAGGCCGGTGCTACAACCCCGGCGAGCGCATCGTGGAGTTCGCGGGCCTCGGCGTCATTGACGGAGACGACGAGACGCCCACCGCCCTCGAGGGGGACGCGGACGATGATGAGACGACCTTCCTTGACAGCCTCCATCGGCCCGTCACCGGTCCTCGGTTTCATGGCTGCCATGAGTAGTCCCCTTTCACACGGATACCTGCCTATTATCCCGTATTCCGCGGCATAGCAGAAACCCACTCGATTTACGGGGGCGTCCAGTCGTAGCCGTCGACCGCCCACGCGATGTGGATCCACTCCCATTGCCCGGCGATGCACAGCAGCACGATGCCGACGCGGTACCACCACGCACGCGGCTGGGCGAGCGCGCCGAGCAGCGGGAACTCCGGAACGAGCAGCCGGAAGGTGCTGGATTGCGGGAAGAACACCGCGAGCAGGTAGAGCGCGTAGCTCGCCACCCAGAAACGCAGGTCCGGCCCCAGCCGCTTGACCGCGGGGGTGAACAGCAACGCGAAGAAGCCCACGACTACGACAGCGAGAAGTGCGATGAGCAGGGGCACAGGCACCTGCCCCCAGTGTCCCCAGAACCCCGCCGCCTGCAGCCATGGCGTGAACGGCAGCAGGTCCCCATAGCCGATGTATGCCGACCGCCAGGCCAGCTCGGTGTCCGTGTATGCGGTGAACGACCCGGTGAGAATCCAGGCGATGAGAATCCAGGCGATCCCCATGAACGCACTGAAGGCCGCAAGGCCGATGGATGCCACCCGCTCGCGCACCGGGAAATCCTCGCGCCCACGGCGCTGCCGCCACCACCGCCAGGCCACATGCATGGCCAGGGCCAGGGCGAACGCGAGACCACTGGGCCGCGTGAGGGACATCACGGCCACGACCGGCACCATGAGCGCGTACCGTCTCGTGACGAGCAGCAGCAGCGCGAGGGCGATGAGGAACGTGTACATCGACTCTGCGTACGACACCTGCAGGATCGGCGAGAGCGGCGCGAAACAGAACAGCACGACGGAGAACAGCGCGGTACCGCCGGGTAGCACGAGGTGCATGAGCCGATAAAACAGGAGGGCGGCACCGAGGGCGAATCCGAACGACACGATGACAGCGGCCACCGGAAAGTCGAGCGTCGTCACGAGCATCACCAGGCGCACCACAGAGGGGTACGCAGGCATGAATGCCCATGCGCTCTCCCCGACGTGGCCGTCGACCGTGAGCGGCAGCTGGGTGGGGTAGCCGACCGCGGAGATGATGTAGTACCAGTGGCCGTCCCAGATCGACGCGAAGTCGAAGTACCCGGGGCCCGCCCCCGTCCACGCATTCGGCGCCTGCCCCGCTGCGAAGCCGAGCAGGATCGACGTGGTCACGATCCGCGACACGACGAAGATGACAAGCACCTTTATCCACCACGGGGTCAACCGGTAGCGGACCTTCGCCGCGACTAGCCCGCGGTCAGCCATGCCCGCAGCCCCCGCTCGCACGCGACGATCTCCTCCACGGCGACGCGCTCGTCGTCGGCGTGGGCCTTGAGCGGGTCGCCCGGGCCGTAGTTGACAGCGGGGATTCCGAGGGCCGAGAAGCGCGCGACATCCGTCCAGCCGTACTTAGGGGCTGCGACGCCGCCGACCGCTGCGAGAAACTGCTGCGCCAGCGCGGCGTCCAGCCCGGGGCGTGCTCCCTCGGCGAGGTCGGTGATCTCCACGTCGTAGCCCGCGAAGACGTCGAGCAGGTGGGCGATCGCGACATCCCCCGTCCTGCTCGGCGCGAAGCGGTAGTTGACGCTCACGACCGCTTCATCGGGGATGACGTTGCCCGCGACGCCCCCGGAGATGCCGACGGCGTTGAGCCCCTCGCGGTACACCAGGCCGTCGACCTCGATCTCGGCGGGAACATACGCCGCGAGGATTGCGAGCACGCCCGCGGCGTCGTGGATGGCGTTATGGCCGACCCAGGACCGGGCGCTGTGGGCGCGCACGCCGTGCAGGCGGATGTCGATGCGCGCCGTGCCGTTGCATCCGCCTTCGACGGCCGCGCCCGTCGGCTCACCCAGGATCGCGAAGTCGCCGGCCAGCAGGTCCGGACGGGTGGATGCCAGCCGGCCGAGCCCATTGAGCCGGCTCTCGACCTCCTCGTGGTCGTACCAGATCCAGGTCACGTCCACCGCGGGGGCGGATAACTCTGCAGCGAGTTTCAGCGCGACGGCGACGCCCCCCTTCATGTCCACGGTGCCGCGGCCGACGAGGTAGCCGTCCTCCTCGCGCACGGGCAGGTTCGCGTTGACCGGCACCGTGTCGATGTGGCCGGCGATCACGACGCGCCTTTCGCGGCCGAGGTTCGTGCGCGCGACGATCGCGTCGCCGTCACGGATGAGCTCGAGGTGCGACGCTTCTGCGAGGCTCGCCTCGATCGCGTCGGCTATCGCACGCTCGTTGCCGGAGACCGACTCGATGTCGCACAGTTGGCGGGTCAACTGGACGCTGGAAGCCGCGAGGTCCAGCACGGGAGAGGTGGGATCGGTGACGGGCACACAGCCAGCCTAGGCTTCCCACAGCCCCGGTACAGTTGAGGCCATGACCTCGCGCACAGCATGGGGCTACGGCCTGGCGACCGTGGCCGGCAACGGCACAGTGCTCGACACCTGGTTTCCGCACCCCGCACTCGGACGCATGCCCACGGGCAACGACCCGCATATTGCGCCTGCCGAATTCGAGTCCCTCGAGGGTACCGACGCGCGCAGGAACGTGCGGCTCGACTTCGTCACGATCGACATCGATCTCGACTCGGCCCCGGCATCCACCCCTGATGCCTATCTGCGGCTGCACCTGCTCAGCCACCTGCTCGCCGCCCCCAACACGATAAACCTCGACGGCATCTTCGCGCACCTGCCGATAGTCGTCTGGACCAACGCCGGCCCCGTGCATCCCGACGACTTCGACAGGCTGCGGCCGACGCTGCAGCGGGCGGGAATCGCCCCGACCGGCATCGACAAGTTCCCCCGCCTGCTCGACTATGTCTCCCCCACCAGGGTGCGGATCGCGGATGCCTCGCGCGTGCGTCTCGGCGCCCACCTCTCGCCCGGCACGACTGTCATGCACGAGGGCTTCGTCAACTACAACGCGGGCACGCTGGGCACCTCCATGGTCGAGGGCCGCATCTCACAGGGGGTCGTGGTCGGCGATGGCGCTGACATCGGCGGCGGCGCATCCATCATGGGCACCCTGAGCGGGGGCGGCACCGAGCGCGTCGCGATCGGTGCCAGGGCGCTCCTGGGCGCGAACTCGGGCGTGGGCATTTCAATAGGGGACGACACGGTCGTCGAGGCCGGGCTCTACGTGACTGCCGGCACGAAGGTCGTCGTGGTGGGCGACGCAGCCGTGCAGCGCACCGTGAAGGCCGTAGAACTGAGCGGGATGCCCGGGCTGCTGTTCCGCCGCAACTCCCTCACCGGGGCCGTCGAGGTGCTGCAGCGTTCCGGCCGGGGCATCGAGCTCAACCCCACACTGCACGCCTAGCGGTGGTGCGGGCACCCCGCGGAACCCTGCGTTCGAAATGCAGGAGTTCGTCGCATCCTGTCCTTGCTGGGACCTGCAACGTAGCGGGCGTGCGCTCATCTCCTCCTGCATTTCGCACCCAGTGCTGAGTACACAGGTCGCGAGAAACGCCAGCGCACGCTCAGGGGATTCCCCACTGTGGGCGGATGACACTCGCCGACGACATCCGTGACCACGATGGCCTCGCCGCCACCCACGAACTACTCAGCATGGGCTGGACCGGCCGCCAGCTGTCCCGGGCCGTTGCAAGCGGCGCCGCCATCCGGGTGCGCCAGGGCTGGTACGCCCTGCCGGGCACCGTCGAGATCGCCCAGCAGGCGGCGCGAGTCGGCGGGCGGCTGACCTGCGTCTCGGGAGCTCGAATGCTCGGCCTCGCCGTGCGGGACCGCTACGCGCTGCACGTCGCGGTCCCGCCGCATGCCTCACGGCTGCGCAGCAGGACCGACAAGTCGAGACGGCTTGGCCGAAGCACTTCATCGGGCGTCGTTGTGCATTGGAGTGACGTGAGCACTCTCGGGTCTCGCTTCTCGCACTCCGTGCTCGACTGCCTGTTGAAGATGGCGCTGTGCCAGTCAGCCGAAGCCACCATCGCCGCCGCCGATTCGGCGATCCGCCTGGGTCTGCTCAAGCGAGGGGCCTGGCGTCAGGCGATCAGGGTGCTCCCACCGCGACTCGCGGCACTCCTCGCCATGGCTGACGGCGTGTGTGAGTCGATCACCGAGTCGCTCGCACGCGTTCGCCTGCGCGGACTCGGGATCGATCCCCGGCTGCAGGTCTCGATTGCGGGCGTCGGGCGCGTCGACATGGTGATCGGCGAGCGACTCGTTGTCGAGCTCGATGGTTGGGCCTACCACTCGGACCCCGAGCGTTTCGAGGCGGACCGACGACGGGATGCCCGGCTCAGCGCCCTCGGATACCGGGTCTTGCGCTTCAGCTATCGACAGGTGATGGACAGGTGGGCGGAAGTGAAGGGATCCATCGTCGCGGCCATCGCTCGAGGAGACCACCTGGCGTGATGCGCGTGGCGTGCGGGCGACCGTCGCGTTCGGTACGAAATGCAGGAGTTGGCGGGTGTCGCGAGCCGCGCATCCGCGCAGTTTCAACGGAGGCCGTCGCGAACTCCTGCATTTCGCACGCAGCGACCGCCGGGGCCGGGCGCGCCGAGCAACTAGCGCTGCGGCCACTCCCGCGCGGGCGACCCGGTGTAGAGCTGTTGCGGACGCCCGAGCTTCGTCCTCGGGTCCGCGCTCATCTCGCGCCAGTTCGCGATCCAGCCGGGGAGCCGGCCGATCGCGAAGAGCACGGTGAACATGCGGGTGGGGAATCCCATGGCCTTGTAGATGACGCCCGTGTAGAAGTCGACGTTGGGATAGAGCTTGCGCTCGATGAAGTAGTCGTCGGCGAGCGCGACCTGCTCGAGTTCCTTCGCGATGTCGAGCAGCGGGTCCTGCACGCCGAGCGCCTCGAGCACCTCGTCCGCGCTCTCTTTGACGAGCATCGCGCGCGGGTCGAAATTCTTGTAGACGCGGTGACCGAAGCCCATGAGCTTGACGCCGTCTTCTTTGTTCTTGACCCTCTCGATGAACTTCTGCACGCTCTCGCCGGAGCTCTGGATGTCGCCGAGCATGGTCAACACCGCCTCGTTCGCCCCACCGTGCAGCGGCCCATAGAGGGCGTTGATCCCCGCGGAAATCGAGGAGAAGATGTTCGCCTCGGTCGAACCGACGAGGCGCACCGTCGCGGTCGACGCGTTCTGCTCGTGATCCTCGTGCAGGATCAGAAGGCGGTCGAGCGCCTTGCTCAGCACCGGATTGACCTCGTACGGCTCGGCCATCGTGCCGAAGTTGAGCTTGAGGAAGTTGTCGACGAAACTCAGGCTGTTATCCGGGTAGAGGAATGCCTGGCCGAGCGCCTTCTTGTGCGCGTAGGCGGCGATGATGGGGAGCTTGGCGAGCAGCCGGATCGTCGAGATCTCGACCTGTTCGGGGTCGTGCACATTGAGCGAGTCCTCGTAATACGTCGAGAGCGCCGACACTGCGCTGGAGAGCACCGACATCGGGTGGGCGCTGTGCGGCAAGGCATCGAAGAAGCGGCGTAGGTCTTCGTGCAGGAGGGTGTGGCGGCGGATCTTCTCGTCGAACTCCGCGAGCTCGGATGGGGTCGGCAACTCACCGTAGATGAGCAGCCAGGCGACTTCGAGGTATGTCGAGTTCTTCGCGACATCCTCGATCGCATACCCGCGATAGCGCAGGATGCCCGCCTCGCCGTCGATGAAGGTGATGGCACTGCGGGTGGAGGCCGTGTTCACGAACCCCTGGTCGATAGTCGTGAAGCCGGTCTGCTTCGTGAACGTGGAGATGTCGATCGAGTCGTGGCCGTCGGTGCCGCGGATCACCGGGAATTCGGCCGAACCACCCGGAAAATGCAGCGTGGCCTTCTCGGCATCCGGGGTGGCATCAGTCACGCCTACAGCTTACGCAACGCGATGTGATACTGGCGCACAGCCCAAGACAACCGCCTGCCCGTTGGAGGATTACGACAGTCGGCGAGTTAGTGTCAGCGCACGCGGGCGAGCCGCGAAACCGCCGCATCGACATCGACGTCCGTTGCGGTGAGGGCGATGCGCACGTGCTGTGCGCTCGATGCGCCGTAGAAGGAGCCCGGAACGACGAGGATGCCCTCCGCTGCGAGTTCGGCGACGGTGGCCCAGGCGTCCGCCCCCTTCGTGGCCCAGATGTACAGTCCCGCCTCGCTGTTGTCTATGCGGAAACCGGCGGCCTCGAGGGCTGGCAGCAGGCGCGCCCGGCGCGAGCGGTACAGTTCGCGCTGGGTTGCGACATGCGCGTCATCCGACAGGGCAGCGACCATGGCGGCCTGCACCGGCGCCGGCGGGATGAGCCCCGCATGCTTGCGCACGGCGAGGAGTTCGCCGATGAGGTCGCTGCAGCCGGCGACGAAACCCGCACGGTAGCCTGCGAGGTTCGACTGCTTGCTCAACGAGTAGACCGAGAGCACCGAGTTGCGTTCCCCCGCGATCACCTCATAGTCGAGGATCGAGGGGGTCGGTGCATCGGTTGTCCACGAGAACTCCGCGTAGCACTCGTCGTTCACCACTATCGCGCCCAGTTCGCGGGCACGCGTGACGGCGGCTTTCAGCTGGCCCGTGGACAGCACGCTGCCGTCGGGGTTGCCTGGACTGTTCAGCCAGATGAGTCTCGTGTTCTCGGGCCATTCGGCGGGATCATCGGATGCCACGGCCGTCGCACCGACGAGGGCAGCACCGATCGCGTACGTCGGGTACGCCACGCTCGGGTACACGACCACGTCGCCCTTGCCCAGCCCGAAGAGCAGCGGTAGCAGCGCGATGAGTTCTTTGGAGCCGATGGTGGGCAGCACGTTCGCGACCGAGATGTCGTCGACTCCCCTGCGCCTGGCATACCAGTCCACGATCGCCTCGCGCAGCAGAGGCGTGCCCGCGACCTGGGGGTAGGCATGGGCATCCGTCGCGGCGGCGATGGCATCCCGCACGACCGTCGGCGTCGGGTCGACCGGCGAACCCACCGAGAGGTCGACGATGCCATCGGGATGCGCCCTGGCCAGGTCGCCGTAGGGTGCGAGGGCATCCCACGGGAAGTCGGGAAGCAGCAGGGGGGTGCGTGGCACGATCAGTCTGAGGATCCGCCGCCATCGGGCAGTGCGGCGATGAGTGCGTGGTCCTTGTGGATGACGCCCACCTTCGCCGCTCCCCCCGGCGAGCCCAGGTCGTCGAAGAACTCCACGTTCGCCTTGTAGTAGTCCGACCACTTGCCCGGCAGGTCGTCCTCGTAGTAGATCGCCTCGACGGGGCACACCGGCTCGCACGCGCCGCAGTCGACGCACTCGTCAGGATGGATGTACAGCATCCTGTCGCCCTCGTAGATGCAGTCGACGGGACACTCGTCGATGCACGCGCGATCCTTCAGATCGACACAGGGCTGGGCGATGACGTACGTCACTGGGGATCAGGACCTTTCGCGGCTGGAACGCTCCCAATCTTATCCTTCGGCGCGGCCGCCTTCCCCGCGCGGCGCCGCTGCGGCCAGCCCAGCACCACCACCCCGATGATCACGGGCGCGAACGTCCACGCGTAGCCGATCGGGCTCGCCGCGACGAGGATCGTGCCGCCAGGCGACTGCAGCGAGAGCAGCGCGGATGCCGCGATCAGCCCGATCGCGGCGCAGGCCGGCACTATCCGCGTGTCGAACACCACCCGCAGCCCCACGAGCAGCCCCGCGGTGATGATGACCGCGGCGATGATGCCCCATGGCACGCTCACGCCGGCCACGAGCAGCGTCGCCTCGTGCGCGACCGTGAGCGTCACTCCGACGAACGCACCGAGCGCGAGCGCGATGATGCTCGAGGCGATACGGCTGGCCACGCTGTGGTCGGCGAATGTCGTGGTTGCCGGGCGCAGCCTGCTGAAGCGCTCGGCCGCGGCGATCGGCATGGGGTCGCCACTGGCCAGCGAGAACGTGTCGCCCTCGACACGCACCTGGGTGCGGTGCGCGGCGAGCGCTGCCCGCTTGCGGTCAGATCCCGGCACGACGAGTGTCGACTTCGCGGCCGGCGATTCGTCGATCGTGTAGAAGGGCACGCCGATCACCTCTGCAGCGGTGCGGGTCGCCTGGTGCGCCCTGATGTGGTCGGGATGCCCGTACCCGCCGTTGCTGTCGTAGCTGATCACGACGTCCGGCTCGAGCTCGATGAGCACCGCCGCGATGTCTGCCGCCACCTCCCCGAGCTCGGCGGCCGTGAGCGAAGCCGAGTCGCTCGAATCGAGGGGTTCCGCGCCGTGCTCGCCCCAGCGCATCCCGGAGTCCAGGTAGCGACGCGGGGGCAACCCTGCCCAGCGGGCGTTGGCCTCACCCAGCATCCTGTGGTCGGTGACCCCGAGGGCGGTGAGCGCGGCACGCAACTCCCCCTCACGGTATTCGCCGAGGGCGGCCGGCGAGTCGAGAAGGTACTCGAGGTCGGAGGGAATGACCTCGCCGAGTTCTCCGCGCGTGCAGGTGACCACTGTCACCGTCGCGCCACGGTCCACGAGGGTCGCGATCGTCGAGCCCGTGGATATCGACTCGTCGTCGGGATGTGCGTGTACGAACAGCACCCGTTCGGTCATCGCCGTTTTACCCCCGTCTCGTTCGCAGTAGACAGGATACGCACTCGCGGCTAGGGTCGAAGTTGTTAGGATAGCCTAACCAACACCGATCCCGAAGGTTCTCCAGTGCTCGCAAACTTCCTCATCGGCCTCCGCGAAGGCATCGAAGCCGGCCTCGTCGTCGGCATCCTCGTGGCCTACCTGCGCAAGATCGGCAGGGTCGACGTGCTCCCCCGGCTGCGGTTGGGCATCGGCGCTGCGATAGCGCTCTCGCTTGCCACCGGCGCGATCCTTACCTGGGGCCCGTACGGGCTGAGCGAGCAGGGCCGGGAAATCCTCAGTGGCGGCCTGTCGATCCTCGCGGTGGGCCTCGTCACCTGGATGATCCTGTGGATGGCGCGCAACGCCCGCGACCTGAGGCACGACCTGCAAGGCAAGCTCGACGCCGCGGTCGCGGGCGCCGGCATCGGCATCGTTCTCGTCGGTTTCATCACCGTCGGGAGGGAAGGCGTCGAGACAGCCCTGTTCGTGTGGGCGAGCGCTGTCTCAAGCGGGCAGGCGCCGCTCGGCATGGTCGGTGCGATCCTGGGCATCCTGCTGTCGGTTGTCGTCTCGTACCTGATCTTCCGCGGCTTCGTGCGCATCAACCTTTCCCGTTTCTTCACCTGGACGGGACTGTTCCTCGTCGTTGTCGCCGCGGGGGTGCTCTCCTACGGCATCGGGGACCTGCAGGAAGCGGGTGTCGTCCCCGGGGTCGATCAGTACGCCTTCAGCCTCGCGGCGGCCATCCCGAGCACGAGCTGGTACGGAACGCTGCTGAGCGGCATCTTCAACTTCACCCCGGAGCCGACGTGGGTGCAATTCGGGGCCTGGGTCGCCTACCTGGTTGTCGTTGCGACGGCCTTCGTGCTGCGTTCCCGGCCCGCACGACCGGGTCGGCGCGCACCCAGCGAACAGCTCAAGACTCCCGACGACGCGGCACGGGCCGCCGGCGCTTCCGCGGCCAAGACCGAAATCTCCCAGCCCGTCGCCTGACAGCAGCGGAAAGCGCACGTCCGCCGCACACCACCCAGGAGCGAAGCCATGCAGCCACGCCTTCTCGCCCCGCTCGCCGCTGCGGGCGCGATCGTCGTAGCCCTCGCCGGCTGCGTGCCCAACAACGCGGTGGGGGGCTCCGTCGATGTCGCGATGAACGACGACAGCTGTGTCGTCTCCCAGGCGAGCGTCGCTGCCGGCGCCGTGACGTTCCGGATCACCAACAGCGGTAGTGATGTCAACGAGTTCGAGATCCTCGCCGACGACAAGCTGCGCATCGTGGGTGAAAAGGAGAACGTGACGCCCGGGCAAACCGTGTCGTACGTGGCACTGCTCGATGCCGGCAGCTACTACACGGCCTGCAGGTTCAAGCAGGCAGGCAGTTTCGTGGGAGTCGCCCAATTCACGGTCACCGCCGCACCGGTAGCCACGGGTGCCGACACGCAACTCGTCGGCAAGGCGGTCGCGCACTACGTCGCATACCTGCGCTCGCAGGCCTCGCAGCTGGTGCCGGCGGTCGCGGAATTCGCGAAAGCGTACATGGCCGGCGACGACGACACCGCGCGGGCCCTGTACCCGTCGAGCCGGGTGTCGTACGAGAGCATCGAGCCGACGGCGGAGGCCTTCGGAGACCTCGACCCGAAAATCGACTACCGCGAAGTGGATGCCGCGGCAGACGCTCTCGACTGGACGGGTTTCCACCGCATCGAGAAGGACCTCTGGCCGCCCGTCGCCGGCGCGCTGGGTTCAGACGGCACGAGTGCTTTCGATGGCTGGACGGCGTCGACCCCCGCCGAACGCCAGCGGTTCGGCCAAGGGCTCATCGACGACGTCGATGAGCTCAGCGCCCTCGTTGCGGATCCGGGCTTCACCGTGAGCCTTGCCGACATCTCGAACGGGGCGATCTCGCTGCTCGACGAGGTCGCCGCCCGCAAGATCTCCGGCGAAGAGGACTGGTGGTCGCACACCGACCTCTGGGACTTCTCGGCGAATGTGCGCGGCGCCGCCGTGGCCTTCCAGAGCGTGAAAGACCTCGCGGCCGGCACGGGCGACGAGGGCGCCCAACTCGTTGCCGATATCGAGAACCGGTTCGCAGCACTCGAAGGGCTGCTCGCCAGCTACGGCAGTCTCGACACCGGGTTCGTACCCTACGACACGGTGACGGATGCCCAGCGCAGGCAGCTCTCCGACGGGGTAAATGCGCTCGCCGAGCCGCTCTCGAAGCTGACCCACGCCGTACTGGGAGTCGACGGCTGATGGTCGACGCCGAGCAGGAGCCGACACGGCCGGGCCTCTCGCGCCGTGGCCTGCTCGGGCTTGTCGGCACTGGCGCAGCTGGCATCGCCCTCGGCGGGGGTGCGGCCACGGCTGTCACCGCCGCCGCCATGGGCGCGGCCGCCGGTCGCGAGGTCTACCCCTTCTTCGGCGCGCACCAGTCCGGCATCACGACACCCGTGCAAGACAGGCTGCACTTCGCGGCATACGACATGGCGGCCGGCTCGAGCAGGGATGACCTCATCTCTCTGCTCGAAGACTGGAGCTATGCGGCATCCCGCATGACACGCGGCCTGCCGGTGAGCGAGTCCGGCGCTGTCGACGGTTCCCCGCTCGCCCCGCCGGATGACACGGGCGAGGCGCTTGACCTGCCGCCGAGCGGCCTCACCATCACTTTCGGTTTCGGCCCCACCCTGTTCGTGGCCGAAGACGGCGCCGACCGGTTCGGGATTGCGACAAAGAAGCCCAGGTTGCTCGCGAAACTTCCGCGGTTCGCCGGCGATGCGCTCCAGCCCGGCGCGGGCGACGGCGACCTGTGCATCCAGGCCTGCGCCGACGACCCGCAGGTTGCCGTGCACGCGATCCGCAACCTCTCGCGGATCGCGTTCGGGCGGGCATCCATCCGCTGGTCGCAGCTGGGGTTCGGCCGCACCTCATCGACGTCGACCAGCCAGGTCACGGCGCGCAACCTGTTCGGCTTCAAAGACGGCACCGCCAACCTCAAGTCGGAGGACTCCGCGGCAATCGAGCAGAACGTCTGGGTCGACGACTCCTCCTGGCTGTCAGGCGGCAGCTACCTCGTGGTGCGCAGCATCCGGATGATCATCGAAGCGTGGGACCACACAAGACTCGAGGAACAGGAGCGCGTCATCGGGCGCACCAAAGGCGAGGGTGCGCCGCTGTCCGGAGGCACGGAGTTCTCCCCGCTCGACTTCGACGCCCCCGGCGCTGCGCTTATCGACGCCGACGCTCATGTGCGCCTCGCCCATGCCTCGAACAACGCCGGTGCCCGGTTGCTGCGGCGCGGCTACAACTTCGTGAACGGCAACGACGAACTGGGAAGGCTCGACGCCGGCCTGTTCTTCATGTCCTACCAACGCTCCCCCGCGCAGTTCATCGGTGTGCAGCGTAGCCTCGCCCGCGACGCGCTGAACGAGTACATCAAGCACGTGGGTTCCGCGATCTTCGCGGTGCCTCCGGGCGCGGCGTCGACAAGCTTTGTCGGGGCCGGTCTCTTCCGCTAACCGCTGCCGTTAGTTCGACGCGGAGAGCGTGGTGACCGTGTAGTTGGCGACGAAGCCATTGCTGCCGTCTTTGCTCACGATAACCGCGACACCGTACTTGTCGCTCTGGAACGTGCCCGTGCCGCCGTCGGCAGTGGAACCGCCGATGCCTTCGCTCGCGGTGAAGCCCGCAGCCTCGAGCTGGCTGGTTATCGAGTCGAACGAACTGCCATCAGCTACCTTGATCGTGACATTCCAGACCTGTCCGTCTGTGCCCTTGATGCCGGCGCCGTAGATGACCTCGCCGTCGGTGAGCGGCACGTCCGCCGTCGGAAAGTCGGTCGGCACGCTCTTGCCACCGAGATTGACATCTCCGCCGGTCTGCTGGTCGATGACGTTCTTGATCACGCTGCAGCCGGCGACAGCAGGCACGATGGTGAACGCGAGGCTCAGGGCGAGGATCATTGTGATGCTCTTGCGCATGGTGTTCTCTTTTCGCTGGGTGGGAACGGGTGTCGGTGGTCAGCCCTGCAGCACGACGACATAGGTCACGCTCGGGCCGTAGTCCTGGGTGTTCTGGGCGGTTACCTGCACCTGGTACTTGTCGCTCAGGTAGTCGCCGAACGACCCGGAGTCGCCCGCCTGCTCTACCTGCGCCGTGTAGCCGGCCGCCTTGAGCTTGTCGCCGGCGTCCGTGAAGGCTGCGGTCAGGTCGCTCACCTTCACAATCACCGTCCAGCCCGTGCCGAGGTCGATCCCGAACGGGATGTCACCGGCGATTATCGGCACATCCGAAACGGGGAAAGTCGCGGGCATCCCTTCGAAACCCTGCACAGCATCAATCTGCGTCGGGCCCGAAGTCGGGTCGCTGGCCTGGGAGCCGGACGGCCCCGCGGTTCCCCCGGTAGCGGCGGGCGCGGAAGGCAGGATCGAGCAGCCGGTGAGTACGAGGGATGCCGCGAACACAATCCCTACCGCCGCTGCTCCGCAGCGCATCCGTGCACCACTCATGCCGCGCTCCGATCGCTCGGGCACAGTATATGCGCGAGGGGTGGGGTGCGGCGAGAGTTGTTGCGCGGCTACGCGTTCTGCTTTTTGCGCTGCGAGTAGGCCCGCGCGCGGGCGTTGGAGTCGAGTTCGACCTTGCGGATGCGGATCACGTCGGGGGTGACCTCGACGCACTCGTCTTCGCGCGCGAACTCGAGGCACTCCTCGAGGGTCAGCCGGCGTGAGGGGGTCATGCGCTCGAACACGTCGGATGTGCTCTGGCGCATGTTCGTGAGCTGCTTCTCCTTGGTGATGTTGACGTCCATGTCGTCCGCGCGTGAGTTCTCGCCGACGACCATGCCTTCGTAGACCTCCTGCGTGGGCTCGACGAAGAACGACATGCGCTCCTGTAGTGCGGTCATCGCGAACGGGGTCGCGACGCCTGAACGGTCTGCCACTATCGAGCCGTTGGTGCGGGTCTCGATGGCGCCGGCCCATGGCTCGTACCCGTGCGAGATCGCGTTGGCGATGCCTGTGCCGCGCGTGATTGTGAGGAACTCGGTGCGGAACCCGATGAGCCCGCGGGACGGCACGATGAACTCCATGCGCACCCAGCCGGTGCCGTGGTTTGTCATCGTCTCCATGCGACCCTTGCGGGCGGCGAGCAGCTGGGTGATCGCGCCGAGGTGCTCCTCGGGTGAGTCGATGGTGAGGTGCTCGAACGGCTCGTTGAGCTTGCCGTCGATGTGCCTGGTGACCACCTGGGGCTTGCCGACGGTGAGTTCGTAGCCTTCTCGGCGCATCTGCTCGACGAGGATGGCGAGGGCGAGTTCTCCACGACCCTGCACCTCCCAGGCATCCGGGCGACCGATGTCGACGAGTTTGATCGAGACGTTTCCGACAAGCTCCCGGTCGAGGCGGTCTTTCACCATGCGGGCGGTGAGCTTGTGGCCCTTGACCTTGCCGATGAGCGGGCTCGTGTTCGTGCCGATGGTCATCGAGATGGCGGGATCGTCGACGGTGATCGTCGGAAGCGGGCGCACATCGTCCGGATCGGCGAGGGTCTCGCCGATGGTGATGTCCTCGAAGCCTGCGACGGCGACGATGTCGCCGGGGCCGGCCGACTCTGTCGGGAAGCGGTCGAGTGCCTTCGTGATCAGCAGTTCGGTGACGCGCACGTTGTGCACGCTGCCGTCGTGCTTTACCCAGGCCACTGTCTGGCCCTTCTTGATGGTGCCGTTGAATACGCGCAGCAGGGCGAGGCGACCGAGGAACGGGGAGGCGTCGAGGTTTGTGACGTGTGCCTGAAGGGGTGCCTCATCGTCGTAGCTCGGGGCCGGGATGTGCTTGATGATCGCGTCGAACAGCGGCTCGAGGTCTTCGTTGTCCGGCAGGGTGCCGTTCTCCGGCTTGTTCCAGCTCGCGGCACCGTTGCGGCCGGACGCATAGACAACGGGAACATCCAGCACAGCGTCGAGATCCATGTCGGGAAAATCGTCGTGCATGTCGCTCGCGAGACCGAGCAGCAGGTCCTGGCTCTCGGAGACGACCTCGTCGATGCGGGCATCCGGGCGGTCTGTCTTGTTGACGAGTAGCACTACGGGCAGTTTGGCCTCGAGCGCCTTACGCAGCACGAAGCGGGTTTGAGGCAGCGGGCCTTCGCTCGCGTCGACGAGCAGCACGACGCCGTCGACCATCGACAGGCCGCGCTCGACCTCACCGCCGAAGTCGGCGTGGCCTGGGGTGTCGATGACGTTGATCGTGATCGGCCCGTCGGTGGCGTGGATGCCCTGGTACGAGATCGCCGTGTTCTTGGCGAGGATGGTGATGCCTTTTTCGCGCTCGAGATCGTTCGAGTCCATCGCCCGCTCTTCGAGGTGGGCGTGCTCGGCGAACGAGTTCGTCTGGCGGAGCATGGCGTCGACGAGTGTCGTCTTGCCGTGGTCGACGTGGGCGACGATCGCCACGTTGCGCAGGTCGGAGCGTGTGGCGATTGCCATGGCATATTCCTTCTTGATTCAGGCCTTTGCGTCTTAGCCCTTCGTGGGCTTGGAGGCGGTGCGAGACTCTCGCCGCTCGCGCTGCGCAATCGGATCCGGCAGCGGCACGGCAGCGATAAGCCGCTGTGTGTAAGGGTCTTTGGGGTTTCGCAGGATCTCGTCTCTGGTGCCCTGCTCCACTAGTCTACCGCGATGCATCACCGCAATCCGGTGCGCGAGGATATCGACGACCGCGAGGTCATGGCTCACGAAGAGGCACGCGAACTGTAGCCGCTCCTGCAATTCCTGCAGCAGGTCGAGGAATCTGGCCTGTACCGACACGTCGAGCGCACTCGTCGGCTCGTCGGCGACGAGCAGTTCGGGCGTCAGGGCGAGCGCGCGGGCGATGCCGACGCGCTGGCGCTGGCCGCCGCTGAGCTCGTGCGGGTAGCGGTTGCGGTAGCTCGTCGGAAGCTCCACGGATGTCAGTAGTTCCTCCACGCGCCTGTCAAGCGCCTTGCCTGAGGCCTCGCCTGCCAGGAACAGCGGCTCGCCGATCGACTGGCCGATCGGCATGCGCGGGTTGAGGCTCGATCCAGGGTCCTGGAACACGATTCCGGTCTTGCGGCGCAGCGGCCGCAGATCCCGCTGGCTGGCACTGGAGATGTCATAGCCGACGACCGTGAGCTTGCCCTCCGCGATCGGCAAAAGTCCCACGGATGCGCGGCCGAGTGTCGTCTTGCCCGATCCGGATTCGCCGACAAGGCCCAGGATCTCGCCGGGGTAGATCTCCAGGTTGATGTTCTCCGCCGCGCGGAACGCGGGCACCCGCCCTCGCTTGGGGTACTCGATCGCGACATCCTCGAACTTGAGCACCGGTGCACGGCGCTCCTTCGCGTTTATCGGCTCCTGCTCGTTGACCTGCACGACAGCGGTTCCGAGGTGCGGCACGGCGGCCAGCAACGACTTCGTGTACTCGGCCTGCGGCTTCGTGAACACCTCGACGACGTCGCCCGACTCGACGGCGAGCCCATCTTTCATCACCATGATGTGGTCGGCGAGGTCGGCGACAACGCCCATGTCGTGCGTGATCAGGATGATCGCGCTGTCGAGTCGCTTGTGCAGGTTGCGCAGCAGCTCGAGGATCTCGGCCTGCACCGTGACATCCAGTGCTGTCGTCGGCTCATCGGCGATGAGCAGCACGGGGTCGCACGATATCGACTGGGCGATCATTGCGCGCTGGCGCTGGCCGCCGGACAACTGGTGCGGGAACTTGTGGAATGCCGTGGTGGGGTCGGGCATCTCGACCTTGGTGAGCAGGTCGAGCGCGCGCTCCTTGGCCTCAGACGGCGTGAGGTCGAAGTGCGAGCGCAGTGCCTCCATGATCTGGAAGCCGATCGTGTACACCGGGTTCAGCGCCGTCATCGGCTCCTGGAAGATGACAGCTATCTGGTTGCCGCGCACCTGCCTGAGCTCTTTCTCCGGGATGCCGCGAAGCTCACGCCCGAGCAGTTCGATCGACCCCGTGACCCGCGCATTCGGCGGAAGCAGCCCGAGCAGGGCCATCGAGCTCGAGCTTTTGCCAGAACCGGACTCCCCCACGATGGCGAGCACCTCGCCGCGCTTGACCGTGTAGTTCAGCCCGATGGCCGCCGGGTAGAAGACGCCGTCGACCCAGAAGTCGACGCCGAGGTTCTTCACCTCGAGCACGGTCTCCGCCGTTGTAGGCGCCGAGGAGAGTGTTGTCGTGCCGGCCATCAGGCGACCTTCCGTGCGGGGGTAGCCGCGAAGCTGGGATGTACGAGACTGAGGGCATGCGATTCGCCCAAACGACTTTCCGCCCTGCGTTCGGCAGGGTGCTGAGCATCATCGTGGTGGCGATCGCCGTTGCGGGTGTTGTGGGATTCGTGGCTACCGGCGATTGGGGCGGCCTGCTGCACTTCGGCTGGGGCCTGGCCCTCATGGGGGTGGCCGCCTTCGCCCTGTTCTGGCTGCCCAGCCTCGATGTCGCCGAGCACGAGATCACCGTGCGCAACGTGTTCAGCACGGTGCACGTGCCCTGGCCGGCGATCCAGCGGATCGACACGAAGTACGCGCTCACGCTCTACACTCCGCTGGGCAAGGTCACGGCGTGGGCGAGTCCAGCCCCCAACCGCTACGCGGGCCAGGTGTCGGCGAGCGCGGATGCCCGGCTGCCCGGTGCCGGCCTCGGCGGCAGCATCCGGCCCGGCGACCTGCTCAGCACTTCCAGTGGCGCCGCGGCGTACGTGATCCGCTCCCACTGGGAGCAGTTGCGTGACGACGGTCACCTCGACAACCCCGTCATCGAGCATGGTGCCTTCCACCGCGACATCCACTGGACGACCATTTGCCTGCTTGGCGCCCTCGCCGTCGCGACGACGCTCGGCTTGCTGCTCTAGCATCACTCGTCGTCCCGCTTCGGTGCCGGGCGATCTTCGTCGCGCGGCTTGTCCGCGTAGAAGGTGCGCGCCCCACTACCGCCTGCCTGCATCCCGGCTCCTCGGGACGACACGAATGCGGCAGCCGAATCCAGGTCACCACCGTCCGTGGGCGTGTCGAGCGGCTGGTCGCTGCCGGCGGCGCGATGAGCGCGCGCGAGGTTGCGCTCGGTGGGCATCCTGCGCTGGCGCGGGTCGAACGCGTCACGCAGTCCGTCGCCGATGAAGTTCACGCACAGCGCGATCGCGATGATGAACAGGCCCGGCCACCAGAACAACCAGGGCCGGGTCGCGAACGCCGTCTGGTTGTCGCTGATGATCTTGCCGAGCGAGGTGTCTGGAGCGCGCACGCCGTAGCCGAGGTAGCTCAGCGCGGTTTCGATGAGGATCGCCGACGCCATGAGCAGCGTCGAGTTGACGATGATGACGCCGATCGCATTGGGCAGGATGTGGCGGAAGATTATCCGCCGGTCCCTGGCCCCGGCTACCCGGGCCGCATCCACGAACTCCCGCTCGCGCAGCGACAGGAACTCGCCGCGCACGAGTCGGGCCAGGCCCGTCCAGAGCACGGATCCGAGGATGAGCGCGAGCGGAACGACGCCCGCTACGCCGAACTTGCGGCCAAGCACTGCGCCGATGACGATGACCGGGATGGTGATGATCACGTCGGTGAAGCGCATGAGCACCGAGTCGGTGAATCCGCGGTAGTACCCGGAGATGGCACCGACGACGGTGCCGATGAACGTGGCCACGAGACCGACGATCACCATTATCTGCAGCGACTGCTGGGTGCCGCGCATGACGACGGCGAAGATGTCGCGGCCCACCTCATCCTGGCCGAACGGGTGACTGCCGATCGTGAAGGGGAACAGGCTCAGACTGGGCCGCCCCCCGTTCTCGATCGCGACGGACAGGTTCCAGGTGTACGGCCACCAGCCGCCGGTCTTCCAGCTGCCGAACTGCGTGCCGACGGATGTGAAGGCCAGCAGGATGATGAACGAGAGCAGCACCATGGCGGCCAGGGCGCCCTTGTGGCGGAAGAAGCGCTTGCGCACGATCTGGCCCTGGCTGAGCCCGGCGACCTCTTTGCCCTCTATCGAGTTTTCCTGGTCGGTGATCCCCGGCTCGTGGTGACCCGGCTGCTCGACTGGCGGCGGAATCGTGCTCATCAGGACACCCGGATTCGTGGATCGAGCCCCGCGTAGACGAGGTCGGCGATGAGGTTGAAGATGATCGCGAGACTTCCCGTCACGAGGAAGAACGCCATTACCGGATTAGGGTCCACGTGGTCGAGACCCTTCTGGAACAGCTGTCCCATACCGACCCAGCCGAATACCCGCTCGGTGATGACGGCACCGCCGATGAGTCCACCGATATCGAAGGCGACGATCGTGGCGATCGGGATGAGGGCGTTGCGGAACGCGTGCCGCACAACGACCGTGCGCTCGGTGAGGCCCTTCGCGCGCGCCGTGCGGATGTAGTCCTGGTTCATGACCTCGAGCAGGCTCGCGCGCGAATACCGGGTATAGCTGGCAAACGAGATGAGGATGAGCGCGATCGTCGGCAGGATCAGGTGGGTGAAGAGGTCGACGCCGTGCACCCAGAACGAGGCATCCAGGTTGGGAGTCGCCGAACCGATAGTGGCGATCGGCCTGCCTTTGATCTGGCCGGAGGTCGCGTACTGGTTCCAGACGTACATGAACCTGTCCAGGGCGATGACGGCGGCCACGATGAATCCGGTGATGGCCGCGGTGCGGGCAACGGGCAGCTTGTCGGGCCCGCCCCACAGCCAGCCGATGCCGAAACTCACACCGATTGTCAGCACGGCAAGCAGCACGAAGCCCCAGAGCTGCATTCCGTAGGAGAAGCCGTACATGAATGGGAAGTACAGCGCGATGCCGACAGCGGCGACGGTGAGCGAAGCGTAGAGCGCCCTGCGGCGCTTCAGCCCGGTCGAAACCGCCGTGACAGCGAAAGCGACGCCGATTGCCGTGATCACCACACCGACGATCCCGATGTGCGGCGTGCTGAACCAGTCGCTGGCATCCATGTAGACGATGACGGCACCCGTAGCCAGGGCGGCGATCGCGAAGGTGATCACTTTCCGCCGCAGCTTGCCCGGCACAATCGACATCCAGACGAGTCCGGATATCACCGCCAGCACAGGGGCTATCCAGCCGGCTATCTGCGGATTCTGAAGGAAGTCGTTGAAGCCGATTGCCCCGAACTGCTTGAGCAGCACCGCTACCCAGAAGATCGGCAGTGAGAAGAACAGGAAGGCCATGAACGTCACGCCGTAGTCGTAGCCGCTGTACTGGCGTAGCGCTGTCGTGATGCCGATGATCAGGCCGAGGATGATGGCGACGATGTTCGAGATGGTGACGAGCTGCAGCGTGGAGCCTGCGGCCTGGGCCAGCAGGACGGTGACCGGCTGGTTCTGTACTGTCACGCCCAAGTCGCACTGGCCGATGAAGCACTTGCCGATACCCGCGATCCAGATGAAGTACCTGAGGTACGGGGGAACGTCGAGGTGCAGGAGCGCTGTGCGCGCTTCGATGAGTTGCGCCTTGTTCGGCGCCGTACTCGTCCGCAGGTCCTCGAGTGGATCACCTGACAACGCTGTCAGCTGGTACATGAGGTATGTGGCGGCGAGAAAAATGAATATCGAGGCGATGAGTCGCCGAACGACGAATGTTGCCACGAATGGCACCTACCTAACGGGTTCTTCCAGAATGGCGGGCGCTGGGACCCGAAGGTCCCAGCGCCCGGGGTGTTAGCTGACTGTCACCTCAGCAACCGAGCCGAAGCTCGATTACGGAGTTGCGGCGACAGGCTGCCAATCCCAGATGTTCCAGAAGATTGTCGGCGCGAGCGTCGACGGTGCGATCCCGGAGATCGCCTTCGGGTCGAAGGCGGTCACCGCCGGGAACTGGAAGATCGTCACGCCGTAGAAGTCGCTCCAGAGCAGCTTGTCGATCTGCTTCTCGATGTCGATCTGCTTGGCGGGGTCGAACTCCTTGCCCAACTGGTCTGTCAGCTTGTCCATCGCTGGGTCGCTGTAGAAGTTGAGGTTGTTGATTCCCTTCGAGTTGAACGTCGGCGGCGGGCCGTTGGTCACACCGAGGCTCGTCGACTGCCATCCGAAGAGGGAAGCGTCGTACTTGCCGGGCGTACCGAGCAGGCCACCCCAGTCAGGGCTGGAGCAGTCGGTGACGTTGAAGCCAGCGAGAGCACCGGATTGCTGGATGAGCAGGAACTCGTTCGCGCGACGAGGGTTCGTCGACGAGAAGAGCATGCACACCTCGGGGTTGGTCACGCCGGCCTGCGCGAGCAGAGCCTTTGCGCCTTCGATGTCCACGTCCTTGTACGCAGCCGAACCGTTGTCAGCAACCGAAGCGTCGTAGCCATCTGCGCCCGGCAGGAACACCTGCGAGTTGCGAACGGTAGCGTCCGACTGGAGCGGGACGATGAGCTTGTCCACGATCTCCTGGCGAGGAATCACCTTCATGAACGCCTCACGAATGAGCGGGTCGTTGAAATGCCCGCTCTTCGACTGGTCGAACTGGAGATCGATGTGCTCGTAGGTACCCTCGTAGCCGCCGATGACTGTGATGTCGGGCAATGCCTTGAGGGCATCGGCGACGTCAGCGGTTGCCTGTGGCGAGATCACCTGCACTTCGCCGTTCTGCAGTGCCTGCACAGCGGCGAGCGGGTCGGTGATGAAGCGCACGGTGACCGTCGCAACCTTCGGCTGGTTGGCTCCCGTGTACTGCTTGTTCGCCGTGAGGGTCACGTACTGGTCAGCGACGAAGTCGGTGATCACGTACGGGCCGTCGCTCAGGACGAGTCCCGGGTCGCTCGGCATCTCGGTGAAGTTGAAGCCCGTGTTCCAGAAGCTGGAGATCTTGGCGACAGAAGCAGCATCGTTGTCAGTGATCGCCTTGATGAGGGCGTCCTTGGCCTGCTGCGGGTCCTTGATGCCCAGTGCGTGCTCTGCCACGATGTGCGCGGGCAGCGGGCTCGAGAATGCGAGCTCCCAGTCCACGAACGGCGAGTCGTAGGTCATCGTGATCGACTTCTTGTCGGCGCTGATCTTCGGGAGCGCGCTCACGAGACCGATGCCGGTCGTCGGGTCGGCTCCTGAGTCGAAGAACACGACATCCTTCGGGAAGGCATCGGTGAACTGGCCGGTGTCCGGGTCCGTGTACTTGGAGGAATCGAAGTTCGGCGTGTTCTCGGCGCCGGAAAGGGCCACCCAGTTGAGGAGGAGGTCGGCGGCATCCACTGCGGTGCCGTCTGACCACTTCACGCCGTCCGCGACCGTGTACTTGACCACCAGCGGGTCGTCCGAGATCTTCTCGTACGTGCCGAAGGAGGTGTCCTTCACGAGCTTCGGGGTGTTGTCGTAGTAGTTGAAGCCCCCGAGCGTCGAGTAAGTGATGTTGTTGTTTGCCGTGGCGTTACCGTACGACGTATAGCCGTTGTACGAGTAGAACGGCTGGTTCCACGCCACCGACAGTGATGATCCCTCAACGATCTCGGACTGCGGCGCTGCGCAGCCCGAGAGGATGAGAGCACCGACGGCGACTGTGGCAGCTGCTGCCGCGAGTCGTCTGATTCTCAATTTTCCTCCTGTGCAAGATGAGCAAACGACACGGCGATTCCTAGCGCCGTGGCGCGCTTGATAATTCACACCCTAAACGGGGGTATACCCCCCACAAAACTGTAGGGGGAAACGTTACACAGTGGTAACGAGACTCCTAATTTCTTGCGCGCCGCGGGCGATTGTTGCGCAATACACGTGCCTTACACAGCTTTCTTGCGCCAGAGGCGTTCCCGTGCTCCGAATGCGCGTGGCGTTCGGCGTACCATCGAGACGTGAACAAAACCGCGAAGTGGGATTGGTCACGCGGTCCGCTCCTGGTTTTCGACGGCGATTGCGCCTTCTGCACAAGCGCCGTGAACCGGCTGAAAGACGTGCTGCCGTACTTCCCCGAGGCGTTGCCGTGGCAGTGGCTCGACCTCGACTCCTTCGGCCTCACGCAGGACGACGTGACTAATTACGCGTGGCTGCTGACCCCCCGCAGGCACTACGGCGGACACCTCGCGGGCTCTGCGCTGCTGCGACTGCAGCCGGGTGTGGGTTACCGCTTCCTCGGCAACCTCCTGCGCACTGCCCCGTTCTCTGTGGCCGCCGCCCTCGGGTACCAGCTCATCGCCCGCAACCGCAGCCGCCTGCCCGGTGGAACGCCCGCGTGCGCACTGCCGCCACGGGCCTGAGCGGCACGGCGGTGATCGGGACTGGGATTGCCGGCACTACGATTACCGGCACTGCGGTTACCAGCCCCGGCGAGACCGGCACTGGCGTGAGCAGCACCGGGTGAGCGCCGTCGAGGGGGCGGAGCCGGCCCACAAACGCGGCACCGCGCTGCTGCAGGGGGTGCCCGGTCGCCGGCGGCTCGTGGCCGAGGTGCTCATCGTGCTCGGGCTCTCGCTCGGGGCATCCGCGGCGTATTCGATAGTCGACATTCTCAACCTGCTCACCCAGCCCACTGCGCTGTCGCAGCAGACGGCGACGCTCAACGCCTCGCAGAGCCCCCGCCCGACATTCGACCTGATCTACCAGCTCATGGGGATCTTCTTCGCGCTCGTGCCCGTTGCACTTGCCTGCTGGCTGCTCTGGCGGGTAGCCCGGCCGCACCTCGGCCGGCTCGGCATCGACTTCACCCGGGCTGGCCGGGATGCCGCACAGGGCTTCGCTCTCGCGCTCGTGATCGGCGCGGGCGGCATCGGCGTCTACCTGGGCGGGCGGGCTCTCGGCATCACGGTCAACGTCGTTCCGACGGCGCTCGACGCGTACTGGTGGACGGTGCCGGTGCTCATCCTCTCCGCGGTGCGGGCGGCGCTGCAGGAGGAGGTAATCGTCATCGGCTACCTCTTCGCCCGGCTGCGCGACCTCGGCTGGGGCAGGTGGCAGATCATCCTGTCGACATCGGTGCTGCGCGGCAGTTACCACCTCTACCAGGGCATCGGGGCCTTCGTGGGCAACTTCCTGATGGGGATGCTGTTCGGCTGGCTGTACAACCGCTACGGGCGACTGCTGCCGTTCGTGATCGCGCACACCCTCATCGATGCCGCGATCTTCGTGGGCTACCCGTGGGCGGCGACGGCGTTCCCCGCCCTGTTCTAGCTCTCGACGGCCCGACCCAGCTAGTCGGCGAAGGCCTCCACCGGCGGGCAGGCGCAGAACAGGTTGCGGTCGCCGTACGCGTTGTCGATGCGTCGCACCGGCGGCCAGTACTTGCCCCGGATGAGCGAGCGCAGCGGGTAGACGGCCTGCTCGCGCGTGTACGCGTGCTGCCAGTCTCCCTCGATGACGGACTGGGCGGTGTGCGGAGCATGGATGAGCGGGTTGTCGTCTGCAGGCCAGGTGCCGGCGGCGACGGCATCCGCCTCGTCTTTGATGGCGATCATCGCGTCGATGAAGCGGTCGATCTCGGCGAGGTCCTCGCTTTCTGTCGGCTCCACCATGAGCGTGCCCGCGACCGGGAATGACATGGTCGGGGCGTGGAACCCGTAGTCGACGAGTCGCTTGGCGACGTCGTTGTTGTCGATGCCGGTGGCCTCCTTGAGCGGCCTCAGGTCGAGGATGCACTCGTGCGCGACGAGCCCGTTGTCACCGGCGTAGAGTACCGGGAAGTGGTCGCGCAGGCGCACGGCCACGTAATTGGCGGCGAGCACGGCGGCGCCGGTGGCAGCCTTCAGCCCGTCGGCCCCCATCATGCGGACGTATGCCCACGAGATCGGCAGGATGCTCGGGCTGCCGTACGGCGCCGCGGAGACCGGGGCGCCCTCATGCAGCGCACGCTGGGCCATGGGGTGGCCGGGCAGGTAAGGCGCCAGATGCGCCTTGGCCGCAACCGGACCGACCCCCGGCCCGCCGCCGCCGTGCGGGATGCAGAACGTCTTGTGCAGGTTGAGGTGGGACACGTCGCCCCCGAAGTCGCCGAACCGGGCGTAGCCGAGTAGCGCGTTGAGGTTCGCGCCGTCGACGTAGACCTGCCCGCCGGCGTCGTGCACTGCCTCGCAGATGGCGCCCACCTCGTGCTCGTAGACGCCGTGCGTCGACGGGTAGGTGATCATCAGGGCGGCCAGGTTCTCGGCGTGTTCGGCGACCTTGGCGCGCAGGTCGTCGAGGTCGACGTTGCCGAGTTCGTTCGTGGCGACCACGACGACCCTCATGCCGGCCAGTACAGCGCTTGCGGCGTTCGTGCCGTGGGCGCTCGACGGGATGAGGCACACCGTGCGCTGCGTGTCGCCGTTGGCGTGGTGGTAGCCGCGGATCGCGAGCAGCCCAGCGAGCTCGCCCTGGCTGCCGGCGTTCGGCTGCAAGGACACCGAGTCGTAGCCGGTGACCTCCGCGAGCCAGCCCTGCAACTGCTCGATGAGTTCGAGGTAGCCCGTGACGTCCGCCTCGGGAGCGAACGGGTGGATGCCCGCGAACTCCGGCCAGGACACCGACTCCATCTCGGTCGCCGAGTTGAGCTTCATCGTGCAGGACCCGAGCGGAATCATGCCGCGGTCGAGCGCGTAATCCTTGTCGGCAAGGTACTTGAGGTAGCGCATCATGCTCGTCTCCGAGCGGTGGGTGTTGAATACCGGATGGCTGAGGTACGCGCTCTCGCGGCGGAGGGCATCCGGCCAGGACTGCCCCTCGACAGGACCCCACTCCGCGATGTCGACCCCGAAGATCGCGTCGAGGTCCGCGTCGAGGGACCCGTCCGCGCTCGTCTCGTCGAAGCTCACGCTCACGCTGTCGGAATCCACCAGGTGCAGGTTGATGTTGCGCGCGACAGCTGCCGCGACGATCTCGGCGGCGCGGCCGGGCACGGGTACAACCACAGTGTCGAAGAAGTGGCCTTCGACGCCGACCCTGCGCGCGAAGAGCCGCGCTGTCTCGTTCACGCGTTGCGCGATCCACTTGAGGCCGCCGGGCCCGTGGTAGACCGCGTACATCGAGGCCATGACGGCGAGCAGCACCTGGGCCGTGCAGATGTTCGAGGTGGCTTTCTCGCGGCGGATGTGCTGCTCCCGCGCCTGCAGCGACAGCCGGTACGCGGGATGGCCGGCGGCATCCTGTGACACTCCGACGAGGCGGCCGGGGAGTTGGCGTTCCAGTCCCGCGCGCACTGCCATGTACCCGGCATGGGGACCGCCGAACCCCATGGGCACTCCGAAACGCTGTGACGTGCCGACCGCGACATCCGCGCCCAGTTCGCCTGGGGACTTCACCAGGGTGAGGGCGAGGAGGTCGGCCGCGACGACGGCGAGACCGCCGCTCTGCTTGACGGCCTCGATGACAGTGGAGGGGTCCCAGATCCGACCGGATGCGCCCGGGTACTGCACGAAGACGCCGAACGCGTCCGGTAGATCCCCGTCGAGGGGCGACTCGTACAGGGTGATGCCAACGGCGGCCGCCCGGTTCTGCAGCAGCGCCTTGGTCTGCGGCAGGGCATCCGCGTCCACCAGGAAGACGTTGGAGGCCGAGCCGGAGGCCCGGCGCGCCAGCAGCATCCCCTCGACCACGGCGGTGCCCTCGTCGAGCATCGACGCGTTGGCGGTCGCCAGGCCGGTGAGGTCGGCAACCATCGTCTGGAAGTTGATGAGCGCCTCGAGGCGCCCCTGGGAGATCTCCGGCTGGTACGGCGTGTAGGCGGTGTACCAGCTCGGGTTCTCGAGCACGTTGCGCTTGATGACCGCAGGCGTGATCGTGTCGTAGTAGCCGAGTCCGATCATCGAGTGGCGCACCCGGTTCTTGCCCGCGAGCGCGCGGAGTTCGGCGAGCGCCTGCCGCTCGGTGGCGGCGGGCGGGATGCTCGACTCCGGCAGCGGCTTGATTGGTCCCGGGGCCCCGGTTCCGGACGATGCGCCAGCATCGGACGGCCGTGGGGCGTGGAGGATGGATTCCGGCACCGCCGCCTCGACGAGCGCCTCGAGGCTGTCGTAGCCGACTGCGGCAAGCATGAACGCCTGGGCATCGGAATCGGTACCGATGTGGCGCTCTTGAAAACGATCGGACATCAGTCGCCCGTCAGGGCGCTGTATTCGGAAAAGCTCAGCAACTCGGGCAGTTCGGTGAACTCGACCTTGATGAGCCAGCCAGCGCCGAACGGGTCGCTGTTGACGAGCTCCGGGCTCGCGGACACAGCATCATTCGCTTCGACAACTGTGCCGTTGACCGGAGCGAACAGCTCGCCCACCGACTTGGTGGACTCGATCTCGCCGACGACTTTGCCCTCCGCCACTGTAGAGCCGGCCTTCGGCAGGTCGACGAACACGATGTCGCCGAGCTTCTCTGCCGCGTACGCCGTGATGCCGACTGTCGCGACGGAGCCCTCCACGAGCACCCATTCGTGTTCGGCGGTGTATTTGAGGTCTTTGATGTCAGCCATGGTTCTCTCTCTTGTAAAAAGGCAGTGGGACAACGGATGCCGCGACTCGCGACCCCCGCACGTCGATCTCGAGCAGGGTGCCGATGTCGCTCACCCCGGGGTCCACGTAGGACATGGCGATCGGATAGCCCAGCGTCGGGGACAGCGCTCCGCTCGTGATCACGCCGACCTCGGTCTCGCCCGAATACACCAGATAGTCGGCACGGCCGGCGCGCTTGCCCTCTGCCCGCAGCCCGACGAGCACGCGAGCCCCCTCCGCGGGTTGCAGGGCATCCTTTCCCACGAAGTCCTTCGTCAGGTTCGGCACCCGCCCAAGACCCGCCTGGGCCGGCCGGGTGTCCAGTCCCAGTTCGTGGCCGTAGAGGGGCATTCCCGCCTCGAGCCGCAGGGTGTCGCGACTGGCGAGCCCGGCGGGCACGAGTCCGCTGCCTGCGCCGGTTTCGGCGATCGCTGCCCAGAGGGAAGCCGCGGCATCCGGGGCGACGTAGAGTTCGTAGCCGTCCTCGCCCGTGTAACCGGTGCGGGCCACGAGCAGCTCGTGCTCGCCGAAATGGCCGGGCGTCGACCAGTAGTACTTGAGGTCGGCGAGCGCCGGGATGTCCAGGCCCACCACCTCGCTCAGGATCTCGAACGACTTGGGGCCTTGGACGGCGATGAGGGCGATGTCGTCACTCTCGTCGAAGACCTCGCAATCGAATGAGACCGCGCGCTCGAGCAGCTCCCTGGCGACAACATGCCGGTTCGAGGCGTTCGCGACGACGAGGAACCGGTCCTCCCCCGTGCGGTAGACGACGAGGTCGTCGATGATGCCGCCATCGGGCGAGAGCAACAGGCTGTATTTCGCCTGGCCGATGGCGATCGCGGACAGCTTGCCGGCGAGCGCGTAGTCGAGAGCTGCCGCCGCCTGCGGCCCGAGCACGAGGATCTCCCCCATGTGCGAGAGGTCGAAGATGCCCGCCGCAGTGCGCACAGCGTGGTGTTCGGCGAGGTCGGAGCTGTAGCGCACCGGCATCTGCCAGCCGGCGAAATCCGTGAAGCTCGCGCCAGCATCCACATGGATGCTGTTGAGCGGGCTCAATATTTCGGTCACGGAGTTCTCCTGGCGCGTTGGCTGCGGGTGGAACTCCCCCTCTGTGATGGAGCCTGAGAGTTTCGCGCGATTCGATCGCACTTTCACCGACGGCGGCCCGCGTGATCCACGAGCGCTTTCCAGAGTGGCCAGTCGATGCGGTACGGATACCTGAGAGATTGGCGGGGAGGCTTGCTCCTTCGGTGCCGGCTAACGTTCTTCCGGCTCTCCCGCATCGTGTTGCGGCCCGATGTTCTGTTGTAGTGCCAGCCTAGCAAGAGCGTGTTACGAGTGGATGTCGCGGTTCGACCGCACCCGGCCGCTCGTTTGTGCGCCCTCCGGAACCTGAGCGGCGCTCGTTGGGCCAATCGGCTGACATCGGTTATCGTCTCATGATGGGCAGATCGCGGGCACGGCACGCGGCTCGGCGATCTGGGCTTTCCAGGCTCGTCGCGGGCATCGTCGGCGGTGTCGGACTTCTCCTTATCGCCGGCATTCTCGTCAGCGTCGCAGTACCCATGGCAAGTTCGGGCTCGGCGCCCGATCCCACCCCTTCGGCAGCAGCGAAGGTGTCGATCTACAGCCTCAAGGGATTCGCCAAAGGCCCATCGAAGACCGTCACCGTCGCACCGAAAACCGTGCTCGAACCCAATGTCGTTGCCGACCCCTACGACACGGGCGCCGCGCCCTCAGCCCCCACCCCGCCCACGACGTGCCCGGACGGAACCGTCGCCGGTTCGGTGGATGCGGGCGGAAACCAGTCCGACTGCCAGCCGGTGACCGCGCCGTCAGGTTAGTCGCGCGGTAGCGGGCGCGCGGGTGGTGCCTCTCGCTATGCTCGTGGCACGCTTCGACCGCCAGGTCTTCGCGATAGGAAGGCGGTCGACGGTGACATCCTCGAAAATCCCCCCGGTCGCTGATGCCGTGGTGATCGGCGCGGGACCGGCCGGACTCGCCGTTGCCGCCGAACTCACGAGGGCGGGGCTCGGCGTAGTCGTGCTCGACAAGGCCGACAGCGTCGGGTCGAGCTGGTCGCGGCACTACGACAGGCTGCACCTGCACACGGTGCGGCAGTTGAGTTCCCTACCGGGGATGCCGATCCCCCGCCGATACGGTCCATGGGTGGCGCGCGACGACCTGCTCACCTACCTCGCCGACTATGCCGGGCAACACGGGCTCGACGTGCGGCTGGGAGTGACCGCCGCCGCGGTCTCTCGCTCCGGCGGGGCGTGGCAGGTGGACACCGACCAGGGCAGTATCACCGCTCCCGTACTGGTGGTCGCGACGGGATACAACCACACCGCGCGCATCCCGGACTGGGACGGCCTCGCGTCATTCGGCGGCACGGTGATCCACTCGAGCGAGTACCGCAACCCCATAGCGCTGGGCGCCCGTTCGGTGCTCGTGGTCGGACCGGGCAACAGCGGTGCCGAGATCGCGGCCGACCTCGCCGAGTGGGGCGCTTCGGTGCAGCTCGCGGTGCGCACCGCACCCAACATCGTGCGGCGCGCGGTTGCGGGCATCCCCTCGCAATATCTCGTGCTCTCGATTTCGATGCTCCCTCTGAAGGCCCGCGACGTGATCTCGGGCTGGGTGCAGAAGCTCTCGGTGGGCGACCTCACGAAGTACGGCATCCCGAGAGCACCACGTGGCATCGTCACCCAGATGGAGCGGGATGACGTGACCCCCACGATCGACGTCGGCCTGCTCGCCGCGCTGCGGGCGGGCAGGGTGACTGTCGTTCCCGCTGTGACTGGATTCACGAAGGACTCGGTGCTGCTAGCCGACGGCTCGTCTGTCAGTCCCGATGCGGTGGTCGTGGCGACGGGGTTCGGCCGCGGGCTCGAGGGCCTCGTCGGATCGCTGGGTGTTCTCGTCGCGAAGGGGCGGCCGGTTATCAATGGCGAGCAGCAGTCGACGGATCACCCAGGGCTCTACTTCATCGGGTATTCGAACCCGCTGTCGGGGAACCTGCGGCAGTTGGGGATCGACGCGCGGCGGATTGCGCGGAATGTCGCGAAGGGTTGACTCCGCCCTAACACCCCCGAAGCTGGCTGCGTAGTCGACAAATCCCGTGAAGCCCCTCGCCGGCGAGCACCGGCCGCGCCACCGTTGCGACATGGGAATCCGCTACTACGCATATCCGGTCCGCGCGAGCGACATCGAATTCGCGCGCGCGAATCCGCGCGACTTTCTCGCCGCCGACCCCCTCGCAGATGCGTGGGGTCCGGCCGAACTGAAGCCTCGAATGCTGTATCTCGACAAGTGCTGGGGTCAGTTGCAAGAGTTTCTTGGCCCCCGACCGGACCGCCCCGAGCGCGTCGCATACCAGTTAGTCGAGGGGCAGGTGACACACACGAGCGAAGGGTGGATTCCCTTCACCCGGGTGCTGGATCCCGCGCAGGTTCACGAGATAGCCGATGAGCTTTCACAAATCGGGGAGGTGGATGTGCTGGCCGCCCGCGTTCGAACCTTCCGCCGCGACGGTTTGGTGAACGACGATCCCGATGAACTGCGCTACGTCATGCACTACCTGAATGACGCGAAGTCGTTCGTCGATGCGCTCGCCGAGGACGATCTGGGTCTCATCTACACGATCGGCTAAGCGCCGACCATCGCTTCCCGTTAGAAGGGTGGTGGGTCTGCCTCGCGGGTGTATCCGGTGGGGCTTGTCCAGACTGCGCGTTCTGCACCTGGTGGTCGTTGGACGCGCCATTTGGTTTGGTGTTTCATGGTGTGGTGTTTTCGGCAGCGGTGGTTGAGGTTGTCGGCGGTGGTGTGGCCGCCATCAGCCCAGGCGTGGGTGTGGTCGAGGTCGCAGTGGGCGGCGCGGCGTCCGCAGCCGGGGAAGTCGCAGGTGACTTGTTGGATGGCCAGCCACCGTTTCAGAGCTGCGGTGGGTCGGTATTGGCAGGGGTCCATGTGAAGCAGGGAGCCGGTGACCGGGTCGGTGAGCAGTCGGGTGATCGAGGGGGCTGTTGCGCACAGTCGGCGTGCGGTCTGGATGTCGATCGGGCCGACTCCTTCGAGGAGGGCCGGTTCGGTCGAGTGCCCGAGGAGGGTCATCACGGGGATGGTTAGTGCGACGGTCACCCCGACCTTCGGTTGCCCGCCAGCACTGGCACCGGTGAGCAGGTCGGCGAGCACGTCGGCACGAAGGTGGGCCATGGTGCGGTGCTCGTCGGCCTTGGTGTTGCTGTCGGTGAACAGGCCGAACGCGATCCCGTCCAGGTTGGCGCTGATCATCGCGAGTTTCTCGGCGGACAGGTGGGCGTGCAGCCAACCCATGCCGTCACGATCCGGTTCGGTCCACACCCCACGGTGGGCTTGTGCGGCCTCGTGGCGTTCGGTGAGGGTCTCGGCGTGCAGCTTCTGCCGGACGGCCCGCGCACGGGTGCGGAATCGGGCGGGAGCCAGGGTGCGGGCCGCCTCCAGAACCTGGTTCTCGAACAGTGCCCAGTAGTCGGCCGGCAGTTCGGTGACGATCGCGGCGGCCTCGCGGGCGTTCTGGGTGGACACCTCCCCCTCGGTGAACCACCCCCACAGGTGCGGGAGCCGTTGCCGCAGGGTGGCCGCGACGTGCCCGTGGGCGCGAACCGTGGCCTCGGCAAGGTTCAGGCGCACCGCAAGGTCCGCGGCGGCGGCCCGCTCGGCGAACTCGATGGCATCCCCGCGCAGCATGACCGCGTCGATGAAGACTTCTGGGTGCGCGGCCGCCTCACGCAGGGTCGCATCGATCGCACGGAACACCTCAGCGGAGGCCCGCCACTGGGTGTGCTGGGCAACCTCCGCTTCGGCCATGCCGAACTCGACACGGGTGTCCGCGTTCGCCGGGTCCAGCAGGAGTTCCATGGACAGAGTCAAACAGCAGCCACCGACATTCCTACATCACAGGAAATGCTGGCCAGAGCCCTATTTATCCACAGACTGGGTGCGGAGAGGAAGCTGTGGAGGAGAAGAGCGAGAAAGGCTAGTTGTTGAACCGGAACTCCACGACGTCTCCGTCTTGCATCACGTAGTCCTTGCCTTCGATCCGGGCCTTGCCCTTCGCGCGGGCCTCCGCGATGGAACCCGTGGAGATGAGGTCGTCGAAACCGATGACCTCCGCCTTGATGAAGCCCTTCTCGAAATCGGTGTGGATGACGCCCGCGGCTTGCGGCGCCTTCCAGCCCTTGCCGATGGTCCAGGCTCGCGACTCTTTGGGACCCGCCGTGAGGTAGGTCTGCAGGCCGAGGGTGTCGAAGCCGATCCGGGCGAGCTGGTCGAGGCCGGACTCCGTCTGCCCGGTGGACGCGAGCAGTTCTGCGGCGTCCGCGGCGTCGAGATCGATGAGCTCCGACTCGAGCTTGGCGTCGAGGAAGATGGCGTGGGCGGGGGCGACGAGAGCGGCAAGAGAGGCGAGCGCCGCGGCATCCCCCAGAATCTGTTCGTCGACATTGAACACGTAGATGAACGGCTTGGCCGTCATGAGCCCGAGTTCACGGATGAGCGAGAAGTCGGCAGTCGACGACGAGAGCGGCTTGCCCGCGTCGAGCACCTTCTGGGCCGCGAGCGCGGTCTCGAGCACTGCAGGCTCGGTGCGCTTCGTCTTGACCTCTTTCTCGTAGCGCTCGATCGCCTTGCCGAGGGTCTGCAGGTCGGCGAGGATCAGTTCGGTGTTGATCGTCTCCAGGTCGGATGCCGCGTCGACTTTGCCATCGACATGCACGACATCCGGGTCGCTGAAGCCGCGAACCACCTCGACTATCGCGTCGGCCTCGCGGATATTTGCCAGGAACTTGTTGCCCAGCCCTTCGCCCACCGACGCGCCCTTGACGATCCCGGCGATGTCGACGAATGAGACGGGCGCGGGCAGGATGCGCTCGCTGTTGAAGAGTTCCGCGAGCTTGGTGAGCCGGGCATCCGGGAGGCTGACGATTCCGACGTTGGGCTCGATCGTCGCGAACGGGTAATTCGCCGCCAGCACCTGGTTCTTGGTGAGCGCGTTGAAGAGCGTCGACTTGCCGACGTTGGGAAGACCGACGATTGCGATAGTGAGAGCCACGGGGGTCAAGCGTACCGGGCGGCAGTCTTCAGGTCAGGCGAGTGCGGAAGCAGTGGGTCTTGTATGCCACCGGGTAGATCGCGAGCCCCGCGACATCCGGATGGCCGGCCAACACTTCGTCGACAGCCGCGAGCAGCCTCACCTGCTCGGTCGGTGCCGCGGTGATGTACTGGCTCCAGGATGCGACGAGACGGACGACGCCGTCCCTATCCAATTCGTAGACCCACGGGATCAGCGTGGTTTCCACGACGCCGAATGGTTTGTCCATCGCAGTGATCTTCTCGAAACCGCCGCCCGACCGACCGCCGACCGCGGAGCCCAACGCCACGATCCATGGCACGGACCCATCCAGCACATTCCAGACGAGCCCGAGGGAGCCGCCGGGACGCAGCACCCGGGCAACCTCCGGTAGCGCCCTGGCGGCATCTACCCAGTGCCAGGCTTGCGCGACCACGACCGCGTCCACTGCATCGTCCTCAAGCGGGATGCTCTCGGCCGAGCCGAGACGGGCATCCACCGTAGGCAAGCCCGACCGCAGTCGAGCGAGCATCTCCTCGGAGGGCTCGACAGCAATCGTCTGGTAGCGGGCCTCCACGAGCATCCGGGTGAACTTGCCCGCGCCCGCCCCGAGGTCGAGCACAGTTCGGGCATCAGGTGGCACCAGCCAGTCGAACGCTGCAGCGGGGTAATCCGGGCGCGCAGAGTCATAGGCATCGACGGCCCGGCCAAACGAATTGGCCATCGCCTCGAATGAGCTCACCCTGCCACCTTACGTCTGCCCATCCCTCACACCCCGGCGTGCCAGCGTCCCAGCGTCGGACGGGCGTGTGACCATCGTCTCGTGCCACTGGATTTCACCGCGATCGACTTCGAAACCGCCAACAACTCGGCGGCGAGCGCGTGCTCGGTCGGGCTCGTGAAGGTGCGCGACGGGCGCGTGGTCGACACCGCGTACTGGCTGATCAAGCCGCCGCTCGGCTACGACGCCTTCCTCGAGTGGAACGTGCGCATCCACGGGATCATGCAGGTGGATGTCGCGGACGCCCTGCTCTGGAGCGAGCAGTTGCCCGACCTCATCGCGTTCGCCGAGAACGACAACATGGTGGCCCACAACGCCGGGTTCGACATGGGCGTCATTGCCGCTGCGAGCGCGGCGTCGTTCGTGCCTTCCCCGAGTTACGACTACCTGTGCAGCCTTCAGGTGGCGCGCAAGACCTACAACCTCGACTCCTACCGGCTGCCGGTTGCCGCCATGGCCGCCGGCTTCGAGGACTTCACGCACCACAACGCCCTCGCGGACGCGCAGGCGTGCGCGGCGATCATCGTGCACGCCGCAGCGCGACACGGTGCATCTGACATCGCCGAACTCGCCGAACTGACCGGCTCGCGCATCGGGCACGTGGGAATGCCGGTGGCGGCTCCAGCGCGCTAGCCGTTCTGCGGGAATCCCAGGTTGATGCCACCGTGCGAGGGGTCGAGCCAGCGCGACGTGATCGCCTTCTGGCGCGTGAAGAAGTGGATGGCATCAGGGCCGTACGCCTTCGTGTCCCCGAACAGCGAGTCCTTCCAGCCACCGAAGGAGTAGTAGCCGACAGGCACCGGGATGGGCACGTTGATGCCGATCATGCCGACCTGCACCTCTCGTTGGAACCTGCGGGCCGCGCCGCCGTCGTTGGTGAAGATCGCGGTGCCGTTGCCATAGGGCGAGCTGTTGATGAGGGCCACGCCCTCCTCGTAGGTCGCCACCCGCACTATCGAGAGCACCGGGCCGAAGATCTCGTGCTTGTACACGTCTGAACTGGTCGCGACCCTGTCGATGAGGGTCGGCCCGAGCCAGAAGCCGTCGGCCCCGCCGTCGGCCTTGACCCCGCGGCCGTCGACGACGACTGTGGCGCCGTCCTTCGTGGCGATGTCGATGTAGCTCGCGACCTTATCGCGGTGCTCCTTGGTGATGAGCGGGCCCATGTCGCAGCCGCGCGTGCCGTCCCCGACGGTCAGGCCGGTCATCCTCGATTTGATCTTGGCGATCAGGTCGTCCGCGACGGGCTCGACGGCGACGATCACCGAGATCGCCATGCAGCGCTCCCCCGCCGAACCGAAGCCGGCGTTGACGGCGGAGTCGGCGACGAGGTCGAGGTCGGCATCCGGCAGCACGAGCATGTGGTTCTTGGCTCCACCGAGGGCCTGCACCCGCTTGCCGTGCTTCGAGGCCGTCTCGTAGATGTACTTCGCGATGGGGGTGGACCCGACAAAGCTGATGGATGCCACGTCGGGGTGCTCGAGCAGCGCATCCACCGACTCTTTGTCGCCGTGCACGACGTTGAAGACGCCGTCGGGCAGACCTGCCTCCTTGAGCAGCTTCGCCATCCAGATGGCGGCGGACGGATCCTTCTCCGACGGCTTGAGCACGACGGTGTTGCCGGCAGCGATCGCGACAGGGAAGAACCAGAGCGGCACCATGGCCGGAAAGTTGAACGGGCTGATGATCCCCACGACGCCGAGTGCCTGGCGCAGCGAGTAGACGTCGACGCCTGTCGAGACGTTCTCCGAGTACTCGCCCTTCATGAGGTGCGGGATGGATGTCGCCCACTCGACGACCTCGAGGCCGCGGGCCACCTCGCCCAGCGCGTCGCTCGTCACCTTGCCATGCTCGTTGGTGAGGATCGCGGCAACCTCGGCCTTGCGCGCGTTGAGCAGCTCGCGGAACGCGAACAGCACGCCCTGGCGTTTGGCGAGGGACGCGCCCGACCACTCCGGGAACGCGGCCTTCGCCGCCTGCACGGCAGTGTCGACATCCGCTGTCGTCGCCAACCGCACGTCGCGGGAGACGGTGCCCTCCGCGGGGTTGTACACCGGGGATGTGCGGGTCGATTCTCCCGCGAAGACAGCGCCGCTCACCCAGTGTTCGAGAGTTTCCATCGTACAACTCTAGACTCGCGGCCGCCTCCCAGAGAATGTCCGCGGGCGCTGACACACTTGGCGCATGGATCCACTGATGATCGCGCTAGTTGTCATGAACACGTTGCTCACGATCGCCGTGCTCGTGACCGTCCTTGCTCGTCGCGCTAATCGGCAAGGGTCATCAGGGGGAGCCGACCTTCGGCAGGATCTCAGCACGCAGCGCTCCGAGCTCAGCGACGCGCTTCGCCGCGACCGCGAGGAGCGGCTTGGTGCTCATCGTGACCTCATCGAGCAGCTCACCTCGTTGCGACGGGAGAACGAGAACAAGCTAGAAAGAGTGCGGGAGTCAGTCGACGAGAAGCTTCGTGACACGATTTCCACTTCCTTGCAGGCCAATGCGGACCGGATCGAAGCCCTTACCGCCGGCAATGCGGCTAAGCACATCGAATTGCTCACGGTCTTGCGTGAGGAGCTGGACAAGCTCCGAGCGGGCAACGAGGCGAAGCTTGAGCAGATGCGCGAAACAGTTGACGAAAAGCTGCAAGGCACGCTCGAAAAGCGGCTCGGCGAGTCCTTCACCCTTGTGAGTACGCGACTTGAAGAGGTGCAGAAGGGCCTCGGTGAGATGCAGACACTGGCCAGCGACGTCGGAGGCCTGAAGCGCGTGCTGACCAACGTCAAGAATCGTGGCGGGTGGGGCGAGGTTCAACTCTCACGGCAGCTGGAGGACATCCTCACTCCGGAGCAGTACGCCGAGAACGTCGCGGTGAAGCCCGGCAGCGCCGAGCGCGTGGAATTCGCCATCAAACTTCCAGGTCGCGACGACTCTGGAACGAGTGTTTACTTGCCGATCGACTCCAAGTTTCCTCAAGAAGACTACGAGCGCTTGCTTGACGCCTATGACGTCGGCGAGAAGCCGGCCATCGAAGAAGCGGCTCGCAAGTTGGAACGAGCACTTCTTGAACAGGCTCGCGTCATAGCCAAGAAGTACATCGAACCCCCGTATACGACCGAATTCGCCATCATGTACCTCCCGACCGAGGGCTTGTTCGCTGAGATCCAAAGAATGCCCGGGCTGACGTCAAAGCTGTCAAACGACCTGCACATTTCAGTTGCGGGGCCGAGCACACTCATGGCAATACTCAACAGTCTCCAGATGGGCTTCCGGACTCTGGCAATCGAGAAGCGCAGCTCCGAGGTGTGGAAGGTCCTCGCCGCCGCCAAGTCAGAATTCCAGAAGTACGGTCAGGTATGGGACAAGCTCGGGAAGCAGCTCCAGACCGCGCAGAACACGGTAAGTGAAGCGGGTCGCCGTACGCGCGCGGTCGAGCGTCAACTCAAGGCAGTGGAATCCACGAGTCCTTTGATCGGAACACCGGACATGATCGAGGAGTTGCTCGACGACGTCGAAGAGCTCGGTTCGCTATCCGATCCCGCGGCAGAGTTGAGCGTGCTGGATGAACTACCAGGAGTCGCGCGTCCTACGCTACTTGTGACGCCCGAGATCAAGCGCCCGGAGGCTGAGGCCACTGCCTAGCCGATCGGTCGTCGGGCAAGTTCCGGGAGATGGTCCGTCAGCACCGTTCGGATTGTGTCGGAGCGCGAACTCAGCTCCATTTACCTGAGTGGCTAGCGACGACAGCGAATCGGCCTAGCGCTGAAGGGGCCGCAGGCTGTCCGGCATCGGGAATGGCAGCCGGTGCTCGATGAAGTCGGCGTTCATGTCACCCCAGTCCTCGTTCTTCACGCGGATACCGTCCGGCGAGACCTCGGTCAGGCGCACCCGCACCCAGGAGCCGTTGTGGAGCATCTCGAACGGGTCGGCGAGGTAGCCGATACCTGTCGACTCGAGAAGTTCCTCTGCTGAGAACCAGTCGGTCGGCCCGCTCAACTCGCGGCCCAGAAGGTCGATGACGACAAAGCCATCGGCTTCAGGGCGCATCCAGCCGAGCACCTCGCGGTCACCGCGACGGTGCTCGATCCAGTTCGGGGGTACACTCACGGGGTTCGACAATAGCAACGTGCCCGATGGGCTGGCCTCAGGTTACGAGCTACGCGTCCAGCCACTTCTCCGCGAGGTGGTCAGCCTCGACCCTGCGGATCGTGCCGGAGTGCGAGCGCAGCACGATGCTTTCGGTGCGGATTATCGGCCCCAGTCGACGCACGCCGCGAACCAGCCCACCATCGGTCACCCCGGTGGCGACGAAGAAGGTGTTATCGCTGCGAACGAGCGTGTCGGCATCGTAGACATGGTCGAACAGCAGCCCGGCATCCAGGCCTTTCTGCGTCTCCTCGTCGGTCTTCGGGTACAGGATCGCCTGGATCTCGCCGCCGAGGGCCTTGATGGCGCACGCCGTCGCCACCCCCTCCGGGCTGCCCCCGATGCCGGCGCACATGTCGATGCGCGTGCCGTACATGGCGGCGTTGATGCCCCCGGCGACATCGCCGTCGAGCATGAGCCGGGTGCCGGCGCCTGTGGCCCTGATCTCCTCGATGAACTCAGCGTGCCGCGGCCTGTCGAGCACGGCGACGACGATCTCGCCGACGGGCTTGCCCTTCGCCTTGGCGAGCGCCCGGATGTTCTCGCCGATCGGTTTGCGGATGTCAACGACACCGCGGCCCTCTGCCCCCGTCACGATCTTGCGCATGTAGAACACCGTCGAGGCGTCGAGCATGCTGCCGCGGTCGGCGACCGCGATCATGGAGAGCGCGTTCTGCCGGCCGGCCGCCGTGAGGGAGGTGCCATCGATGGGGTCGACGGCGATATCGCAGGCAGGGCCATTGCCGGTGCCGACGTGTTCGCCGTTGAACAGCATCGGCGCCTTGTCTTTCTCGCCCTCGCCGATGACGACCACGCCATCGAAGTCGACGGTCCCCAGGAACTTGCGCATGGCATCCACGGCTGCCCCGTCCGCTCCGTTCTTGTCGCCCTTGCCGATGAACGGCACAGCGCGGATGGCGGCGGCTTCGGTCGCTCTGACGAGCTCGAGTGCGAGGTTGCGGTCGGGGTTCAGGAACAGGGTTCCGGTTTGGGTGGTCACCACAGCTTGGTCCTTGGATCGAAGGCAGAGTCGCTGTGGTGGGGATTCGCCTGCTGAATCAACGCCCACCAAGACTACCGGGCGGCGCACTGGCGGCAATGGGCGATAGCTAGACTTTGAGCGCCACCATCGCCTGAAGGAGACCTGCCATGCCCGTTGCCACTCCGGACCAGTACGCCGAGATGCTCGACAAGGCGAAGACCCGTGGATTCGCGTACCCGGCGATCAATGTCTCGTCTTCGTCCACGATCAACGCCGTGCTGCAGGGTCTGACCGAGGCCGGCTCCGACGGCATCATCCAGGTGACCACCGGTGGCGCCGACTACTTCGCCGGCCAAACGGTGAAGAATCGCGCATCCGGGGCTCTTGCCTTTGCCGCCTTCGCGACGGAGGTGGCCAGGAACTACCCCGTCACCGTGGCCCTGCACACCGACCACTGCCCGCAGGACGCCCTCGACGGTTTCGTGCTGCCCCTCATCGCCGCATCGGAGGCGGAGGTCAAGGCCGGCCGCAACCCGATATTCCAGTCGCACATGTGGGACGGCTCAGCCGTTCCGCTCGCCGCCAACCTCGAGATCGCCAAGACCCTTCTGCCCCGCATGAAAGCCATCAACGCGATCCTCGAGGTCGAGGTCGGCGTTGTCGGCGGCGAAGAGGATGGCGTGAGCCACGAGATCAACGAGCACCTGTACACGACACTGGATGACGCGATCGCCCTGGTCGAGGCGCTCGGCCTCGGCGACCAGGGCCGCTACATGGCCGCCCTGACGTTCGGCAACGTGCACGGCGTCTACAAGCCGGGCAACGTCAAACTGCGGCCGGAGATTCTCGCCACGATCCAGGACGGCCTGGAGAAGAAGTACGGCACCGGCCCGAAACCGCTCGACCTCGTCTTCCACGGCGGCTCGGGCTCATCGCCCGAGGAGATCGCCACGGCGGTCGCCGCCGGCGTCATCAAGATGAACATCGACACGGACACGCAGTACGCGTACAGCCGATCGATCGCCGACACCGTGCTGCGCAACTATGACGGCTTTCTCAAGGTCGACGGCGAGGTTGGCAACAAGAAGGTCTATGACCCGCGCAGTTGGGGCAAGCTCGCGGAGACGGCGATGGCAGCACGCGTCGTCGAGGCCACGAAAGAGCTCGGTTCGGCAGGACACAGCGGCAACTAGCTTTCTGGCTCGATGCTGAACGTCAGCCTCAGCTTGTCGCGGTCGATGGCCAGGTCACGCACCGCTGTCTTGAGCGTGAGGTAGTACGGCGCGAGGTGCATGATGCGCGTGCCTTCGGGCAGCGCCATGTCGAGGCTGACCCCGACAGCAGTCGCGCCATCCTGTGCCTTGCGCAGCTCCACCATGAGTGAGCCGGTGTCTGTCGCCGGGATGTCGAGGATGGCCCCCAGGAGTGCCCGCAGGGCCGTGCGCTGGGCGTTGTTCATGCGTCGGGCGAGCTGGTCGGGATCCACGACGACGAGCCTGGACCCGGCCGCCACGGAGTCCAGCCAGCTCAGGTTCGACTGCGTCACGAGCTCGTCGCGCAGACGCCGTGCCAACTGCCCGGCGAGCGCGCGGTCCGCCGGTTCGATGCGTCCGGCATCCGCGATCCGCTGCAGGAACGGGGCGGCGCGCGCGGTGAGCCGCGCAACAGCCACCCGCTCTGCAAGCCTGGCAGCGTCATCCCCGGCCGGCTGGGTGACGACGACCGTGCGCGACGGGTTCTCGAGCATGGGCATCATCGTGCTCACGACGATGTAGGAGAACGTCGTGGTCGCCGCCAGCGCGACAAGTGGCGGGTATGCGGTGATGAGCGCCGAACCGCCGGGACCCCAGTTGCCGCTCACCGGGTACAGGATCGCGGTCGAGGCGGCCACCGCGACGACTGTCGACGAGGCTCCGAGCACGAATACCGTGCGTGCGGGAAGGTAGGGGCCGAGACTCGCGATGGTGAAGGCGAGCGCTATCGATGCCCACCATTGCTCGACGGCGAATGAGCTGCCCGCATATCCGACGGCCGAGATCACCATGCCCAGCACCGAGATGGCCAGTGCGAGCGCGCCGACCAACCAGCCGATCGGCTGGCGAAGCGGGCGCGTCACTGCGTGAATGAACACGTCAGCCCCCACGCACAGCACGAGCGCGACAGGTTGCAGCAGCGGAATGCCTGCCTGTGTCCACGTGACTATCGACACCGCTCCCCCGTAGAGGGCGGTGAGCGCACCGAAAGCCAGGGGAACCAGGGGACCGGTGAACCAGCTCAGCGGATCGACCTGCTGGGCGGACAGCCCGAAGTAGCCCCTACCCGCCCGCATGGCTGGGCACCTCCGGTCCGGGCTCGTCCCGCTCTGGCGTCGCAGCCCCGGGATGCTCGTGGCCGGACTCTCCGTGTTCGATGACGACCTCGACAACTGGCACCCGTATGAGCACGGAGGTGCCAGCCCCCGGTGTCGACCAGATTCGCACCGAGCCATTGACAGAGCGGATGCGCTCGACGACTGACTGGCGCAGGCCCAAACGATCGGCAGCCACGGTATCGGTGTCGAACCCGGTGCCCTCGTCCGAAACCATTATCGCGATGTCGTCGGGCGTGTACGCGAGATCGAGCTCAGCCACCGTCGTGCCCGCATGGCGCAACACGTTCTCCAGGCATGCACGGATGGCGTCGACTATCGCCGTCGCCGCCTTCGGGGCCACACGATAGATGCCGGGACCGGAGCCGGTCACATGCACGGTAAGCCCCCGCCACTGCAGGTCACTGATCACGAGCATTATCTGGTTGCGCAGCGAGCTGTCCTGGTCATCGAGCACCGTAACCGCCGCCGATTCGTGCTGCCACTCAGCGCTCGTGAGCGTGTCCAGGTCTTCGTGCAGCCGGGCCCGGATCCGATCGTCGAGCTCGTCCGGTGCGGTCATGACTATCGAGAGATCGTTGAGCAGCGTGTCATGCACCGCAGCCGCGACGCGTGCCCTGAGGTTCTCTTCCGCCCCGAGGCGAAGCGTCTCCTTCTCGAGATCATCGAAGTTCGGCAGGCGCCTGCGCTGGCTCGCCTGGATGGCCTGGAGCAGCAGGTACGCGAGAACGTAAGCAGCGAAGATGAGAAGAGGCCCCCATCCCGTGCTGAGCGGTGTGTAGGCGACTGTGGAAACCACGACCGTCACAAGTGTGGAGACGAGAAAGCCGACGGCCGACCAGGTGATGCCGGAGAGCGTGGTGGTCGCGCCGACCCCGATGAGCACGAGCGACACCGCTGGGCGGTTCAGCAGGAACAGCCCGTCCTGCGCGATTGCGGCATGCGCGGCGATCAGTGACAGCTCGAAGGCTACGGCTCCCGCGCTCGCGAGCACCAGGTAGACGACGGCGACCCAGGCGCGGGGAAAGAGGAAGGCGACCACCGCGAGCCCGAGCATGACAACGAGAATCCCGAGCGGCATGGCAAGGGACCCCACGATGTCGTGGTCGACCGTGTACTCGATGAGAATGGGGATCGACAGCGCGATGCTCGTCGCGTTGACCGCCCACGCTCCCCTCGCGATCGCGCTCGTGATTACACGCGCAGCGACCTCCCGGGGCAGGACTGCGACGCGCACGGCCGCAGCCTACGGGGTCGCGGACTGGTTCGCCACGTATGCCGCGAGTGCGGGATCGCTGAGGATCACGATGAGCACACAGGCCACGACGAACACCCCGGCGACCGCCGCACCGGCCAGGGGCACCCAGAACGCCAGGCGACCGCGGCGAATCAGCAGCAGTGAAACCACTATTGCGGCGACCAGCACCGTGATGCGCACGACGTTGATGGCGATGCCCATTGCCGTCGCGAGATCACCCGACGTGAACGCGCCGAACTTCTGGGCGGCGTACGCGGCCCGCAGCGCATCGGCCAGATGGGTGAACTGCCCAAAACCGGTGACGACGTCGATGACGCCAAGCATGAGCAGGGCAGTCGTGACGAACAGGTCCCAGGTGCGGCGCGGGGCCGGTGCGATGACCTGCTCGGCCGCGATCGGCGGGGCCGGTTCGACAGGGATCGGCGTGGGCCCGTACTGGCCGTATTTCGGTTCCGGGCGGGAGTCGGTCATTCGTCACGCTGCCAGTCGAGTTTGCGGATGCGCCCGCCGAGACCCCGGTCATCCGGGTTGCCTGCAGCATCCTTGCGGAGTTCCTTCGGCAGCGAGAACATGAGGTCTTCCTCGGCGCTCACCACCTGGCTCACGTCGCCATACCCGGCGTCGGCGAGGTCGTCGAGCACCTCCTGCACGAGCACTTCCGGCACGGATGCCCCGCTCGTGACGCCGACAGTGGCGACGCCGTCGAGCCACTCCTGCCGTATCTCACTCGCGTAATCCACGCGGTAGGCGGCCTTCGCGCCGTGCTCGAGCGCCACATCCACGAGACGCACGGTGTTTGAACTGTTGGCGCTGCCGACGACGATCACGAGGTCGGCATCCTTGGCGACCTTCTTGATTGCGACCTGGCGGTTCTGGGTCGCGTAGCAGATGTCGTCGCTCGGCGGGTCCTGCAGGTTGGGGAACCGCTCGCGCAGCAGGCGCACCGTCTCCATCGTCTCGTCGACGCTCAGCGTCGTCTGCGAGAGCCAGACCAGGTGGTCGGGGTTCTCCACCACGATATTCGGCACGTCGGCCGGGCTGTTCACGAGTGTCGTTCGCCCGGGCGCATGACCCATGGTGCCCTCGACCTCCTCATGCCCGGCATGGCCGATGAGCAGGATCTCGTAGTCGTCCCTCGCGAAGCGGGTCGCCTCGCGGTGCACTTTTGTCACAAGGGGGCAGGTCGCGTCGATGGCAAGCAGGTCGCGGTCGGCAGCGGCCTGCACGACCGAGGGGGCGACCCCGTGGGCGCTGAACACGACATGCGAGCCGACCGGCACCTCATCGACGGCGTCGACGAAGATCGCGCCCTTCTTCTCCAGGGTCGAGACGACATGGATGTTATGCACTATCTGCTTGCGGACATAGACCGGTGCGCCGTAGTTCTCGAGCGCCTTCTCGACGGCGATCACCGCCCTGTCCACACCTGCGCAATATCCACGGGGGGCCGCGAGAAGCACGCGCTTCGACCCCGTGACGGGGACATCCCGTAGCCTGTTACGTACCGCGGGGCTGTGCGCAACAGCAACCTGCGGAAACTCGAGGCTGACGGCCGCGCCGTTAGTGATGATGCTCACGCCGGAGATTCTACCGGGGGCATCTGTCCGCACACCGGGAGGCGACATGGCATACGACCTGGCAGCGCAGAGGTACGAGGACCTGGCGATCCAGCTCGTCGATGAGAACGATGGAGTGACCGCCACTGCCGACGGCCTGTTCGTGCACGGCAGGCTGTTCGCGCTGCTCGTCGGCGACGATCTCGTGGTCGATGTGTCCGCGCCGCGCGCCGCTGACCTCGTCAAGCGAGGCGTTGCCGCACGCTACAGCCACGACGGTCATCCCGAGCGGGAATGGGTGCGCGTCAGCAACCAGGAGCTGTGGCCCGAACTCGCCCGGGAGGCGCACGAGTACGTGGGCGAGCCGCCCGTCGGCGGGCAGTCGTGAGGGCGGCGTGACGATCGATACCGGTGCGCCCACCGTCGACACGCCATGGGGAGTCGCACTCTTTTCCAGCAAGATCAAGGGCTGGATCGAGCGTCTCGGCACCGCCTGGGTGGAGGGAGAGATCGCCCAGTGGGGCCTCTCCGGCGGCAACGTCTACGGCAAGCTCAAGGACATCGACGAGGACGCCACGATTTCCTTCACCATCTGGTCGTCGGTAAAGGCGAAGCTCCCCGATGACCTGAAACAGGGCGACCGCGTCATCGCGCTCCTGAAGCCCAACTACTGGGTCAAGGGCGGCACGCTCACGATGCAGGTGTACGAGATGCGCCATGTGGGTCTCGGCGACCTGCTGGAGCGACTGGAGCGCCTGCGGCAGCAGCTCAAGAGCGAGGGACTCTTCGACAACAAGAAGCCCCTGCCGTTCCTGCCCGGCCGTATCGGGCTCATCACGGGCAAAGACAGCGACGCCGAGAAAGACGTGCTGCGCAACGCCCAGCTGCGCTGGCCTGCGGTCGAGTTCCGCATCGTCTATGCCGCCGTGCAGGGCGACCGCGCGGCAACGGAAGTAACGTCGGCGATCAGGGTGCTCGACGCCGACCCCGAGGTCGATGTGATCATCGTCGCGCGTGGCGGCGGCGACTTCCAGAATCTCCTCGTCTTCAGCGATGAAACGCTGCTGCGTGCCGCGGCCGCCTGTGTCACGCCGTTGGTGAGCGCCATCGGGCATGAGGCCGACAGGCCGCTGCTCGACGAGGTGGCCGACCTGCGGGCATCCACGCCGACGGATGCGGCGAAGCGGGTAGTCCCCGACGTGGCAGAAGAACTCGCCAGGGTGCAGCAGGCCCGCGCCGGCATGCGTCTGCGGATCACGCAGCGCATCGGCCACGAGGTGGACCGCCTCGGGTCCCTGCGCTCGCGGCCGGTGTTGGCCAACGCCGCCTGGCTCGTCGACTCGCGCGCGGAGGAGCTCTCGCGCTACGTCTCCCGCAGCCGTGACCTCATCGAGCGCAGCCTCGAGCGTGCCCACACTTCGGTCGCAGAACTCACCTCCCAGTTGCGCGCCCTTTCGCCGCAGCGCACCCTCGAGCGCGGCTATGCGATAGCCCAGCTCCCCGACGGGTCGGCGGTGCGCGACGCCGCCGTCGCGCCGGCCGGCACCCACCTCGTGCTGACCGTGGCTGTGGGCAAGCTCGCGGCCACAGTCGACGCGTCGAAGTAGAATCATCCCGTGGCCAGCACAGCGAAGACCGACGTGAGCGCGCTCAGCTATGAGCAGGCGCGGGACGAGCTCATCACTGTCGTGAACGACCTGGAGCAGGGCTCATCCAGCCTCGAGGAGTCGCTCGCGCTCTGGGAGCGCGGCGAAGCGCTCGCAAAGCGCTGCGAGGAATGGCTGATCGGGGCCCGCGCCCGACTGGACGCCGCGCGGTCAGCCCCCACCGACTAATGGCAGCCCAGAAACCACCGGCGATCGTCGCCGAGCTCGGTCGACCCGAAACCGCCGAGGAGACGGCTGCGCGCAAGGCGGAGAGCTCGCGCAGGCACCGGTCGAACCAGACGCTGCTCAACCTGGTCGTCGCGCTCGTCGCGTCACTCGCTGTGGTTCTCTTCCTGGTGGTCGTTGTGGTGCGGCCAGACCCGGGCGCACTCAATCCCATCGATTACAAGGCAGTCGCGGCCGACGCGCAGGGAGCCACGACCGAGCCGCTCGTGGTGCCGTCGCTGCCAGCCGGCTGGACTGCAAACGACGCGCGGTTCGAGAAGAAGTTGGAAGTGCTCGACTGGTACGTCGGCTTCGTGACGCCGAGCACCCAGTTCATCGCGCTCGACCAGGGCATCGACGCCAACCCGACCTGGCAGGGCGCGTTGCTCGACCGGGCACGGCAAACCGGCACAACGACTGTCGAAGGGCTCAGCTGGACTGTCTTCGACAACCGCACGGCGAACGACCCCGGCAATTTCGCATACTCGATGGTCACCACCGTCGGGTCGAGCACCATCGTGCTGCACGGCACGGCTCCGACGTCCGAATTCGAGTTGCTGGCAGCGAGCATCGCCGCCGGGATCGCTGGCCGGTGATGTCCGGTAGTTCTCCGGCCGAGGCATGGGCAGAGATGGTCGCCGGCAACGAGCGCTTCGTCGCCGGGGCGCCGCAGCATCCTCGGCAAGACGTCGAGCGGCGTGAAGCCCTCGCACTCAAGCAATCGCCACACGCCGCCCTGTTCGGATGCAGCGACTCGCGCCTCGCCGCAGAGATCATCTTCGACAGGGGCATCGGCGACCTCTTCGTCGTGCGCAACGCCGGCCAGATCATCTCCGACTCCGTGATCGGCTCGCTCGAGTATGCGGTCGGTGTGCTGCAGGTGCCGCTCATCGTCGTGCTCGGCCACGACGAGTGTGGTGCCGTGCTCGCCGCCATCGACTCGCAGCAGCCGGATGCCACACCCCTGCCGCCACACATCGCGACGCTCATCTCCAAGATCATCCCCGCCGTGCGTCGCGTCGCGGCCGGCACCGAGCCGGGCGAGCCTGTCGACTCCCAGCACGTCGGGCGAGAGCACCTGCGTGACACGATTGCCGAGCTGCTCGACTCCTCCGAACTCATCTCCGAGGCGATCGCCGCGGGTACGCTGGCCCTGGTGGGCGCGAACTATCGCCTGCTCGAGGGTCGTGCAGTACCCGATGTCATCGTGGGCTCGGTCTAGGCCCAGCCGCAGCAGAAAAGGACACCCGCCGCCGTGAGCACCGAAGAGTTCCGCATCGAGCACGACACCATGGGTGAGGTTCGGGTGCCAGCCAGCGCGCTGTACGGCGCCCAGACCCAGCGCGCCGTGGAGAACTTCCCGATCTCGGGCTCGGGGCTCGAGCCAGCGCAGATTGTCGCGCTCGCCCGCATCAAGCGGGCGGCAGCACTCGCCAACAAGCAGATCGGCATCCTCGATGCGCCGATCGCCGACGCGATAGCGGCGTCCGCCGACGAGATCATCGCCGGCAGGCATCACGACCAGTTTCCGATCGACACGTACCAGACCGGTAGCGGCACGAGCTCGAACATGAACATCAATGAGGTGCTCGCGAGTCTCGCCACGACCCGGCTCGGCTCGCCGGTGCACCCGAACGACCACGTCAACATGTCACAGTCGTCGAACGACGTCTTCCCGACCTCCGTGCATGTCGCTGTCGTGGGCGACCTCATCCACAACCTCATCCCGTCGCTCGATCACCTCGCGGTGTCCCTCGAGGCGAAAGCGAAGCTGTGGGCCACCGCCGTCTCCGAGGCCGCCGCCGCGGTGGCCCGGGGCGACTGGGACGCCCACTTCCCCATCGACGTCTTCCAGACCGGCTCCGGGACGTCGAGCAACATGAACACCAACGAGGTCATCGCCTCCCTCGCCACCGAGGCGCTGGGGTCCCCGGTGCACCCCAACGACCACGTCAACGCCT
>JAODLY010000019.1 GCA_025464445.1 Rhodoglobus sp. | reverse complement strand
GCGCCGAACTTCGAAGCGACGACGATGTCGGTGGGCAGCACGATCTCCACCCCGAGCTGCTTCGCCTGCGCGAGGTAGCCCTTCACCGTCTCGACCTGGTCCTGCTCGAGCAGGCTCGCGCCGACTTTGTGGCCGAGGGCGACGAGGAACGTGAAGAGCATTCCCCCGCCGATGAGCAGGGTAGTGACCTTCGGCAGCAGGGCGCCGATGACGTCGAGCTTGTCAGACACCTTCGAGCCGCCGAGCACCACAGTGTACGGCTTCCGCGGGTCGACGGTGAGCCGCTCGAGAACCGAAAGCTCCTCCTGGATCAGGAGCCCGGCGGCGCTCGGCAGTTGCTCGGCGAGCTCGAACACGCTCGCCTGCTTGCGGTGCACGACCCCGAACCCGTCCGACACGAATGCATCGCCGAACTTCGCGAGCTTCTTCGCGAAATCCTCGCGGTCGCTGTTGTCCTTTGTCGTCTCGTGGGCGTTGAACCTGAGATTCTCGAGCAGCACGACGCCGCCGTCTTCGAGACCGTCGACGGCCTCTTTCGCCGCAGAGCCGACGGTGTCATGCGCGAACACGACAGGCTTGCCCAGCAGCTCGCTCAGGCGGTGCGCGACCGGCTCGAGGCTGTACTTCGAGTCCGGCTCGCCGTCGGGGCGGCCGAGGTGCGAGACCACGATGAGGCGTGCGCCGGCGTGGATGAGCGCGTTGAGCGTCGGCAGCGAGGCGCGGATGCGGCCGTCATCCGTGATCTGCCCGTTCTTGAGCGGAACGTTCAGGTCACAGCGGACGATGACGCGCTTGCTCTTTAGCTCGCCGAGACTCTCGAGGGTACGTAAAGGCATCGCGGCGGAATTAGAGCCGCGCGGCGACGTACTCGGTGATGTCGACAAGGCGGTTGGAGTAGCCCCACTCGTTGTCGTACCACGACGCGACCTTGACCTGGTCGCCGATCACCTTCGTGAGGCCGGCGTCGAAGATCGAGGAGTGCGGGTCGCCGACGATGTCGCTCGAGACGATCTCGTGTTCCGTGTACCTCAGGATGCCCTTGAGCGGTCCCTCGGCGGCAGCCTTGTACGCGGCATTTACCTCTTCGACGGTGACCGGGCGCGATGCCGTGACCGTGAGGTCGGTGATCGAGCCGGTGATCACGGGAACGCGCAGCGCGTATCCATCGAGCTTTCCGACGAGCTCGGGGATCACGAGGCCGAGCGCCTTCGCGGCACCCGTCGAGGTCGGGATGATGTTCGCTGCGGCAGCGCGCGCGCGGCGCAGGTCTGAGTGCGGTCCATCCTGCAGGTTCTGGTCTGCCGTGTACGCGTGCACTGTGGTCATCAGGCCGCGCTCGATACCGAAGTTGTCCATGAAGACCTTGGCGAGCGGCGCGAGGCAGTTCGTGGTGCACGAGGCGTTCGAGATGATTGTGTGCACTGCGGGGTCGTAGGTGCCCTCGTTGACGCCGAGCACGAGCGTCGCGACATCCGACCCGGTAGCGGGAGCGGAAATGACTACCTTCTTGGCACCGGCCGTGATGTGCTTGTGCGCGTCTTCGGACTTGGTGAAACGGCCCGTGGACTCGATGACGATATCGACGCCCAGGTCTCCCCACGGCAGGTTCGCGGGGTCACGCTCTTCGAAGACCTTGATGGCCTTGCCGTTGACGATGATGTTGTCGTCGTCGTACTCGACAGTCGCGTCGAGGCGGCCGGTGATCGTGTCGTACTTGAGCAGGTGGGCGAGCGTCTTGTTGTCGGTGAGGTCGTTGACGGCGACGATCTCGAGGTCGCTTCCGTTGGCCAATGCCGCCCGGAAGAAGTTGCGGCCGATCCGGCCGAATCCGTTGATGCCGATCTTGACGCTCACTAGTGCTCCAGTTGTTCATGCGTCGCTAGACGCGGCAATACCTGTGGTGGGGGTGGTGGTGGAAACGTGGCGTGGCCGGGACCCTGGGGCCCCGGCCACGATGCCGCTATGACAGTACCAGCAGGCCGTTGGTCTTTTCGCGCGCGACCCCGAAGCGCTCCTGCACGTTCGCCCAGTTGGCGATATTCCAGAACGCCTTGACGTAGTCGGCGCGCACGTTCTTGTAGTCGAGGTAGTAGGCGTGCTCCCAGACATCCAGCAGCAGAAGCGGCACCGTGCCTGCCGCGAAATTGGACTGCTGGTCGAAGAACTGGTTGATCAGCAGGTTCTGCCCGATCGAATCCCAGGTCAGCGCCGCCCAGCCCGAGCCCTGTACACCCATCGCCGCGGCCGTGAAGTGGGCTGTGAACTTGTCGAACGAGCCGAAGTTGTCGTCGATCGCGCTCGCCAGGTCGCCGGTGGGCTTGTCGCCGCCGTCGGGAGACATGTTCGTCCAGAAGATCGAGTGGTTGACGTGGCCACCGAGGTTGAACGCGAGGTCCTTCTCGAGCTTGTTCACGTTTGCGAGGTCGCCCTTGTCGCGCGCCTCGGCGAGACCGGCGAGAGCCGCGTTGGCCCCCGTCACGTACGCCTGGTGATGCTTGCCGTGATGAAGCTCCATGATCTGCCCGCTGATGCTCGGCGCGAGGGCGGAGTAGTCATACGGAAGTTCGGGGAGCGTGTAGTCAGCCATCGAATATCTCCTAGCAAAATAGGCCCAACGAACGGGTTTCCCGCCCGGTTCGGGTGACTTTTCCAGTCTACTCACGACAACCCGGGAGGCTTCCAGAAGCTTCCCGCGCGCAAGTGGGGACTACTCGTCCTCGAAACCCGGAGGGAGGTTCGCGTCGGTGCCGGGGATGTTGAGATCGGATGCCCGCTTGTCCGCCATCGCGAGCAGGCGGCGGATGCGGCCGGCGACCGCATCCTTGGTCATCGGCGGGTCAGCGTGGTGGCCCAGCTCATCGAGGCTCGAATCGCGGAAGCGCAGGCGCAGCTCGCCCGCGTAGCGCAGGTGGTGCGGCACATCATCGTCGAGGATTTCGAGGGCGCGTTCGACCCGCGCGCATGCTGCCACTGCCGCCTGGGCCGACCGCCGCAGGTTGGCGTCATCGAAGTTCACGAGCCGGTTCGCCGTCGCGCGCACCTCGCGGCGCTGGCGTAGCTCGTTCCAGCTCTCCACGCTCTTCTCGGCGCCCATGAGCACGAGCATCGCGCCGATGGCCTCGCCGTCGCGCACGACGACGCGGTGAACGCCGCGCACCTCACGGGCCTTCGCGGGGATGCGCAGGCGTCCCGCAGCCCCCACGAGGGCCATGGCGGCCTCGTTGCCGGGGCAGGTGACCTCCAGCGCGGCGGACCGTCCGGGGTCGGTGAGGGTGCCAGCGGCCAGGAACGCTCCGCGCCAGACGGCGGCCAGCTCCTCGCGGCTGCCAGTGGTGAGCCGGTTCGGGAGCCCGCGGATGGGCCGGCGGCGGGCATCCAGAAGTCCCGTCTGCCGCGCGAGGGTCTCCCCAGCGTCGAGCACGCGCACGAGGTAGTGGCTCGCGCGCCGCACACCGGATGCCGAGATCACGGAAATGTCGGCCCGCACCCCGTACAGCTCAGCGATGTCTTTGCGGATGCGCTTGGCCAGCTGTTCTGTGTCGACCTCCGACTCGACCGCGATGCGGCCGGAGATGAGATGCAACCCGCCGGAGAAGCGCAGGATCGTGGCCAGCTCGGCAGCCCTCACCGTGGTCTTGCCTGTCTGGATGGCCGCTAGCTCGTCCTTGACCTCGGCGGTTAGTGCCACTGGCGGTTCCCCTTCTCGCGACTACCGGAATGCAGACCGGACACGCTTCTCATTCGCGACCGAGGTCGCGGTGCTTGATGCTCACGGCCACGCCGGGCAGGTCACGAACCAGGGTCGCGAGCTCTTCAGCAATCGCGACGGAACGGTGTTTGCCCCCTGTGCATCCAATGGCGATCGTAGCGTGTCGTTTGTTCTCGCGCTGATACCCGGCGAACACGGGGGCGAGCGAAAGCGCGTAGTCGTGCACGAACTCGCTCGCGCCCGGCTGCCCGAGCACGAAGTCGCGCACGGCGGGGTCGAGCCCGGTGAGCGGCTTCAGTTCGGGAATCCAGAACGGGTTTGGCAGGAACCGCGCGTCGGCGACCATGTCGGCATCGGTCGGGAGGCCGTATTTGAACCCAAAGCTCATCACGGTGATCTTGAGGCCGGCGTCGTCTTCCTCGGAGAACTTCTCCGAAATCGTCGTGGCGAGCTGGTGGATGTTGAGCCCTGAAGTGTCGATGACCAGGTCGCTGGACGCCCGGATCTCCGCCATGCGCGAGCGCTCCTCCGCGATGCCGTCCAGAAGCGTGCCATCGGCCTGCAGCGGATGCGGTCGCCGCACCTGCTCGAACCGCCGCACGAGCACGTCGTCCGTCGCCTCGAGAAAGAGCACGCGCACCATCGCGTTATTGCGCAGGGATTCGATGGCCTCCTGCACGTCTGTGAACAGCTTGCCGCCGCGCACGTCGACCACCGCCGCTATACGCGGAAGCGAATTGCCCGCGTGCTGCGCGAGTTCGACGAGGGGGCGCAGCATCTGCGGCGGAAGATTGTCGACGACATACCAGCCGAGGTCCTCGAGCGCATTGCCAACGGTCGACCGCCCAGCACCGGACATGCCGGTGACAATGAGCATCTCTTGGCTGTGTGCCTCGGCTGACATGGTCCCACAAGACTACCCGCGTTGCCGAGTCGGATTCAGGCGTGCAGGCGCTCAACAATTGTCGCGGCAAGCGCCGGACCGATGCCCCTGACTTCGGCGACAGTCGCGATGTCGGCGCCCTTGAGGCGCGCCACGGAGCCGAAGTGTTTGAGCAGCTCCTTGACCCGTGAGGGGCCGAGTCCAGGAATTTCCGCCAGCACCGATTGGATGTCGTTCCCACGCCTCTGCCGCTGGTAGCTGATCGCGAAGCGGTGCGCTTCGTCCCTGATCCGCTGGATGAGGAACAGCGCGTCAGAGTTGCGCGGCAGGATCACGGGGAAGTCGGAGTCTGGCAGCCAGATCTCCTCGAGCCGCTTCGCGATGCCGGCGAGCTGGATGCCCGTGATGCCGGCGTCGTCGAGCGCGCGTTTCGCCGCGGCGACCTGCGGCTGCCCGCCGTCGACGATGAGCAGTTGCGGTGGGTACGAGAACTTGCGACGCCTGCCCTCGGCTGCCTCATCGAGTTGCTCCACGGGCTCCTTGAGGTATCCGAGCCGGCGACTGAGCGTCTGGTAGATCGACTCGGTGTCGTCACTCGACTCGGGAATGCTGAACCGCCGGTACTGGTCCTTGCGCGGGAGCCCGTCCTCGAAGACGACCATCGAGGCCACGATGTTCGTGCCGCTCAGGTGCGACACGTCGTAGCACTCCATGCGAAGCGGCGCCTCATCCATGCCGAGCGCCTCCTGGATGTCGGAGAGGGCCTGCGACCGCGCGACGAAGTCGGCGCTCCTGCGCGTCTTGTAGAGGATGAGCGCGTTCATGGCGTTCGCTGCGACTGTCTGCGCGAGTGCGGCTTTGTCCCCGCGGCGCGCAACCCTGACCTCGACCCTTGACCCAGGGCCACGGATCTCACCCAGCCAGCGCTCGAGCGCCGCGTTGTCCTCGGGTAAAGCAGGCACGAACACGTCCCGCGGGGGCACGGCGTCGGCGTAGGCGTTTTGCAGCACCGACTCGACGAGCTCGGGCAGCTCGACATCGAGTTCCTTGTCGACAACCCAGCCGCGCACGCCACGGATACGCCCCCCGCGCACGATGAACTGCTGCACGGCGGCGGCGAGCTCGTCGTGGGCGATGCCGAACAGGTCGGCGTCCGTGCCCTCGTCGAGCACCACGACGTTCTTCGCGAGGGCTGTCTGCATCGCGGCGACCTGGTCGCGGTATCGCGCCGCAGCCTCGTAATCCTGGCTCGCTGCGGCATCCTTCATGCGTTTCCCGATTGTCGTGATGTATCGCGAATCGTTTCCGCCCATGAAGCTCGCGAAGTCGAGGGCTATCGACTTGTGCTCCTCGAGCGTGACCCTGCCGACGCAGGGGGCGGCGCACTTTCCGATGTCGCCGAGCAGGCATGGTCTGCCGGTCTGCTGCGCGCGCTTGTATGTCGACTCGGAGCAGCTGCGCATCGGAAAGGCCTTGAGCATGATGTCGACGGTCTCGCGGATCGCCCACGCCCTGCTGTACGGGCCGAAATACCTGGCATTCGGGATGTTGTGGTTGCGCGTGACGAGCACCCGCGGCACCGGGTCGCCGAGCGTGATCGCCAGGTACGGATACGACTTGTCGTCTTTGTACTGCACGTTGAACGGCGGGTCGAATTCCTTGATCCAGGTGAACTCAAGCTGCAACGCCTCGAAGTCGTTGCCGACAACCGTCCACTCCACGGATGCCGCGGTCTGCACCATCTTGCGGGTGCGCTCGTGAAGCGTGCTCAACGGCGCGAAGTAATTGCTCAGCCGCGAGCGAAGGTTTTTGGCCTTCCCCACGTACAACACCCGGGACGCGTCATCCCTGAACCGGTACACGCCGGGTTGCTGGGGAATCTCGCCGGCCTTCGGGCGCCAGGAAACTGTCTGTGCCATGGTGCGCCTAAGCCCGGCACCTGTCAGGCACGAGCCCCCTCCAGCGTCTCCTTGAGGAAGACGCCGGTGGCGCTGCCCGGCACTTTCGCGAGCTGCTCAGGGGTGCCGATCGAGAGCACCTCTCCCCCGCCGGCGCCGCCTTCGGGGCCGAGGTCGATGAGCCAGTCTGCCGACTTGATCACGTCGAGGTTGTGCTCGATGACGATCACCGTGTTGCCTTTGTCGACCAGGCCGTTGAGCACCAGCAGCAGCTTGCGCACGTCTTCGAAGTGGAGGCCGGTCGTCGGCTCGTCGAGCACATAGACGCTGCGTCCCATCGATCGGCGCTGCAGCTCGGTCGCGAGCTTCACGCGCTGCGCCTCCCCACCGGAGAGTGTTGTCGCGCTCTGGCCGAGCCTGACATAGCCGAGCCCGACATCCTCGAGGGTTTTCAGAAAGCGATGGATCGAGGAGATCGCCTCGAAGAACTCTGCGGCCTCGCTGATCGGCATGTCGAGCACCTCGGCGATGTTCTTGTTCTTGTACTTCACCGCGAGCGTCTCGCGGTTGTAGCGGGCGCCGTGGCAGACCTCGCACGCCACGTAGACGTCGGGCAGGAAGTTCATCTCGATCTTGATCGTGCCGTCGCCTGAGCAGTTCTCGCAGCGGCCACCCTTGACGTTGAAGCTGAAGCGCCCGGGAAGGTAGCCGCGAGCCTTCGCGTCGCCGGTCTCGGAGAACAGCGTGCGGATCTTGTCGAACACGCCCGTGTATGTGGCCGGGTTGGACCGCGGCGTGCGGCCGATCGGGTTCTGGTCGACGTGCACCACCTTGTCCAGGTCGCCGAGACCGGTCACCCGGGTGTGCTTGCCAGGGATCTGGCGCGCGCCGTTGAGCTCGTTCGCGAGCACTTTGTAGAGGATGTCGTTGACCAGGCTGGACTTGCCCGATCCGCTGACCCCGGTGATGGCGGTGAACGTGCCGAGCGGGAAACTCACGGTGACGTTCTTGAGGTTGTTCGCCCTCGCGCCCTCGACTGTGATCTGCCTGTTCTTGTCGATCGGCCTGCGCTTCTTCGGCGTCTCGATCGAGCGCCGGCCGGCGAGGTAGTCCCCGGTGATCGACTCCGTGTTGGCGATGAGCCCTTCATAGGTGCCCGAGTGCACGACAAGGCCACCGTGCTCGCCGGCGCCGGGGCCGATGTCCACTATCCAGTCTGCAGTGCGAATGGTGTCTTCGTCGTGCTCGACGACGATGAGGGTGTTGCCGAGGTTCTTGAGTTTGACGAGGGTCTCGATGAGCCGCCGGTTGTCACGCTGGTGCAGGCCGATACTCGGCTCGTCGAGCACATACAGCACGCCCGTGAGGCCGGAGCCGATCTGGGTGGCCAGCCGGATGCGCTGGGCCTCGCCGCCACTGAGCGTCGCCGCAGCGCGCATGAGGTCGAGATAGCTCAGCCCCACCTCGATGAGGAACTCAAGCCGCAGCCGGATCTCGCGCAGCACCTGCGCGGCGATCTTCGCATCACGTTCCGACAGCCGCAGGCGGGCCATGAATGTGTGGGCGTCGCTGAGACTCAACGCACACACGTCGGAGATGCTCACGCCGTCGACGGTCACGGCGAGCACCTCTGGCTTGAGCCGCTTGCCCTCGCACACCGGGCACGGGATCTCGCGCAGGTACTCCGCCACGCGCTGGCGCTGCACGTCGGTCTCCGCCTCGAGGTATTTGCGCTCCATGTACGGGATGACGCCCTCGAAGCCCGTCGAGTACTTCATCTCGCGTCCGTAGCGGTTCTTCCACTTCACCGTCACCTGGAAGTTGTTGCCGCGCAGGATAGCTTCCTGGGTGTCTGGGTCCAGTTCGCCCCATGGGGTATCGAGCGAGAAGTGCAGGTCACGGGACAGCCCGTCGAGCAGCTTCTCGAAGTAGTTGAACAGGCCTTTGCCCTGACTGGTCCACGGCAGGATCGCGCCGTCGGCAATACTCACCGAGTCGTCGGCGATGAGCAGGTCGGCATCCACCGACATGCGGGTGCCGAGCCCCGAGCACTCCGGGCACGCGCCGAACGGGGCGTTGAAGGAGAAGGTGCGCGGCTCGATCTCGGTGAGCTGTAGCGGATGGCCGTTGGGGCAGGAGAGCTTCTCGGAGAACGTGCGCCACGCGGCATCCGCAGTCTCGTCGACGAAGTTGATCGACACGACGCCGTCGGTGAGCCGCAGCGCCGTCTCGAGCGAGTCGGTCAGCCTGGTGAGGATGTCATCGCCGGCCACGAGCCTGTCGACGACGACCGAGATGTCGTGCTTGAACTGCTTCTTGAGCGTGGGTGGATCGCTCAACTGGATCTGCTCACCGTCGACTATCGCCCGCGAGTAACCGCTGCCGGCGAGCTCCTTGAAGAGGTCGACGAACTCGCCCTTCTTCTGCGAGATCACCGGGCTCACCACCTGGTAGCGGGTGCCGGTCGGAAGCTCCATGAGCTGGTCGGCGATCTGCTGCACCGTCTGCCGGGAGATCTTCTCGCCGCATTCGGGGCAGTGCGGGATGCCGATGCGCGCCCACAGCAGCCGCATGTAGTCGTAGATCTCCGTGATCGTGCCGACTGTGGACCTGGGGTTGCGGTTCGTCGATTTCTGGTCGATGGATACCGCGGGGCTCAGCCCCTCGATGAAGTCGACATCGGGCCTGTCGACCTGGCCGAGGAACTGTCGCGCGTACGCGGAGAGGGATTCGACGTAGCGTCGCTGCCCCTCCGCGAAGATCGTATCGAAGGCCAGGCTCGACTTGCCCGACCCCGACAATCCCGTGAATACGACGAGGGAATCACGCGGGATCTCGAGGTCGACGTTGCGCAGGTTGTGCACCCTGGCACCGCGCACGCTGAGCTTGTTGTGGGCTACCGGCTTGCGTGCGATTGCCGCGAGCATGGTGTTCTCATCCAGCTCTTCGTCCAGCCCGGCTTCAGTAATCGACACTCTCTACATTCTACGGACGCCTACCGACATCCCCGCCGGTGTTCGCCCAGCGCGACAAAGCCGCACCGGACGGGTCGGTTCACTCTTCTGCCCTGTCGGGGGCGAGGCCGTCTACCGGGTACTGCCTGGCAGCGGATTCACCCGCTTCCGCGTCGTACGGCCAGGAGATGGCGTCGGCGGCATCGCTGACCTTTTCGGCAACGAGCCAGGAGTGGGACGCTGAGACCGTGGTGGGCATGCGCAGGAAATGGTGGCGCCAGGGCGCGGAGGGGATGATCCTCGCGTTCGCGAGGCCGCCGGTCTCCACGACCCGGAAGCCGATCGACTCCGTGAACAACTGTGCGAGACCGCCAGGGGAATAGCGGAAGAAGTCATTGGGCTCCGAGTGCGTGGGCCAGATCCAAGGGGCCGCATGCATCACCAGCCCACCGGGCATGAGCACCTTCGCACATTCGACTGCGACAAGCCATGGCGCTGTTACATGTTCGAGCACGTCGGCCGAGAAGACAACCGCGAAATGGTTCCGGGGCAGGATCGATGACAATTGGTGGGCGTCGCCCACCAGGGTGACGCCGAAGCCGGGATGGATGTCGAGACTGACGATCTCCCGCCCGCCGAAGCTCGCCAGCACGGCATTTGCCGCCTCCTCACTCCTGGACCTGAGGCCGATAATGAGCACGGGCCCCGCCGGCGCGTTCGAGACATGCCGCGCCATGATCGACGAGTCTTCCCAATTGTCCTGGGACTCGTCCGATACCGGCAGTTGATGGTCGGGAAGCTCGATGGTGAGACTGACATCGCCCTGAGCCGTGTGGGCGGTGAGCACTGCCGTTCCATGAGGACGACCCGGCACATACGCGGAGAAGCCGCCCTTGACGACCACCGCGTGATCGGGCCAGTGATTGAGGAGATCATTCCGCTCGACCGCGTCTGCGGTCACGGTGGTTTCGCCGATTGTCACGCTTATCGAGTCGACGGCCAGCGACTCGACGTGCATCCACCCATCGAGGTAAGTTCCGGACGCGTCGCACCAGTAGGTGTCGATCATCGAATGGATCGGTGGATGGGAATGTTCCTGGGCCACCCTCGTCACACGGAGCAGGGCGAGCTGATCTCGGCACTGCCCCGCGAGTGCGAGGTCGTATGAGCCGGAGCCGGCCCTTGTCCGCGCGAGGCAATCCCGAAGCCAGCTCTCCGCAGAAGAGGCATCCCCCCGCTGGGCGTGGGCGAGACCGATCGTGAACATCGCGTCGAGCGCAGCCTTGCGCTCTTCGACGTCAGCACTGGATGCCAGGTCGGGCGCGGCTAGCGAGACCCTGCGCTCCAGCTCGCTGTCGGGTCGGAGTTGCCCGCGCGACGCAATCTCGACGAGAACCCGGCTCTCCCTGGCCGCGAGGATCCTCGAGGCGTCCGCAGCAGGCGCCCGAAGGACTGTGGAGAGGCCGAGCACCTGCTGTTCGGCCTTGGCTGCGTCGAACCGCGAGAGCGCGAGGGCGCGGTGGTAAGCCGACTGGAACTCGACGTCAGCGGTGTCACGATCCACAACGTCGACTTTGGCGCGCCAACGCTTTATCGAGCGGAGAGCGATATCGAAGTACTCCACCGCGCCCTGCGGATTCCCCGCCTGCGCGAGTTCGATCATCCCCAGAGCGAAGACCGTCGGCGCGAGGATCCTCGGTGGGAACCTCACGTGCAGCATCGCCAGCACCACGCGCGGCCTGCGGAGATCGAATCGATGGCGGCGTCGGAAGATGCTCGTGACACTCTCGACAGCGTGTTCGGCCTCCGCGAATGCGCCCCGCGCAACAAGCGACCTCAGGTAGCGCACAGCCATGCCGAGCGCGAGAGACGACCGCTGGTCGGCCGACCTGGCCCTCGTCCTGTAATAGTCCTCGAGCCTGTCGATTGGCACGGGAAATGTTTGTCCAGGAGGGGGCAGCGTGCTGCCGGCGCCGGCAATCGCGATCAGCGAGCCGCGCTGCATCGTGACGCGCACGGCACCGAACCCCGCCCGCTCGAGCAGGAGAACGAGACCACGCTCGCTGGCGATGAAAGCGTGATGGCCAGGGCTTATTGCGACGAGCACTTCTCCTTCCGGTGACTCCTCGCTGACAACCTCCGCGGCGGGGGTCGTGACCACGACATGACCGCCAGCCGAAACGCGTGCGCGGAGCGCGCGGAGGAAGGGGAGGGGATCTGGGACGTGTTCGAGGACTTCGCTCGCGAGGATCAGGTCGAACTCCTCGCCCACCGCGGAGTCCTCATGGAGGTACTCCCGTCGGATATCGACTCCGAGCTCGCGAGCACCTTTGGCTCCCGCGGCGGACGGTTCGATCCCCCTCACCTCCCAGCCGTAAAGATGCCTACCGAGATCGAGTGCGAAACCGTAGTCGCATCCGACATCGAGGAAGCGGCGCACCCCCTGCGGATCGACGAGCGCGAGCAAGCTCGCAATCGAGCCAATGCCCACGCCGTTCTCGACATAGTCGTCGATCGACGCGCTGGTCGGTGATGAGTCGAGAGGCTTACCGAGGAGATCTATCGACTCGCATTCCGGGCATTGGACAGCCTTCAGCTCGATCTCACCCGGCGCGGTGATCTCGGCCTTGACGGGGCCGCGACCTTCCCACCCGCACGCTTTGCATTGGATGGGAGCACGACCGCCTGTCCAAATGAGCCCAGACACAAGAAACTCCCCTCCTTCCGGTTTGCCACCCGAAAGCGGAACACCAGCAGTCTAAGCTCCCGCTCCGGTCACCGCAGATGACCGGCCTGCTCCATCTGGCGCAGCTCCTTCTTGAGATCCTGCACCTCATCGCGCAAGCGCCCGGCCAACTCGAACTTGAGCTCGGCCGCGGCCTGCAGCATCTGCTCGGTGAGGTCGGCCACGATCTTCTCCAGGTCGTTGCCGCCCTGTGCCGCCAACCCCTCCCGACTGCGCACTCCCTCCCGCTTGAGGTTCGGGGTGGGCGCACGCTTGCGGCTCGAATCGTTCTTGCCGCGCAGAAGTTCCGCTGTGTCACCCGCCTCGCGCATGATCTGGTCCGTGATGTCGGCGATCTTCTTGCGCAGCGGCTGCGGGTCGATGCCATGCAGCGTGTTGTACGCGACCTGCTTCTCGCGACGACGATCGGTCTCGTCGATGGCCTTGGCCATCGAATCGGTCATGACGTCGGCATACATGTGCACCTCGCCCGAGACGTTGCGCGCCGCGCGCCCGATCGTCTGGATGAGGGAAGTGCCCGAGCGCAGGAAGCCCTCCTTGTCGGCGTCGAGGATCGCCACAAGCGACACTTCGGGCAGGTCGAGCCCCTCGCGCAGCAGGTTGATGCCGACGAGCACGTCGTACACGCCCTGCCGCAGTTCGGTGAGCAGTTCGACTCGGCGCAGGGTGTCGACATCGGAGTGCAGGTAGCGCACCCGCACGCCGTGCTCCCCCAGGAATTCGGTGAGCTCCTCAGCCATCTTCTTGGTGAGGGTCGTCACGAGCACCCGCTCGTTCTTCTCCACCCGGATGCGGATCTGCTCGAGCAGATCGTCGATCTGCCCCTTGGATGGCTTGACCACGATCTGCGGGTCCACGAGCCCCGTCGGGCGGATCACCTGCTCCACGATGGAGTCGGTGATGCCCAGCTCGTACTTGCCGGGGGTCGCTGACAGGTAGACCTTCTGTCCGACCCTGGCCAGGAATTCCTCCCACTTGAGCGGGCGGTTGTCGAGGGCGCTCGGCAAGCGGAAGCCGTGCTCGACGAGGGTGCGTTTGCGCGAGGCATCCCCCTCGTACATCGCGCCGATCTGCGGGACGGTCACGTGCGACTCGTCGATCACTACCAGGAAGTCTTCGGGGAAGTAGTCCAGCAGGCAGCTCGGCGCTTCGCCAGCCACCCGGCCGTCCATGTGGCGGGAGTAGTTCTCGATGCCGTTGCAGAAGCCGATCTGCTCCATCATCTCGATGTCGAAGGTGGTGCGCATGCGCAGCCGCTGGGCCTCCAGCAGCTTGCCCTGGCGCTCGAGCTCCTGCAGCCGCTCCGCGAGCTCCTCCTGGATGGTGCCGATCGCGCGCTGGATTGTTTGCGGGCTCGCGGCATAGTGGGTGCCGGGGAAGACCGACACGGCATCCAGGGTCTTGACGACGTCGCCGGTGAGCGGATGGAGGGCGTACATCGCCTCGATCTCGTCACCGAACATCTCGATGCGGATCGCCAGCTCTTCGTAGACCGGGATGATCTCGATAGTGTCGCCGCGCACCCGGAATGTGCCGCGGGAGAAGTCGTAGTCGTTGCGCTGGTATTGCATCGAAACGAACCGGCGGATGAGGGTCTCGCGGTCGATCTTCATGCCCACCTGCAATGCGATCATCGCGTCGAGGTATGACTCGGCCGCACCGAGACCATAGATGCAGGACACGGTGGAGACCACGACGACGTCGCGTCGGCTCAGGAGCGAATTGGTAGTCGAGTGCCGCAGACGCTCGACCTCGGCGTTGATCGACGAGTCCTTCTCGATGAAGGTATCGGTCTGCGGGATATACGCCTCGGGCTGGTAGTAGTCGTAGTAGGAGACGAAATACTCGACGGCGTTCTCGGGCATGAGGTCGCGGAACTCGTTTGCGAGCTGGGCGGCGAGAGTCTTGTTATGCGAGAGCACGAGCGTGGGGCGCTGCACCTGCTCGATGAGCCACGCCGTTGTCGCCGACTTGCCGGTACCCGTCGCGCCGAGGAGCACGACGTCCGTCTCGCCCGCGTTGATGCGCTGGGCTAGTTCGGCTATCGCCTGCGGCTGGTCGCCGCTCGGGATGTACTCGCTGACGACCTTGAACGGTCGCACAGAGCGCGTGGGTTGCATGCTTCGAGTTTAGGCACCGCCCCCGACACTATCCGGGTTGTTTGCTGATGGCGGAAGCCCGCGCCATCGCCCACAACTCGTCAGCCTGCTCGATGGTGTGCTCGAGAGTGCCGTTGCTGTCGATCACGACGTCGGCGATCGCGAGCCGTTCCGTGTCGGTGGCCTGCGAGTTGACCCGGTGGGTTGCCTCCTCGCGCGTCATCCCACGCAGTTGCATGAGACGCCCGATGCGCGTGTCCAGGTCCGCGTGCACAACGACGACGAGGTCGAAGCTCATCTGGCGATCCGCGGATGCCTCGACGAGCAGTGGCACGTCGTACACGATCACGGCACCGGGGTCGTCGCGCTCGGCCCGCTCGAAGAGTTCGTGCGCCCGCGCCCAGACCGCGGGATGGGTTATCGCGTTGAGCGCGGCGCGCTTCTCAGGATCGGGGAAGATCATCGCGCCGAGCGCGCCGCGATCGAGCGAGCCGTCCGCCGCGATGACCGATGGGCCGAACTCCGCGGCGATGTGAGCGAGGCCCGGCGTGCCAGGCTCGACGACTTCGCGGGCAAGAAGGTCGGCATCCACGTGTATCGCGCCCAGCTCGGCGAGCCGCTTGCCGACGACGGATTTGCCCGAGGCTATGCCGCCGGTGAGCCCGATCAGGTACATTCGGCAATGCTAATGCCGTGGGTTCGAGAGGGGATGCACGGATGCTAGAGATCCTGACCGGCTCCGGTCTCGCGGTCGCCGCGGGACTGAACGCCTACATCCCCCTGCTCGTGCTTGGCCTCGCCGGCCGGTTCCTTGACTTCGTACATCTTCCCGACAACTGGGCGTGGCTCTCGAACCCGTGGGTCCTGGTCATCCTCGGCGTGTTGCTGGTCATCGAGATCGTGGCCGACAAGGTCCCCGTCGTCGACTCGATAAACGACTGGGTCCAGACGATCGTGCGCCCCGTCGCCGGCGGTATCGCGTTCGGCACCGGCTCAGCGTCGGGCACGGCGGTGGTGAAGGATCCGGCCGCGTTCTTCACCTCCTACGCGTGGGTACCGATCGCGATCGGGGTGCTGCTTGCCCTCGCCACCCATCTGACAAAGATGGCGTCTCGCCCCGTGCTGAACGCGGCCACGGTGGGCGCCGCCGCTCCCATCGTGAGCACCGCTGAGGACTTCGGCAGCGTCGCGCTGAGTTTCATCGCCCTGCTCGTGCCGGCACTCGTGATCGTTGCGATCGGCGGCGTCGTTGTCGGGTTCGTCGCCTTGTTCCGGCGCCGGTTCCGCACGCGGCGCGAGGTGCCGCTCTGACGTTCAACTCCCCGACCTGGCCCTGAGGCCCTGGCAGCTGGGCCAGGCGGCTGCCTAGCCCGCCCCCGGCCGTCGAGTTGCGGCTAACGCATCTTCCCTGGCGACTGGAAGCAGCGATTGCCGCAACTCGACGACGGGGCGGGCAACGTCGAGCGAGCACCGACGGGCGAGCACCGACGGGGCGGGCACCGACGGGCGAGCACCGAGCGGGGCCGGCACCGACGGGCGGGCACCGAGCGGGCCGGCAACGTGGAGCAGCGCGGCCGCCTGCCCGGGCGGCAACGAGAACGGCCGGCCCCGTGGGGACCGGCCGTTCTCGTATTCCTGGGCTTAGGAGTTGTTGCTCAGCTTCTCGCGAAGTGCTGCGAGCGACTCGTCGTCGGCGAGGGTGCCGGCGTTCGCCGGTGCCTCATCGCTGGAGAACGAGGATGCCCCGGCAGGAACGTCGCTCGAGGACGACACGAAGTCTTCCTGGTTCGCGGCGGCAGTGACCTGCTTCTTGTGCAGCTCCCAGCGAGCCTGGGCGGCTGCGTAGTCCAGCTCCCACTTCTCGCGCTGGGTCTCGAAGCCTTCACGCCATTCGTTCGTCTCCGGGTCGAAGCCCTCCGGGTACTTGTAGTTGCCCTGGTCGTCGTACTCGGTGAGCATGCCGTACAGGGCCGGGTCGAACTCGGTGCCCTCAGGGTCAACGCCCTCGTTCGCCTGCTTGAGCGAGAGCGAGATGCGGCGACGCTCGAGGTCGATGTCGATGACCTTCACGAATACCTCGTCGCCCACTGAGACAACCTGCTCGGCGAGCTCGACGTGCTTGCCCGACAGCTCCGAGATGTGCACGAGGCCCTCGATGCCCTCAGCGACGCGAACGAATGCGCCGAAGGGGACGAGCTTCGTGACCTTGCCCGGTGCGACCTGGCCGATGGCGTGCGTACGCGCAAACACCTGCCACGGGTCTTCCTGGGTCGCCTTGAGCGAAAGCGACACACGCTCGCGCTCGAGGTCGACTTCGAGGATCTCGACCGTGACTTCCTGCCCGACCTCGACGACCTCAGAGGCGTGCTCGATGTGCTTCCACGACAGCTCCGAGACGTGTACGAGACCGTCGACGCCGCCGAGGTCGACGAATGCGCCGAAGTTGACGATCGACGAAACGACACCCTTGCGAACCTGGCCCTTGGCGAGGTTGTTGAGGAACGTGGTGCGGCTCTCGCTCTGCGTCTGCTCGAGCAGGGCGCGGCGGGACAGCACGACGTTGTTGCGGTTCTTGTCGAGCTCGAGGATCTTGGCCTCGATCTCCTGGCCGAGGTACGGCGTGAGGTCGCGAACCCGGCGCAGCTCGATGAGCGAGGCGGGGAGGAATCCACGGAGTCCGATGTCGACGATGAGGCCACCCTTGACGACCTCGATGACCGAACCGGTGACGACGCCGTCGGCATCCTTGATCTTCTCCACATCGCCCCACGCGCGCTCGTACTGAGCCCGCTTCTTGGAGAGGATGAGGCGGCCTTCTTTGTCTTCCTTCTGGAGGACGAGGGCCTCGACCACGTCACCGACCTGAACGACCTCGGTGGGGTCCACATCGTGCTTGATGGAAAGTTCGCGGGAGGGGATAACACCCTCAGTCTTGTAACCGACGTCGAGGAGAACCTCGTCACGGTCGATCTTGACGACGGTGCCCTCGATGAGGTCTCCGTCGTTGAAAAACTTCAGCGTCTTTTCGACCGCGGCGAGAAAGTCTTCAGCAGATCCGATGTCGTTGATGGCGACCTGCTTGGGGCCGGCGGTCGTTACGATTGTCATGTAGTAGTTGCTCCAGGATGGGCGTGCTTTCGATAAGCACAGTGTTCAGGCCGGTCGCAGAGTGATTCGAGCTGTTTGTTGATGGTGAGTTTCCGCGACAGGCAGGCGGATAGGACGCCACAAATGTGACATCCCAGCTTAGCGCTTTGTGGGCGTCGAGGCCAGTCCGCTTTCGCGGGGTCACCGGATCCGAGCGCGTC
>JAODLY010000018.1 GCA_025464445.1 Rhodoglobus sp. | reverse complement strand
ACCCGATCGGGGTGCCCGTGATGTCCTTCGTGCCGAGGTTCGTCGTCATGATGATCACGGTGTTCTTGAAGTCGACGACACGACCCTGGCCATCCGTCAGGCGTCCCTCTTCCAGGATCTGGAGGAGCGAGTTGAAGATGTCGGGGTGAGCCTTCTCGATCTCGTCGAACAGCACCACGGAGAACGGCTTGCGGCGGACCTTCTCGGTGAGCTGGCCGCCCTCCTCGAAGCCCACGAATCCGGGAGGGGCACCGAACAGTCGTGAGACCGTGTGCTTCTCGCCGTACTCGCTCATGTCGAGGGAGATGAGCGCGTTCTCGTCGTCGAACAGGAACTCCGCGAGCGCCTTGGCGAGTTCGGTCTTACCGACGCCGGTGGGGCCGGCGAAGATGAACGAACCGCTCGGGCGCTTCGGGTCCTTGAGTCCGGCGCGGGTGCGGCGGATCGTCTTGGCGAGCACCGAGATGGCCTCTTCCTGACCGATGACGCGCATGTGCAGCGCCTTCTCCATGAAGATGAGCCGGCTCGACTCTTCCTCGGTCAGCTTGAAGACCGGGATGCCGGTGGCGGCAGCGAGGACTTCGGCGATGAGGCCTTCATCCACTTCGGCCGTCGTCGACACGTCGCCCGACTTCCACTGCTTCTCGAGACGCAGCCGCTCACCGAGCAGCTTCTTCTCCTCGTCGCGCAGGCTTGCCGCCTTCTCGAAGTCCTGGTCTTCGATCGCGCCTTCCTTCTGGCCACGAACAGCGGCGATCTTCTCGTCGAATTCGCGCAGCTCCGGCGGTGCGGAGAGGATCGACAGGCGCAGGCGGGCGCCGGCCTCGTCGATCAGGTCGATCGCCTTGTCGGGGAGGAACCTGTCGGCGACGTAGCGGTCGGAGAGGTTCGCGGCCGCGACGATTGCACCGTCCGTGATCGAGACCCGGTGGAATGACTCGTACTTGTCCCGCAGTCCCTTGAGGATGTTGATGGTGTGGGGCAGGGACGGCTCGTGCACCTGCACGGGCTGGAAACGGCGCTCGAGTGCTGCATCCTTCTCGAAGTGCTTGCGGTACTCGTCGAGAGTTGTCGCACCGATGGTCTGCAGCTCTCCGCGGGCGAGCAGCGGCTTGAGGATCGACGCGGCGTCGATCGCGCCTTCGGCCGCACCGGCGCCGACGAGGGTGTGGATCTCATCGATGAACGTGATGATGTCGCCGCGGGTGCGGATCTCCTTGGTGACCTTCTTGAGGCGCTCCTCGAAGTCACCGCGGTAGCGGCTACCGGCGATGAGCGAGCCCAGGTCGAGCGTGTAGAGCTGCTTGTCTTTCAGCGTCTCCGGCACGTCGCCGCGCACGATCGCGAGGGCGAGGCCCTCGACGACGGCTGTCTTGCCGACGCCGGGCTCACCGATAAGCACAGGGTTGTTCTTCGAGCGGCGGGAGAGGATCTGCATGACCCGTTCCATCTCCTTCTCGCGCCCGATCACCGGGTCGAGCTTGCCGTCGCGGGCAGCCTGCGTGAGGTTGCGGCCGAACTGGTCGAGAATCTGCGAGCCCTTGTCGGGTGCGGCGTTGTCGCCGCCGACGGCAACTGCCTCTTTGCCCTGGTAGCCGGAGAGCAGCTGGATGACCTGCTGGCGCACGCGGTTGAGGTCGGCACCGAGCTTCACGAGCACCTGGGCTGCGACGCCCTCGCCCTCACGGATGAGGCCGAGCAGGATGTGCTCCGTGCCGATGTAGTTGTGGCCGAGTTGCAGCGCCTCGCGCAGGGACAGCTCGAGCACCTTCTTGGCGCGCGGCGTGAACGGGATGTGCCCGGTCGGCTGCTGCTGGCCCTGGCCGATGATGTCCTGCACCTGCTCGCGCACGGCGTCGAGCGAGATGTTGAGCGACTCGAGCGCCTTGGCGGCGACGCCCTCACCCTCGTGGATGAGGCCGAGCAGGATGTGCTCGGTGCCGATGTAGTTGTGGTTGAGCATCTTGGCCTCTTCCTGGGCCAGGACGACGACACGACGGGCTCGGTCGGTAAATCTTTCGAACATCTCGTTCACTCCTTTGACACCGGGCAGAATTCGGTGCCGATGTAAAGAGACTAACCAGCAGCGCCCGCGAATAGTCCGCTGTTCGCCCTAGGCGTGACGTGTTTCGCGGGCGGAGTTTCAGCAGGATTCCGCGGCAGATCCGTCGAGCAGGGCGCGGCCATCGCGAGCCCAGTAGGCCAGCAGGAGTCGCCCGGGGTCGTCGGCGGGAGTGCCGCTGTAGCTATCGCAGGACCTGTCGTCGAAGGCGCCGATCACATGCTTGTCTGCCGCGGAGACGAACTGGAGCTGCAGCCCGAGGGGTCCGGACGCCGGGATGGCGTCGAGCGCACGCACCGCGGCGGCGTTGAGGCCGGTGGCCCCATCCGTCGAGTCTGCGACCGTGGCGACGAGCGAGAACGAGGTGTCGAGCCCGTTGTACTCTCCGCGCAGGTCGGGCTCCTGGCCGTCGGCCGCCAGCACCGCGTCGATCACGGCAAGCAGCCTGAGGTCGTCGTCGCTGGGCAGGCCGGTGGATGCCGCGAACCGGCCGTCCACCTGCTCGTAGCGCCCCACATCCCCGAGTTTCGCAAAGTCGCCCTGCGCATCGTGCAGCGCGGTGACATCGCCCTCGAACGTGGACTGCCCCAGCCCCACCGACAGGTTGACGACGTACCCGGTACCGCTGCCGGTGACCATGGCGATGTCGGTAGAGGCGTAGCGGCCGCGCAGGTCGAACCAGGTTTGCGCCAGGGTGGTCGCCTGGGTGTCTGAGATGCCGGGGTACTGAAGCTCGAGTTTGTCTGGACCGCCATTGACAACGAGGTGCAGTTCGCTGGAAAGCAGGTCGAGCCCGGTCGTCACGTTGGCGTGGGCGAAGGTGGTCACGATCGTCTCGACGTGGGCAGGGGTCGCGGCTGGGTCGAGTTTCAGTTCGATCATGCTGTGCGGCTGCGACTGTTCGTTGACAGTCGTTTTCGCGTCGACGACGCCTGGCAGGTTGCGAAGCTCGCCGAGGATCGTGTTCGTCTTAGTGGTCGCCGGGCCAGCGGCGACGCAACCGACAAGGGCCGATGCGGAAAGGGCTGCGATTGCGACAGCGGTGAGGGCGCGACGGGCCAGCTTCATGCAATCAGAATAGGGGCGCAAGGGGTCGCTCAACGCAGTCATCGCGGCATAATGTCGAGTGAGGAGGCAGCCATGACCGACACGCCGACCCAACCCGAGGATGTGCACGACGGCAACACCAAGCCCCTGCCGACAACCGCGTCAGGGGCGCTGACCGCGCCGACGGAGCAACTGCCCGCCGAGGGCGCACCCGGTGCAGCAGCGGTTGCGGCGCCGAGGCCTGCGTGGGTGCCATGGTTGTTCGTCGTGGTGCTGGGGCTCGTGCTCATCGCCCTCACACTGTTGCTGCTGCCTCGGCTGATCGCCCAGGGCGCACCGCCCAGTCCCACACCGACAGCGCCAACCGCGGTGGTCACGCCATCAGCCACTCCAACCAACACCGGTTCCGGGGACCCGGCACCGGTAGTGCCAGCGCCACCGCCACCGCCGGCACCCGAGCCGACCCCGACAGCCACGCCGGAGCCGACAGTCACGCCACCCGACCCCACCCCCGCGCCGACGCCCTAGCCGGGGTTAGCATTCGACAGTGAGCAATCTCGAGGTGGATCCGCAGGAGGTTGTCGAGACCTCCGAGCCCCATCTTGTCGACAGGGTGGTGATTCTCGAACCGCGAGAAGTGCCCCTGGGCGGGCCGCGCGCCATGACCGTGCGGCGCACGCTGCCCCAGCGCGCACGATCCCTCATCGGCGCGTGGTGTTTCGTCGACCACTACGGGCCGAACGACGTGACGGCTCGCAACGGGATGCTCGTGCCGCCGCATCCCCACACCGGACTGCAGACGGTCAGCTGGCTCTTCGCCGGGGAGGTCGACCACCGGGACAGCGTCGGAAGCCACGCCCTCGTGCGGCCCGGCGAGCTCAACCTCATGACCGCGGGAAGCGGAATCGCGCACTCCGAAGTGTCCGGCGAGACCACGACGGTGTTGCACGGTGCGCAGCTCTGGATCGCGCTGCCCGACTCGGCACGTAACGGGCATCCGTTCTTCGAGCGCTACGTGCCGGGGCCGATCTCTATCGGGGCGGCCACCGCGCGAGTGTTCATCGGGTCGCTCGCGGGATCCACGTCGACCGCGCGGGTGTTCACCGGTCTCGTCGGAGCGCAACTCGATGTGCCGGCGGGGGTGACCGTCGTCATCCCCGTTGACCCGGCTTTCGAGCACGGGGTGCTCGTCGACGCGGGCGACCTCACGCTCGACGACACGGCCGTGCCCGTCACCCACCTTGCCTATCGCGCGCCCGGCGCAACGCAACTCGTGCTGACCGCGGGCGAGTCGGCCGCCACCGTGCTGCTCATCGGCGGAGTGCCCCTGGGCGAACGCATAGTCATGTGGTGGAACTTCATCGGGCGAAGCCACGAAGACATCGTGCGGTTTCGCGAAGACTGGCAGACCGAGGTGATCGCCGGCGGCAACGACGAAGGCCGGTTCGGCCGCGTGCGTGGCTACGACGGCCCGTCACTGCCCGCTCCCGAGCTGCCGAACGTGCGGCTCACACCCCGCGGCTGACGCCTGGGGTATTTACGTCGGTCGCAGGCTCCCTCGGCGCTGGCGTCGCCGAATCGCTGGCGCGATTCTCCAAGCTCCAGCGCGCCGCTTTCGTGCGCTCCTGCGCCTCGATGTCGGCGTGTACCTTGCGCTCGGTGCGATCGGCACGGATGATCGCCCGCATGATGAACCAGAAGATCAGGCCGACCAGGATCGTCGGGGTCACCGAATAGATCGCGTTCGACAAGAAGTCCTGGGGCATCTACCCAGAATAACTCTTGATGATGAACGCCACGGCGACAAGCACGAGCAGGCCGACGAGGGCAAAGCCCATAACGAGACGCGATGTCCTGCGATCCACTACTGCGCCTTTGTCAGGATGCCGACGACGCCGGTGATCACGAGGTAGAGACCGATGCCGCCGACGATCACCCAGATCGCGATCCGGCTCAGCGGCGGGCTGGACGTCTTCTTGTCGTCGCCGGGGCGGGTCGGTTCGCTCATGCCGCCAGTTTACGGCTGTGTTCCGCGCCCTCTGCCTGGGGCCAAACCGTCGGGTCGGCTATTTGACCAAGGGGAACAGGATCGTCTCGCGGATGCCGAGCCCGGTGATCGCCATGAGCAGGCGGTCGATGCCCATGCCCATGCCCCCGCTCGGCGGCATCCCATGCTCAAGGGCACGCAAGAACTCCTCGTCCAGGCGCATGGCCTCCGGGTCACCCTTGCTCGCGAGCAGCGCCTGCTCGACGAACCGCTCGCGCTGGATGACCGGGTCGACGAGCTCCGAATAGCCCGTCGCGAGCTCGAAACCGCGGATGTACAGGTCCCACTTCTCGACGACCCCCGCGATCGCGCGGTGGTCGCGCACGAGCGGGCTCGTGTCAACCGGGAAGTCCATCACGAATGTCGGGCGCGTGAGGTCGGGCTTGATGTAGTGCTCCCACAGCTCCTCGATGAGCTTGCCGTGGGTCGGCAGCGGCACCTCGACGCCGATGGCTTTCGCGTGCTCGGCCAGGTAGGCCACCTCGCTCTGCGGCGTGATTTCCAGCCCGGATGCCGCGGCGAGCGAGTCGTACATCGAGATGCGGTCCCACTGCCCGCCGAGGTCGTACTCGGTGCCGTCGGCCCAGGTCACCACGAGAGAGCCGGACACGGCAATCGCGGCGTTCTGCACGAGCTCCTGGGTCAGGTCGGCCATCTGGTTGTAGTCGCCGTAAGCCTCGTACGCCTCGAGCATCGCGAACTCGGGTGAGTGGGTCGAGTCCGCTCCCTCGTTGCGGAAGTTGCGGTTGATCTCGAAGACCCTGTCGATACCACCGACGACCGCCCGCTTGAGAAACAGCTCGGGGGCGATGCGCAGGTAGAGCTCGGTGTCGAATGCATTGCTGTGGGTGGTGAACGGGCGAGCGGATGCCCCGCCATGAATCGTCTGCAGCATCGGGGTCTCGACCTCGAGGTATTCGTGGGCCGTGAACGTCGCACGCAGCGATGCGTTGACCGCCGCCCGGGCGCGAACCGTCGTGCGCGCCTGCTCACGCACGATCAGGTCGAGGTAGCGGCTGCGCATCCTCGCCTCGTCGCTGAGCTCCGAGTACATGTTCGGCAGCGGCAGGATGGCCTTGGTCGCGAGCTGCCAGCCCTTCACGAGCACCGACAGTTCGCCACGACGACTTGAGATGACTTCGCCGGAGACGAAGACGTGGTCGCCCAGGTCCACAAGCTCCTTCCACTCCTCGAGAGACTCCTCGCCCACCTCGGCGAGGCTCACCATCGCCTGGATGCGCGAGCCATCGCCGGACTGCAGCGTCGCGAAACAGAGCTTGCCCGTGTTGCGCGCGAACACGACGCGGCCGGCGATGCCGACAATGTCGCCGGTCGTGTCATCCGCCACGAGCTCGGAGTACTTTGCCCGCAGCTCCGGGATCGTCGTGTCGATCGGCACGGCCACCGGATACGCCTCACGGCCCGACGCGATGAGCTTTTCGCGCTTCGCGAGACGCACGGCCTTCTGCTCGAAGATGTCCTCTTCGGAGGGTTCGGGGGCGGTCTCGGTGGATTCGGTCGCGTCGCTCATTGCTCTGCAATGCTACCGGCGTGGCCGGCGGCTCACCCTCGGCCCCGCCATCGCCTCCCGCCTCCGGGTCGCCCCCCCCCTCGGACACCCCGTCACGCCCCGCGCGGCATCGATGCGGCGAAGATGGTCCCTGCGCGACAACCTCAGGGCCATCTTCGCCGAATCGTTCGGCTCGAGGGCGCCGCGTTGGCTCGAGAGACGGCCCGAGCGTCAACCGCGGGCCAACGCGACGCGAACCCGTCGCACAAGGAGCGGCGACCGCACACCGAGATCTTCGGCAACTACCAGGATCACCTGCCAGCCCGCTCGCTCCAATGCTTCTCGCCGCGCGATGTCCTCCCGGATGATCCCGGGGCTGCTCCAGTGAACCGTGCCCTGGTATTCGATCGCGACCTTCTGCGCGACGTACGACAAGTCGGGAGTCGCAACGAAATCCCCGGCCCCATCATGGACGGCGTACCCCACAATCGGCTCCGGCAACCCGCCACGCACGAGAATCAACCGGGTAATGGTCTCCATGGGCGAGTCGGTGCCCTGCCGCACATCTCTAAGCGCACGCCTGGCCACCTGGATGCCCGGCCTTCCACCCGCGCGCGTCGCCGCCCGCAGCTCGTCGATCGTGGCGAGGGGCCGTTTTCGCCGCACGAGGAAATCACCCGCGATGATCATGTCGACAAGTTGCAGAACCGTCCCAAGCTGCAGCCATGTCTCAACGGGCGCGGCCAGCCGGTAGTCGCGTAGCAGGCGCACCGGCGTGTCCGAAGCGAGCCGATGGCCGATGACCCCACGCGCCCGGGGTGGGTGTGCCGGTGCCGAGACGGACACGTCAATAGACGCGCGTTGCTCGCAGATGCGCGGGAGGGGAATCCCGTAGAGGAGCGCCGCCGAAACATGGCTGAAGTATTGGTCAGCGTGCATTCGAGGCAGGTACGCCTCGCACAACGCGCGCGCTGATCTCGGGGTTTGCGAGGAGCGGACGCCGTAAAACGGCGCGGTCAGGTCGTGGCCGCGCAGGCGCTTGCGGCCCAATCCCGCCGCCATTGCCTCGCCCACGGAGAACGGCCGACCCGCAAGTTCGGGAGGGAGGGCTCGGCGCGGCGGCATCACGTCATCTTCGTGAAACTTCGGCAGCGGCATCCCCGAGGGTCCACAGCGCATCGGGTGGGCGGAGATGGCCCCTTCGCCGCAGCTGGAGGGCCGTCTTCGCCGAATCGTTTGCGGGCGAGGGCTGGGGCGGGTGCGCGGCGGGACCGGGGCGGGTGCGGTGTCAGTTCAGGTAGAGCTGCTCGTTGTCGATGAGGCGGGTGCCGCCGAGGGTCGCCGCAACGATCGCGATGGCCTTTCCCCTGTAGTCGTCGTCGACCGGGATGAAGGTTTTGGGCTGCACGACCTTGAAGTAGTCGAGCTTGACCAGCGGCTCGCCCATGAACGCGGCCTGCGCAGCGGCCAGGGTCGCGTCGAGGCCGCGATCTGCGGATGACGCGGCGGCTTCCAGCGCGATCGACAGCGTGCGCGCTGCCCTGCGCTCTTTCGCGTCGAGGTAGCGGTTGCGGCTGGACAGCGCGAGCCCATCGCTCTCCCGCACGGTGTCGATGATCTCGACCCGCACCGGGATGTTGAGGTCGTCGATCATGCGGCGAACGAGAAACAGCTGCTGGGCATCCTTCTGGCCGAAGGTGACGATGTCGGGAGTGACGATGTCCAGCAGTTTGGCCACGACGGTGAGCACCCCGTCGAAGTGGCCGGGGCGCGCTGCACCCTCATAGAGGGTGCCGATCCTGCCCGCAGTGACGACGGTCGCCGTCGGGCCGCTCGGGTACATCTCGGTCACCGATGGCGCGAAGACATACGCGACGTCGTGGGAGCCAAGCAGGTCGAGATCGGCGTCGAGGTCGCGGGGGTACTTCTCGAGATCCTCGCCCTGGCCGAACTGGGTCGGGTTGACGAAAATCGACACGACCCGCACATCCGCCAGTTCCGCGGCCCGCGCGACATGGGCGAGGTGCCCGTCGTGGAGGGCGCCGAGGGTGGGGGTGAGGGCGATTGAGCGCCCGGCGGCACGCTGTGCAGCAATTGCCGTGCGCACGTCCGCGATGGTTTCGAGCACGACGGGGCGCGCAGTCACGAGAGGTCCTCCTCGTCGACCCCATGGGACAGGGAGGACAGGTCGATAGTAGCCGGACTCGCGGCGGCGAGAGCAGTCTCGACCGACGAACGCACGAGCGGGGCGATCACCGCGCCGGGTGACTCTATCCCGAGCCCCGCGAGCAGGCCGAGTGCCTGCGCGACGATCGCAGCGGAGAAGCTCGTGGCCGTCTCGACCGCCTCCGCGTACGTCGCACGGTCGGCTTCGTCGATCACAACGGGCTCCGCGCCCATCTCGACCACGAGCGCCTGCCCGATCGGCAGCACCGGGGTCGGCGCCGTCACGGCGCAGTAGCTTTCGCGCAATCGCACGAGATCCAGGCTCGTGCCGGTGAACACCATCGCGGGATGCACGGCAAGCGGTATCGCGCCGGCGGCCGTCGCCGCTGCGAGCACCGAGTACCCGTACTGCGGGGCGGTGTGCATCACGAGTTGTCCGGGTTGCCATGCCCCGGTCGCGGCCAGGCCGGTCACGAGGGTCTCGAGTTCTGCGCCGGGGACGGCGAGGATCACGAGTTCGCTGCGCTCGATGAGCTCGGGGATGTCGAGGATCGGCACGTTCGGCAGCATCGCGCCGGCGCGGTCGCGGCTCGACTCCGAGACCGCGGAGATGCCGACGATGGCGTGGCCGGCCCCCGCGAGTGCCGCGCCGAGCACGGGGCCGACGCGGCCGGCACCGATGATCCCGACGCCGAGCCGGCCCGAGCGCGTGGTCATCGGGCCGCCGCGGTGCCCGGCACCGGCGGCTGGGCAGCGGCGGCAGCGGACGACGTGCGCCAGCGGTGACTCGTGTCCGCCGCGGCCGCGCGCACCGCGGCATCCCCGGTCTCACCGAAGAAGCGGGTCGCGTCGGCGGTATCGAGCGCGCCCAGGTAGGCGTCGACGGGGCCGGAAACCGTGTGCAACCGCACGGATGCCAGCCGCAACCGGCGCAGGAGCGGCCCTTGTCGCAGTTCCAGGCTCTGCACCCGCGGCAGGGGCACGATCACGAGCTCACGCCGTACGAAACCCCTGCGCAACAGCACGAGGTCGCCGCTGGTCGCGAAGCCGTTGCGTCGCCAGGAGAACCAGCGCAGGAGCACCGCTCGCGGCGGGGAGTTGACGAACCCGTCGTCGCCGCCCTTCGAGGTCAGCCCGCGGTCGAGCAACTCGCCACTTTCGGCATGGATGCCCGGTAGCACCAGTTCGAGCACCTTGCGGGCGTCAGCGAGATTGCCGACCGGCAGGATCGTCGTCTGGGCCTGCCGCTCCGACCCGCTCGAGCGCGACGTCGCTGCTCGGTTGATGGTGACCTCCCACCAGCCGGCAGGCCGCCACAGCAGCGGCTGCCTGGCCTGCACGGCGTGGATCCGTCCGGGCGGCAACGTCTCGTTGCTTGTCGACAGCAGTCCGTAGCCGACGCGTACGCCGTCGGGCGTCGCGGCGATGCTGTAGCGCACCGACCGGGTGAACTTCGAGACGTAGTAGCTGCCCATGCCGATGATGCCCGGCACGAATGTGAACAGGAAGAAGAACTCGTGGGTGATGGAGACTGCCACGATGACCGCGGCGATCACGATCAGGATGACGACGGTGAATCCGCTCAGCACGATGGAGCCGATGAGGCGCCCAAGGTGCATCTGCACTACAGACTCCGGCGGAGCGGCATCCGGATCCAGTTCGGGCGCGAAAAACTCGCGGGTGCGTTGCTCGATGATCACGCGGGCCCTGTCGCCCGCGCTCTGCCCGGCCAACGCGGGAGCGGCACCCGCGCCCGCTGCCGACTGCGTGCCGGAGGCGAGCAGCAGGATCTCGCGCCGCAATTCGTCTGCGGCGGCCGAGCCGAGGTATGACAGCTGAACGTTCGCGTCGTGGCCGGCCACGTTCACCTCGAGTTTGGCAGCGCCGAAAACGCGAGCGAGCAGCGGCCTGGTGATGTTGACGCCCTGGATGCGGTCGAGCCGTCCCCGCCGATTCGTGCGGAACAGCACCCCGCTGCGCACTTCGACGAGTTCGTCGGTGATGCGGAAGGTGTGCATCCGCCAGGACACGTAGAAGCCGGTGGTGAACAGCAGGAGGCCGAGCACGACGACCCCCAGTGCAGACGCCGCGAAACCGTTGTCGACGATCCATTGCACGGGGTCGCCACCGAAGTCGGGGCCGCCGAGCACCAGCTGGATTAGTACATCACGCAGGTTCACGAGCACGATGCCCACGATTGCCACGAATGCGATCCCGCCGCGCAGCAGCGGGGTGGCGGGATGCAACCGGTGCCATTGCCCGTCCGCAAGCCTGAAACCGGTGCTGATCGGCTCGGCCGCCCGCGGTGCACCCGAGCTCACAGCCCCGCCCTTCTGCTCTCGGCGAGCGCGACGAGCTGGTCTCTCAACTCCTCGGCGTCGGCCGCAACGAGCCCTGGGATAGCGACCCCAGTGGCGGCGGCCGCCGTCACGAACCTGAGTTCGCTCAACCCGACAGCGCGATCGAGCGGCCCACGATTGATGTCGACGAGCTGCATGCGGCCATAGGGCACAGACACGAACCGCTGGAACATGAGGCCCCGTCTGAACAGCAGGTCGTCCTGGCGCAGCTGGTAGCCGATCGAGCGCACGCGGCGTGGCACAAGGATGAGGGCGACGAGAAACACGACGGCCAGCGCCGCGGGAATCGCGAACAGGTAACCGTTATGGCTGAACACGGCCGGCAGGGATGTCGCGGCAACGGCGACTACGCCGAACACGAGCGTGCCCACGAGATCGACGACGACGTACTTCGGCGAGACCCTGCGCCACTCCGTGACCACCGGCTCGAGCTTCTCAGTCATAGTGCTTCCCTGGCGCTTGGCCTGCCGCCAGGCTTGTCGTCGTCTTCCGGCGGAATGAAACACCAGTGTTCGGCGACGAGGCCGGCCACCACCAGGAGGATGCCCGCGATGCCGGTGGCAAGCGCCATGGTGACCGAGCCTACCGCCGGCAGCACTGAGCGGCTGAGCAGGAAGGCGGCGATGCCGAGCCCCCCGCCACCCACGAGCGCGCCGCTCAGGCTCGACGCCTTCGCGAGCATCACCACGCGCGTGGCGTAGAACGGGTCGATGCGTGCGCTGGCCACGCCGCGCGACACCCGGCGCACGGGAAGCGCCATCGTGACGATGATCGCGGCGATCAGCACCACGGCGACGGCAAGAGTGAACGGCGGGATGAGGATCGCGCGCCCACCCGCGGCGAGCGCCGTCTCGACCAGCCAGGTGATCCCCGCCCCGAGCACGGCGACGAGCAGCAGGTGCAGCGGCATGGTCCGGGTCACGTGAGAGGCTCCGCTGGATATGGATCGGGGTGCTCACCGGTGGCGGCGAGCAGGTCGGCCACGCTGCCATGGCCGGGCAGCAGGGCATCCGGCTCGATCTCGAGCCACGGCGCGAGCACGAATGCGCGCTCGTTGGCCCGCGGGTGCGGGATCGTCAGTTCGGGTTCGTCGATCGGAGGCCCGGCGAAGGCGATGATGTCGATGTCGAGGGTGCGGTCCCCCCAGCGGATGCCGCGCACGCGACCGAGTGCGCGCTCGATGCCCTGCAGCTCGCGCAGCAACTCGGCGGCCCCGATTGCAGAGCGGACGGCGATCACCGCGTTGAGGTAGGCGGGCGCATCCACGTCGACGCCGTCGGGCTTGAGCGCCGGCGTCTCGACGAGGCCAGACGCTTTGACCACTTTCACGCCGGGCAGCGCATCGATCGCCCGCACCGCTTCGCGAATGGTCGCTTCGCGATCCCCCAGGTTGCTGCCGAGGGCGAGCACGACGGGCAGTTCCACGCGCATGCGCTGCTGCCGCGCCATCAGTTTGGCCCGAAGCCGGCGCGCGCCTGCGGTTGGGCCTTCGCGCGGGTGATGGTGACAGAGACATCCTCGAATGGCACGGCGATCGGTGCGCTCGGCTTGTGCACGGTGACGCGCGCGAGGCGAGCCGGCGCGTGGGCGAGCACAACTGCGGCGATGCGCTCAGCCACCGTCTCGATGAGGTCGACTGGGTCGCTCTCCACCGCCGCGACGATCTCCTCGGCGAGCTCCCCATAGTGGATCGTGAGTGCCAGGTCATCGCTCTGCGCCGCAGCCGCGAGGTCGAGGTGCACGGTGACGTCGATGATGAAGACCTGCCCCGTGCGGCGCTCGTGCTCGAGCACCCCGTGAAATGCAGACGCGCGCAGCCCCGTCAGGGTGATCTCATCCATCGGGTCCATCATTGCCTTCCGTTCTGCCAGGCCGAAACGACGTCCATGGCGAGCACTGTCGCCGGCACATCGTGCACCCGGACGCCCCAGGCCCCAGCATGCGCGGCGAGCGCCGCAACGATCGCGGAGGCCTCATCGCGGGCGGGCGGCGGTGCGCCATCCGCCGCGAATTGTGCGAGAAAACTCTTGCGCGACGCCCCGATGAGCAGGGGATGCCCCAGACTCGCGAGCTCGTCGAGGTGGGCGAGCAGCTTCCAGTTGTGTTCGGCGGTCTTCGCGAAACCGAGCCCGGGGTCGAGCACGACCTTCTGTGGATCGATCCCCGTGACAGTCATCTCGGCCAGCCGGGTTTTGAGTTCGTTGCGCACGTCGGCCACAACATCACCGTAGCTCGCGAGCTGCTGCATGTCCGTGCTGAATCCACGCCAATGCATGGCGACGTAGGTGAGCCCCGTGTCCACGACGGCGGTGTACATCGCCGGGTCGGCAAGGCCGCCGGAGACGTCGTTGATGATCGAGGCGCCCGCATCCGCAGCGGCGAGCGCGGTTGCCGCGTTCATGGTGTCCACGCTCACGGTGACACCGGCAGCGACGAGTTCACTGATCACCGGGATGACGCGGTCGAGCTCCTCCTCGGCCGGCACCCGCCCCGCACCGGGGCGCGTCGACTCCCCGCCCACGTCGACGACGTCCGCCCCCTGCGCCCGCAGCTCGAGCCCGCGCGCGACGGCCTGCTCCAGCCCCGCGAATTGCCCACCGTCGCTGAACGAGTCCGGCGTGACGTTGAGGATGCCCATCACCAGTGGGCCGGTCATCGCGGCTCCCCGATCAGCGCAAGCACTCCCGCGCGCTGCACCGGATCGGACAACGCTCCCCGGCTCGCCATGGTCACCGTCGAGCTGTGGGCTTGTCGCGACCCGCGGGCGACGACACAGCCGTGCACGGCGTCAAGCACCACGAGTACGCCACGCGGCGCGAGCGCGGTGCCTATCGAATCGGCGATCTGCTCGCCCAGGCGCTCCTGTAGCTGGGGTCGGGCGGCGAGAATCTCCACGACGAGGGGCAGCCGCCCGATGCCGACGATGCGCTCGCCGGGCAGGTACGCGACGTGCGCGACGCCGAGGAAGGGCAGCAGGTGATGCTCGCAGACCGAGCGGAACTCGATGTCGCGCATCAGCACGAGCTCCCCCATGCCGTCGGTTGCCACGCTGTCGGCGAGGGGTGCAAGCGGGTCGCGATCGATGCCGGAGAAGAACTCGCCGTAGGCCTCAGCAACCCGCTGCGGGGTGGACGCCAGGCCCGGCCGCGCCGGATCCTCGCCGATCGCGGCGAGGATTTCGGCAACGGCCGCCTCGATGCGCCCGGGGTCGATGGCCACGTGGCGCCTAGGCGGTTGCGATGCCGGGGGTCTTGCGGGGACGGGTTGTGCGGCGCGGCTTGACGGTCACGTCTGACTCGACCCCGCCGTCGACGAGGCCGGAGTCCACGGGGATCTTCGACGGCACCTTCACCGGAGGACGGTCCGATGTCGGACGCGCGTCGCTCGATAGCCACTGCGGGCGCTCGGGAAGCCTTGTCACATCCTCGAAGATCTTCGCCAGTTGGGTGTGATCGAGTGTCTCCTTCTCGAGGAGCTCCGTGGCCAGCCTGTCGAGCGTGTCGCGGTTCGTGTTGAGCACCTGCCACGCCTCATCATGCGCGTGGTCGATGAGCGCGCGTACCTCTTCGTCGATAGTCTCGGCGATCGTGTCTGAGTAGTCGCGGCTCGCGCCCATGTCGCGGCCGAGGAACGGTTCGCCCGCAGTCAGCCCGAGCTTCACGGAGCCCACCTTGGCGCTCATGCCGTATTCGGTGACCATCTTGCGGGCGATCGCGGTTGCCTTCTCGATGTCGTTGGATGCGCCTGTCGTCGGGTCGTGGAACACGATCTCCTCCGCGACCCGGCCGCCCATCGCGTAGGCCAACTGGTCGAGCAGCTCGTTGCGGGTGACTGAGTACTTGTCCTCGAGCGGCAGCACCATCGTGTAGCCGAGTGCGCGGCCGCGCGGCAGGATGGTGACCTTCGTCACGGGGTCGGTGTTGCGCATGCTCGCCGCTGCCAGGGCGTGGCCGCCCTCGTGGTAGGCGGTGATGAGCTTCTCTTTGTCGTTCATGAGGCGCGTGCGGCGCTGCGGCCCGGCCATGACCCGGTCCACGGCCTCATCCAGCGCGCGGTTGTCGATGAGCTGCGCGTTGGAGCGCGCCGTGAGCAGCGCGGCCTCGTTGAGCACGTTCGCGAGATCGGCGCCGGTGAACCCGGGCGTCTTGCGCGCGAGCACCTCGAGGTCGACGCCGTCTGCCATCGGCTTGCCCTTGGCATGCACCTGCAGGATCTGCTTGCGGCCCTGCAGGTCGGGGGAGTCGACGCCGATCTGGCGGTCGAACCGCCCGGGGCGCAGCAAAGCCGGGTCGAGCACGTCTGGGCGGTTCGTCGCGGCGATCAGGATCACGTTTGTCTTGACGTCGAAGCCGTCCATCTCGACGAGCAACTGGTTGAGGGTCTGCTCGCGCTCGTCGTTGCCGCCGCCGATGCCGGCGCCACGGTGGCGGCCGACGGCGTCGATCTCGTCGATGAAGATGATGGCGGGCGAGTTCTGCTTCGCCTGGTCGAAGAGGTCGCGCACCCGGCTGGCCCCGACACCGACGAACATCTCGACGAAGTCGGAACCGGAGATCGTGTAGAACGGCACGCCGGCCTCACCGGCGGTAGCACGCGCAAGGAGGGTCTTGCCGGTCCCGGGAGGGCCGTACAGCAGTACGCCCTTCGGGATGCGGGCGCCGACGGCGAGGAACTTCGCGGGCTCTTTGAGGAAGTCCTTGATCTCCTCGAGCTCCTCGATCGCCTCGTCCGCGCCGGCGACGTCGGCGAAGGTGACCTTCGGGGCCTCTTTGCCGACGAGCTTGGCCTTGGACTTGCCGAACTGCATTACCCGGTTGCCGCCGCCCTGCATCCTGCTCAGCAGGAAATAGAACACGACGCCGATGATCAGGAACGGAAGCAGGATGCCGAGCAGGCTGGTGAAGAAGTTCGTCTGCGGAACCTCGTCGTTGAACTTCACGTTGGAGGCGTTGATCGCGTCGACGATCTCAGGACCGCGGGGTGCGACGTAGTAGAACTGCACCTGCGTGCCGTTGGAGCCATCGGCCGCAGACAACACGAGGTCGACGCGCTGCTCGCCGTCGACGATCTTGGCAGAAGTCACTGTGGTGCCCTTGAGGAGGGTCAGGCCCTGTTGGGTCGTGACCTCCTTGAAGCCACTACCGGTCAGGAGGGTCGATCCGATCCACACGGCAGCGATCGCCAGGATGATGTAGATGATCGGTCCGCGAAAAATGCGCTTGAAGTCCATGATGTTGCGGGCTCATCGAGCCCAGACCTTCCTGCTGGAGAAACGTCCTGTAAGGCTACCGGTACGTCACTGCGAGCCGACTGGATGTTCGCCTTGCGCGTAGCTTTCGCCGCCTAGCTGTAGACGTGCGGAGCGAGTACCGCGACCCCGCTGAGGTTGCGGTACCTCTCCGCGTAGTCCAGCCCATACCCCACAACGAAGGCGTTCGGGATGTCGAAACCCAGGTACTTCACGTCGACCTCGACCTTCGCGGCATCCGGCTTGCGCAGCAGCGCGAGGATCTCGAGGGAAGCCGGACTCCGCGTCTCGAGGTTCGCCCGCAGCCAGGCGAGGGTGAGCCCCGAGTCGATGATGTCTTCGACGATGATCACGTGGCGGCCGGACAGGTCGGCGTCGAGGTCCTTCAGGATGCGGACCACGCCGCTCGACTCCGTGCTCACGCCGTAGGACGACACCGCCATGAAGTCGATGTCGACGTGCATCTTCAGCTCTCGCGCGACATCCGCCATGATCATCACGGCACCCTTGAGCACACCGACAAGCAGCGGACGTTCGCCGACATAGTCGCGCTCGACCCTGCGCGCCAACTCGGCGACCTTGTCGTGGATCTGGCTCTCGGTGAAAAGCACCTCGGTGATGTCGTCGGCAACGTCGGCGAGTTCCATGGGGTCCTATTCGTTAGCGCTGAAGAGCAGAAGCCCGTTCTTTCGTTCCACCCTAAGCCCCGGCAGATCGATGGGTCCCTGCCCGTGCCAGTCGGTCACGAGCCTGGCCACCTCCAGGGTCTGGGTGCGGCTGAGCGACACGTGGAACTCGCTCGCGACCGCCAGCCTGATCAGGCGCTGGCGCAGGGCGGCCGGATTCGTCGCGAGCGCGTGCACCGGCAGCGAGATTCCCGCCTCAGAGTGCGCGGCGAGGTCCTCCGCGATCTCCTCCGCGAAGTGGTCGAGCGCATCGGAATCTTCGCGCAACTGCTCAGCCGTGCGTGCCAGCGCCTCGGGGATGCCGGGGCCGAGCTCGACTTCGAGCACCGGCAGCACGGTCTGCCGCACCCGCACCCGCGTGAAAGCCGGGTCGTCGTTCTGCGGGTCGATCCAGGCCTCGAGCCCCGCGTCGGCACAGGCCCGCACCGTCGTTGCCCGGCGGATGCCCAACAGCGGTCTTCGGTATAGCCCGGCCACAGCGGCCATCCCGTGCAAGCTGGCGGCCCCACTGCCGCGCGCAAGCCCGAGCAGCACGGTCTCGGCCTGGTCGTCGAGGGTGTGCCCGAGCAGCACCGCGACGGCACCCTGTTCCGCCGCGACCTCCGTGAGGGCCCCGTAGCGGGCGGCGCGGGCGGCGGCCTCAGGGCCGCCATCCGCACCCACCGAGACCGTGCGCACGATCACGGGGGCGAGGCCGAGCGCCGTCGCTTGCGCAGCAGCGTGAGCCGCGGCATCCGCGGAGCCGGCCTGCAGTCCGTGGTCGACGACGACCGCGCCGGCCCGCAGGCCAGCGCGCGGCGCCTCGAACGCGGCGGCCGCGGCGAGCGCGAGCGAGTCGGGGCCCCCCGAGAGCGCCACGAGCACGAGCGCCGCCCCCGGCGACACCTTCCGAAATGACGGAGATCCGGGTACGCGGTTGCCGTTTTTGCTGGTCGGCTTTTCGAAACCGGCCGGATCTCCGTCATTTCGGAAGGAGGAAGGTGGGCCCGGGGCGACCAGGGATGCCCGCACAGCGCGACGCACATCCGCGATCGCGGGGGTCAGTCTCGGGCGGGTTGGCGGCATCCGATAACGTTATTGCAGCATCCACCGGATACGGCGGGCAGACTTTCAAGGAGCAGCACATGGCCGCATACGACATCATCGTCGAGATCCCCAAGGGGAGCCGCAACAAGTACGAGGTCTCGCACGAGACCGGTCGCGTGTTCCTCGACCGCTACCTGTTCACGGCGTTCGGCTACCCCACGGATTACGGCTTCTTCGAGAACACCCTCGGCCTCGATGGCGACCCGGTCGACGCTCTCGTGCTGCTCGACGCGCCCACCTTCCCGGGTGTGGGCATCAAGGTGCGCCCGGTGGCCGTCTTCAACATGACGGATGACGCCGGCATCGACTCGAAGGTCATCTGCGTGCAGGCAAAGGACCCGCGTTGGGCCCACATCCAGGACATCGACGACATCCCCGAGTTCACGCGGGCGGAGATCCAGCACTTCTTCGAGCACTACAAGGACCTCGAGCCCGGCAAGTGGGTGAAGGTCGAGGGCTGGGGCAACGCGGCAGACGCCGAGGCGATCGTGCAGGCCGGCATCGAGAAGCTCAAGGCGGAGGGCGCCCACTAGCTAGGGAGTCGGCCGTCCCGCATACGGCAGCACGTCGTAATAGCGCACCGCGGCGATGCGCACGGGAACCCCTTCGCGCGGAGCCTCGATCATCTGCCCGTTGCCCACGTACATCGCGACGTGGTAGAAATCGCCAGGGTACCCACCGCTCGCGTAGTAGATGAGGTCACCGGGCACCATGTCCGAGAGCGGCACGAGCCGGTCCTGGTTGGCCATCGTGTAGTACTGGCTCGAGACCAGGTGCGCGCCGATATACACGCCGGCTGCGGCATAGGCGGCCTTGGTGAGCCCCGAGCAGTCCCAGGCGTCCGGGCCCGAGCCCGCGAACTCGTACCTGTCCCCGAGTTGGGCGTACGCGAAGTTCAGGGCGGTCGCGACGGCCGATTCGTTCGGCGGCGGCGGGGGGGCGTTCGGCGGATTGTCCGACGGCGGCGGGGGCGGGGGTTGCGCGGCCTGCTCCTGGGCGGCGGTCAGTCCGGCGGCGTAGCCGGCCTCGACGTCGGTAGTCGTGCCCTTGAGGGTCGCGAGCTGGGCGTACATCTGGTCGGCTGCGGTCTTCTGCTCCGCGACCTTGGCCAGCGCGGCATCCGCTGACGACTTCGCCGCATCGAGCGCCTGCTGGGCGGATGTGGCGAGCGCCTTGCGCTTCTTCTCCGCGAGCTTCGCCTGGTCGGTGAGCGACTGGGCGAGATTCCTGTCGGTGATCGCCTGGCGGTAGATGAGGGTGGACTGTTCGGTGAGCTTGCTCATCGTGCCCAGGGAGTTGAGCAGGTCGCCGGCGTTCGGGCTGAACGCCAGGCCGAGGGTGAGGCTGCCGCCGCCGGTGCGCGCAAGCTGGGCGATAAGCTGCCCCGCCCTGCGGCTGGAGACCTCGGCGCGTGCCTCTGCGGCCCGCACCTGGTCCTGCAGCTTGACGGACTTCGCGGATGCCGCGTCGAGAGCGTCTTTCGCGGCGTTGTAGGCCTCGCCCTTCTGCTGCGCCACCTTGCCGAGCGCGTCGGCATCGGACTCGAGCGTGACCAGCAGCCCCTCGATCGTGCTGATCTCGGCCTCGGTCGCCGCCTGGTTCTGCCGCGCGTTCTCGACGTCCGCCCACGACGGGTAGTCGTCCGCAGCCGCGGGCAGTGTCACTCCGAACGCCAGCAGCAGGCTGCCGACGACGACGGTTGTGAGCGCCCCCAAGGGGCGGAAGTGCGTGGACACTACCGCTCCGGCGTCTCGCAGCGTCGTGGATCAGCCAATAGTGATTCCCTGGCCGGCCATGTAGGGCACAGCGTTGATTGCCTGTCCGTTGATCCGCACCTCGAAGTGCAGGTGGCAACCCGTCGAGGTGCCGGTCGTGCCCACCTTCGCGATGTTCTGCCCGACGTCCACGTGCTGGCCGTATGAGACGAGGATGCCGCCGTTGACGATGTGGCCGTACGCGGTCTCGACGCCGTTGCCGTGGTCGAGCAGCAGGAAGTTGCCGTAACCGCCGTTCCAGCCGGCGTACTCGACGGTGCCGCTCGTCGCCGCGTAGATGTTCGCGCCACAGTATGCGCCGATGTCGGTGCCCTGGTGGTAGGTCGACGCGCCCGCTGTGGGCGAGATGCGCCAGCCGAATCCGTCGGTGATGGGCCCGGATGCCGGACGCACCCAGCCGCTCAGGCTGATCTCCCCGGCATCCAGCGATGCACCCGAACCGATACGCTCGCGCACCCCGGCGAGGTAGTCGGCTTCGGTGGCCGCACGGTTCTCCTTGAGCACGACGAGCTGCGCCTGCAACTGTGCAGCGTGGTCCTGTTGGGCGGTGAGGGCGTCTGCCGCGGCCTGGGAGGCGGCCTGGGCATCCGCGAATGCCTTCTCCGCCGCGACCTTGAGCACTTCGAGCTGGTTCTTGGCGATGTCTGCGGCGTCCGTCAGCGATTGCGCGGTGTTCTTGTCCTGCAGCGCGCGTTCGTAGATCGCATTCGCCTGCTCGGAGATCTTGCTCGACATCCCGAGCCCGTAGAGCAGGTTGTCCGCGTTGCCGGTGTTGGCGAAGAGCGTGGCCGTGATGTCCCCGCCGCCGCCGCCGCGCATGAGCTGGGCGGCCATCTGGCCGGCGCGCTGCTCGGATGCGGTTGCCACAGTGTTCGCGGCATCCGCCTGGTCTTGCAGGTTCTGGGCCTTGGATGCCGCTTCCTGGAACTTGCGGTCGGCAGCCGCCCACAGCTCGCCCTTGGCCTTCGCGTCCGCGGCGGTGCGGGTGGCCTCCGCCTGGAGGGCCACAAGCAGCGCCTGGATCTGGTCGACGGCAGCCTTGGTCGCCGATTCGTTGTTGCGGGCGGCTGCGACATCTGCCCAAGTCGGATAGTCCTTGGCCCACGCCGCGTCGGCTTCGACGACAGCGCCGGTCGCGAGCATCGCGAGCACGGCTGCGATCGCCACAAGGCGACGCCTGCCGAATCGCAGACCGCTGGTGGCCGATGCCCCCCGGCCGATGTGCGTGCTTGCCATTGCTCCCCGAATCGTGTTCTCCGTCGCGACGAGTCACGTTGGTAACACTGTTAACATCGCTAACAGTAGCAACAGACCGCCGGATTGCCCAGTAGTGACGTGTTTCACCCCTTTTGCAAAAGGTTCAACAACGAGTTGAAGCTACAACGAGGGCCGGGAGATGCCGCGGACATTCGGCGGCTTTGGCCGATCTGGCACCCGTTTGGCAATTCACGGGCGCCCCCTTATGCTTGACCCTCGGTAGCTAAGAAGTTCTGTGACTTCGCGGCCCCATCGTTTAGTGGCCTAGGACACCGCCCTTTCACGGCGGCAGCACGGGTTCGAATCCCGTTGGGGTCACCAAACAACAGGCAGCAATGCCTGAGCAGATCAAAATAGCTAGGCCCTGTAGCGCAGTTGGTTAGCGCGCCGCCCTGTCACGGCGGAGGTCGCCGGTTCAAGTCCGGTCAGGGTCGCAAAGTATGGCTTCTCTCACGAGCGGTCGTGCTGCACGGCTCTGTAGCTCAGTTGGTAGAGCGTTCGACTGAAAATCGAAAGGTCACCGGATCGACGCCGGTCGGAGCCACCACGCTGCAATAGGTTTGGACCCATGAGATTCTTCGGCGTCGTCGCGATCCTGGGACAGTTGGCACTCGTCGCCATGGCGGCCATCGTGATCCTCGCTGCGCTCACGATCCTTGCCGGCATCGCGTATCCGCCGCTGCTCGCCGGCCTCGTGCACTGACTCCTACTGAGTCGGGTACAGCTGCTGCCCGACAGTCGCAACGTATGAGCTGATCTTCGCGAACTGCGTGTCGCCGCCGAACGAACTCCACCCCGTGATCCAGCTGTCTGGGCGCACGACGTGCAGGTAGGTCTGGGTGCCCATCTCGTCGCCGACCTGGGCGTAGGTCACGACATCCCCTTCGACAGTCTTCGTATACCCGCCAGCGTCGAGGATCGAGATCACGCCCTCATGCGCCTGCTGGGTCAGCGCCTGGGCGTCGAGCTCGAACGTGCTCAGGTCGACCATGTCCTTGCCGTACTGGCACTGGAAGCCGCCCTGCTGCTGTGACTCGTTGGGGTAGTAGATGCCCGTGCCGTCCGAGGAGCTGAACAGCACGTGGCCGTCCGAGGTGATCTCGGCGATGAGCGCGGCGCCGAGCATCTGCTCGCAGTTCGCGGGCGCGACGAACAGTGCCGGCTCACGGGCAGGTGTCGAGGTCGGGGTGGCGGGCGCGCTGGGTCCCGCGACTACCGAGGGCGACTCGCTGGGAGCCGGAGCAGCAGGACTGCAGGCGGCGAGCAGCGCCAGCAGGCTCGCGGCTGCGGCGATGGACAGGACGATCCGGCGATTGCCCACGATGACCTCCGTTTGCTGTGCCCGCAATCTAGCAGGGCGCAGTACGCCGCGGCACGCTGATTCGACGCAGCGGTGGCGCTACGGCGTCGCGACCTGGAAGGTGTTGCACGCATCCGGGCCGCCCTGGTAACCGGTCATGAACCACTTCTGGCGGTTCTCGCTCGAGCCGTGGGTCCAGGTCTCTGGCGACACCTGGCCGGACTGCGCCTGGATGCGGTCGTCTCCGACCGCGGCGGCGGCACTCAGGGCATCCTGGATCTGCTGGTCCGTCACGGGGCCGAGAAACGCGACACCATCCGCGTCGGTAATGGTGGGTGCCGCACCCACCCAGGCGCCCGCGAAGCAGTCGGCCTGCAGCTCGAGACGCACCGAATCCGAGGCCGGGCCCGTGTCCTGCAGGCTGAGGCCATCCATGATGCCGCTGATGTTCTGGATGTGGTGTCCCCACTCGTGCGCGACGACATACATCTCGGCGAGCGGCCCTCCGGTCGAGCCGAAGCGGGTGCGCAGGTCGTCGTAGAAGGCGGTGTCGAGGTAGATGACCTGGTCGGGTGGGCAATAGAAGGGGCCGACTGCGCTCGTCGCACCGCCGCATCCCGTGTTCGTCTGATCGGTGAAGAGCACGACATGTGTCGAGGTGTAGTCGACACCGAGTGTCGGCAGCTCGCTCGACCAGTACGTGTCGAGCGAGTTTGCGGCACCGGCCACGAGGCAGTCGATGCTCGCGTTCGCGTCTTGCCCTGTCTGGCATGGCGTTATCGGCGCGTCGGTACCCTGGCCAGCGCCCGTACCTGTCGCGAGCCCGGTCAGGTCGACCCCGAGCACCTGCGACAGGATGAACAGGCCAACCACGAGCAGGCCGCCACCGCCGCCGACCGCTATCCCCGTGTTCCGGCCGCGACGGCTGACCTTGCTCGGATCGATGTTGGCGTTGTCGTTGAACGTCATACCTCGACGCTACTCCGGCGGGCGCGTTCAGCCGAGGCGCAAAGTCTCGCCCTTCGCGATGAGATCGAGAGTCTCCTGGTCGAGGTAGTCGCTCGCCTCGAGAAGTTGGGGCAGCACCGAATCCACGGTCGCCACGGCCATCATGGTGCGACTATCTCGACGATCTCGAATACCGTGCAGATCGCGGGCTCGGTCTCATCGAGTTGCCAGTCGGGGTCACCGAGATGGTCCCTGATCGCGGGCACGAGTGAGAGCCAGTAGTCGCGGTGGATGTCGCGCCAGTGCTCGATGGACGTCGCCTCGTGCAGGGCGAGCCGCTGGTCGATCATCGCAATGCTCGTGCGCGCCACCTCGACGTAGCGCAGCACAGCGACCCTGCGGTCTGTCGAGTCGATAAGGGCTCGCTCTTCCCCGACCAGGGGAATCGCCGCCCGGTTCAAGTGGAAGGCGACCTCGAGATTTGTCGTCGCGGTCTTGCGGCCGGAGAGTATCTCGTTCACGATCCACTCGCGGAAGTCGCCGGGCTCCCCGAAAACCAGGGTGGGCAGGGTGGCGATATCGTGCGGCTGCATAGGTGTCCGTTTCGACCGGGGAGGCAAAACCCAGCCTAGGCCGGGCGCCTATTTCTTCGTGACGGCGGCCTTCTCGGGCAACGGCGCAGTGCCCGACTCGCGCTGGGTGCGGTAGTAGGCCATCGCCTCGTCCTGCCGCTCCTTCTCGGCCCCGAGCGCGATCGGGGCGCCGATCAGTTCCGGTGTGAACTCGAATGCCGCGACGAGTGGGAGTGCGTGCTCGCGCAGCCGCGGCAGGAGCCTGTCGTCGATGTAGCTCGTGATCGCGAGGGCGCGCTGGGCGGAGATGCGTCCGTGGATGAGGTACCAGGCCGCGTTCTTCTCGATGAGGCCGAGGCCGAACAGGTCGCGCAGCCAGGTCAGCACCACGCGGGTGCCCGGGTCGTCGATGCGCCTGAGTCCTTCGGTGAACGCCTCCCACTGCAGCAGTTCGCCATGGGCGCGGGCGGCCTCGATGAGCGCGTTCTGGTTGCTGTTGAAGAGCTGCGCGGCCTCCATCTTCGGGAGTTTGCTCGCATTGCGCAGTCGCCCCGCGATCTCGGCGACCATCGACTGCACGCGGTCGGTGAGCAACTGGCGCTGCGAGTCGGTGTCCCTGACGTAGCCGACGGAGCGCGCGGTCGAACCGAAGTCCACGACGGACTGCGCGAGCCGCCGCAGTCCGGTGCGGTTGAACGCGGCGTCCCCCGCGTGGGCCGCGACGTACTGGGCGAGCGCGCCGGCATCCGCGCTCGCGAACTTCTTGGAGTAGTCGGTGAGCAGGCGCTTCGCGACCAACTGCAGCAACACGTTGTTGTCGCCCTCGAACGTCGCGTACACGTCGAGGTCTGCGCGCAGCGCCGTCAGGCGATTCTCGGCGAGGAATCCGGCGCCGCCGCTGGCTTCGCGGGCTTCCTGCAGGATGTCCAGTGCCGCCCAGGTGCTCAGCGGCTTGAGGGCCGCCGCGAGGGTTTCGAGATCCTGGCGGTCGGCATCGGTGTCATGGGCGCCGCTGAAGACATCGTCGAACTTGGCGAGGAAGACGTCGTGCGCGAACGACATGGCATACGTGGTCGCCAGTCGAGGCAGCAGCCGGCGCTGGTGGCGCTGGTAGTCGAGCACCACCTCTTCTTCGGTGTCGCTCGCCGCAGTGAACTGCCGGCGTTGCGACCCGTAGGAGATGGCAATCGTGAGGGCGAGCTTGCTCACGACCACCGCGGCCCCATCGAGGGAGACGCGGCCCTGCACGAGAGTGCCCAGCATGGTGAAGAAACGGCGGCCGGAGCTCGCGATCGGCGAGCTGTATGTGCCATCCTCAGCAACATCCCCGTAGCGGTTGAGCAGGTTGAGCCGCGGCACCCGCACGCCGGTGAAATGCAGCCGGCCGTTGTCGATGCCGTTGAGGCCGCCCTTCAGGCCGTCATCCTCGCCACCGATGCCGGGCAGGAACCCCGCGTCATCCCGGATCGGGACGTAGAACGCATGCACCCCGTGGTTGACGCCCTGCGTGATGAGTTGCGCGAAGACCACGGCGGCGCGACCGTCCACAGCGGCATTGCCGAGGTAGTCCTTCCAGGCCGCGCGGAACGGGGTGTCGAGCACGAACTCTTTGGAGCCCGGGTCGTAGCTGGCCGTGGTGCCGATCGCCGCGACATCCGAGCCGTGCCCGGTCTCGGTCATCGCGAAGGCGCCGGGCACCTCGAGATTCATGATGCCGGGAAGAAATGTCTTGTGGTGGTACTCGGTGCCCAGGTGCATGACTGCGGCGCCGAAAAGACCCCACTGCACCCCCGACTTGATCTGCAGCGAAGGATCGGCGAGCACGAGCTCTTCGAAGCCGGCGATGTTGCCGCCCGCATCCTCACCGCCGCCGACCGACTTCGGAAACGCCCGGTGCACGGCATTCTCCGCGACGAGCAGGTGCAGCTGCTCCATCACGCGCGCGCGGTGGTCCTCCATGGAGAGGCCCGGGATGCGCCTGAGCTCCGGCCGCGCCGCGAGTGCTCGCGATTTGCGGCGGATGTCCGCCCACCTGCCCATCAGTACTTCGCCGAGTGCCGCGACATCCACCACGGGCGCCGTGACCTGCGTGGCGGGGGTGCCAGCGCGGCTGGCAGGAGTTGTGCGGTCGGTGAGCTGGCTCATGCCTCCACGGTACGTCTGCGACAAAGAATCGCCCAGTTCACGGTAGATGTCTCACGAAAGCGGCCGGGCGCGGGGCCTCGCCACTTGGCGGGACCCGACAACGCACGGCGGCCGCTACCCGCCGGAAACCATGGCTGAACCGGCGACTAAGGCGAGCAGCGCGTCGCCGTACTGTTCGAGTTTCTTCTCCCCGACCCCGCTGATCGTGCCGAGCTCGGCGGTCGAAGCCGGCCGAGTCACAGCGATGCCGCGCAGGGTGGCGTCCCCGAACACGATGTAGGCGGGCACACCCTGGTCGCGGGAGACTTCGGCCCGCCACGCCCGCAGTGCCTCGAAGAGCGGCAGCGCGTGCTCGGGCAGCAACCCCGCGGATGTCGCCTTCTTCGCGGCCTTCGAGCGCTTGGGCGCCTCGCGCCTGAGCATCACCTTGCGTTGGCCTGAGAGGACGCTCGCGGTCGAGTCGGTGATCACGAGGATGCCGTACTCTCCCTCGACGGCGAGCAACCCCTGCGCCAGCAGCTGGCGCACCACCCCCCGCCACTCCTGGTCGGAGAGGTCCTGCCCGATGCCCCAGGTCGAGATCGCGTCATGCCCGTGCTGGGTGACCCTGGGGGTTGCTTTACCGAGCAGGATGTCGATGAGATGCCCGGCGCCGAACCGCTGGCCGCGCTCGCGCTGCAGGCGCACGATCGTCGAGAGCAGCTTCTGGGCCGGCACCGTGCCGTCCCAGGTCTCCGGTGGGAACAGGCAGGTGTCGCAGTTGCCACAGGGCTCCGAGACCTGGCCGAAGTAGGCGAGCAACTGCATCCTGCGGCATTCGATCGTCTCGCACAGCGCGAGCATCGCGTCCAGGTGGGCGGTGAGGTTGCGGCGGTGGGCCAGGTCCCCCTCCGACTGGTCGATCATGCGGCGCTGCTGCACGACATCCTGAAGTCCATAGGCGAGCCAAGCTGTAGCGGGCAGCCCGTCGCGGCCCGCCCGTCCGGTCTCCTGGTAGTAGCCCTCGACGCTTTTGGGCAAGTCGAGGTGGGCCACGAAGCGCACGTCGGGCTTGTCGATGCCCATGCCGAACGCGATTGTCGCGACCATCACCATGCCGTCTTCGCGCAGGAACCGGTTCTGGTTTGCGGCCCGCACCCGCGAGTCGAGACCCGCGTGGTAGGGCAGGGCCGGGATGCCGTTCTCCACGAGGAACTCCGCCGCCTTTTCCACGGATGCCCGCGACAGGCAGTACACGATGCCGGCATCTCCGGGGTGCTCGGTGCGGATCAGGGTGAGCAGCTGTTGCAGCGGCTGCTGTTTCGCCTCGATGCGGTACTGGATGTTCGGACGGTCGAAGCTCGACACGAACTGCTTCGCATCCGTCAACTGCAGTCGCTGCGCGATCTCCCTGCGGGTCGCCGCTGTCGCTGTCGCGGTGAGCGCGATGCGCGGCACCGTGGGCCAGCGTTCGTGCAGCACCGACAGCTGCAGGTAGTCGGGCCTGAAGTCGTGGCCCCACTGCGAGACACAGTGCGCCTCGTCGATCGCGAACAGCGCAATGGTGCCGCGGTCGAGCAGGTCGGCAGTGGATGCCACGCGCAACCGCTCCGGCGCGAGGTAGAGCAGGTCGAGCTCCCCGGCGACGAAGGCCGCCTCCACGCGCTGCCGCTCCTCGGCCCCCTGCGTCGAGTTGAGGAACGCCGCACGCGCCCCTACGGCGGAGAGGGCATCCACCTGGTCCTGCATGAGCGCGATGAGCGGGGAGATCACGACGCCGGTGCCCTCGCGCACGAGCGCGGGAATCTGGTAGCACAGCGACTTGCCACCGCCCGTGGGCATGAGCACCAGGGCGTCTCCGCCGTCGATCATCGTCTGGATGATCTCGGCCTGCTGGCCCCTGAAGCTCGAGTACCCGAAGGTCTTCTCCAGGATCGAAAGGGCTGGGCTCATGCGCCGATTCTAAGCGGAGGCCCCGACGACACCGCTGGCCTCTGCCAGAGTGGGGGAATGCTGAGCGCGCTGCTGGGACTTCTCGGCTCGTTCATCTACGGCGCGAGCGATTTCTTCGGCGGGCGGGCCGCCACTCGCCTGCGCGCGGAGACGGTCACGGCGATCAACTCCATCGCCGGGGTGGCGTTGCTGCTCATCGCCTCCCCGTTCTTCGGGGCCACATACAGCGCAGGCGCACTCGCCTGGGGAGCGGCGGCCGGCGCCGCGGGTGCCGTCGCCCTCGCGCTGCTCTACGGTTGCCTGGCCATCGGGCCGATGTCGATTCTCGCGCCCATCATGGCCCTCGTCTCAGCTGTCGTGCCGATAAGCATCGCCTTCGCGCGGGGCGAACGGCTCAGCGGGCTCGGCTACCTCGGGATGGCCGTCGGGCTCGTCGCTGTGCTGTTGATCTGCTTCGTGCCCGGTGCGGGCGCGGTACGGGCCACCCCCCGCGGCATCGTCATGGCCGTGGGCGCAGGGATCGCTGTCGGCCTGTACCTGTTCTTCATCGACCTCTCACCGACAGACAGCGGAATCGCTCCACTCGTCGTCGTCTTCGCCGTCGCGGGCCTGATCACCTGGACGGCCGTACTGGTCCGCCGGATCGCCACCGGGCCGTCGCGCTGGCAGGCGGCGGGCAGCCGGTGGACGTCCGGCATAGCTCTCGGCGTCTACTCCGGGCTCACCGACTCGGCGGCGTGCATCCTCTTCCTGCTCGCGCTGCGCCTCGGTGACCTCTCCGTCGTCTCGGTGCTGAACGCCCTCTCACCCGCCGGAACGATCGTGCTGGCAGCGGTCGTGCTCAAGGAGCGCGTTGCGATCGTGCAATGGATCGGCCTTGTCGTAGCCCTCCTGGCCGCCGCGCTCCTGGCTCTCGCCTGAGGGCCGCGAGGTCAGCGCGAGATCACGCCCCCTCCGGGTGGCACCTCCACTGGGTGGTGACGTGCTGTGCACCCCGATATAGCCTCGACGGCAGGGGAGATCACGTGCTGATCTCGCTGTGGGGATTCGACTCGACAGCCAGGGGAATGGCTGGGCGGTCCCTGCTGCCGGCATCCGATTTCACCTCTGGCACCTGCACTCAACTTCGAGAACGGGAAGTTCTACAGATGCCAGAGTCACAGCTCGCCAGGAGCACACGCCAGCGGATCGCCAGCGGCCTTGCTGCAATTTCTTCGCTTGCACTGGCCACGGCGGGGCTCAGCGTCGCTTCCTCGACCGCAGCGTTCGCCAGCGGACTGCCTTCCAACAACGGGTATGCAAACATTTCCGTCTCGCCCGACAACGAGACACCAGGAATCTTCGACGCGGTCACCTTCACTGTGGAGTTGCAACAGCTGGGTGAGACTGACTGTGCAACCAACCAGCCCGCCGTGACCTGGTCTGACAATGCCGGCGGCACAGGTGCTCTCACCGCCTCGGTGGGCGACGGCGTGCTCAGCTATACCTACACGACTGCGGTGCTTGGTAACGGTGCCGGCTACGAGTTCGTAGTAATGGCTTCGGGCGGATGTGTGCAACCGGACACCGAGACTTCCGCCGTTGCGGCTTCGTCCACAGTCACCACACCGTATTACCAGGGCTACGTCTACGGCTACGCGCTCACCGGAACGGCCGGAGCCACGCAATGGTCAGACACCACGCGCACCGCCGGGGTAGTCGCCGACCTGATGGACGTTGATGGCGGCGTCGGCGGTGAACCGGTGACGAGCGTGACCACGCAAGCGCCCGACGCCGGCTACGTGCTCTACGCCCCGATGAACAACCCGGCGGATCTCGCCCGCAGCTACAAGGTGCGCTTTACCTACCCGACAGGGGAGGTTCTCTACTACGACTCGAACGGTGCCCCCTGGACGACATCCACCAGCAACTGGGGTGATGCCACTGTCGGTGGGCCGTCCACCTGGGGCAACACGGTCTACAGCATCTACCTGGCTGCACCGGTGGTACCCAGCTACCAGTACGCCGTTCATGGCCACGCGCTCCAGTGGATCGGAGGCAGCTCGAGCTACGCGCCCGGCACCGTTGTCGACCTGATCTCGACGGTCGACGGCCAGGACAGCGAGCCCTACGCAGAGGCCACCACCGACGAGAACGGCGTGTACGACCTGACCGCGCCCAGCGGCGGTGCGGGTGACGCGCTGCGCACCTACAAATTGCGCTTTACCTTTCCGAATGGCTCGGTCGTCTGGTACTCCGCTGACCTCGCGCAATTCGCCCCGTCCCCCTCCAACTGGGATGACGCCACCGCAGGTGGGCCGGCCAGCTGGCCCCAGCAGAATTACGACGCCAGTCTGGCTGACCCGGCGAGCACGACGAACGCCAGCCAGTTGTGCACCTCCGGCGGCACCGGCACGAACATCGATCGGATCGAGACCCAGTCCAGTTATTGGACAAACATCTGCGCAACGGATCCGTCTCTGAATGACGCGGGCACCGGTCGCCGAACCGACGCCTTCGACGGGTTCGGCCGGCTCTGGCTCATCCAGGGCGGAGGCCACAGCGACTACTACGTGACGGCCGACACCGAGAGCAGGTCCGACGTAGCCGGCCGCACGGTGCTCACCCTCACCGACAATGACATCTACCTGCCGGTCTACAGCCGCACTGTCGACGTGACAGTGATTCGCACCTTCGCCGGCTCGTTCGTGCGCTGGGTGATCGAGGTGCGCGACCACACGACCCACGCGCTCGTGGACGTGCCGTTCGACTTCTTCGGGAACGTCGGTTCCGACCAGCAGTCAGTCTGGAGCGGCTCAGGCGAATGGCGAGTCTCGCATGACACCGCCGGCTGGGATCCGATTCTCACGCACTCCGTTTCGGCCGCGGGCGACTACGAGTGGCAAACCACGGATAGCCAGGACCAGACGACGGTGCTCGTGAGCACGGGAGGAACCTTGACTTACACGGTCGGCATGCTCGACTACAGCTGCCTGGATGCCGCCAATGTCACGGCTGCGGAGACCATCGCCCAGTCGGTCGACTCCTACTTCGGTTCAGATCTTGATCCGTTGACCGAGGCCTGCCCGACCTGGGACTGGACACCCGACCTCGGCGACCTGACCGTGGGCATCGCCTACGACGAAACGTTCCAGATGCCTGCGGGCGGGCCGTGGGACTGGAGCCTCGGTGGTGACATCAGCGTGCTTGACTACCTTCCGGATGGGCTCGGCTTCCAGATCCTGAACAGCTGGAACCGCGGGTATCCGCCTTCGATCCGAATCTTTGGCACCCCGACCAGCCCTGGTGACACGAGCGTGGCGATGGAGGGCTACGACGCCTTCGGCGGTCACGTCAACACCTCTCTTGGCTTCACGGTGCTCGACGGCCCGGTGAGGTCGTGGTCTCCCACACTCGGCGAACTGCGAGTTGGCGTGCCCTTCGACGCGACCATCAGCCCCACCGGCGATTTCTGGGACTGGACCTCCGGCGGTGGGATGGAGACCACCCACAATCTGCCCGCTGGCCTGCAGTACGAGATCGTGGACGCATATAGTGCGAACCTCGCTCCCGCTCTGCACATCTTCGGCACCCCAACGACAGCCGGCGCGTATAACGTGTGGATCGCGGTCTGGGACGCCAACGTGGAGACGGATAACAACGGTCTGCTTGCCCAGCTCACCGGCACCGTGCTCGCCCCACTCGCGCCCGGGCCCAGCGAGCCGAACGCCGATTTCCGGTTCGGATTCGACGTCGGCGACGATGTGGCAGGTGGCACCGCGACGGCCACGGGCGAGGGAATGCAGCCGGGCGCCGACTACACGATCATCCTGCACTCGAGCCCCATCCTCCTCGCCTCGGGGCATGCGACGGTGACCGGGTCGATACTTACGACAGTCACCATCCCCTCCGGACTCGAGGTCGGCTGGCACAGCATCACGCTGACGACAACAGCCAACAACGGCAGCCCGTATATCAAGGTCGTCTTTAGGATCGGAGCAAATGGCACCCTGCTGCAGGTCTCCTATAGCGCCCCTGGCCTCGCCTCCACCGGCACTGATCCCAGCGGAAACATCGCGCTCGGGGGTGGACTCTTCGTTATCGGCCTGCTGCTGATGGCCGCTCGCAGGCGCCGGCCGACGACTGACTAGCTGTCGGCCAGCGTGCCACCGCGCGGTCCCGACGGGGCGAGCGCTGCCCTATGATTAGTTACTTACATACAACTAATTGAAGGCGTTACTACCGATGGCCCGTTCCGGCGCGTTCCACAGCGATCACCCCAACTACCGCTGGGTCGCCCTCAGCAACACCACCATCGGCATGCTGATCGCGACTATCAACTCCTCGATAGTGCTGATCTCGCTGCCGGCTATCTTCAGCGGCATCCACCTCAATCCGCTCGAGCCAGGCAATGTCAGCTACCTGCTATGGATCATCATGGGGTACACCCTCATCACCGCCGTGCTCGTCGTGAGCTTCGGACGACTCGGCGACATGTTCGGCCGAGTGCGGATCTACAACCTCGGGTTCGCCATTTTCACGGTAGCGGCCATCGCGTTGGCAATCGTGCCATTCGATGGCAGCGATGCCGCGCTCTGGATCATCGGTTGGCGGCTCGTCCAGGGCGTCGGTGGCTCCATGCTCATGGCAACCTCGACCGCCATCCTCACGGACTCGTTCCCCGCCGACAAGCGCGGTATGGCGCTCGGCATCAACCAGGTCGCCGCCATTGCGGGCAGTTTCATCGGACTCATCGCGGGAGGGCTGCTCGCCGGAATCGACTGGCGCGCCGTCTTCATCGTGAGCGCGCCGATCGGCATCATCGGAACCATCTGGGGTTACACCTCACTGCACGAAACCGGTACCAGGCGCAAAGCAAGGATGGACTGGCCGGGCAACATCACCTTCGCGGTGGGCCTGACCGCACTGCTGGCCGGCATCACGTATGGCATCCAGCCCTACGGTGACAGCTCGACGGGCTGGACCAACCCCTGGGTTCTCGGCGGCATCGGGGGCGGCATCCTGCTGCTCGCCGCGTTCGTCGTTATCGAGATGCGCACCACGGAGCCGATGTTCGCGGTCTCGCTGTTCCGCATCCGCGCCTTCGCCACCGGCAACTTTGCCGGGCTGCTCGCGGCGATCAGCCGGGGCGGCCTGCAGTTCATGCTCATCATCTGGCTGCAGGGCATCTGGCTGCCGCTGCACGGGTACAGCTACGAGAGCACTCCGCTCTGGGCGGGGATCTACCTCCTGCCGCTGACGATCGGATTCCTCGTGGCCGGGCCGATCTCTGGGGCGCTATCTGACAGGTTCGGCGCCAGGGTGTTCTCCACCTTCGGGCTCGTCATCTGCGGCCTGACATTCATCGGGCTGCTGTTCCTGCCTGTCGACTTCCCGTACTGGGCATTCGCGCTGCTGACCGGGCTCAACGGCGTCGGCTCCGGCCTGTTCGCCGCTCCCAACCGCACGGCAATCATGAACAGCGTGCCTGCCAGCCAACGCGGATCGGCATCCGGACTCGCCGGAACACTGCTCAACGCGGGCAGCTCCCTGTCCATCGGGGTCTTCTTCTCGCTCATGGTCGCCGGCCTCTCGGCCTCGCTGCCTGCGGTGTTGAAAAACGGGCTCGTCGCCCACGGTGTCTCGACATCGGTCGCAACGACGGTCGCCGGCACGCCCCCCGTCGGCAGCCTGTTCGCGGCGTTCCTCGGCTATAACCCCATCCAGGCGCTCCTCGCGCCCACCGGCGCACTGAACACGATCAGCGCGTCCGACTCGGCGGCGCTCACGGGCAAGGAGTTCTTCCCGCAGTTGATCTCCGGGCCCTTCCACGACGGCCTGGTCATCGTGTTCATCGCGGCGGCCCTCATGTCCTTCGTCGGCGCGGGCGTCTCACTGGCTCGGGGCAAGAAGTACGTGCACAAGGACGAGGAGCCGGTGGCTGCGAGCGCCGCCGTGCACGCATGAGCGCGGGGAACGATGTACCGGGTCGGCTCGCGCTGTCGATCGGGAGGCTCTCGCGCCGGCTCCGCGCGGCCGGAGGTGGGCTCAGCCACGGGCTTCTCTCGGCCCTCGCCACCATCGGTAAGCAAGGGCCGATCCGCCTCGCCGACCTCGCCCAGCGCGAGCTGGTCTCTGCGCCGAGCGCCACGCGACTCGTCACCGAACTGGAGGCCAGGGGCCTTGTCAGCCGGGCGGTCGATCCCGCCGACGGACGCGCTTTCCTCATCGAGGCGACCGAGGCCGGAATCGAGACGATCATTCAGGCTCGTTCCGCGCGGGCAGAGCTGGTGGCCGACCTGTTCGGACAGCTTGACCGAGCGGATGCCGCGGCGCTCGCCGCGGCGCTGCCTGCCCTCGAGGCGATGGCCGCCGAGCCCTGGCCCCCCGAGCGCTGATCGGGGGATGACGGCGTTTCAGTCGTCGGGAATGAGCCGCTTGCTCATGCTGGCAACGGGATCCTCCACGTAACCGAGGCTGCGATAGAAGGCGAGCACGGCCTCGTTGCCCACCCGTACCTGCAGGTTGAACTTCGGGCAGCCCAGCTCGATGAGCAGCTGCTCTGCGCGCTGCATGAGCGCGCGCCCGAACCCGCGGCCGCGGAATCCCGGGTCCACGGCGAGGTAGTAGACCCAGCCGCGGTGGCCGTCGAAGCCGACCATCGCCGAGCCCGCGATGCGGGCATCCTCTTCGAGCACCAGAAACAGGTCGCGCTGCACCTCGAGCTTGCGCGCGATGTCCTTGCGCGGGTCGTTCCATGGGCGCGTGAGGCCGCAGTCCTCCCAGAGCTGCACGACGGCATCGGTGTCGGCTTCGGCGAAGGAGCGGATTGCCATTTCACCAACGTATGGCACTGTGCCATACGTTGCCGGAAGCACACCACCTGCCGACAGCGAACGAGAGCGAAAAGGCGCCGCCCGTTCGGCGATCCGGAACGACGAAGGCGCCCACCCCGCGAGGGACGGGCGCCTTCGATATCAGCTACAGGGCGGCGAGCTCGTCGAGCACCGCGTCGCCCGGAGCCGCGTAGACCGAGGTGGCCTCGATCTCGGCGCGACCGAGCAGCTCGTCCATCTTGCGACGGCGGTTGCGGTTGATGAGCGTGACGACGGTGCCGGCCTTTCCCGCCCGGCCGGTGCGGCCGCTGCGGTGCAGGTACGTCTTGTACTCCTCCGGGGCGTCCGCCTGGATCACGAGTGAGATGTCATCGACGTGGATGCCGCGTGCCGCGACATCCGTGGCAACGAGCACGTTAACGCGGCCGCTCGTGAGCAACTGGAGGTTACGCGTGCGGCGCGACTGATTGAGGTCTCCGTGCAGGCTCGTCGCGGGAATCCCGGCGTCTTCCAGGTAGTCGCTCATCTCTTCGGCAAACGCGCGGGTGCGCGTGAAGATGAGCGTCTTGCCGCTGCCGGAGGCGAGCTGCTGGATGATCTCGCGCTTGTCGCGCTGCTCGATGAGCAGCACTTTGTGGTCGATGGTGGAGGACGCCTGGTCCTCACCCGCGACCTCGTGCACTGCCGGCTCGACCAGGAACTGGTTGACGAGGGTAGCGACGCCCTTGTCGAGGGTGGCGGAGAAGAGCAGCTTCTGGCCGCCATCCTTCGTCTCCTGCAGGATGCGCTGCACCGGCTCGAGGAAGCCCAGGTCGCACATGTGGTCGGCCTCGTCCAGCACCGTAACGAAGACGTTGGACAGGTCGAGCCGGCCCTGCTCGATGAGGTCCTCGACGCGACCGGGGGTCGCGATGACGATGTCGACGCCCCGCTGCAACGCTGAGACCTGCTTGAACTGGGGCACGCCACCGACGATCGTCGTGGTGAACAGGCCGACCGAGCGCGCGATGGGCTGCACCGTGCGGTCGATCTGCATGGCGAGCTCACGGGTGGGGGCGAGGATCAGGGCGCGCGGCTTGCGGCCCATCTGGCGATCCTTGCCACCGTTGTTCTCCATGAGGCGCTCGACGAGCGGCGCGCCGAAGGCGATGGTCTTGCCGGAGCCGGTCTTGCCGCGACCGAGCACGTCCTTGCCGGCGAGCACATCCGGGATGGTCGCCGCCTGGATCGCGAAGGGAGCTTCAGCACCCATGCTCGCGAGCTGGCGCACGATGTTGCTGCCCAGGCCGAGATCACCGAAGGTCACGCCTTCGACATCACTCGCTGTCACGACAGCTGCTTCGAGGCGCTCGAGCACGACGTCTTCGACGGGTCCGCCGTTGCTGGCATGCGCCTTGTAGAAGTCGCTCTCGCGGCGGGGCGCGCGGTCGTCGAAGTCGCGACGGGGCGCGCGGTCGTACGCGGGGCGCTCGGCACGTGCCGGTCGGTCTGCACGGTCATAGGACGGACGGGCGGGGCGGTCCTGGTTGTAGCTCGGGCGCTCGGCACGGTCGTAGCTCGGGCGGGCCGGACGGTCGTTGTTGTAGGCCGGACGCTCGCCACGGTCGTACGACGGACGAGCCGGGCGGTCCTGGTTGTATGCCGGACGCTCCGTGCGGGGTGCACGGTCGTCGCGGTTGTATGCCGGACGGGCAGGGCGGTCCGCGTTGTATGCCGGACGCTCGGTGCGAGGTGCACGGTCGTCGCGGGCAGGGCGGTCCTGGTTGTAGGCCGGGCGAGCGGGACGCTCCGTGCGGTCGTACGCCGGGCGCTCGGTGCGGGCACCGTACGCCGGACGAGCGGGACGCTCGGTGCGGTCGTAGGAGGGACGAGCCGGACGGTCGCCGTAAGAGGGACGCTCGACCGCAGGACGGCCTCCGTAGCTGGGACGCGCGGGCTTGCGGTCGCCATACGCCGGGCGATCGCCGTAGGTCGGGCGCTCCGTCGCGGCACGCTTCGGTGCGGGGCTCCAGTCGGGGCGACGGTCGTCGGACCGACCAGCAGCCGCGGGGCGAGCCGGGCGGTCGCCGGTGCGGGCGGCACGGTCATCCTGTGTCCAACGCTTCTTAGGCGCTGCGGATGCCGCGTCGGCACGGTAACCGCGGTGGCCTTCGCGCTGGGCACCCTTGGGCGCCTCGGACTTGTACGGCTTCTTGCCTCCGGTGGAGGGCTTGCTGAAGTTGGGCATGATTCTTTCTGGGTTCTCTTTGTTCTGCATGAAGAGAGGGCGTGCACCACGCTTGAAACCAAGCCGTGGGCAAGCACTACTGAACCCGGGCAGTCTTTGACCGAGGCCGTCACATACATTCGTGTGATTGTCGCCAGCTGCCTGTGCTTTTCTACACAGACATCACGCTGGCAAACCCGGCCCGCAAGACTTACAAACCCATGCACGGACAACCGTGCTGTCTTGAGCCGACTTGGCTACGTTACTCCATTAGGAGCCTAAGCACTAGGTTTGGCTGGATGACGCAAGAGCAATTGCCCATGACCATCGCCATCGAGCCTGCCGGGCAGGATTCCGTCGAACGACTGCTGCGACTCGGCGAGGACTTCGCGCTGTCCCTCTACCCCGCCGAAGAATGCTTCATGCTTCCGCTGTCCGACCTCGAGAAGCCCGGCGTCACCGTCTTCGTCGGGAGGGTCGATGGCGAAGCTGTGGGGATGGCTGCGCTTGTCGCGAAGGAAGACGGGTCCGCCGAGCTGAAACGGCTGTTCGTCGAAGACCGCGCCCGCGGCCGGGGACTTGCGGCGGGCCTGCTCGAGCGCGTGGAAGGGCACGCGCGCGCGGCGGGGGTGGGCGTCATCCGCCTCGAAACCGGCACGCGGTCGCATGCCGCGATCGCCCTCTACGAGAAGCGCGGATACACGCACATTCCGCCATTCGGCGAATACATCGGGTCGGCCTCGAGCGTCTGCATGGAAAAGGCGCTCTAAGCCGCGGCGACCGCCTTCGCCGCGCGCTTCTCATTCCGCCGCTCCCTTGCACCCTCGACGAGGTAGTACAGCGTCGGCAGCACCACGAGAGTCAGGAGAGTGGATGACACGAGCCCGCCGATCACGATGATCGCGAGCGGCTGCGAGATGAAGCCGCCGCCGTTGCCGGTAAGCCCGACCCCGAGCGGGATGAGGGCGAAGATCGTGGCGAACGCGGTCATGAGGATTGGACGGAGGCGTCGCGCGGCACCGTGCACGATCGCATCGCGCGCCGACATCCCACGCACTCGATACTGGTTGATGAGGTCGACGAGCACGATGGCATTCGTCACGACGATGCCGATGAGCATGAGCACACCGATGAGCGAGGCGACACCGAGCGGGATGCCCGAGATCACCTGCAGCGCGATGGCGCCCGTCGCGGCGAACGGCACGGAGACCAACAGCAGGAGCGGCTGGCGCAGGCTCTTGAACGTCGCCACCATGACCACGTAGACGATGAGGATCGCCGCGAGCAGCGCGAGGCCGAGCTGACTGAACGCGTCCGACTGCTGGGCGGTTACCCCGCCGAGGGTAGCGGCGGCACCCGCGGGCAGGTTCGCCTTCGCGACAGCCGCGGAGACGACTGCGGAAGCGGTGCCGGTGTCATTGCTGTTGGGCGTGACGGTGATGGTCGCGGAGCGCTCGCCCCTGATCGTCGTGATGCTCGAAGGACCGTTGGTCTGCTCGACAGTCGCCAGGTCGGAGAGCGGGACCAGGCCGGTGCTCGTCGGGATCTGGAAATCCTTGAGCTGTTGGATCGTGGTCGGGGCGCTGCTGTTGAGGATGTAGATCGACAGGGTCTTCTCGGCGATGACCACCGAACCGACGGCACTGGGGTTCATGGCGGCGGTGACGATCCCGCCGACCGCGATCTCGCTCAGTCCGACGGCCGCCGCTTTGTCGCGATCGACGGTTACCCCGATGAACGGCTGGTCATTGGAGAGGTTGCTCGTGGCTTGCGCGACCACGGAGAGCTTCTTCACCGCCGCGACGAGGTCGTCGGTGGCGGTGCGCAGCTCGGCGTCGCTCGTGGCGGTGACGTTGATCGCGATGTTCGACGACGCGAAACCTGAGGATGCCCCGGCGAGAGTGATGTCGCCGGCATCCTTGATCTTGGCAACCGCCTTGCGGACTGTCGCCTGGAGCTTGACCTGGTCGGCTTTCGGGTCGGTCGTGAGCGAGAAGGTGGATGCCCCAGACCCGGAGAATGCCTGGCGCAGTGAGCTTCCGCTGGAGCCGATGGACAGCTGGACGGTCTTGACGCCGTCGATGCCCTCGAGCGCGGTCTCCACCTTCTTGGCCGCGGCATCCCTGGCGTCCAGGCTCGAGCCCAGCGGCAGGGTCTGCCTCACCGTGAGGGTGTTCTGGCCGCTGTCGCCGATGAAGTTCGTCTTCATGAACGGCACGAGCGCGACAGTGCCGCCGAGCAGCAGGATCGCCGCGAGGATGGTGGCGATCGGGCGCTTGAGCGTCCACTTGATCACGGGGAGGTAGCCGCGCTGCAGGCGCGTGGGGTTGTCGAGCTCGTCGACGACAGCCGCATCCGGGCCTGGGACGTGTTTGTGCGCCTTCTGGTTGCCGAGGAACCAGTAGGCGAGCACCGGCACGATTGTCAGGGCGACGAACAGGGATGACGTGAGCGCAATGGTCACGGTCAGTGCGAAGGGGCGGAACAGTTCGCCGGTGATGTCACCGACCAGCGCGATGGGCAGGAAGACGGCGATCGTCGTGACCGTCGATGCCGTCACGGCTCCCGCGACCTCGCGCACCGCTGCCAGGATCGCGTGCAGCTTTTCCTCGCCGAGACCGATATGCCGCTTGATGTTCTCGATCACGACTATCGAGTCGTCCACCACCCGGCCGACGGCGATGGTGAGAGCGCCCAGCGTGATGATGTTGAGGGTGTAGCCAGCAGTCTGCATGCCGATGAAGGTGATGAGCACGGACACCGGGATGGAGATCGCCGTCACGAGGGTCGAGCGCACCGACAGCAGAAACAGCAGGATGATCACCACGGCGAACGCGAGACCGAGCAGGCCCTCGGTCGCGAGGCTGTTTATCGACTCCTGGATGAATGGCGCCTGGTCGAACACCACGGTGAACCTGGTGTTGCTCCCGAGTGCGGCCTCCAGGCCGGGTAATGCCTTGCGGACCTCCTGGGAGACCGCGACGGTGTTGCCTGCCGGCGTCTTGGTGATCGCGATCGTCACCGAGGGCTGGCCGTTGACCCGGGAGATGCCGGTGACGGGGTCGTCGACGACTGCGACCGTCGCGACATCCGCGATCGTGACGAGCCCTCCGGTGCGGCCGCCGAGCAGCGGGAGCGCGGCTACGGCATCAGAGGAATCGATGCGCTGGCCAGCCTGCACAGTCAGGGTCGTGTCGTTCTCGGTGATCTGCCCGGCCGGCAGTAGCACGCCGTTGTTGTCGAGGGCGTCGCGGATCGACTGGTTCGAGAGTCCGTCGGCGAAGAGCTTCTCGGGGTCGGGTGTGATGACGATTCGCTGCGTGGACGTGCCGAGCAGGCTCGCATCGCTGACGTCGGCGAGCTTCTTGAGGGCGACGACAGTCGAGTTGTTGAGCTTGGCCGCCAGGTCCTGTGGGCTCAGGTCGCTCGTCACGGCGATCTGGATCACCGGCAGGTCGGAGAAGTTGAAGGTGAGCACCTGGGTGTCGACAGAACTCGGGATCGTCGACTTGATTCGGTTGATCGCGAGCTGCACCTTCTGCTCGGCAGTGGCGATGTTCGTGCCGTAGGCGAAGGAGGCGGTGATGCTGGAGACGTTCGCGTTTGAGGTTGCGGTGGTCGAGTCGAGCCCCGCGACGCCCTGGATCGCGGCCTCGATGGGAGTCGAGACATCCTTGTCGACGACGGCGGGCGAGGCTCCGGGGTAGCTGGAGACGATGAAAATCTGCGGCAGCGAGAGGGAGGGAATGAGCTCCTGCTTGAGCGAGGTGAGTGCAATCCCGCCGAAGATGCCGACGACAATCGTCACGAGCGCGATCAGGGCACGGTTGCGCAGGCTGAAGACGGATAGAAGATGCACTTGGTTACTCTCTGCTGCGTTGGGCGGGACCATTGAGCGAGTCAGCGCACGCCAGCGTGCCTCCCAGAATTATCCCTGCGTTGCCTCCGGGGGGTGTACTCCTGTCGGATTAGTTACACGACCGAGGCCGTGAAGTCGGCAACGGACTCCGGCATGGGATGACGGCCCACCGACACCCATGCGGCGGCGAGTGCATCCACCGCCCGCACCGTGTCGGCCTCTCCATACGAGAACGGCATCCTGAGGAAACGCTCGAATGCTCCGTCGACGCCGAAGCGCGGGCCGGCCGCGATGATGAGTCCTTCGTTGCGGGCGGCGATGGCCAGCTGCGAGCTCACCGGATGCCCGAGATTGACCCAGGCGGTGAGCCCACCCTGGGCGTGCGGCACGTGCCAGTCCGGCAGTCGTGCGGCAAGAAGCCGTTCGAGGCGATCCCGCCCCGCGTGCAGGTACGCGCGCCGGGACTCGAGGATCGCGTCCATGTCGCCGAGCAGGTTGAGCACGAGCAACTGCTCGAGCAGCGGCGTGCCGAGGTCTCCCGACGCGCGGGCGCGCACCAGCCGCTGGATGACACTGCGGTCGGCACGGATCCACCCGAGCCGCACCCCGCCCCACACGGTCTTGCCGACCGAGCCGACGAGGATCGCGCTGCCGTGCACGGCGAACGGGAGTGTGTTCGTGCGGCCGTCCAGCCCCAGTTCTGCCATGGTCTCGTCCGCGACGAGGGTCGTGCCGTGCCGGGCGGCCAGGGCGTGCACGCGCTCGCGCAGCCCGACATCCATCGAACGCCCCGTCGGGTTGTGGTAGTCGGGCATGAGGTAGCCGAGCGACGGGCTCGTGCGCTGGATGGCTTGCTCGAGCGCCGCCTCATCCCAGCCGTCGTCAGTCGACACGTTGACCGTGGCGATGCGCGCGCCGGCCGCCTTGAGCGCGTCGAGGGCGTGCGGGTATGTCGGGTTCTCGATGAGGGCACGATCGCCACGCGCCAGGAGAGTGCGGGCGATGAGCGCGATCGCATGCTGCGCGCCGATAGTCACCATGACCTGGTCGGCGGTGGTCCCCAGCCCACGCCGGGTGTAGCGCTCGGCGAGCGCCTCCCTCAGGGCCGGCAACCCCACGGGGTCGAAACCGGACTCGCCGATGTATGCGGGCAACTGCTCGGCGGCGAGCTGTGCGGCGGCAACCACACCGGGGATCGCCGGCATCGTCGCCTTGCTGAAGTCGAGGTACTCGGAGTGCTGCTGGGCGGGCACGAGCACAGGTCGGAAGGGCAACTGGGCGACACTGCCGGAGCCGCGGACGCTCAGCAGGTAGCCGGCATCGCGAAGCTCGGCATAGGCAGCGGTGACTGTCGTTCGGCTGACCCCGAGTTGCGCGGCGAGTTCACGCTCCGCGGCAAGGCGGGTTCCCGGAGCAACCCTCCCGTCGAGGATGAGCAGCCGGATGCGGTCGGCCAGCGCCGCGTAGGCGGTGCCGGCATCACGCCACCCCTCCAGCATGGTGGCCAAAACGCGCGCGGACACGGTACTCATGGGGCCACTTTAGCGCAATTGGCATCTTGTTCAAGGGCCAATTCAGTAATTGGATGGCTCCATGACTCCTGCGCTGACCATGGCCCGTCGGGTGACCCAGCTCGGGGTTGGCCTCTTCCTCTACGGCTTCGCGATAGCCATGATGATCCGCGCCGCGCTCGGCATCTCGCCCTGGGACGTGCTGAGCCAGGGCATCGTCTTCCACACCGGCCTGAACTTCGCGATAGTCACCAACGTCGTCGGGGCACTCGTGCTGCTGCTCTGGATCCCGATCCGCCAGAAGCCGGGGATCGGCACAGTCGTCAACGTGCTCACGATCGGCCCGAGCATCGAGGTCGGGCTCTGGATGCTGCCTTCACCCGAAGATCTTGTCTCGCGCATCCTGCTGCTGGCCGGCGGGCTCGTGCTGCTCGCCATTGCGACAGGACTGTACATCGGCGCCCGCTTCGGGCCGGGGCCGCGCGATGGGCTCATGACGGGCATCCACAAGAAGTTCGGCTGGCCGATCTGGGCGGTGCGCACCGCGATCGAGGTCACGGTGCTCGCGATCGGCTGGCTGCTCGGCGGAAACGTCGGGATCGGCACCCTTGCTTTCGCCCTGCTCATCGGGCCGATGGTCAACATCACGCTTCCGCTGCTGCGCGTGCCGTCCGCCGAGCCCGCTCCCGAACCGGAGAAGGTGACGACCTGATCGCGCTCATCGTCCTGGCCGCACTGTCGCTCGTCGGCATCGCGGCCGGCATCCGCGACATCCGCCGCGACGGCCACCGGCGCGTCCCCACCCGCCGCTAACCCGTCAGTTGCGGACTTTCGCCCCGTTCCGTCACGCGGACACGGGCGGAAGTCCGCAACTCGCCGGCGGGCCACGCGACTGCTACTCCGGTCGGTCCCGCGCTACAGGTACTTCTCGGCGTAGGCCTTCATCGCGTCCCGCACGAACGCCGCACCATCGGTGCCGCCATAGTTCGCGGCGAAACGATCGTCGGCCACGTACATCTCGCCGAGACCGACGAAGTACGCCTTCGCGGGCGTTCCCGTACCACCGCCGGGGGTTCCCGGGATCGAGCCGAGCCAGTTCGCGTGGCGCTTCGCGAGCGCCTGCGCCACCTGCCCCGTGGGGTCCTCGCCCGCGGCGGCGGCCGCGATCCAGTCGGATGCGAGTTGCTTCTGCCGTAGCATCCACTCGTCCTTCTCGCCCGCGGTCATCGCCGCCCACCAACGGTTGCCGTCGGCGTAGGCCTGCTTGCCCCAGCGCTCCTCGACCTCGTCCTTGTATTGCGTGTTGTCGAAGCCATCGAGCATTTCTTCTGCCATGAGTTGTTCACCTCCCTCCATTTTCAGGATCGTCGTCTCGACCGAGGCGATCTGCCTGTCGAGCCTGTTCTTCTCCTCCCGCAACCAATGCAGGTGGCCGAGCAGCGCCTCGGCATTGTCGCGCTGGCCGTCGAGCACCCCGGCGATCGCAGGGATGCCGAGCCCCAGGTCCCGCAGCATCAGGATGCGCTGCAACCGCGCGAGCGCGTGCTCGTCGTAGTAGCGGTACCCGTTGCCGCCGATCCTGCTCGGCTGGAGCAGCCCGACGTCGCCGTAGTGCCGCAGCGTGCGGGATGTCGTGCCCGCCAGCCGCGCGATGTGCTGGATCGACCAGTCCATTGCCGTGCTCCTCTCGGTTGACTTCCACGGTAAAGGTTTACGTTGCGTCAATGTCAAGCGGTGTCTTTTGGGGGCCGCTGATCGCGGCGCCGACCAGGTCCGGGTGGGGCCTTGGGTCGGGCGGCGCAGCCTCCGGCGGCCGGTTGTCGAATTCCCCGGCGCCGGTGTCGACCTCGGTCCGTTGGCACCGACTTTGGCGGCACCAGGGTCGTCGAGAAGCCAGTTGTTGCGCGGAAGGTCGGAACTTCGCGCAAAAACTGGCTTCTCGAGCCCTTTGCCGAGGCGGGGCGGTGGAGGCGTGGGGCGGGGGCGAAGGCGGGGACCGGAGGCGGCGGGCGGCGGGCAACGGACGCCGGGCGGCGGCAACGGCAACGAGAGGAGGGCGGGGATGCCGCGGCGGGGCGCGGCGCAAAACGCCCGATCGCGATATAGCTTGACTTTCACCGAAGACGCGATATAGCTTGATCGCATAAGACGCGATATAGCGCGAAGAGAGGAGGCCACCGTGGCCCAGGAGAAGTGGCTCGTCTACGGCGAGAAGGTCATCGACATCGACATGATTCGCAAGCTCAAGGTCGGCCTCATCGCCGGCCAGGTCAACATCATCGGCCACGACGAGCCGGGAGCCCGCGTCGAGGTGCACTCCGTGCACGGCCGCGAGCTCAAGATCACGATCGACGGGGACACCCTCGAGATCGACCACCCCCAGTTGCGCTGGGACAACTTCATCGACGTGTTCAGGTCGTTCAGCGGCTCCGCTAGGGCCGACCTGAGCATCACCGTGCCGCGGGATGTCGCGCTCAAGTTCGGAGTCGTATCCGCGAGCGCCCTGATCAGCGGCCTGACCGAGGATGCCTCGATCTCAACGGTCAGCGGCGACGTCGTGATCGACAACATCTACGGCGACCTGCAGCTGAACGGCGTGAGCGGGGAGATCGCTGTGCGCAACCATTACGGCAACATCCATGCCCACACGATCAGCGGCGACGTCACCGTCTCCGGCGAGATCATGAAGTTCACCGCAGACACGGTCTCCGGCGACGTGTTCGCGGACATCACGGGCATCCCCGAAGAGGTGCGGGTCAATACCGTCAGCGGAAGCGTGACGACACGGCTCGCCGCTGACGTTCCCGCCCAGTACAAGATCAACACGGTGAGCGGCCGCCTGCAGCTCGACCAGTCCGAGATCACTGGGGTGCGCGGCGGCTTCACGGGCAAGTACGGCACGCTCGACAAGCACTGGCTCGAGTTCAAGGCGAACACCGTCTCTGGCAACATCTCCGTGCTGCACTCGGTGCCGGCATGACCCCACCGGTTTTCGCCCACGGCCACTTGCGGCTGTACCTGCTGAGCCTGCTCGCGGAGTCAGAATCCGGGATGCACGGCTATGAGCTCATCCAGGCACTGGGTGAACGCTTCGGGGGCACCTACCTGCCGAGCGCCGGCACCATCTACCCGAGGCTCGCCAAGCTGGAGGATGAGGGACTCGTCACCAAGGCCGCGGACGGTCGCAAGACCGTTTACGCCATCACCGCGGCGGGGCGCTCCGAACTCGCGGCGCGGGAGTCCGAGCTCAACGGGATCGAGAACGACGTGACCGATTCGGTGCGGCGTCTCGCGGACGAGGTGCGGTCGTCCGTCAATGACGCCATGCGCACGTTGCGCGCCGACCTTGCGGCGGCCGCGCGCGAGGCGCGCACCGAGGCGAGGGCGTCCGGGCAGAGCACCCGCGCTGACGGCGATGCGCACGGGCAGAGCCGCGCGCAATTGCAGCAGGCGGAGGCCGTGCTTACGGACTTCCGTGCCGCTATCCGCTCTGAGCTGCGCATGCAGCTCTCCCGCGGGGAACTCAAGCGGGAGGTCGTCGACCAGCTGCGCGCCGGTCTCGACGAGTTGCGCCGCTCGATCACGGCGGCTCTCAAACAGTAGGTGCCGTGCTACGCGGTGAACTTCACGGGTATGTACAGGTCCTGCACGCGGTCGGCGAGTGCCGTGTGGTCGTTGCGGGTGACGACTCCATCGGCCGGGATGACGCAGATCGCGACGTAGATACCGCGTGATGCGTCGTACCCGCTCCCGGTCACCACGAGGTGCTGTCCCACGCTGAGCGCCGAGGTGTCGACTGTCGCCCCCGCCTCTCCCGCAGCGGACGGCGTGCGCGTGCGCCCGTCGTCCCCGGTGGCCGTCGCCTCCGCGGCCACGCCTGGCTCGACTGCTCCTGGTGCGACAGCCCCTGGTTCTGGTGAACCAGGATCGGGATGCCGAGAATGGCCACCGGAATGAGGACGATCACGAGCGCCCCGGCCACGATCCACGGCCAGCGCCGCCGACGGGAACGGGTTTTCGCCATTCGGGAATTCTAGGCGGCCCCGCCGGGTTGACAGCGCTTGCACGAGGAGTAGGCTCGCCCCTCGTGACTAACGAACCTCGGTCGCCCAAGAGGTGGCTGATCGGGGAGCCCCTCGCTTCAGAGAAACTCGAGGGCCAGCTGCTCCCGAAGCACCTCGCGCTACCCATCTTCTCCAGCGACGCGCTCTCCTCGGTGGCATACGCGCCGCAGGAACTGCTGCTCATTCTCGTGATCGGCGGGTTCGCTCTCACCCAGCTCGCGCCGTACATCGCCGCGGCCGTCATCGTGCTGCTCATCACCGTCGTCGTGTCATATCGGCTGATCATCAAGGCCTACCCGAGCGGCGGCGGCGACTACGAGGTCGCCAGTAAGAACCTCGGCGAGAAGGCCGGCCTGGTCGTCGCCTCTGCACTGCTCGTCGATTACGTCATGACGGTCGCGGTTTCGGTCGCGTCGGGCGTCGACAACATCATCTCCGCGCTGCCGTTTCTCGCCGAGTTCCGGGTCGAGATCGCGGTCGGATTCATCGTCATCCTCGCTGCCGTGAACCTCAGGGGCGTGAGCGAGTCGAGCAAGGCGTTCGCGATCCCCACGTATCTCTTTGTCGGCAGCATCGGCGTGATGATCGTGGCGGCGCTCGTACGCACCGCCCTCGGCGACCCGCCGGTCGCCGAGAGCGCCGCGTTCGGCATTCACCAGCAGGACGCGCTGGGGCAGGCCGGCATCGTGCTGCTGCTGTTGCGCGCGTTCGCGAGTGGCTGTTCGGCGCTGACCGGCGTCGAGGCGATCTCGAACGGCGTGCAGGCGTTCCGCCGCCCGAAGATCCAGAACGCGCAGAAGACTCTCGTCGCAATGGGAACTATCGCGATCGTGCTGTTCGCCGGCCTGGTCGCTGTCGCGGTGATCAGCCATGTGCAGTACGCCGAAGACCCAGCCAGACAACTCATCGGCTTTCAGGCCGGCGCGGTGCAGCGAAGTCTCGTTGCCCAGATCGCGTCGAGCGTGTTCGGCAACAACTCCGTCCCGTTCTTCATCATCCAGGCGGCAACGGCGGCGGTCCTGCTGCTCGCGGCTAACACGGCGTTCAACGGCTTCCCGCTGCTCGGCTCGGTGCTCGCGACCGACAAGTACGCGCCGAAGTCGCTGTCCACCCGCGGCGACCGCCTCATCTTCTCCAACGGCGTCATCGCGCTCGCGGTCGCGGCCGCGGTTATCCTGGTGGTCTTCCGTGCGAACGTGTCTGCGCTCATCCAGCTGTACATCATCGGCGTCTTCGTCTCGTTCACGCTCGGCCAGACCGGCATGATCCGGCACTGGAACCGGCAGCTGCGCGAGGGCACTGGCACCGAGAAACGCGGAGTCATCAAGCTCTACCGGGCAATAAACACCTTCGGCGCCCTCATGACCTTCACGGTGCTCATCATCGTGACGATCACGAAGTTCACGCACGGCGCGTACATCGTGTTCATCATCATGCCGATCCTCTACACCCTCATGCTCGGAGTGAACCGCTACTACCGGGATGTCGACAAGGAGATCGAGGCCGACCCCACGACCCGGTTCGGCGCGAAGGGCGACCACGCGATAGTGCTTGTCGGACGCATGCAGAAGCCAGTGCTGAAGGCGCTCGACTATGCGATAGCCGCACGTCACGACTCCATCGAGGCCGTGCACGTCTCGATCGACGATGACGCGACAGACAAGCTCGAAAAAGACTGGGTCGACCAGAACATCAAGGTGCCGCTCAACGTGCTCGAGTCGCCGTATCGCGACATCAGCGCACCGCTCGCGAAGTACATCAAGCACCGCCGCGAAACGCACGGCTCAGAGGTCGTGACCGTCTACACCCCGCAGTACATCGTCGGGCACTGGTGGGAGAACTTCCTGCACAACCACAAGGCCAGGCGCATCCGCCACAAGCTCGCACTCGTGCACGGTGTCGTGATAGCACTCGTGCCCTGGCTGCTCGACTCGTCCACCCTCATCTACGGTCGCCGGTCACGGCCGCTTCCAGGCCAGGCGCGACGTGGTGAGCCGCGCCGCCCCGTGGCCCGCAAGCCCATGCCGTCCGCTAAGGCCTCGTCGACGACTAAAACCGCCGCGGCGAAGTCGAACGGTACGCAGGTGACCCAGATCAAGACCGACACCGCCAAGCAGCCGGCCAAGCCCAGGGAACCGGCATCGCCCCGCAAGTAACCGCGCGCGACGTTGCCGCGGTGCTCGCCGGTGGCATGCTCGGCACCGCGCTGAGGCTCTGCATCGATTTCGCGATCCCCCACGCGGACGACACATTTCCCCTGTCGACGCTGATCATCAACGTGGTGGGCGCATTCGTGCTCGGAGCCCTCGTCTCCCGCCTCTGGTCGACGGCGCCGGCCTGGCTGAAGGCAGCCCTCGGCCCGGGTCTGCTCGGCTCGTTCACGACATTCTCGGCATTCGCGGTGGCGTTCGTGTCGCTCTCTGCCGCAGGCCAATGGATGCCCGCACTCGCCTACCTCGCACTGACACTCGTTCTCGGGTTCGGTGCCGCGGGGCTCGGGCTCGCCCTCGGCAAGCCGACCACGAGCGTGCCGGAGTACGACGAATGATCGCCGTGCTCGCCGCGATGATCATCGGCGCCCTCGGTGCGGCAACGCGGTGGGCGCTGTCCCACATGATCCGCGCGCCGTGGGCCGTGCTCCTGGTGAACGTTGTCGGCAGCGGCATCGGCGGCGCTGTACTCGGGCTCGCACAGCGCGGTGCGGTGAGCGGCGACATCCGGCTCGTGATCCTGGGCGGGTTGTGCGGCGGGCTCACGACGTTCAGCACCTGGAGTGTCGAGAGCATCCAGCTCGTCGTCGACGGCAAATGGCGGGTGGCGGCGCTGAGTGTCGGCGCGAACCTCGCGCTCGGCATAGCGGCTGCGGGGCTCGCCTACCTCGTGGCGCGATAGCCCTAGCCCTTGTCGCCGCCATCTGAGGTGTTCATGATGCGGCGCTGGAAGATGAAGAAGATCACCGCCACAGGGATCGACATGAGCACCGCAGCCCCCAGCTGCAGCGGATACTGGTTGCCGCTGCCGAGCTGACCGGAGGTGAGCGAGGCCACGCCCGTCGTGAGCGTGTTGAGGTTGGGGTCGTTGCGCGAAACCACGAAGTGGGCGAACTCGTTCCACGAACCCTGGAAGCTCAGGATGAACAGCGTGATGAGGGCCGGCCGCGCCATGGGCAGCACGACTGTCCAGAACGTGCGGAAGACGCCGGCGCCATCGATGCGCGCCGCCTCCTCCACGCTCACCGGGATCGACTCGAAGAACTGCTTCATGATGAAGATCCCAGCTGCGTCGACCACGAGCGGGATGATCATGCCGGCGTAGCTGTTGTAGAGGCCGAGCTCTTTCAGGATCAGGAAGCGCGGGATGAGCAGCACCACGTTGGGCACCGCCATGACGGCGATGATCCCGGCGAAGACGATGTTGCGCCCGGCGAAGCGCAGGCGTGAGAGCGCGTAGCCGGCGAGCGAGTCGAAGAACACGCGCCCAAGCGTGACGATCACCGTGACGATCGTCGAGTTGGCGGTCCACATCAGCAGGGGCACCGTGGTGAACAGCCGCTGGTAGGCGGCGTAACTCCAGATCTCCGGGATCAGCGACAGCGGGTGCTGGGTCGCATCCGCATCCGTCTTGAAGCTCCCTGCTATCGAGATCAGGAACGGATAGATGTAGATGAGCGCGAGCACGGCGAGCAGGATGTAGCTGAGCAGGGCCGTGGTGCGCAGCCTCGCCGAGAGGTGCTTCCTGCGGTGCGGAACGTGGATGCCCGTGCCCGGCTCCGTTGGAATTCCCGTGGCCTCGATCACCGTCGTCATGAGCCGGCTCCCGTTCCCGTTGAGGTCCTGGCTGCCATCGCTGCCTCTGCATGGAGCCGGGCATCCGCGCGCTTCGCGTTGCGTTCGGCACGCCTGCCCACGTCCCGATCCCGCAGGATGAGGCGCTGCAGCAGGGTGAGCGCCACGATGATCAGGAAGAGGATGAACGAGATGGCCGCACCCTGGCCCCAGTTGAGGTTGGTGAACGAGGTGTCATACGCGAGGAATGCCGGGGTGAGCAGCGTCTTGCCCGGCTCGCCCTTGCCCGTGAGGTAGATCTGGTCGAAGACCTGCCAGGTGCCGATGAGCCCGAGGGTCAACACGGTGAACAGCGTCGGCTTGAGCATCGGGAGCGTCACGGAGAAGAACTTGCGCAGCGCGCCGGCTCCGTCCATTTCGGCGGCCTCGTCGATCTCGGAGCCGATGTTCTGCAGCGCCGCGAGGAAGAGCAGCATGAACGTGCCCGATGTCGTGAAAATCGCCAGGACGATGAGCACGCACATCGCAACTGATGGCCCGCTGATCCAGTCCCACCACTGCAGCCCGAGCGGCCCCGGTGCCGTCAGCGGCGCGGGCGCCTTGGAGACGCCGACCCCCGCGAGCAGGTTGTGGATGACGCCGCTCGGGTCGGCGAACCAGTTCGGCCCGTTGATGCCCAGCCAGCCCAACAGCGCGTTGACAGCGCCGGACGCCGTGAACAGGAAGATGAAGATCGTGGTGATCGCGACGGAACTCGTGACAGAGGGAAAGTAGAACGCCGTGCGGAAGAAGCCCCGCCCGCGCAGGATCCTGCGGTTCACCTGTACGGCGAGGAACAGCGACAGCGCGGTCTGCAACGGCACGACGATGATGACGTAGTAGAAGTTGTTCCTGATGCTCGTGCCGAAATCCTTCTGGGCAAGCCCTGGGTCGACGAGCACCTTCTCGTAGTTCGTGGTCCCGATGAACGACGAGTTGCCGATCGGCGAGCCGAGCCCGTGCCAGTTGCTGAAGCTCACGTAGAGCGCGAGCAGGATCGGCAGCACCAGGAAGACGCCGATGATGATGATCGCGGGTGCCGTGAAGGCCCAGCCGTAGCGGCCTTCTGCGCCGCGGATGCCCTTTGCCATCGTGCGTTCTCCCCTGGAGAGCGGTGACCGGGCCCATCGCTGGACCCGGTCACCGTGTTAGGTGGTTACTTGGCGGCGTCCAGCGCTGCCTGCAGGTTCGTCTGCAACGACGCGAGCATTGATTTCGCGTCACCGCCGAACAGGCTCGCAAGCTGCGCGTTGAAGTCGCTGATGACGGTCGCGGAGCCCGCGAAGTTCACCGGGCTGACCGCGTAATCACTACCCGCGACGAACGAGGCGTTCTCCGGGTACTTGCTCGCGTACTTCGCTGCGGCCGACGTCGTGGAGGGGATCACGCCGAACGCGTCAGCGAATGCCATCTGCTGGTCGTCCGAAGTGAGGAACTGCACGAGGTTGGTCGCGGCATCCACAGTCTTCGAGCCTTGCGGGATGCCCCAGCAGTTGCTGAAGGTGAATGTCGACTTGCCCGAAGGGCCGGCCGGCAGCTCGTAAGCCTGGTACTTCGTGTTCGGGAAGTCGGTGGCGATTCCCTTGATCCACGGACCCTCGATCACCATTGCGGCCTTGCCAGCGCCGAGTGCTTCACCCGACCAGCCCGCACTGACCTCGGACGGCATCTTGTAGACGCCCTCGTCATGCAGCTTCTGGATGAACTGCAATCCCGCGAGGTTCTCTGGGGTGTCCGCCTTCACCGTGGTGCCGTCGACGAGCGTTCCACCCGCCTGGTTCATGAAGACCCCGGCGCGCGCGTACTCAAGACCGAACGAGAGCCCGACCGTCGTCGCGGTGGTGAGCTTCTTCGCCGCTGCTTCGAGGCTGTTCCAATCGGTCGGGATGTCGGCATCCGTCAGCCCCGCCGCCGCCCACAGGTCGGTGTTGATGATGAGGCCCAGCGTCGAGAAGTCCTTCGGCGCGCACGTGAACGTGCTCTTGTAGGTGAAGGTGTCTTTGAGGTTCTGGTAGAAGTCACCAGCGTTCGGCAGCTTTGCCGCGTAGGCGTCCAGGTAGCCGTTGCTGGCGTAGGTCGCGAACTGGTCCCAGCCCATGTAGAACAGGTCTGGCGGAGTCCCACCGGCGAAGCCCTGGCTGAGTTCCTGGTTGAGGTCACTGGCCGCGACGACGTTAACGGTATTGCCGCTTGTCTTCGCCCAGGTGTCGGCCGCGGCCTGCACGGCTTTCGTTTCGGCATCGCCGCTCGATCCGATAAGGATCGTCAGCTTCTGGCCGGTCTGGGAGCCACCACCGCTGGTCTGGGCGCAGCCGCCGAGTGCGACAGCGACGCCGACTGCAAGCAGGGCAGCGCCCCATTTGATCTTGCTCATTGGTTTTCCTTTCGATTGTGATTGCCGGCTGTGGTGCTTCCGGCTTCCTCGACGGGCGCCAGGTGACTCGACCTGCGAACGACAAGCTTGGGGGTGACGAGACGGTGGACGGGCTCGCCAGAGCCGCCCGCCGATTCGCCATGTGGGATGACGCGGCGCCCGGTTGCGCCCATCAACAACTCGAGGGTGCCTGCGGCGACCTGGTCGAGGCGCTGCTCCACGCTGGAAAGCCCGACGGCCTGGGCAACCGGCGTGTTGTCGAACCCGATTATCGGGAAGGAGCGACGGCCGGCTTCATTGACCGCCATCATCGCGCCGAGGGCTAGGGAATCGCTGGCGCAGACGAGGCCCTGGAGGGTGAAGTCGGCTTTGAGCAGCTCCTCCATTGCGCGCCTGGCCGTCGGTACGCTCTCGTCGTTGACGAACATCAGCGCCTCGAGATCTGCGGCCGGCAGGCCGGAGCGCTCTCGCATCGCTGTCAGCCAGCCGCTGCGCCGGTCGTCGCCGGTACCGGAGCCCGCTGGCCAGCCGAGGTAGCCGATCCTCGTCAATCCGCGACCGAGGAGGTGCGTTGTCGCGTCGTAGACGCCGGAGAATCCGTCGACGTCGACCCAGAGGTGGTCGGGGCTGGCCATGTCTTCGCCCCACGGGCGGCCGAACGTGACGAACGGCACCCGCTGCGAGATGAGCCAATCGATGCGGGGGTCGCCGTAGAAGGTGCCGGTGAGCACGAAGGCGTCGACGTCGGCGCCATCCCGAAGCCGGCGGAACTGCTCGATCTCGTCCTCGGTGTCCCGCGCGGTGAACAGCATCATGCGCATGCCGCGCAGCGCGGCCTGCTCGGTGAGGGCGTGCAGGTAGCGGTCGAGTATCGACCCGGAGACACCGTTGGACAGCGGGTCGAGCCGAATGCCGATCGTCGACGAGTGCCGGGTGCGCAGGCGCTGGGCGGAGGCGTGCGGCCGATACCCGAGTTCTGCGATCGCGCTCTCGACCCTTCCCCTGGTCTCCGGCTTGACGATCTCGGGGGAGTTGAGCACGTTGGAGACCGTCTGCCGGGAGACGTTCGCCACGCGTGCCACATCCTCGACCGTCGGTAGCTGTGCCACGGGGCCTCCTTTGGCCGAATCATCCACTTGAACGATCAAAGAGCGGCGCGCCAAATCGGGGGGACTGGGTGACGGCAAAAGTTTGATCGTTCAAACTCTAGGTGTTACGTTACCTCGATAGGCCGGTTTGTCAACCGGATCGAACCGGTCGCAACATCCAAAGGAGGGTCGTGGACGCAATGGAGTCCCCGCGCCAGCCCCTCCTGCACGACGAGACAGTCGTACTGAAGGCCCCTACGCAGGTCTGGTCCGGCAGTGACGGCTCGCTCGGCTCACGCCCGATCCATGGCGTGTACTTCTCAGACGTGCGCGTGCTCTCCGGCCAATCGGTAAGCGTCCGCGGCGAGCCCCTAGAACACGTCGCGACGGTTGCCCACTCCGCCGACACCGTGACCTTCGTCTATCTGGTGCGACAGCTCGACGACCCGACAGCCGACCCGGGAGTTCGCGCCGAACTCACCCGCACAGCCACAATCTCGGGCGTCGAAGACCGGCTCGTGCTGTCATCGCGGCTCAGGCACCAACTCACAACCGACGTGAGTGTCGAGTACACGGCAGACACCACGGAAATGGATTCCGTCAAGGCCGGCGTCGGCGCGGGAGCCCCTCCCGTGGTCGCGGTCGACGGGAGCGGGGCGACCTGGGCCGGCAATGACGTCACCATCGCGCTGGCCGCGGCGGGCGCATCCGTGACCGCTGACCGGCTGGACTGGTCGGTGACGATCCCTGAGCGCGGAAGCGTCGCGGTGTCGTGGTCGATAACCATTCGGGATGCCCGCGCCGTCGTCACCGGCGTCGACGCCCCCGTGCCATGGTCGGTGCCCGCCGTGACAGCGGGAGACGACCGCATCGCGCGCTGGACGGCCAGGGCGCTCACCGACCTCGATGCCCTGCGACTGGCCACCGTGGCGGCCCCCGGGTTGCAGTTTCTCGCCGCCGGCGCCCCCTGGTTTTTCACCCTGTTCGGCAGGGACTCGCTGTGGACTGCCAGGTTCCTGCTGCCGCTCGGCACCCGCGTCGCGGGCGATACCCTCCGCGTGCTCGCCGGGTTGCAGGGCACCGCCGAGGTGCCGGAGACTGCGGAAGAGCCCGGCAAGATCATGCACGAGTTGCGGCGCGCCCCGCTTCAGATCCCCGGCGAGGGCATCCACCTTCCGCCGCTGTATTTCGGCACCGTCGACGCGACTGCTCTCTGGATCTGCGTGCTGCACGACGCGTGGCGCTGGGGGCTTCCCGACGATGAGGTGCAGGCGCTGCTGCCCCACCTCGAACGCGCCCTCGACTGGATGCGCGACTTCGGTGACTCCGACGGCGACGGCCTGCTCGAATACGTGGACAAGACAGGTCGCGGGCTGTCGAACCAGGGCTGGAAAGACTCGGGCGACTCCGTGCAGTGGCGGGACGGAACGCTCGCCACCGGCCCGATAGCGCTCGTCGAGGTGCAGGCATATGCCTACGAGGCCGCCATGCATGGCGCGGACCTGCTCGAGCACTTCGGCGGCTCCGGCGCCCCGTGGCGCGAGTGGGCGGGCCGGTTGCAGGCCCGGTTCAACGAGTCATTCTGGATCGAAGACGCCGAGGGCGCATACCTCGCGATCGCCCTCGACGCGCAGAAGAACCCCGTCGACACCGTCACGAGCAACCTAGGCCATGTGCTCGGCACCGGCATCCTCGATGAGCACCAGGCCGGTCTCGTCGCGAGGCGTCTCGTGGCGCCGCAGCTGAACTCCGGGTTCGGGTTGCGGACCATGTCCACCGACTCGGCCGGCTACTGGCCGCTGAGCTACCACGGGGGCAGCGTCTGGACGCACGACACGGCGATCGCGATCGCGGGACTCGCGCGCGACGGCTTCAGGGACGAGGCTGACGAGCTGACGCGGGGGCTGCTCGCCGCGGCATCCGGATTCGACTACAGGATGCCCGAGCTGCACTCCGGCGATGCGGCGAGCCAGTACTCCTCCCCGGTGCCATACCCGGCAGCATGCCGACCGCAGGCCTGGTCGGCCGCTGCCGCGATCTCGGTGCTCGGCAGCGCGCTCGGGCTCGCGCCCAACGCCCAGCGTGGCGAGCTCGGGATCACCCCGTCGGCGGCCCTCGGTGCCATCGCGGTCGACGGCATCAGCTTCGCCGGGGTCACGGGTGCCGTGTCCGTCAACGCCGAGGGCGAAGTGACCGCGAGCACCCTGCCGCTTGTCGTGGGCTAACCGGCCTGCAGGCGCGACAGTGTGGCGATGACCTGGCGCGCGATCATGCGGCCGGCGCGATTCGCGCCGATCGTGGACGCCTGTGGCCCATAGCCGGCGAAGAACACGCGGGGGTCTTTGAACGACGTGCCGGAGCCGACGGCGACGCCGCCGTCCTGCTCGCGGAGTTTGAGGGGGGCGAGATGCCGGAGCTCCGGGCGAAAGCCCGTCGACCAGATGATCGCGTCGGCCTTCTGGAACGCGCCATCCTTCCAGCGCACGCCACCGGGTTCGATCGACTCGAACATCGGACGTGGCGTGAGCACACCCCGCTCGATCCCGGCCTGGATGCGGCGGGTGCGGGGCACACCCGTGCCACTCACGATGCTCGGCAGGGCGCGGCCGGCGCGCGCGGCCTCATCCTGCTTCTGCACCGCCTCGACGCGCGCTTCGAGATTGAGGCCGCCGTCCTCGAGAAAATCGATGGGTCGCCGGCTCACCCAGGTGAGATGGCTCGCGATGCCCTCGAGCTCGAGCAGGAACCCGATCGCCGAGGTTCCCCCGCCGACGACGACGACACTCTTGTCCCGATAGTCCTCGGCCGACGTGTAGTCGTTGGTGTGCACGTGGTCGCCCTCGAACGACTTGAGCCCCGGATACCACGGGATGAACGGCGCCCCCCAGGTGCCCGTGGCGTTGACGACGGTGACCGTCGAGACGTCGCGCTCCTCGTCGTCGTACCGGAACCTGACGACCAGCTCACCGCCGATGTTCTGCACGGCGATGACGTCGGCGGGGCGCACGACCTGGAAGCCGTAGAAATCCTCGTACCTGCCGTAGTAGTCGGCCACGACGTCCTTGGCGGGGGCGTGACGATCCGCCGTCTCGAAACTGAGGCCGAGGGCATCCATGCCTGGCAGGTCGTTGATGCGGTGGGCGGAGCCGATGCGCAGGGCGTCCCAGCGAAACTGCCAGGCGCCGCCCGTCGTCGGCCCGCGATCGACGACGACGAAGTCGTTGCCCGGGTCGAGACCGAGACGCTTGAGATAGAACGAAACCGAGAGTCCCGCCTGGCCAGCGCCGATCACGACGACCGAGGTGTCAGTGCTGGCGGAGGTCACCCGACAACGTTACCCGTCGGGGCGCGGCGTCGTGGATAACGGCCAGAGACCGCCCGATGCCGCGTGCTAAACTGCTCGCTAGTTTTCATCCATCCCTGTTCGCCCGTTCCTGCCATGACATTCGGTGCCGCGGGACAGATACCTGAGGGGGTCTCCCATGGGACGTGGCCGTCAAAAGGCGAAGCACACGAAGGTCGCTCGAGACCTCAAGTACTTCAGCCCGGACACCAACTACGACTCCCTCGCCAAGGAGCTCGGCACCACGACGCCGGGTGACCCGCGCCTCGCCGAAGACCTCGAGAAATGGCCGGAGTTCGCGGGAGCAACCGAGGGCTACACCGACTCGTACGCCGAAGACGAGTTCGCGTCTGACGACGCAGACGAGAGCAAGTCCGCCTGACCCGCGTACTGCAGCTACGACCGGTATTTGCCGGTCAGGCGCACCGCACCGCCGTTGACACCCTTGGCGTTGCGCTCGAAGCCCGCCAGGTCGCGCTCGCCGGTTGAGATCCGCCCGATCTCCCACGCCGGGATGCCGTCGGTCGCCAGCCGCTCGATGACCCCGGCGGCCGCGTGGTCGGCTACGACCGCGATCATGCCGATGCCGAGGTTCCAGGTTCCCTCAGCGCTCTCCAGCGTCGATCCGCCCAGGTCGGACAGCACCCGGAACACCGGTGGCGGCGACCACGTGGACCGCTCCAGCTCCGTCCACGAGCTCCGCGGCAGCACGCGGGCGAGGTTGGCGGCGATGCCGCCGCCCGTCACGTGGCTGAACGCGTGCACGGCCTTGCCGACTACGGCATCCGACAGCAGGCGCAGCAGCGGCGCGGTGTACAGGCGGGTCGGCTCGAGCAGCACCTCACCCACGACGCCGCCGAAGTCATCTGACCGGTCCGTATAGCCGATCTTCTTCGAGGCCAGGATGTGCCGCACCAGCGAGAAGCCGTTGCTATGCAGTCCCGACGACCCCATCGCGATGACGACATCGCCGTCTTTCACGAGGTGCGGGCCGAGCTGGGCGTCCGCTTCAACGGCACCGACGGCGGCTCCGGCCACGTCGTAGTCGTCCGGGCCCAGAAGCCCGGGGTGCTCTGCGGTCTCGCCGCCGACGAGGGCGGTGCGGGTCTCCGCGCAGGCGCGCGCGATGCCGGCGACGATGTCCGCGATCCGCTCGGGCACCACCTTGCCGCAGGCGATGTAGTCCGTCATGAACAGCGGCCTGGCGCCCACCACGACGATGTCGTCGACGACCATGCCGACTAGGTCCTGCCCGATCGTGTCGTGTTTGTCGAGTGCCTGGGCGATCGCGACCTTCGTGCCGACCCCATCGGTGGATGTCGCGAGTAGCGGTTTCTCGTAGGCCTTGAGGAACGACACGTCGAACAGCCCGGCACAACCGCCCACGCCGCCACGCACCTCGGGGCCGTGGGTCTTCTGTACGGCCGACTTCATGAGTTCGACGGCGAGGTCGCCGGCCGCCGTGTCAACACCCGCCTCGCGATAGCTCGTGGTCATGCACCAAGTCTGCCCCACTCAGCAACACCCGCCGAGCGACCCTTAGACTAGAGGTGACTTATTTCGCTAGCGTCAGGAACACCCCGGCAGCATGTGCGGCATTGTGGGCATCGTCTCAGCACAACCCGTCAATCAGCAGGTTTACGACAGCCTGTTGCTTCTTCAGCACCGTGGACAGGATTCGACCGGTATGGCGACAGCCGATACCGACACCTTCCACATCTTCAAGGCCAAGGGCCAGGTGCGTGAGGCGTATCGAACGCGCGACATGCGCTCGCTTACCGGGACCATGGGTCTCGGTCACGTGCGCTACGCGACTCGAGGCAACGCCGCCAACGAGGAGGAGGCCCAGCCGTTCTACGTGAACGCGCCGTACGGCATCATCCTCGTCCACAACGGAAACCTGACGAACACGCGCGAGCTGACACAGGAACTGTTCCACGTGGATCGCCGCCACCTCAACACCTCGAGCGATACCGAGTTGCTTGTCAACGTTCTCGCCAACGAGCTGCAGGCGCAGGTCAGCGGATCCGAGCTCGACCCCGACCAGATCTTCACGGCGATCTCCCGGCTGCACGAGCGAGTCGAAGGCTCCTACGCCGCGATCGCGCTGATCGCGGGCCACGGGTTGCTGGCGTTCCGGGACCCCTTCGGGATCCGTCCTCTCGTCCTCGGGCG
>JAODLY010000042.1 GCA_025464445.1 Rhodoglobus sp. | reverse complement strand
CGCGCCGAGCAGGGCTTCGCCCAGGTCGCCGCAGCCAAGCAGCTTGCCGACGAGAAGGCAGCCCGCAAGGCCGCAGCTCCCGCGAAGGCACCCGCCGCAGCTCCTGCTGCAGCAGTCGCCGCCGCTCCCGCTGCTGCGCCCGCGAAGGCAGCTCCCGCGAAGGCCGCAGCCGCTCCGGTTGCTGAGGCTCCCGTCGCTGAGGCTCCCGTTGCTGACGCACCGGTCGCTGACGCACCCGTCGAGGCTCCCGTTGCCGAGGCTCCCGCCGCTGCTCCTGCCCCCAAGGCAGAGAAGCCCGCCAAGCCGGCCGCCAAGGCCGACAAGGACGCGGAGTAGTCCGTGGCCGGCGAGACCGTCATCACCGTCGTGGGCAACCTCACGAGTGACCCCGAACTGCGCTACACGCAGGCCGGGCTCGCGGTAGCCAACTTCACCATCGCCTCGACCCCGCGCAACTTCGACCGCGCGAGCAACGACTGGAAAGATGGTGAGGCACTCTTCCTGCGCGCGAGCGTATGGCGCGAGTTCGCCGAGCACGTCGCCGGTTCGCTCACGAAGGGCTCGCGAGTCATCGCGACCGGTCGCCTGAAGCAGCGCTCGTACGAGACGAAGGAAGGCGAGAAGCGAACGAGCATCGAGCTCGAGGTCGACGAGATCGGCCCTTCGCTTCGCTACGCAACGGCACAGGTCACCCGCGCCGCATCCTCGCGTGACTCCGGCGGCGGCGCCCCTCGCGGCGGCAGCGCCCCCGTCACCGAAGAGCCGTGGGCGGCTTCCGCTCCCGACTCCTCGGGCGGCGACGTCTGGAACACGCCCGGCAGCAACTACTCGGACGAGACGCCCTTCTAATCTCGGCTTCGCTCGATTACCGACTCACTTTTTAAGGAACAAGAAAACTCATGGCAGGAAAGAGCAGCGGCGATCGCCGCAAGCCCATTCGCAAGGGCAAGGACGGCAAGAACGCCGCCCCGGCCAAGGCGATCCGCGTGGGCGTCATCGACTACAAGGATGTCGCGACGCTTCGCAAGTTCATCTCGGAGCGCGGAAAGATCCGCGCCCGCCGCATCACCGGTGTCTCCGTACAGGAGCAGCGCCTCATCGCCACGGCCGTCAAGAACGCCCGCGAGATGGCGCTCCTGCCATACGCAGGCTCTGGCCGTTAAGGAGTATCGACAATGTCCAAGCTGATCCTCACGCACGAGGTCACCGGTCTCGGTGCCCCCGGCGATGTCGTCGACGTCAAGAACGGTTTCGCTCGCAACTACCTCATCCCCCAGGGTTTCGCCGTGGCGTGGACGCGCGGTGGCGAGAAGCAGATCGAGTCCATCAAGGCCGCCCGCGTCTCCCGTGAGCATGCCACCCTCGAAGAGGCACAGGACCTGAAGGCTCGCCTGCAGGCCGCGACCGTCAAGCTGACCGTCAAGGCGGGCGATGGCGGTCGCCTCTTCGGTTCCGTCAAGACTTCGGATGTCGCGGACGCAGTCGCCGCCGCCGGCCTCGGGTCGATCGACAAGCGCAAGATCGAGATCACAAGCCCGATCAAGGCGGTCGGGGAGCACGAGGCGACGGTTCGCCTGCGTGACGACCTCGTGGCCACGATCACGCTCCAGGTGGTCCCGGGCAAGTAGCACGTTCTTTGAGGGATAGCGGTGGGCGAATGCTCACCGCTATCCCCCGTTAAGGGGCCTATTTGTGCACAGGTCGGTGCTCAGGGGACCAACCCTCAAGCGACGGTCTAAACATGTTTTTACACACATCCCCGCCAATCAAGAAATGCTGGTCAGAGCGGTAATTGCGCAGCAAACTGTTCCTCTGTCCACAGCATATTGAACAGGTTGCTCACACGAACCCCGGCGTTTCGCGCACGTTTTACACATCGCCATCCACAGGTCCGGTTGTCCTCGCCGTCGCGGCATCCCTATCGTGAGGCAGCCCCCGCGAACGCTGCCCGTTCTTGAGGTCGTCGACGGCCGGAGTGTCGGCGGACGCAGCTACAACTGAGGCGTAGCGTCATTAATTGGAGGCTCGAATGTCCATTGCCCACCTCGGGCTCGCCGGTGAGGCGCGACAGCCAGGTGACTTCGGACTGGGGCAGAACCGCGGGGACTCCCGCGGAGATCGCGTACCCCCGCACGACCTTCTCGCCGAGCAGAGCGCGATCGGCGGCATGCTGCTCAGCAAGGACGCCGTGGCCGACGTCATCGAGACCGTGCGCGGTGTGGACTTCTACATCCCCAAGCACGAGACGATCTTCGATGCCGTCATGGCGCTGTACTCGCACGGCGAGCCGACCGACGTCATCGCGGTCACCGATGAGCTCACCAAGACCGGCGAGCTGACCCGCGCGGGCGGTGCCGAATACCTCCACACGCTCACCGCACTCGTTCCGACGGCCGCGAACGCGGGTTTCTATTCGTCGATCGTCGCCGAGAAGGCTGTGCTCAGGCGCCTTGTCGAGGCCGGTACCCGAATCGTGCAGATGGGTTACGCGAGCGAGGGCGAGGTCGTCGACCTCGTCAACAATGCGCAGGCGGAGATCTATGCCGTCACGGGCGGAGTGGAGAGCGAAGATTTCGTTCCGCTCACCGACGCGGTCACGACAGCGATCGACGAGATCGAGGCGGCGAGGGGCCGGGATGGCCAGATGGTGGGCGTGCCCACAGGCTTCGCCGAACTGGATGAACTGACGAACGGTCTGCACCCAGGCCAGCTCATCATCCTCGCGGCCCGCCCCGCGCTCGGCAAGTCGACGCTGGGCCTGGATTTCGCGCGGTCGGCGGCGATCAAGCACGATATGCCAACGATCATCTTCTCGCTCGAAATGGGACGCAGCGAGATCGCGATGAGACTGCTCTCCGCAGAGTCTGCCGTGCCGCTCCAGCACATGCGCAAGGGCACTGTGCACGCCAACGACTGGACGACGATCGCCCAGACGAGGGGCCGAATCAACGATGCGCCGCTGTACATCGATGACAGCCCGAACATGACGCTCGTGGAGATCCGTGCGAAGTGCCGCAGGCTCAAGCAGCGCGTGGGGCTCAAGATGGTGATCATCGACTACCTGCAGCTCATGACGAGCGGCAAGAAGGTCGAGTCGCGCCAGCAGGAGGTCAGCGAGTTCTCCCGCGCCCTCAAGCTCCTCGCGAAGGAGCTCGAGGTGCCCGTCATCGCGATTTCCCAGCTCAACCGTGGCCCGGAACAGCGTGCGGACAAGAAGCCGGCTCTTTCAGACCTGCGCGAGTCCGGCTCGCTCGAGCAGGACGCCGACATGGTCATCCTGCTGCATCGCGAGAGCGCGTATGAGGCCGAGAACCCGCGCGCCGGCGAAGCCGATCTCATCATCGCCAAGCACCGCAACGGGCCCACCCGCACGATCACCGTGGGCTTCCACGGCCACTTCTCGAGGTTCGTGGACCTGCCACCCGGATCTTAGGCAGATCGCTCCGCGATCTGAGCGCTGCGCCGAGCACGCCTACACTGGAACTCGTTACCGATCCATCCAGAGAGTGGCCCCGATTGTCCGGTTCTGCCAGCACCACCCCCAGCGCCCCGGATGCCGCGACCGCCTGGTACATCCCGATCGCCCGGGCTGTGCTCGCCCTCGCCCTCGCCGTCGTGATCACGTTCAGCGCGGACCACTCCGCGAGCCTCGGCCTCGTGACGTTCGGGGTGTTCGGCCTCGTCTCCGGCGCCGTGACCCTCCTCGCCGCGGTTAGATCACGGGGTGCGGTGCCGCGGGGTGTGCTGTTCGTCCACGCGGCTGTGGCGATACTCGCGGGACTGGCATCCATCGCCGTACCCGGCGCGGGATTGCCGTTTCTCGTGTTCGTGGTCACTGTCTTCGCGGTCGTGACGGGTTTTCTCGAGTTGTACCTGGGCCTGCGCAGTCGCCGGGTCGAAGGCTCGGCGAAAGATCGGATATTCCTCGGTGGACTCACGATCGTGCTTGCGATAGCGCTGTTGCTCGTGCCACCCGGTTTCGCGCAGTCGTTCACCGGCCCGGATGGCGTCGCGAGGCAGCTCACGGCTTCCATCGTTGTCGTCGGTCTACTCGGCGCCTACTGGGCCGTCGCCGGGGTCTACCTCGTTATCGCCGGGCTCTCGCTCAGGTGGGGCTCAGAGGGCAGCCACGACAACGGCGCGCCCGCGCGGGAGGCCTGATGTCGAAGCCATCGCTGCGTGACCGCCTGCGCCCGCTCGAACTGCTTGTCATCTCTGCCGTGCTCGGCATTTTCGCCGGCCTCGTCGTGCTCATGGCCACGCGTGAGGTCGTGCTCGCCCTCGTCTTCCTGGGGATCGCATTCATCGTGTCCCTCGTCGTGCTCGCCATGCTGGCGCTCACGATGGCCCCCACGGGGGACGAACGCAGCGATCTCGCCGAGCAGGACCAGCGGTCGGTGCTCGATCGCGGCGACGACGAGCGCAACCGCGGCCACTGAGCCGCGGCAGCCGATTCTCGACTACGGCTGTTCGATGAATCCGACGAGGAAGCTCGCGAGCCCGGCGTAGCCGGCAGGGGTGAGGGTGCGCAGCCGCGCCTTCGCCTCCGGGCCGATGTCGAGCCTGTCGATGAAGGCGACGAGGTCGGCCTGGCTGATGCGTTTGCCGCGGGTGAGTTCTTTGAGCATCGCGTATGGGTCGGTGATCGAGCTGCGGCCGGCGGTGATCTCCGCCCTGATCACCGTTTGGATCGCCTCACCGAGGATCTCCCAGTTCGAGTCCAGGTCTGCGGCGAGCCTCTCGCGGTCGATGTCGATCTCGCCGAGGCCGCGCTCGATGTTGTCGAGTGCCACGAGTGAATGCCCGAATGCCACGCCGACGTTGCGCTGCGTAGTCGAGTCGGTCAGGTCGCGCTGCAGCCGGGATGTCACGAGGGTGGCTGCGAGCGAGTCGAGCAGCGCGCTCGAGAGTTCGAGATTCGCTTCGGCGTTCTCGAACCGGATCGGGTTGATCTTGTGGGGCATTGTGGAAGACCCGGTGGCGCCCGCTTGCGGGATCTGCCTGAAGTAGCCCATCGAGATGTACGTCCACACGTCGGTGCACAGGTTGTGCAGCACCCTGTTGGCGTGGCTCATCCGCGAATAGAGCTCCGCCTGCCAGTCGTGTGACTCGATCTGCGTGGTGAGGGGGTTCCAGACAAGGCCCAGGGATGTCACGAACTCGCGTGAGATCGCCGGCCAGTCCTGGGTGTCATCCGCCGCCACATGCGCGGCGAACGTCCCCGTCGCCCCGCTGAACTTCGCGAGGTATTCCGTCGCCTCCACCTGGCTGGCGATGCGATCGAGGCGGTGGACGAAGACCGCGAACTCCTTGCCGACGGTCGTGGGTGTCGCGGGTTGGCCGTGGGTGTGGGCGAGCATGACGTCGTGGCGGGCGTCGATTGCGCGCTGGCGCAGGGCGTCGATGACGGCACGCAGTTTCGGCAGCCAGCTCTCGCGCACTGCCGCGCCGATGGTTATGGCGTAGGCGAGATTGTTGATGTCTTCACTCGTGCAGGCGAAGTGGGTGAGCTCGGAAACACTTGTGAGGCCGAGGTCGGCGAGTTTCGCACGGACAAGGTATTCGACAGCCTTGACGTCGTGCCTGGTGGTCGCTTCCAGCTGCGCAAGCTCGTCGATCTCCGGCTGACCGAACTCGGCGGCGAACTCGCGGAGTCGCCGCGCCTGCTCGTGGTCGAGTCGGTGCGATCCGAAGAGTTCGCGGTCGGTGAGGGCGATCAGCCATTCGACCTCGACGTGCACCCTTGCGCGATTGAGCGCGGCCTCGGAGAGGTGCTGGCCCAGGCCGGACACCGCTGCGCGGTACCGCCCATCCAGTGGACTCAGCGGCTGTTCTGGCAGCGGGCTCATGCGACTCCCTGTCGAATTCCTGGCTTGATCTGGCGGAAGAGGGCCGCGCAGGCCTTCTCTATCATCACGAGCACCTGGTCGAAGAGTGCCGCGTCCGAATAGTACGGATCGGGCACATCCATGAGCGCGGACTGCTCGCTGTCGAAGCTCAGCAGCAGCTGCACCTTCGAGCTGTCCTGTTCGCTCGAAGCCCATGCCTTGAGAATGCGCTCCTGGCTGCGGTCGAACACGACGACGAGGTCGAGGTTAGCGAACCAGGCTGGGTCGAACTGGCGCGCGCGGTGCCCCGACCCGTTGTAGCCGTGCCCGGCGAGCGCGGCGAGGGTGCGGTCGTCGGAGGGTTCGCCGACGTGCCAGTCGCCCGTGCCCGCAGAGATGACGGCGACAACCTTCTCGAACCCGGCCCGCTTCACGAGCGCCTTGAAGATCGTCTCTGCCATGGGTGAGCGGCAGATGTTGCCCGTGCAGACGAAACAGATGCGGAACAGCGCCGACTCGTCGAATGTCCGGTCGAAGCTCATGGCTTCATTGTCGCGCAGAAACTGCTCCCCCACAGGTGGCGATTGGCGGCACGGCACGACGGGTGCCGAGGTTGCTGCCCGGCGAACGGGCGACTGCGGAAGGCTCATCCCGTCGGCGGGTAGCGGTGGACGGGAGCGCGGGATGACAGAGCCCCAGGATGCGGCGCTCATCGCGGCGCTCGAAACGCAGCAGCGGCAGCTCACAGCCGTACTGCACAGGCTAGAGGTGGCGCGACGAGACCTCGTGCCTGCCCGCGCGGGCATTTGGCGAGGCCCGGCACGGCGGGCATACGACTCGGCACTCGAGACGATCACGACGACTGTGGATGCCGGCCTCACGGTCGTGCGTTCCGCCCGCGAGAATACCGCTGCAGCGATCGCTGGGGTCGCCGGCCGTGGGTGACGGGCTCATAATCTCCGGAGGCGGATCGGCGGCTGTCGCGACCGATGAGTTATTCGCGGCGGCGCAGCAGTTGCACAGGCTCGCCGTCGAGGCCGCGGCGATGGGCCTCGAGCTCGGAACGATCGGCGGCCCGGTCGATGCACTCCTGGCCGTGTCGGCGCCGGCAGCTGCTGCGCGCGCCGGGTTGGACATCCGCGAGGCGATGGGCGTGCTCGCCCGGATCGAGTCAGAGGCGCACGGCATCGGCGGGGCGCTGTCCACCGCGGCCGAGGGGTACGGCTTCGTCGAACGGTTCGTGGACGCGCTGGGGATCCAGTTCACTGGCGTCGGGGCCGCCCTCGCCGGCACCGTGCTCAGGGCAGCCGCCGTGGCATCCCCGCTGGCCTTCGTCGCCGCGAACCTGCTGGTGCGCGGCCTCGTCGCCTCGCACGTGTTTTCCGGCGGTTCGGCGCCGGGTCCTTCGGGTCCGCACACGAGCAACGGACTGCTCACGAATCCGCTCGCGGTCGGCATCATCCGGGACGCCACGATGAGCGTCGACGATTCGGTCATGGCGGCGGCGGGTATGCCTGCGCCGCTCGCGAGCTTCCTCGGCGACGCCGGTCTCGGGGTGACGGGGCTCGCGTTCGCGTCGACAGCCATCATGGGCGCCGGCACCAGCGTGGGCCTGCTCACCGAGACCCCGGTGCGGCTGGTCGCCGAGCATTCACGGGTCGTCACCGGGCCGCCGGCCGGGTTCGAGGATCGCCTCTCTCGCGTACCCGACCCCGCGACCGACAACGGCGCCCAGGTGGTGGTGGAGAAGTATTCGACACCGGGGGAGCCCGACCGCTTCGAGGTCTACATCGCGGGCACCGTCACGTTCTCACCTGAGGCGACCACCGAGCCGTGGGACATGACGAGCAACATGAGCAATGCCGCAGGCGATCGCGGGGGGTCGGTGGCCTCCGTCGTCGAGGCGATGAGATCGGCTGGGGTGGTTGACTCCAGCCCAGTACAGCTGACCGGCTATTCGCAGGGCGGGGGTACCGCCGCGCGCATCGCGGCATCCGGCGACTTCAACATCGTGGGCCTGACGACCTTCGGAGGGCCGACCGGGCAGGTGCCGATCCCTGCGGATGTGCCCACGGTGATCGTCGAGCACAGCGACGACATGGTGCCGGCGCTTGGCGGGGTGCAGGCGAACCAGCAGGCGCTCATCGTCGAACGCGAGGTGTTCGCCGGCCGCGACATCCCGACCGATTATGCGGTGCCTGCGCACCACATCGAGTACTACGAGCAGACCGCGAGGCTCATGGATGCGGCATCCAGCGACCAGGTGACGCGTGCGGCATCCCGGCTCGACGCGTTCGGTGCGGGCGCTGCGAGAGTCACGAGCACGGCCTACACGTTCGAGCGCGTGGACACTTCGGGCCGAGCCGGCTGACGAGCCCTCCCCAGGCAGTACCGCTAGCGCGACTTCGGGCTGCCGATGATCGGCCGCAGCAGAATGCCGATGAGCCAGCTGATCAGGCCGAGCACGAGTGCGCCGATGACACCCCACCAGAAGCCGTCGACCACGAGGCCGAACCCGATGAGGCTCGAGATCCAGCTCACGAGCAGCAGGAGCAGCCCGTTCACGATCAGGGCTATGAGCCCGAGGGTGAGGATGTAGAGCGGGAACGCGACAATGCGGATCAGGTTGCCGATGATCCCGTTGACGATGCCGAAGATCGCGGCGACGAGCAGGAATGTCAGCACGGTCTCGAGGGTGCCACCCGGGGCGAACGCGATGACATGCACTCCCGCCACCAAGAGAGTCGTGAGCCAGAGTGCGAGGGCGTTGATGATCAGGCGCAGCAGGAGTCTCATGACCACAACTATGCCGGTCCGGGATGCCGCATCGCAACGCGCACGGCCCGCCGCGACTGACCGCGGTCCTAGGCTGGTGGGCGTGACCGCGCCGAAAGTTCGCCTCCGCCCCGAGATCGCGTCGATGGTGCCGTACCGGCAGGGGCGCACAGCCGCCGAGGACGCGTTCAAACTCTCATCGAACGAGAACCCATACCCGCCACTGCCCGCCGTGCTCGAGGCGATCGCCGCGAGCAGCGTCAACCGGTACCCGGAAGGCTCGGCTGCCGCCCTGCGGGAGCGGCTCGGCGCCCGATTCGGCGTGTCGCCGGAGCGCATCCAGGTCGGGGCGGGATCGGCGTCGGTGCTCGCCCAGCTCATCTCCGCGGCCGCGGCGCCGGGCGATGAGGTCGTGTACTCCTGGCGCAGCTTCGAGGCATACCCCCTGCTCGTCGGCACGTCCGGTGCGACGAGCGTGCAGGTGCCGAACACCCCCGACCACCGCCACGACCTCGATGGGATGGCGGCCGCCGTCAACTACCGCACCCGTCTGGTGATCGTCTGCAGCCCGAACAATCCGACATCGACGATCGTCACCCGTGACGAGTTCACGGCTTTCATGGCGAAAATTCCCGCCGACGTGCTCGTCGTGCTCGACGAGGCGTACTTCGAGTTCGTGACGGACCCGGCGGCGGTGAACGGCTCCGAGTTCATCGAGAAGTACCCGAACCTCGTCGTGCTGCGCACATTCTCGAAGGCATACGGGCTCGCCGGCCTGCGCATCGGGTACGCCGTGGGCGCCGAATACGTGATGGATGCCGCACGCACGGTGGCCATCCCCCTTTCCGTGATCGAGCCGGCGCAGCGCGCCGCCATCGCCTCGCTCGACCACGAAGACGAATTGCTGGCAAGGGTCACGAAGCTCAACGAACTGCGCGAGGGCATCTACACCGGGCTTCTCGAGCAGGGCTGGGACGTTCCGCGCCCGCACGGCAACTTCGTCTGGCTGCCGACCGGGGACGACACCGCCGCCGCGGCCGACATCTTCGCCGACCACGGGATCGTCGCGAGGCCGCTCGTCGACGGCCTGCGAGTGAGCGTCGGCGAGGCCGAATCTGTGGAGAAACTCCTAAAGGCGTCGGCGGAGGTTGTCTCGAAGCGACGAACGGGCCCCTCAGTGGCCACGTTAGATTAGACGAATGTCTTACACGGCCGCGACGGTCCAGCTGCTCTCCCCTGAGGGCGAACTCGTTGCCAGCGACGCCACGGCCGAGTACCTGCCATACATCGAGAAACTCAGCGACGAGCAGCTGCGCGAGTTCCATCGCCAGATGGTCGTCATCCGGCGCTTCGACATCGAAGCGGCAAACCTCCAGCGCCAGGGCCAGCTCGCGTTGTGGATCCCGAGCCTCGGCCAGGAGGCCGCGCAGGTTGGCTCCGGCTACGCCGCGAAGCCGCAGGACCACATCTTTCCCGCCTACCGCGAACACGTAGTAGCCCGCATCCGCGGCATCGATCCGATACGGATCATCGAGATGCTCAGGGGCATCAGCCACGGTGGCTGGGATCCGAAGCAGAACAACAACTTCCACCTGTACACGCTCGTCATCGGGTCGCAGACCCTGCACGCCACCGGCTATGCGATGGGCATCCAGCTCGACGGGCTGAGTGGAACAGGAGACCCTGACAAAGACGAGGCTGTCATCGTCTACTTCGGTGACGGTGCGACAAGCCAGGGGGATGTGAGCGAGGCGCTCGTGTTCGCCGCGAGCTACCAGACCCCGCAGGTGTTCTTCCTGCAGAACAACCACTGGGCGATCTCCGTGCCCGTCACGAAGCAATCGCGCACGCCCCTGTACCTGCGGCCGAGTGGATTCGGCATCCCGGGCGTGCAGATCGACGGCAACGACGTGCTTGCGAGCTACGCGGTGACGAGCGCGAACCTGGATGCCGCGCGCGGCGGTGGCGGACCTCGCTTCATCGAGGCACTCACCTATCGGATGGGCGCCCACACCACGAGCGACGATCCGTCGAAGTATCGGGACGAGGAGGAGCTGGACTTCTGGGTGAAGGCAGACCCGGTCAGCCGGTTCGAGAAATACCTGCGCTCCCGCGGCGAGGGCGACGCATTCTTCGCCGACGTCGCGGCGGAGGGCGAGGACCTCGCCGCCGACATCCGCAAGCGCACCCTGGAGATCGAACCCCCGCCGGTGTCGAAGATCTTCGCCCATGTCTACTCGGACCCCCATCCGCGCATGCAGGAGCAGTCGGCCTGGCTCACCGCGTACGAGGCAGCGTTCGAGGAAGGCCAGGCGTGAGCGTCGAATCCCTAAGCATGGCCAAAGCCATCAACCTCGGCTTGCGCAAGGCGATGGAGCACGACGAGAAGGTCATCCTCATGGGTGAGGATATCGGACCGCTCGGCGGCGTCTTCCGCGTGACGGAAGGGCTGCAGGCGCAGTTCGGGCTCAATCGGGTGCTCGACACCCCGCTGGCCGAGTCCGGGATCGTCGGCACCGCGATCGGCCTCGCGATGCGCGGCTACCGCCCGGTGTGCGAGATCCAGTTCGACGGTTTCATCTTCCCCGGCTTCGACCAGATCACCTCGCAGCTCGCGAAGCTGACCGGCAGGCACGAAGGTTCGCTTTCACTGCCGGTTGTCATCCGGGTGCCGTACGGCGGGCACATCGGCGCCGTCGAGCACCACCAGGAGAGCCCGGAGGCGTACTTCGCGCACACCCCGGGTTTGCGGGTGGTGACGCCGTCCACCCCGCATGACGCTTACTGGATGATCCAGGAGGCGATCGCGGGCAACGATCCCGTGCTGTTCTTCGAGCCGAAGAGCCGCTATTGGCCTAAGGGCGACGTGGATGCCCGGGCAAGCGGCATCCCGCTGCACACCAGCAGGGTCGTGCGCGAGGGGACAGAGATCACGCTGCTTGGCTATGGCCCCATGGTCAACGTGCTGCTCGCCGCCGCCGAGATCGCCGCGGCCGAAGGCACGTCATGCGAGGTCATCGACCTGCGCTCGCTCTCTCCTGTCGACTACGAACCGATAGTGGCGTCCGTGCAGAAGACCGGCAGGCTCGTGATCGCGCAGGAGGCGCCTGGTTTTGTATCTGTCGGCTCGGAGATCGCGGCGACCGTCACCGAGCGGGCGTTCTACTCGCTCGAATCGCCGGTGCTGCGCGTCGCCGGGTTCGACACCCCGTTCCCGCCGGCGAAGCTGGAGACCGTCTATCTTCCCGACGCCGACCGCGTGCTCGAGGCGGTCGACCGGGCTATGGCCTATTAGGAGACACACGATGGCGAATTCGGATTTCACGCTCCCCGACGTTGGCGAAGGTCTCACCGAGGCCGAAATCGTATCGTGGAAGGTCAAACCCGGCGACGAGGTGACCATCAACCAGGTGCTCGTCGAGATCGAGACGGCCAAGTCGCTCGTCGAACTGCCCTCGCCATTCGCCGGCACGGTTGCGGCGTTGCTCGTGGAGGAGGGGCAGACAGTCGAGGTCGGCACCCCGATCATCACCGTCACCTCGCCGGGCTCGGAGGATGCCCCTGCCGCGCCGCAACTCGTCGAGGCCGCAGAGGTCGCCGACACCGCAGCAACCGTCGCTGCCGCTGAGGAGAAGCCGGGAGCCGTGCTCGTCGGCTACGGCGCGAGCGGCCACGTGGTGTCCCGCCGGCGCGCGGGCTCTGCTCCGGCGGCGGAGGCCGCCCCTGCCGCAGCGGCCGCCAGGCCGACGAGCGTGCCCGCCGCCGCGGCATCCGCGATCATTGCCAAGCCGCCCATTCGCAAGCTCGCGAAGGATCTCGGCGTCGAACTGGCCGAAGTGCTCGCCACGGGGCTCGCCGGCGAGATCACCCGTGACGATGTCATCAGGCAGGCGTCGCAGGCGAGTGTGTTCCGCAACATCCAGACGCCGGAGTGGGGCGACCAGCGCGAGGAGCGCATTCCAGTCAAGGGCGTTCGCAAGGCGATCGCGACCGCGATGGTGCAGAGCGCCTTCACCGCGCCACACGTGAGCGTGTTCGTCGACATCGACGCGACGCGCACCATGGAGTTCGTCAAGCGACTCAAGAATTCGCCCGACTTCGCGGGCGTGCGGGTCAGTCCACTGCTGATCATGGCCAAGGCGGTGATCTGGGCCGTGCGCCGCAATCCCACCGTCAACTCGAGCTGGACCGACAAGGAGATCATCGTGCGCCACTACGTGAACCTCGGCATCGCGGCAGCGACTCCACGTGGGCTGATCGTGCCCAATGTCAAGGATGCCCAGGAGCTGTCGCTCTTCGACCTCGCGACAGCGCTGGAGAAGCTCACGATCACCGCCAGGGACGGCAAGACCCAGCCCGCCGAGATGGCGGGCGGCACCATCACCATCACGAACATCGGTTCGTACGGCATGGACACGGGCACCCCGATCATCAACCCGGGCGAGGCCGCGATCGTGGCTCTGGGTTCCATCCGGCAGAAGCCGTGGGTTGTGGACGGCGAGGTGCGTGCCCGCTTCGTGACGACTGTCGGCGCGAGCTTCGACCACCGCATCGTCGACGGGGATGTCGCGAGCCGCTTCGTCGCAGACCTCGCGAGCGTGCTCGAGGAGCCGGCCCTGCTACTCGACTGACCGGCCCGCTCGACCGGTTCTCCTGCCGCGATTTTGCCCGCGCCGAAATGCATGGCACACTACTGATAACGAATCTCATTACTGTTATCAGCCGTGCGCGGCTTAGAAGCGAGTTCCCGATGAAACTCATCGCCATCCCGGTTGCCGCCGTTCTCCTCCTTGCCGGCTGCACCGCGGCCGCCCCGGCCGACGGTCGCCTCTCGGTAGTCGCGTCGACGGACGTCTATGGCAGCATCGCCACCGCAATCGGGGGCAAGCTCGTGGACGTGACGTCGATCATCAATGATCCGTCCCAGGACCCGCACTCGTTCGAGGGCAGCGCTCGCGTGCAGCTCGCACTCTCCAAAGCCGACGTCGTGATCGAGAACGGCGGGGGCTACGACGATTTCGTCGACACAATGCTCGCCGGCGCAGGCAACCCCGCCGCGGCGATTCTCAATGCCTCAGACCTCTCCGGGCTCGACGAGCACCCGGGGACCGGACAGTTCAATGAGCACGTCTGGTACGACTTCGACGCGATGGGAAAACTCGTCGACAAACTCGAGAGCACTCTCGCGGGGCTCGACCCGTCATCCGCAGCCGTGTTCGCGGCAAACGCGGCAACGTTTCATGCAGGACTCGACGCCCTTTCGACAAACGTCGCCACGCTCAAACAGCGGGTCGCCGGTGACGGTGCGCTCGTAACAGAACCGGTGCCGCTGTACCTGCTCAGCGCCGCGGGCTTCGTCAATGTGACGCCCCCCGCATTCAGCCAGGCCGTCGAGGCGGGTACGGATGTCGCGCCGGACGTGCTCGCGCAAACCCTCAAGACGATCACCGACGGGTCGGCCGCCATGCTCGTGTACAACGAGCAGACATCGGGACCCGAGACCGAGGCGGTGCTCAAGGCCGCGAAAGCAGCCCCGATCGCGGTCGTCGGCGTCACCGAGACCCTGCCGGACGGGCAGAAGGACTACCTTGGCTGGATGCAGTCAGTCATCGATGCGATCTCGGGGTCGCTGGTTGGCTGAGTCCGGCCCGGTGTTGCGCCTGCACAACGCGGCGCTCGGTTTCGGGGATCGTCAGCTGTGGAGCGGGCTCGACCTGGATGTCGCGCCCGGTGAGTTTCTCGCTGTACTCGGCCCGAACGGCACGGGCAAGACAAGCCTGCTCAAGACGATCCTCGGTGAGCAGCGCCTGACCTCCGGGACTATCGAGTTCCTGGGCGGGCCGGTGCGCAACGGCAATCGGCGGATCGGGTACATCCCCCAGCAGAAGCTCATCGACGGGGGCACCCCGCTCCGCGCGAGGGACCTCGTCGCGCTCGGCATCAACGGCCAGCGCTGGGGACTCCCGCTCTCGTCGAAGGCCGAACGGGTGCGCGTCGACGAACTGCTCGAAGCCGTCGGGGCCACGAGCTATGCCAACGCGCCAATCGCCACGCTGTCCGGCGGCGAGCAGCAGCGCGTGCGAGTCGGCCAGTCGATAGCGGCAGACCCGGCGCTGCTGCTGTGCGACGAGCCGCTGCTCTCCCTCGACCTCGCGCACCAGCGCGCGGTGAGCGAGCTCATCGATTCACAGCGCGCACGGTCCAACGCCGCCGTCGTCTTCGTGACGCACGACGTGAATCCGATCCTCGGGATGGTCGACAGGGTGCTGTACCTCGCGCGCGGCTCGTTCCGCATCGGGACTCCGGACGAAGTGCTCACCTCAGAAGTGCTCTCCGACCTCTACGGAACGCCTGTCGACGTGTTCCGCAGCAGGGGCAGGATTGTCGTCGTCGGCAGCGATGAGCACGACCACCACGATGAGGCGGCCTGATGCTGCACACCGGCGACGACTGGTGGTCGCACATCTTCGACTTCTCCAACTACGGCGAGCTGCTCGCCCTCGTGCACAACTCGATCCTCGCCGGCGCGATCCTCGGGGTAGTGGGCGGCCTTATCGGCGTGTTCGTCATGACGCGCGACATGGCGTTCGCGGTGCACGGCATCAGCGAGTTGTCGTTCGCCGGGGCATCCGCGGCCCTACTGCTTGGCGTGAATGTCGTGGCCGGCTCCGTGGCCGGCTCGCTCATCGCGGCGCTGCTCATCGGCATCCTCGGGGCTCGCGCCCGCGACCGCAACTCGATAATCGCCGTGCTCATGCCGTTCGGCCTCGGCCTCGGCATCCTGTTCCTCGCGCTCTATACCGGTCGCAGCGCCAACAAGTTCGGCCTGCTCACCGGGCAGATCGTGGCCGTCGACGACCCGCAGCTGCTCGCCCTGCTCGTGATCTCCGTCGTGGTGATCGCGGGGCTGCTGCTCATGTGGCGGCCGCTGACCTTCGCCAGTGTCGACCCGGATGTCGCTGCGGCACGCGGCCTGCCCGTGACGGGCATCTCGATCGCCTTCATGGTGCTCCTCGGCCTGGCTGTCGCGATTTCCATCCAGGTCGTCGGGGCGCTGCTCGTGCTGTCACTGCTCGTGACCCCGGCCGCCGCGGCCATGAGGGTGACGGCCTCGCCGCTGCTGACCCCGCTGCTGAGCGTGGCGTTCGCCGTGGCATCCGTGGTTGGCGGCATCATGCTCGCGCTCGGCGGAGGGCTGCCGATCAGCCCATACGTGACGACCATCTCGTTCCTGATCTACGTGGTGTGCCGCATCGTGGGTGCCAGGCGCACCCCCGGCCGCGCGAAGGCTGCGGCGGTAGAATCGCCGGCATGAAGCGCAACACCTGGCAGCGCGAAGCTGTGCGCGAAGCCCTCGGGGGGTCCGAGGGTTTCGTGAGTGCGCAGTCGCTGCACTCGGCCTTGCGGGAGGGCGGTTCGCCGATCGGGCTCGCGACCGTCTACCGTGCGCTCGCCGATCTCGCCGTCGAGGGTGAAGCGGATTCGCTGCAGCAGGAGGGCGAGAGCCTGTACCGCGCGTGCACGCCGGGCAGCCACCACCATCACCTCATCTGCCGGTCCTGCGGACTCACCGTCGAGATCGAGGCGGATGCGGTTGAGCACTGGGCGCGCACAGTGGCGACCCAGCACGGCTTCACCCAGCCCAACCACATCGTCGACGTGTTCGGACTGTGCGCCGACTGCTCGGCCCTGCCCGCCTAGTGCGCCGGCCGGTCACCTTGTTGCACAGACCCCGAAAACCACGTAACCTCTACAGGTTGCCGGCATCTTCCGGCATTTGTATGCCCACCCCTTCGAAAGCAGGGTTACGGCGTGCCGACAAGTGATCTTGGGTAGGGCCCGCGCAAGCGGATTCCTACGGTAATCAGAACAGGAGTACAGCCATGGCAGCAGTCTGCCAGGTGACCGGAGCCGTTCCCGGCTTTGGGCACAACATCTCGCACTCGCACCGGCGCACCAAGCGTCGTTTCGACCCGAACATCCAGAAGAAGAAGTACTACGTGCCCTCGCTCCGCCGCAGCGTCACCCTGACCCTCTCCGCCAAGGGCATCAAGGTCATCGACGCGCGCGGCATCGAGTCGGTCGTCAAGGACCTTCTTGCCCGTGGGGAGAAGATCTAATGGCCAAGCAGCAGGACATCCGACCGATCATCAAGCTCCGTTCCACAGCCGGAACCGGCTACACCTACGTGACGCGCAAGAACCGTCGCAACAACCCAGACCGACTTGTGCTGAAGAAGTACGACCCGGTAATCCGCCAGCACGTCGAATTCCGCGAGGAGCGCTAACACATGGCTAAGAAGAGCAAGATCGCCCGCAACGAGCAGCGCAAGGTGATCGTGGCCCGCTACGCCACCAAGCGCCTCGAACTGAAGAAGGCGCTGGTCGATGTGAACGGCACCGACGAGACCCGCGAGGCAGCCCGCCTCGGCCTGCAGAAGCTTCCGCGCAACGCTTCGCCCGTCCGCGTGCGTGGTCGCGACGCCATTGACGGCCGTCCGCGCGGCTTCCTCTCCCAGTTTGGCGTATCCCGGGTTCGTTTCCGCGATATGGCTCACCGGGGTGAGTTGCCCGGTATTACCAAGTCAAGCTGGTAGATTCCTAGCGGTTCCGGGGGTTTTTGGCTCCCAGGGGCTCCAACGCACAACGTCCGAGGAGGACTTCACATGGCTGACAAGTCACTAAACCGTACCGAGCTCGTCGCGGCAGTTGCCGCCGAGTCTGGCCAGAGCCAGGCTGCCGTCAACGGCGTTGTCGACGCTCTCTTCTCCGTGCTGGCCAAGTCGGTCGGTGAGGGCACGAAGGTGTCCATCCCGGGTTGGCTCGCGGTCGAGCGCACCCACCGTGCAGCACGCGCCGGGCGCAACCCGCAGACGGGTGAGGCAATTCAGATCAAGGCGAGCTTCGGCGTGAAGGTCAGCGCCGGCAGCAAGCTGAAGGCAGCGGCAAAGCAGTAACCAGTAACGGCGAAGGCGGTGACCCATGGTCACCGCCTTTCGTCGTTAACCCGGGGGATTCATCACGGTCGATGCGCATAGGCTCATACGGTGCCACGAGCAGTCCGGATAGCAGGCCCCGCGATCCTCGTGGCCGTCGCGCTCGCCGCCCTCCTTGCTGCCCTCGCTTACGGCGGTGGTGCTGATGCCCCGCTCGTGCTGGATCCGGGCCCGATAGTCAACTACGGCCTGCCGATCTCCCAACTGTTCGTCAACCTCGGCGGCGCCGGAGCCATCGGTGCTCTGGTTATGGCCTGCTTCGCCCTCGACTCGACAAAACCGGAATTCGGAAGGGCGTTGGATATCGCGGCCGCGGCCGCAGCTCTCTGGGCCGTGGCATCCGCTTTCACCGGCTTCTTCACATTCCTTTCCGTGTTCAACCAGCCGATCCGTTTCGACAGCGCATTCGGGGATGTGCTCGCCAACTTCCTGACCACGACGGAGCTCGGCCAGGCCTGGCTCGCCACGACACTCATCGCCGCGGGGGTGACGGTGCTGTGTTTCGCGGTGCGCAACCTCACGGTGCTCGCCTTCGTCACCGTATTCGCGGTCATCGGGCTCCTGCCGATGTCGCTGCAGGGCCACCGCGGCGGCACGGCCGAGCATGATTCCGCGACGAGCGCGATCTTCCTGCACGTGCTGTTCGCGGGGATCTGGCTCGGCGGCCTCGTGACGGTCGCGATAGTGCGGCCGACGATGGACAGGGTGCGCACCTCCGTGGTGTTGAAGCGGTACTCGGCACTCGCCCTCGCGTGTTTCATCGTCGTCGCGGCATCCGGATACCTCAGCGCCGAGATCCGCGTCGACACTCTCGGCAACCTGCTCACGCCGTACGGGGTGCTCGTTCTCGTCAAGACGGCGACACTGCTCACGCTTGGGCTGTTCGGTGCCGCGCACCGCCGCTTCTTCATCGCGAAGATGGACAAGTCGGTTTCGGGCGGCCGGGGCGCGTACTGGTGGATAATCGCCGCAGAGCTCGGCTTCATGGGGATCGCCTCAGGGGTGGCCGCCGCGCTCGCCCGCACGGCGACGCCCGTGCCTGCCGTCGTCGTCGCGGACACCGCGAACCCCACGCCTGCCGAGCTGCTCACCGGAAGCCCCCTGCCCCCTGTCGCCTCGCTCGAGCACTACTTCTCGCTGTGGAATTTCGACATCATCTGGATTCTCGCCTGCGCGTTCGGCATCTTCTTCTACCTCGCCGCCGTGTGGCGCCTGCACCGGCGCGGTGACAAGTGGCCGGTCTACCGCACGGTGTTCTGGATCCTCGGCGTGCTCGTGCTCTTCTACGTCACGAACGGCGGGGTGAACGTCTACGAGCGCTACCTGTTCTCCGCACACATGCTCGCGCATATGACGCTCGGGATGATCGTGCCTGTGCTGCTCGTACCGGGCGGGCCGGTCACGCTCGCCCTGCGCGCGATCGACAAGCGGCAGGACGGCAGCCGCGGGCCGCGGGAGTGGCTCATGCTTCTGGTGCATTCGCGGGTGTTCGGCGTGCTGGCGAACCCGCTCGTGGCGGCTGGCCTGTTCGTCGGGTCCCTGTGGGTGTTCTACTACACGCCGGTGTTCAGCTGGGCGACGACGAACCACATCGGGCACGAGTGGATGATCGTGCACTTCCTCACCGTCGGGTACCTGTTCGTGTCATCCCTCATCGGTATCGACCCGTCGCCGAAACGATCGCCGTACGCCATCCGCCTCATCGTGCTGCTGGCGACCATGGCGTTCCATGCATTCTTCGGTCTCGCGATCCTCAGCGGCACCGGGCTGCTGCTCTCCGACTGGTATGGCGCGATGGGCTGGGGCACCGACGCCCTCAAAGACCAGCAGGCCGGGGGCGGCATCGCCTGGAGCGTTGGCGAGATCCCGACGGTGGCGCTTGCCGTGCTCGTCGCCTTCATGTGGTCGCGCAGCGACGCGCGCGAATCGAAGCGCTACGACAGGAAGGCCGACAGGGACGGCGACGCCGAACTGGAGGCGTACAACGAGATGCTCGCGAAGCGGGCCGGCCGCTCCTGAGTCACTGGCTGCTGATGAGCAGTTCACCGTCAGCGAGGAAGGTGATCGTGTACGAAACCGAGAAGGGCACATCCTCGTCGAAGGTCGACACGGTGCCGTCGAACAGGCTCTTGACCTCGACGATGAGATGAGCCGCGGCGTCGGTCTGCGGCATTATCCACTCGCCGGTCTTCGCCCCTGGCAGGATCACGACCGGCGGATAACTCACCATCGCCCAGGAGGGCGTGGAGACAATGCGGTTTCCCATCGGCTCACCGAACGGGCATCCCGTCGGCAACAGCACCTGCTGGGTGGCGCAGCCGTCGAGGAAAGAGTTGACCTCCTTCTGCACCTGCTTGCCGAATGCCGCGTTGGCTTCGACGTCGAGTTCGGCCTGCACTGCGGCGGCCGGCTCGGTAACGGTCACGGGCACCGGCTTGGCCTGCAGCCAGGCCGACCGGTGGGTGATCGTGTATGTACCGGGCGTGAACACGAGAAACGGGGCCGCCTGGCCAGGCGTGGGCGTTTGGAGGTCGACCCCGTTCGCGGCAAACGCGGAGTCATGAAGCACCGACAGCTGGATGACACCGAGCGGGCTGGCCTCGAAGCCCCAGGTCGTGAACAGCCCGAGCAGCGTGCCCTTGTGGATGACCTGGAACGTGGACGACCCGGCGACCCCGCCCGCGGAGTACGAGTACACCACCGTGTGCACGCCCTGTGCGTCGGTCGAGTCGCTCACGAGGGCGATGTCGGAGAGGTCGCCCATCGCCGCAGACGTCAGCAATTCGGCGGAGGCATCGCCCGAGATGCCCGTGCCGGCGAGGTCGAGGGCGCCGTCGGCGTCGTGGCGGGCGAGCGCATCGAGGTAGCCGCGCACGAAGCCGCTCGCGCTGTAGAGCGATGCGTTGAGGATGAGCACTGTGCCGCCGAATGCGGCGAGGATCACGACGAGCACGACCGACCAGGTGATGATCTCCCGACGCACAGTGCCCCCTTCCGATGAACTAGGCACATCCTAAGCGGGCCGCCCGCGACGCGGCGAAGCCGCCGGTACAGTGAACGGGTGTCCGAGTTCAGCCTGTCTCCAGAGCAGCAGGCGGTGTTCGACGCGATCGAGACCACAAACGAGAATCTCTTCATCACCGGTCGCGCGGGCACCGGCAAGTCGACACTGCTCAACTACCTCGCAGACAATACGTCGAAGCAGATAGTGATCTGCGCCCCCACCGGGGTTGCCGCCCTCAACGTCGGCGGCCAGACCATCCACTCCCTGTTCCGGCTGCCGATCGGGGTCATCGCGGAGAACGATATCGAACAGAGCGCGGAGCTGCGCAAGCTGCTCGGCACTATCGACACCCTGGTGATCGACGAGGTGTCCATGGTCAACGCCGACCTGCTCGATGCGATCGACCGTTCGCTGCGCCAGGCGCGCGCGCGAAAGAGCGAGGCGTTCGGCGGGGTGCAGGTCGTGTTGTTCGGAGACCCGTACCAGCTCGCGCCCGTCCCAGGTGAAGGCGATGAACGTGCCTACTTCGAAGATCACTACCGCTCGATGTGGTTCTTCGACGCGAAGGTTTGGAACGGCACAGACCTCACGATCTACGAACTGACGACAATCCACCGCCAGCACGAAGACGAGTTCAAGTACATGCTCAACGCGGTGCGCCACGGCAGGGTGACTGCCGAGATCGCCGGCAGGTTCAACGAGGTCGGTGCACGACCAGCCCCGACGGATGGCGCGATAACCCTCGCCACCACGAACGGCACCGTCACCCGCATCAATGCCACGGAGCTCGCCAGACTGCCCGGCCGGGTGCTCACTGCCCGCGCGGAGGTGAGTGGAGACTTCGGCGGTCGCGCATTCCCCGCCGACGAGGCGCTCGAACTCAAGCTCGGCGCTCGCGTGATGTTCCTGCGCAATGACACGGGCAGCGACGGGGGCCAGCGCTGGGTGAACGGCAGCGTCGGCACAGTCACGAAGATCGACTCGACAGTCTGGGTCGATATCGATGGAGAACGGCACGAAGTGAAGCCCGCAGTCTGGGAGAAGTTCAAGTACAGCTACTCGCCGCTCACCAAGGCGCTACGCAAAGACGTGGTCGCCGAGTTCACCCAGTTTCCGTTGCGGCTCGCCTGGGCTGTCACTATCCACAAGTCGCAGGGCAAGACCTACGACAGGGCGATAGTCGACCTCGGCCAACGCTCCTTCGCCCCCGGCCAGACCTACGTCGCGCTCAGCCGCATCAGCGAACTCGAAGGCCTGTACCTCACGCGGCCACTGCGGCCGAGCGACATCATCGTCGACGAGAACGTCGTGCGCTTCATGGGCAGGGTCACGGCGATCCCAGCGATCAACGCCTGATTCTGCTCAGGCAGCGGCTTTCGCGCGGGCGAGGTCTGCGAACAACTCGGTGTTGAAGCAGTAGGCGCGCATGACCTCGTCGATCACGCGCTCGCGCTCCGCGGCATCCCAACCGGCCGCGTCGAGTTCGTCGCGGTACGTCTCCTTGAACTCGCGGGGCTTCGCGATCTGGTCGAAGAGGTAGAAGCCGACGCCGTTTGTCTCGAATCCGAATTGGCGCTGCATGAGCGTGCGGATCGCCTGGCCACCGGAGAGGTCACCGAGGTAGCGGGTGTAGTGGTGGGCGACGAAGCCGCCAATCCAGCCCTCGTGCGCGACCTGCTCGATGCGCGCGACATAGTGCCCGGTGGTCGGCAGCGGTGCGATCTGCCCACGCCAGTCGTCGCCGAGGAGGAACGCCAGGTCGGCCTCGATGGCGGGCAGGCGGGTGAGCTGTGGCGTGATGAAACGGGATGCAATCGGGTCGTGGGCGAAGGGTGTCGCCGCAGCCTCGAGCGCTGCATAGATGAAATAGTGCTGCGCGACGAGGGCGATGTAGTCGTCGCGGGTGCCCTTTCCGGTCATGAGGTCGCTCATGAAATCGGCCCCCTCGCTCGCGCCGTGACTGCTGCGGGTGCGCTCGCGGAGGGCCTGCGAGAAGGGGATGACGCTCAAGGTGCTCCATATGCGGGAGGAAGGTGACGCCCAGCCTACAGAACCGCGCCGACCGCCTAGTGGTCGTGCCCGGGCAGAATCGACGGCGACGGCTGCCCCGGCTGGCCGGACGACCCGACCTGGGTCGCGGCGAGTGCTGGCGCGGTGAGACCGACAACGACGACGATGCCCGCGACCAGTCCGGCGAGGTAGCGCCCGAGGCTGGGGACCCGGGGCGCTCCGTCACCTGTGCGACGCAGGTGAGCTGCGACAGTGCCGGCGATGAAGAGCTCGAACAGCGTCGTGACCGCGAGCGGCAGCAGGGGCACCGGCACCGCGACCGCGCCCGACACCGTTGATGCCGCGAGCAGGAGGCCCCACCCGAGCACCGGAAGCAGCGCGCCCAGGAGCACGGCCCGCGGGTACGCCACGCCCTCGCGGGCAAAGGTCAGGACGCCCCAGACGAACTCCACGAGCCCGAGCAGCGCAAACACGATACCGAGCGGGAGCGGAGCGCCGATGACGAGCGCGACATGGATGAGCCCGGTGCCGATGGCGGCGAAGGCCAGCCAGGTGCGCGTGATCGTGGAGGGGCGGCTACTCATGCGGGCGAGGTTCGACGCCGAGGGCTGCGCGGCGGGAAGACCGGGGCTGAGGTTGGCACGAAATCTACGGTACCCGGTAGGCCGGTCGGGAGACGATTGACCCATGGCCATCACCCCCGACACGAAGAACTGGACCTGGGTTATCGAGAAGCCGTGCCCGGAGTGCGGTTTCGACGCGTCGACATTCGAAGCAGCGGATGTCGCGGCGATCGTTCGTGCGAACGCCGCAGCCTGGCCGGCCGTGCTCGAGCGCGCCGACGTACGCGTACGCCCGGATGACGCGACCTGGTCTGCCCTCGAGTACGCGGCCCATACCCGCGACATCTTCAGGCTCTACGACTACCGCCTGCACCTCATGCTCGATGAGGACGACCCGCTCTACCCGAATTGGGACCAGGACGAGACCGCGGTCGCCGAGAAGTACAACGAGCAGGACCCGGCGGTCGTGTCTGCCGAATTGCTCGACGCCGCCGAGCGGATAGCCGTCTCGTTCGCCGCGGTATCCGGCGACCAGTGGTTGCGGCCCGGGCGCCGCAGCGACGGGGTCGCCTTCACCGTGGAGACGTTCGCCAAGTACTTCATGCACGACCCGGTTCATCACCTGTGGGACGTCACAAAATAGCCCGAACCCCGTAAGTGAATCTCGCTAGGCTTCGGGCATGCCAGCTGCCGCGCAGTCGATATTCCCGTTCGGGGTCGCCAGCGGCGACGTGACCCACGACAGCGTCGTGCTGTGGGCGAGGGTCGCGCCGGGCACGCCGATCACCTGGCACCTCGGTGGCCGAAGCGGCGAGACCACGAGCGATCCGGTGACGGGGTCCGTTCATGTGCTCGTCGACGACCTCGAGCCAGGCGAGCGCCACACCTACTGGTTCGAGGCGACGGGCGAGCGCTCGGCTGAGGGGGCATTCCGCACAATCCCGGTCGACCGCCCGGTGCGGTTCGCGGCGGTGTCGTGCGCCAAATACAACTCCGGCTACTTCAACGCGTACCGGGCCGTCGCCGCGATGGATGACATCGACTTCGTGCTGCACCTCGGCGACTACATCTACGAGGCGGCCGAGGTACCCAGCGGCAAGCAGACCCCGGGGGCGGGCATCGGTCGCCCCATGGCACCCCTGACCGACTGTATGAGCTTCGAGGACTACAGCACCCGCTACGCGCTGTACCGGGGCGACGCAGACCTCGCCTTCCTGCACAGTCGCCATGCGGTGATCGCCACTATCGACGACCACGAGCTCTCCGACAATGCCTGGCTCGGTGGCGCCCAGGAGCACGACCCCGCGAAGGACGGCACCTGGGCCGATCGCCGCACCGCCGCAATGACCGCGTGGAGCGACTGGATGCCGACGCTGCGGCATCCCCGGGACGGCGGGGCTGTGTGGCAGGAGATCTCGCTCGGCACCGCGGGCCGCATCATCCTGACGGAGGCGCGGCTGGCCCGCACCGACCCCGAAGGATCGGATGGGCCGGACAAGACGGGCCTGGGGCGCGAGCAGCGCGAGTTCGTGCTCGACCGCATCGGTACGCCGATCCAGGGCTGGACGTTCCTGGCGATGCCGTCGATGCTCGCGAGCGTCGAAGCCGCTGCCGCCGATCCCGACGCCCTGTTCGCGCTTCGCAAGCTCAAGCTCACCGAAGCGGACGAGGTGGTCGCCTTCCACGACCTGTGGGAGTCATTCGCCTGGGAGCGCGACCAGCTGCGGGAGGCCGTGCGCGGCGCCGACCGCACGATCGTGCTCAGCGGGGACGTTCACTTCTCCGCCGAACACGTCGACCCCGACGGTGAGTACATCGAGTGGACTGCCACGTCGATCACCTCGCCGAACCTCGACGACAAGATGGGCTGGCCGCGCGGGGCCGAGTCGAAGAACTACGAGGCGGCCCTGCTGAGGATGCTGCCTGACCTCGCGTGGTGCGACCTCGACAGCCACGGTTTCCTCGTCGTGGAGAGCGGCCCCCAGTCGGCTTCCTGCCAATGGTGGTTCGTCGACAAGGTGCGTGAGCTGTCTGACGACTTCTCGATGGGGCACGAGGTCGTCATCCCCGCAAGGCCGGAGGGCACGGCAGCACTCAGTCGATGAGGTGCTGCTCCAGGAACACCGTGGTGCGGGCGAACGCGAGGGCGGCGGCCTGGGCATCCACCTTGCCAGGCAGGCTCGCGTTGGCGAATGAGTGCCGTGTAGCGATGTAGCTGTGCTCCGTGACGGGAGTGCCGTGGTCCTTGAGGCGACCGACGAACTGCTCTGGCTCCTCGGTGGGGCGCCACTCGTCGACCTCCGCCCACTGCAGCAGCACGGGGCAGGGGATGACGCCGTGGTCTTCGATCGGCAGGCTCGCGTAGTAGGCGACCACGGCATCCACGGCACCGGCCTGCGCGTGCAGGAGTGCGAGCCATCCGCCAAGCGAGAATCCGACAAGGCCCACCCGCTCGATGCCGGTCTCCTGCGCTTTGACGACCGCGTCATCCACTTCGGCGAGAGCCGTGCCGATGTCGAGCCGCCGCATGAGGGATCGTGCGGTGTCGCTGTCGACAGTGCAGAACCCCTCATAGAGGTCGGGCACGGCCACCCGGAACCCACGGCTCGCGAGGGCCGCCGCGAACGAGTCGAGGCCGGGCAGCCTGCCGTACATGTCGTGCAGCACGACGACTACCGGGTTGCCCGGTTCGCCGTAGAACAGGGTGAGACCGGGCGAGGGGATGGGTACCAGCTCGGTCATTCGTTCCCTTCGGCGGCGGTGTCTCGACCATACCCAGCTTCGACGGCTGGGGCGAGTGGGGCATCCGATGTCACGAATGCGTCGCCTTCCCGGTCTTAACTAATGACCTCTTCGAATCGAGAAATGATGACCGCCGCATCGCACCTGACCGATCGCCTCAGCGATTCGCTCAAACGTTCAGCTGCCGGACGGGCCGCCGCGAAGCTGGGAGCGAGGGTGGTGCCGACCCACTGGTCGTTCATGTTCGCCGAGGTGGCCTTCTACAGCTTCATCGTCGTGGTGCTCACCGGTGTGTTCCTCGTGTTCTTCTTCGATCCGTCGACCACGGTTGTGGCCTACCAGGGTCCGTACGATCCCCTTTTCGGCATCGACATGTCGCGGGCCCTCGACTCGACGCTTCACATCTCTTTCGAGGTGCGCGGTGGGCTCCTAATCCGCCAGGCCCACCACTGGGCATCACTGCTGCTGCTCGCGGCGATCGCGATGCACCTGCTGAGCATGTTCTTCACCGGGGCGTTTCGCCGGCCGCGGCAGCTCAACTGGCTTGTCGCCTTCGCCGTGTTCGTGCTCTGCCTCGTCGCGGGGTGGACCGGGTACGCCCTGCCCGATGACATGCTCTCTGGCGCGGGACTGGTGATCGTGCACGGCGTGATTCTGGGCATCCCGGTTATCGGCACCTGGCTGGCCTTCCTGGTCTTCGGCGGCGAGTTTCCCGGCCAGGTCATCGCGAACTTCTACCCGGTGCACGCCATCGTGGTGCCGCTGGTGATTGTCGCTTTGATCGGCGTGTACGTGGTGTTGCTGGTCTCGCAACGGCCGGCACAGTTCGCCGGCCCGGGGCGCAGCAACGACGTGGTCGTGGGGATTCCGCTGTTGCCGCGGTACGCGGCGCTCAGCGGCGGGCTGTTCTTCCTCGTCTCCGCCGTCATCCTGCTGATCGCGGCGACAGTCACGATCAACCCGATCTGGAACTACGGGCCGTCGTCGCCCGGCAGCGCCACCGCGGGCAGCCAGCCGGACTGGTACATGGGATTCCTGGACGGGGCCCTGCGGCTCGTGCCGCAGGGCTGGGAGTTCGAGCTACTCGGCCAGACGGTGACCCTGGCGGTGCTGGCCCCGCTCGCCGTGGTCGGGGGTTTCATGGCGGTGCTCGCGCTGTATCCCTTCTTCGAGGCGTGGATCACCGGCGACCGGCGCGAGAACCACATCCTCGATCGGCCGCGCAATGCGCCCACCCGCACCGGGATCGGTGTCGCCGGCGTGATCTTCTACGCCACGCTGTGGGGCGCCGCCAGCTCCGACGTTGTGGCCACGCAATTCCGGGTGTCGATTGAAGCCGTGACGACGGCGTACCAGGTGATCATCCTCGTGGGGCCTGTTGCCGGCTTCGTGATTGCTCGGCGCATCGCGCTCGGGCTGCAGCGCCGCGATCGTGACCTGGTGCTGCACGGCGTCGAAACCGGGCGGATCGTCCGGATGCCCGGCGGCGAGTACATCGAGGTGCACAGGCCTCTCGACGCCGACGAACAATCGCGGCTCCTCGATTTCGAGCAGGATGCTCCCCTCGTGCTGCGACCGGATGCCCTGGGTCGCATAAGCGTGCGCCAGCGGTTACGAGCGCGCCTGTCCCGGTTCTTCTTCCAGGATCGGGTGAGCCCTGTCACCAGCCAAGAACTCGAGGGAGACCGGGGACTGAAAGAGGCCGAGGTAGAGTCGAACGGCGATCATCGCCTCAGGTGAGGCCCGAGCCGGGAGGCAACGTCAGTGCCGCAACCCGACATCGACTCCGCCACAGCCGAGTTCGAAACTGTGCGGCCCCGGCTGTTCGGAATCGCGTACCGCATGCTGGGCACAGTTGCCGAAGCCGAAGATGTCGTACAGGATGCCTGGATCCGCTGGCAGGGCACCGACAGGTCCCAGGTTCGAAACCCCTCGGCGTTCCTCTCCACCGTTATCACGCGGCTGTCGATCAACGTCTCCGGTTCCAGCCGGGCCCGACGCGAGACATACGTGGGTCCATGGCTGCCAGAGCCCGTGCTCACCGAGAACGATCCCGCGTTGGGGGCCGAACGCAAAGAAGCCCTCGAGGTGGGGATCCTTCTGCTGCTCGAGCGCCTGACCCCCACCGAGCGCGCCGTCTACCTTCTACGGGAGGCGTTCGACTACGACTTCGGCGCGATCGCCGAGGTGCTCGAAACCAGCGAAGCGAACGCCCGGCAACTCGCACGGCGGGCTCGTGCCCATCTCGAGGAGCATCGTTCGAAGCGCGTGGCACCGGCAGAGCGAGACCGCCTCCTGCGGGCATTCTTCAGCGCGGCGCAATCCGGCGATCTCGAGCAGTTGGAGAAGGTGCTCGCGCACGACATCGTGCTCTACGCCGACGGTGGCGGAGTGGTGGCGGCCGCCCGCCGCCCGGTGGCGGGGCGCGACCGGGTCTCGAAGCTGCTCGCCGAAGGCATCAGCGGCCTGGCCGACGTCACTATCGACTTCGTCGAGGCCAACGGCGAGAGTGCCGCCATCATGTCCCGCGACGGGGAGCCCTTCGCCTTCTGCTCGATCACGGCGGGCGAGCAGGGCATCGAGAGCCTCTACGTCATTTTCAACCCTGACAAGTTGCGCGGGTTGCCCGCGCAGGGGACGAGCTGAAACCTCGCAGACCTGGAGCGGATGACGGGAATCGAACCCGCGCTATCAGCTTGGGAAGCTGAAGTTCTGCCATTGAACTACATCCGCGCGGCCGCCGAAAGCGGCTAGTTAGCGATTCTAGCTAGTCTGGTGCGATGCTGCTTTCCGACCGCGACATCCGGGCTGAATTGTCTGCCGGCCGCATCGGCCTCGAGCCCCTCGACCTCGAGATGGTGCAACCGTCGAGCATCGACGTGCGGCTCGACCGCTTCTTCAGGCTCTTCGACAACCACAAGTACCCGTTCATCGACCCCGCAGTCGACCAGCCCGATCTCACCCATCTCGTCGAGGTCGAGGCAGACCAGCCGTTCATCCTGCACCCGGGCGAGTTCGTGCTGGGCTCGACATTCGAGCTCGTGACGCTTCCGGATGACGTGGCAGCGCGCCTCGAGGGCAAGAGTTCGCTGGGGCGGCTGGGCCTGCTCACCCACTCGACGGCGGGCTTCGTGGACCCCGGCTTCTCCGGCCACGTGACCCTCGAACTCTCGAACGTCGCGACGCTGCCGATCAAGCTGTGGCCCGGGATGAAGATCGGCCAGCTCTGCTTCATCCGCACGAGCTCGCCGGTCGACAACCCCTACGGCTCCGGCCGGTACGGGAACCGCTACCAGGGGCAGCGCGGGCCGACGGCATCCCGCAGCTTCCAGAACTTCCACACGACCGACGTGCGGTCGACCGACGCGGGATCGCTCGGCGGCTGAGCGCGGACGGGTTCGCGCTCGCCGGTCAGGGCGCAAAGCCCTGTGAGTATCGCGGCGGTGCGAGGAACCGTGCAAACGGCGGCGGCGGGCACTGGGCGACGACCGAGTCCCACGCTCTCTTGTCGGTGGGCTGGGGGTTGAGCTTGTCGTAGGGGTTCCAGCTGGGGTAGCCGTTCGACAAGTCGATGAAGGGTCCGCGATTGGGTACGCCGGCGACCTGGAAGCCGAGAGTCACCAGGCACGGAACCAGCCGTCGCACGTAGTAGTCGTAGAGGTACGACAGCTGGTCATGGCTCAGGTAGCCCTGGGCGATGACGTCCTGGGTGCGCACGGGGTACTGCTGGAAGCAGAACCACAGCACCCGCTCGTAGCTGGCAAAGTCCGGCTGCGAACTGTCCGCCGGATTGCGGATCGCGGGCTGTCCGGTGGCAGCCACACAGTCGTTGACGGCCTGCGATTGCGCGGTATAGCCCAGTGCCTGGACAACCTGCACCTGCGGCACCGGCTCGTCCGGGAACATCGAGAGCCACCACTGGGCATTCTGGTTTGCCAGCGAGGCACGCACCTCCGTGTCGGTTGCCGCTGGCGGCACGCTGGGAGTGGCTACGCATCCGGCCAACATCATCGTTGCCGCGAGGGCAGCGGCGACACCGAGACGACTGAACATCATGGCCGCCCGAGTTGCTCCAGCTGCCATCCCAGCCATGGGCTGAACGCGAACGGCACCGCGACCGCAGCGTCGTGCAGCACGGCTGGGTCGACCCATTCGTATTCGGCGACCTCCGACGGGTTCGGCACGACCAGGTCCGTCGTGACCGCCCGGTAGACCGGGCAGATCTCGTTCTCGACGATGCCGGAGGCGTCGACGGCGCGGTACCGGAAGTCGGGCAGCACGACCTCGAGCGCGGCGAGAGTGATGCCGAGCTCGTCGCGCGCGCGGCGCGCGATCGCGTCATCCATCGACTCGCCGGGAGCCGGATGCCCGCAGAACGAGTTCGTCCAGACTCCCGGCCACGTCGCCTTGGACAGGGCGCGCCGGGTTACGAGCACACCGCCGGACGGGGAGTACACGTGGCAGGAGAACGCGAGGTGCAACGGCGTGGCAGACGTGTGCACGGAACGCTTGTCCGCCGTGCCGATCGGGTTTCCCGCGTCATCCACGAGCACGACCTCTTCTGGGAGTGTCATCGCGGTAGTCTGCCTAGGTGGATGGTTCTGGGCTGCTGGCCCTCTCCGGGGGGAGGCGCGTGCAGGTCGCCGCCGTTGCGGCTTGCCAGTCCAGCCTAGTCAGCAACTCTGCGGCGGTATCCGGGTGAGCCGGGTAGTCATCATCGGCGCCGGGATCGCCGGACTCGCCAGTGCTGCGCTGCTCGCCCGCGAAGGCCACCAGGTGACTGTGCTCGAGGCCAGGCCAGAAGTGGGTGGCCGCGCCGGATCGTGGCGTCACGACGGATTCCGGTTCGACACTGGACCGTCGTGGTATCTCATGCCGGAGGCATTCGACCACTTCTACCGCCTGCTCGGCACCTCCGCCGACGAGCAACTGCGCCTTGTCACCCTCGACCCTGGCTATCGCGTGTACTTCGAAGGCCAGGCCGAACCCGTGGACATCTCCGCGAGTGTCGAGGACAACATCGAACTGTTCGAAGGCATCGAGCGGGGTGCAGGTGCCCGGCTCGAGGGCTACCTCGAGTCTGCGCAGGAGACGTACGATCTCGCCGGCAAGCACCTTCTCTACACGACCTTCGCGGACATCCGCAGGGTGGCAACCGGGGACGTCGTGAGGCGGTGGGTGCACCTCACGCGACTACTCGCCCGGCCGCTCGCCTCGCTCGTGAGGCGCACGGTGAAAGACCGTCGATTGCAGCAGATCCTGGGCTACCCCGCGGTGTTCCTCGGTTCGTCACCGCGGCTGGCCCCGAGCATGTACCACCTCATGAGCCACCTCGACCTTGACGCTGGCGTGCTCTACCCGATGGGCGGTTTTGCCAGGGTGATCGAGAGCATCGAAGACCTCGCCGTCGCGGCCGGCGCCGAAATCATCACCCACGCGGATGTCACTCGCATCATCGTCGAGAACGGCAAGGCGCGCGGCGTCAAGTATCTCGACGGCACACGCGCGAGGAAGACGCTTGGCGCCGACATAGTTGTCTCGGCGGCCGACCTGCACTTCACGGAGACACGCCTTCTCGACATGGACGAGCGTACCTATCCGCAGGAGTACTGGGACGCGAAGACCCCGGGGCCCGGCGCCCTGTTGCTCTACCTGGGTGTCGAGGGTGAACTGCCGCAGCTCGAGCACCACACGCTGCTGTTCGCGAAAGATTGGCAGCAGGGGTTCGACAAGATCTTCGGGGAGCCGGCGGGCATTCCGCAGCCTGCGTCGCTGTACATCTGCAAGCCGAGCGGTGTCGACCCGGATGTCGCGCCTGAAGGTTTCGAGGGCCTCGTCGTGCTCGTGCCGGTCCCCGCCGATCCGAGCATCGGGCGCGGAGACGTGGACGGTGACGGCGACGCCCGCATCGAGGCGCTGGCGGACAGCATCATCGCGCAGATCTCGGAGTGGGCGGGCATCCCCGACCTCGCCGCGCGGGTGACTGTGCGCCGCACTGTAGGTCCGGCGAACTTCGCCGATGAATTCAACGCCTGGCGCGGCTCGGCATTGGGCCTCGCCCACACGCCGGGCCAGAGCGGGTTCTTCCGCCCCGGCAACGCCTCCAAGCATGTCGGCGACCTGTACTACGTCGGCGGTTCGACGCTCCCGGGCATCGGACTGCCGATGTGTCTCGTCAGCGCTGAGCTGCTCGTCAAACGGTTGCGCGGCGACACTTCGACCGGGCAGTTGCCGGAGCCGCTCGAGCCGGTCGAAGCGGTTGTGCCCTCAGCGGCTGTGGCGCGCGCCAGGCAGCTCGCGGCGGTTGGAGCCAGGGGGGCGACTGTCGGTGCGAAGTCGCTTGCTACAGGAGCGAAGTCGGTCGCGGCGGGCGCGAAGAGCGCGGCCGTAGGCGCGAAGACCGCGGCCGCGGGAGCGCAACGGGCGGCGTCGAGCATGCTCGCGGCGAGACGAGCGCTTCGCGACGACGAGGACTAGTCGTTCCAGCCGAGATTTCGTGCCATGCGCTCGAGTGTGGCAAGGGTGTCGTCGTACTGCTCCTGGGTAAGACCCTCCGTCATGAGGGTGCGCTGCGCGGCGACGACCTCGGCGAGGCGGTCGAACGCGACGCGTCCGCGCTCGGCGAGTTCGTACCCGTCGGCCGTGCTGTCCACCCAGCCGCTGTCGACGAGCTCTGCGAGGTGTTCAGCGGATGACTCTGACGAGTCCCCGGCCAGGAACGGCGCCACCGCGGCATCCAGTCGCTCCACAGTCGCGGGCTCGGAACTGAGCACGTTGAGGAGCTGCCACTGGCGCCGGGTGACGCCGTGTTCCTCGAGAGTCGAGGCGAACTGCTCGTCGATCATGCGATCGACGAGTTTGAGCCAGAATCCAATCGGTCGAGGAGTGGACATGGGCCGCTATGCCTCGGGCTGCCCGTGCTTGTCAGCTGGGTGGTCGTGGCCCTCGGCTCCGTGGTCGTGGCCATGATCGGGGTGGTCCTGGAAGCCGCGCGGACCGAAGCCGCGCATCATGCCGGGGTGGCGGTGGCCGAAGCCGCGTCCGGGGCCGAAGCCGCGTCCGCGGGCGAACTCGTCGCGCTGCGAATCGTCCCAGCCGAGGTTGCGGGCCATCTTCTCGAGGGTCGCCATCGTCGTGGCGTAGTCCTCGTCGGAGATGCCGTCACGCGCCTTGTCGCCGAGGGTGTCGCGGTATTCGCGGGTCAACTGGTGCTTGCGGAACTCGATGGCGCGAAGCCAGAAGTTCGGGCGGGGTGTTTGGGTTTCATGGGGGGTAGTCATGATGGTTTCCTCTGATTCGTAATGTATGTCATATGACAACAGTTGTAAGATTACATACATGATGCATGGAAGTCAAGACCCGGTTGCGGCCATCGAGGCGGCGCTCGTCGTCATGCGCAGGGGCACCCCGGGTCGACGTACGCGGGGCGGCGACATGATGCACGAGGGCCCACCCTGGGCCGGCGGCCACCGGCCGCCCTGGGGAGACGGCCCGCCGCCCGCGCGCATGCGCGCGCACGCGCACGACCACACCCTCGGCGGAGCGGCACGATTCCGCCTCCTCGAAGTGCTGCTCCGGGCCGACCCGGCGATACGCATGGGGATCTCTGAGATCGCCGACGCCATCGGTGTCGATCAACCCAGGGCGAGCCGCCTCGTGAACGAGGCCGTCGAGCGTGGGCTCGTGACCAGGCGCGCCGACGAGCGGGATGCCCGGCGCAGCGTCGTAGAACTCTCGGCAGCCGGCCGCGTGCTGCTGCAGTCGGCCCATGCCAACCGCAGGACCGCGGTGACGGATGCGCTCGCCGGCTTCAGCGCGGATGAGGTCGCGACGTTCTCAGCCCTGCTCTCGCGGTTCGTGGCGAACCTGCGCTAGCGAGCCGCCGCCGACCCCTTCGCGCGCCGCCGACCCGCGCGAGGTGCGGCAAATGCGCCTTCGGGAGGGCGACGAAGATGCGATTGCCGCACCTCGCCGCCGCCGCGCCCCCTCAGTAACTGAAACCGAGTTCGGCGGGATACTCCCCGAGCGCGGTGAGTTGCGTGGCCGCCGCCTGCAGGTGCGCGAGGGCCAGCCCGAGCGTGCCCGGCCCGAAGCTCACCCGCGAAACCCCGAGTTCGGCGAGCCGCCGCAGTGGAACGGATGTCGGGTTCGAGACGACAGACACCCGTCCGTCGATCTCGGCGATCGCCTTCGCCACCGAATCCTCATCGCGCAGCCCGAGCACGAACACCACGTCGGCACCCGCGGCGAGGTACGCGTTCGCGCGCGTCACCATCCCGGCCCAGTCCTCGCCACGCACGAGTGCGTCGACGCGTGCGTTGATGACGACCGGGATGCCCGTGGCGATGCCCGCGGCGCGCACCGCCGCGACGCGGCCGACCTGCTCCTCAAGGGGGAACATGGGCGCTGCGGGGTCTCCCGTGCTGTCCTCGAAGTTGAGCCCCACGGCGCCGGCCGCGATGAGGCGCTCGACGTTGTGCTGCACGCCCGCGGCATCCCGGGCGTAGCCGCGCTCGAAGTCGACAGAGACCGGCAGGTCGACGGCGTCGGAGACGATGCGTGCAGTCTCGAGGGCCTGGTCGACGCTGAGCCCCTCGCCGTCATCGACCCCGTGCGCGAAGCTCACGGAGTGGCTCGCCGTCGCGATCGCCTTGACGCCGGGAGCGGCTGCAACGATGCGCGCGGTCACGGCATCCCAGACGTTTGTCACGATGAGCGGCGTGCCGGGCACGTGGAGTGAGTTGAGCAGGACTGCCTTGTCGGCTTGCGATGTCATGGATCAAGCCTGACGGCGCACCACCGACATCGCCATAGAATTCCGGCCAGCGAGGTCAGGGCGTGACGGCTAGTTCTTGAGCGATTGCGTCGCCTTGACCGGGATGAGCAGGACGAGCCCGACGAGCAGCACGAGCACGATGCCGAGAATGCCCCAGTACTGCGCACCGAATACCGCAACAAACGCGGCGAACAGCAGGGGTGCGAGGAAGCTGACCGCGCGACCCGTCGTGGCGTAGAGGCCGAAGACTTCGCCCTCGCGCCCCGCCGGCGTGACCCTGGCGAGGAACGTACGGCTCGCCGACTGCGCGGGTCCGACGAACAGGCAGAGGATGAGGCCACCGACCCAGAATGCATTGCTCCCAAGGTCGTGCACGAAGAACACCCCGAGCCCGGCCAGCACTAGCCCGACCAGCGACACGACGATAACCGGCTTCGCCCCGAACTTGTCATCGAACAGACCCGAGATGAAGGTGCTCACCCCCGCGACGACGTTCGCGGCGATGGCGAAGATGATGACCTGGCCGCTGCTGAACCCGAACGTGCCCTGGGCGAGGATGCCGCCGAACGTGAACACGCCGACAAGGCCGTCGCGGAACAGGGCGCTGGAAATGAGGAACAGCACGGTGTTCCTGCTCTCCTTCCACAGCGAAACGACGTCGCGGAACAGCACGACATAGGACTGGAAGAACCCGACTTTGGGCCGGCGGTCGCCACCCGTCATCTCGGGGACCTTGATGAGTATGGGCAGGGAGAAGACGAGGGTCCAGGCCGCCGCGATGAGGGCGATGATCCTGATGTTCAGGCCGTTCTCTTCCGTGACGCCCAACAGTCCCCCCGTGCCGGGCGTCGCGCCGTCTACCACCAGGCCGAAATACACGATGAGAAGCAGCACGATTCCGCCGAGATATCCGGCACCCCAGCCGAGTCCACTGACCTTGCCGACGGTCGTCGGGGTCGACACCTGGATGAGCATCGCGTTGTAGTTCACCGTCGCGATCTCGTAGAACACCGTGCCGATCGAGACGAGGGCGACGCCGAGCAGGAAGAAGCTGGGCTGTCCCTGCACAAAGAACATGAGCGCGGTGACGACTACGACAACACCGGTATTGATGGCGAGCCACAGCTTGCGGCGGCCCGAGCCATCGGTGCGTTGTCCGAGCACCGGCGCGATGAGGGCCACGACGATCCCGGCAATTGCCAGGCCGAATCCGAGCCCGGATGACAGGGGAGCCTCCGCGGCGGTCACGGCCGCGTGCGCGGGGCCCTTGAGGTCGACCTCGGCGTCGCGCGCGGCCTTCAGCGCCGGGTCGACGAAGAGGGCGCCGGTGATGTACACGGTGAACACGAAGGTGGTGATGACGGCGTTGAACGCCGCTCCGCCCCAGTCCCAGAACGCCCAGGCCACGACGTGGCTGCGTGGGATCTTCTTGCCCTCCTGGAGATCCAGGCCGGCGATCGGCACCGCCGCCCTGCGCGATGGGTTCGGAACCCGCTTGTCGGTCAGTGCTCCCGCGACCGCGAAAGCGTCATCGCTTCCGATCAGCTCAACTGTGCTTTCAGATATTCCATCGACGTCGTTGTCGGGGGTCTTGTCCGTCATGCTCACACGCTAGTGGCTGACGGTAAACAACGGGTGGCGTCTTTCGGCGGTGGCTCCGGCGCCGATAACATGACCACCGTGACCGATACCGCACTCGTTGCCCCCGCGCCCGTGAAGAACCTTCCGCTGCGTCAGCGCCCGATCGACATCTTCTTCATCGCGATCTTCGCGGTGTTCATCGTGACCTCGATCATCAGCGATTCGGTGGAAGGTCTTGGGCTCGACCAGGTGGCCGATTCCCCGAACATCCTCGTGCAGTGGAACTACACCTATTCGTCCAATTACGACCCGCTCTACCAGTCGCACCCGGTCTGGCTGCGGATGATCAGCGGCACGTCCGCGTTCCTTTACGGCACCTTCTACATCCTGTTGATCATCTCGCTCGCCAGGGGTTGGAACCGCATCCAGCTGTTCGCCGTGATCTACGCGACGATGATCATCTCGCTCACCGCCATCCCGGTGTTCGGGGTGGAGTTCTTCGGCAGCGCTGCCGAGCGCACGCCCAATCCCGTGGTGTTCCTGCTCTACAACGGGCCATATGTGCTCGTACCGCTCATCCTGCTCATCAGGATGCGTAAGCCGCTGCCCTTCACGCGCAAGTTCTAGGGCCGATCCCGTCGCGTGGCTCCGTCCGGGATGCCGCACGCCGCGGCCATGGCGCTAACTTGAGTCACACAGGCTCAAGTTTTTCGGTTTGAACTTGACACCAGTTATCCACAGGCGCAAACTTGATACAGCGCGGCTCAACTTGCCGCGCACATTTCTGATAGGCATGGCAACCCAAGGAGTAAGAGCACATGGCTCGAGCAGTAGGAATCGACCTCGGCACCACGAACTCCGTGGTCGCGGTCCTCGAAGGTGGAGAACCCACAGTCATCGCGAACGCTGAAGGCTTCCGCACGACCCCATCGGTCGTGGCCTTCACGAAGGATGGCGAGGTGCTCGTCGGCGAGACGGCCAAGCGCCAGGCGGTCACGAACGTCGACCGAACGATTGCCTCGGTCAAGCGCCACATGGGCACCGACTGGAAGGTGGAGATCGACGGCAAGAAGTACACGCCGCAGGAGATCTCCGCGCGCATCCTCGCGAAGCTCAAACGCGACGCCGAGCAGTACCTGGGCGAGCCCGTGACCGACGCGGTCGTCACGGTACCCGCGTACTTCAACGACGCCGAGCGCCAGGCCACCAAGGAGGCCGGTGAGATCGCCGGACTCAACGTGCTGCGCATCATCAACGAGCCGACAGCTGCCGCGCTCGCCTACGGCCTCGACAAGGGCAAGGAAGACGAGCTCATCCTCGTCTTCGACCTCGGCGGT
>JAODLY010000017.1 GCA_025464445.1 Rhodoglobus sp. | reverse complement strand
TGGGCTCGCGGACAGCTCAAGCAGGAGTTGCTCAAGCTCGGCTGGCCGGCCGAGGATCTCGCCGGCTACACCCCCGGCACCCCGCACGAGATCGCGCTCAACCACGACGGCTGGGCGCTGCGCCCGTACCAGGACCAGGCGATCGACAACTTCTACGCCCACGGTTCGGGCGTCGTCGTGCTGCCCTGTGGCGCGGGCAAGACCCTCGTCGGGCTCGGCGCGATGGCGGCGGGAAAGACGACGACGCTCATCCTCGTGACCAACACGGTGTCCGCGCGACAGTGGAAGGCCGAGCTGCTCAAGCGCACGACACTGACCGAGGAGGAGATCGGCGAGTACTCCGGCCAGGTCAAGCAGGTGCGGCCCGTGACCATCGCGACGTACCAGATCCTCACCGCGCGCAGGAAGGGCGAGTACGCCCACCTCGCGCTGCTCGACGCCCTGGACTGGGGTCTCGTGATCTATGACGAGGTGCACCTGCTGCCCGCGCCGGTATTCAAGCTCACCGCAGAGCTGCAGGCACGACGGCGCCTCGGCCTCACCGCGACACTCGTGCGCGAAGACGGTCGCGAGGGCGACGTGTTCTCCCTCATCGGCCCGAAGCGATTCGACGCCCCGTGGAAGGAGATCGAGGCACAGGGATTCATCTCCCCCGCATCCTGCTACGAAGTGCGCATCGACCTGCCGGAGTCCGATCGGCTCGAGTACGCGGCATCCGCCGACGATGAGCGGTATCGCCTTGCGGCGACGGCTCCCGCGAAGCTCGCCGTGGTGCGCGCGCTCGTGCAGAAGCATGCCGGTGAGCGGATCCTCGTGATCGGCCAGTACCTCGACCAGATCGACGGGCTGGCGGATGCCCTGCACGCGCCGAAACTCACCGGCGCGACATCCATAGACGAGCGCGAGCGGCTCTACCAGGAGTTCCGCGACGGCATCACGAAGGTGCTCGTTGTCTCGAAGGTCGCGAACTTCTCTGTGGACCTTCCGGAGGCGACAGTCGCGATCCAGGTCAGCGGGTCGTTCGGCTCACGCCAGGAGGAAGCCCAGCGCCTCGGGCGGCTGCTGCGGCCCAAGGAGAGCGGCCTGCCCGCGAACTTCTACACGCTCGTCGCGCGCGACACCGTCGACCAGGATTTCGCCCAGAACCGCCAGCGATTCCTCGCCGAGCAGGGTTACAGCTACACGATCCTGGATGCGGATTCGCTCGAAGCTGCCTGAACTGCTCAGACCCCGGCGAATCTCACCACGGCGACGAACACGCACGCCGCGGCGAACAACACGTTGACCGGGATGTCTTTCCAGCCGCCGCGCCGCACCTGGAAGCCGATGGCGAGCACCATTACCAGCGCGAGGCAGCATGCGGCGATCGGTGTGAGGATCGGCAGGATGCCGGTCAGCGCCGGCAGTACGAGGCCAAGGCCGCCTGCGACCTCGAGTACGCCCACCACCTTCACGAGGGTGGGGATCTCCGCGGCCCAGCCCCAGCCGAATCGCGCCAGTTGATCGGGTGGCAGCACCGCGCGCAGCGCACCGCCAATGACGAACCCCGCAGCGAGCACCCATGTCACGATCCAGACAGCGATTTCCATACCGACCTCCAAAGCCTTCGAGCAACACGGTATCGTCGAATTACTTGAAGCGTCAAGTTTTGCTAGACTGCTCGCATGGCAGCAGACCCGACACTGAGCGCCGCACAGCGCACCGCCTGGATCCGGTTCGCGATCGTGGCCCACGGCATCCCGGCCGAGTTGAACTCGCGGCTGCTGGCGGATGCCGGGATCAGCCAGTTCGAGTACCTCGTGCTCAACCACCTCAACCTGAGCGAAGGGCGGGCGATGCCGATGACGCGGCTGGCGGTGCTCATGGCATCCTCGCTCTCGCGGCTTTCGCACGTCGTGTCCCGGCTGGAGTCCGACGGGCGGGTGGCCCGCAGCCGCTCTGCCGACGACGGGCGGGTGGCGATCGCGACGCTCACCGATCGGGGGCTCGAGCTCTTTCAGGCCGCAGCACCGGGCTACGTCGCGAGCGTGCATGAACTGTTCTTCGCGCGGCTCGATGCCGCCGACCTGGCCGACCTCGACCGGGTCATGGCGAAGGTACTGCCCGGCGTCGATGCCGGCGGCATCCTCGCCCCCCTGGCCAGGGACCGCGGCGCGAGCAGGGCTCCCCGACCCGCCGACCGCTAAACACGACTCCCAGAAAACTTCCAGCCAACACGCAGAGAATTGGTCCATGGCTGACGGACCGAAGATTCTCATCGTTGACGACGAACCCAACATTCGCGACCTGCTCACCACCTCGCTCCGGTTCGCCGGATTCGCGGTGCGGGCGGTCGGCAATGGCGCACAGGCGATCTCGGCTGTGCTCGAGGAGGAGCCGGATCTCATCATCCTCGACGTGATGCTGCCGGACATGAACGGCTTTGGAGTGACCAAGCGCCTGCGGGCATCCGGGTACACGGCGCCGATCCTGTTCCTCACCGCGAAGGATGACACCGAAGACAAGATCACGGGGCTCACTGTCGGCGGCGACGACTACGTCACCAAGCCGTTCAGCCTCGATGAGATCGTCGCCCGCATCAAGGCGATCCTGCGTCGCACGATGCACGACGACGAAGAGGCGATCATCCGCGCCGGCGAGCTCACCATGGACCAGGACACCCACGAGGTGTCGATCGGCAGCGACCAGGTCGAACTGAGTCCCACCGAGTTCAAGCTGCTGCGCTACCTCATGCTCAACCCGAACCGGGTGCTCTCGAAGGCGCAGATCCTCGACCACGTCTGGGAGTACGACTTCAACGGCGACGCCGGCATCGTGGAGAGCTACATCTCCTACCTGCGCCGCAAGCTCGACCAGTACTCGGAGGAGCCGGTCATCCAGACAAAGCGCGGTTTCGGCTACATGCTCAAGGCCGCACGGGTCTAATCACCGCTTCTCGCGGATAAACTCGGCCTCCTGATGCACGTACAGCTCACCGAGTGGTGGAACCGGATATCGCTCCGCACGAAGATCACCGGTGTGACGGTGCTGCTGCTGACGATGGGCCTGCTCGTCGCCGGCGTCGGCACGATGGCGGTGCTGCGCAACTACCTGCTGGATGAGGTCGACAGCAAGATCTCGACCGCGGGCCTCAAGTTGAGCGGAAACATCACGCCGACGGGAACGAGCACCGACCCGCAGTGCACGGAGACCTCGCTGCTGAACGATTACTACTTCGCGGTGTTGAACCCCGATGGCTCGATCCTGTGCAGCAACCGCGAAACAACTGCACCGCGGCCGGTCGTCGATTCGCTCAAACTCCAGCACGTCGCCACGCTCGACACCGAGGTGACGCTGCCGAGCACCGCGTCGGGCGGGGAGTGGCGAGTGGGCGCGTACGTCGTCTCCACCACAGCGGGTAACTATTTCAGCCTCGTGATCGGGCTCGACCTCAAAGAGACGAACGGGATCGTGGCCCGCTACTCGGTGATCTTCCTGTTCTTCGGTCTCACAGTGGTGATCCTCGGCGGGGCTCTCACCCGGCTGCTCGTGACCACGACGTTCTCGCCGCTGCGGCAGGTCGAGGCAACGGCGGCGCGGTTCGCCGATGGCGACTTCAACCAGCGCCTCGGCGGTGCCACCCCCAACACCGAGGTGGGGCGCCTCAACCGCTCGCTCAACGCCATGCTCGGCAGGATCGATCGCGCCTTCGCCGACCGCGCGAAGACCATAGACCAGATGCGCAGGTTCGTCGGCGACGCGAGTCACGAGCTGCGCACTCCCCTCGTCTCGGTGCGCGGCTATGCCGAGCTCTACCGGATGGGCGCCCTCACCAAGCCCGAGGATGTCGCGCAGGCCATGGAGCGCATCGAGAAGGAGGCGATCCGCATGGGCGAACTCGTGGAGGACCTTCTCGAACTCGCGCGGATCGACGAGGCCAAGCCGCTGCAGCTCACCGAAGTCGACCTGCTCCCGATCGCCAACGACACCGCCCTGGATGCGATGGCATCCGATCCCGACCGCATGGTCGCGGTCGTGGGCACCGATCCCCCCGAACTCACGACAGAGACGGTGCCGATCGCGCTGCCGGTTCTCGACCACCCCTCGGCAAGGCCGGCATCGCTCACGACCGGGCCCATCGCCTTCGCGGGTGCAACCCTCGCACGGCTCGTTGCCCGGCGCGCACGGGCCGGCATTGCCGCGGGAGAGATCGTGGCCATCGCCGAACCGCCCGCGGCGAATGTCGGGGCGGTCGTTCTAGCCGAGGAGAACAAGATCCGGCAGGTGCTCGCAAACCTCATCGGCAACGCCATGAGGTTCACCCCCGCAGGCAGCCCCATCGAGATCGGCGTCGGGGTGGACTCGGCGCGCCAGGTCGCCATCATCTCCGTCATCGACCATGGCGAGGGCATCCCGCCTCAAATCCGCGGCAAGATCTTCCAGCGCTTCTGGAGGGCTGACACGTCACGGCAGCGGGCAACCGGGGGCAGCGGCCTCGGGCTGGCGATCGTTGCAGCGATCGTCGAGGCGCATCGTGGCGACGTCGAGGTCGTCGAGACACCGGGCGGGGGCGCGACCTTCCGCATCTCACTCCCCCTCTACACAGGCGCACGGGATGCCGCACAGTCCCCACCCGCACCCTGACCGCCGCGCGACTCCCGCCGCCCCACTACCGTCTCCCGCATGACTCGTTACCAGGTAGACAGTGAAGCCGTCCTCAGTGCCACGGGTGCCGTGCGCAACTCCATAAGCCGCATCCAGTCCGAAGTCGCGGGCCTTCACAGCCAGCTCACCAACCTGCAGGGATCGTGGACCGGCCAGGCCGCCACCGCCTTCGGCGGCGTGGTGAGCGATTGGAAGGCGACCCAGCAGCGCGTGGAAGAGAACCTCGCCGCGATCAACCAGGCACTCACCCAGGCCGGGCAGCAGTACGCCGACATCGAGTCGGCGAACGCGAGGCTATTCGCCCGGTGACGCCCGCGCGGACGCTGGTCCTTGCGCCATCCGGCGCCGGTTAATGCGAGGAAGGGCGGCCCCTCACGGGACCGCCCTTCACTTCAGACTGCTTAGAAGTCCATGCCGCCTGACGGGTCTCCACCCATCTGGGGCTGCGACTTCTCCGGCTTGTCAGCCACAACCGCTTCGGTCGTGAGGAACAGGCCGGCGATCGACGCGGCGTTGAGCAGCGCGGAGCGCGTGACCTTCACCGGGTCGTTGATGCCGGCAGCAAGCATGTCGACGTACTCACCGGTTGCGGCGTTCAGGCCCTGGCCCGAAGGCAGGTTGCGCACCTTG
>JAODLY010000056.1 GCA_025464445.1 Rhodoglobus sp. | reverse complement strand
GAGACGGCACACGTTTGTGTGACGTCTCGTTCTCGTCGTGCGCCCGGAGGGATTTGAACCCCCGGCCTATTGATCCGTAGTCAATTGCTCTATCCGCTGAGCTACGGGCGCATGCCGGCCGAAGCCAACCTGAAAACTATACCAGCGCCGCGAACTGCGGCCAGCCCGGGTGGGCATTCACCACGTGCCGTCCGGGGACTTCACGACCGGCACCTCTGTGTACGACCAATGGCCACCGTTGGCATAGTGACCGGATGCCCAAGGCGATGCCCAGATCGCCTGCTCAGTGACCTCGGTGGGGCCCGAAGCCGCGAAGGCGGCCGCGATGCTCGAGTACCCGGCATTGTTGACGAGCGCCTCCGCCGCATTTTGTGCGGCGATCACGAGGTTGTCGTACGAGCCGGTGCCGCCACCGCCACCAGATCCCCAGCCGTTGTTGAGGGGGTTGTTGCGGTTCCACCAGTCGTCCGGGCCATTCTCTTGCCGCATCCAGCGCACGAAGACAGTCACGTTTGCATCCGAGAGCGGCCAGCCCGCCGAAAGCAGCACGAGTTTCGCCCAGTCGTAGTTCGTCCCACCCGTGACGAACGTGTTGATTCCCGGCGTTGCCGCGTAGGTGTCGCGCACGACCGCCGCGGGGGCGACGCTGTCGGGCACGGTCAGCGCCTGCGCGTTGGTGTCGAGGTAGGCCTGCGTCAACTGCGCCTCCGTTGCAGGGGGCGGGGGTGCAAGGGAGAAGATCGCTACCAGCGACAGGGCGCCCATCACGGCACCCGCAGCGAGGGGCGGTTTGCGCTGCTGGCCTGAGGATGACAACTGGAAGAAGGAGAGGAATGTCATGGGATTACCGCGGGGCTGGCACGGAACACCCGCCCCAGATCCCCAGTCAGGATATCAGGCGGCCTTGGAGCCGCCCTGGGAGCAGGCTCACAATTGACGAAAATCCAATCGTTGCCATTCTGTTGCGAGCCGCGCCGGGCCGCGCCTTGCGCGTGGATCGTCATCCCCACTACGGTGTTGAGCACGCCATAAGACGAAAGGAGTTCGACATGATTACAGCAGCAGCAATGACGGGGATGCCCCGTACCGTCGGCTTCGTCGGCGTCCTCCCCGCCTGACCCGGTAGCAGATTCCGCCACCGATCAAGTCGGTGGTGACGCTCTCGAAGCCCGACCCAGGTGCCGTGCATCCATGGGTCAATCGCCCCCGCTAGTGGCGCGCCCGGCATCAGACGCCTGGCACGTCATCCCATCCCCGCCGCCACGAGCGGCACCCTGGGCTCATCGATTCGTGACACGACCGTGTCGCGGTCCGGCGCCCGCACGCTGTGAGGAACATCATGAACACCACCTTGTCGACCACTCCCGGTCGCCACGACCACCCGCCCGAACAATCGTTCGACTATCAACCCCAGGATCGCCGCAGGGTGAACCTGCTCGATCGCTTCGCGCTGCACCTTGGCGTCGCCCTGATCAAGTGGGGTCGCCGTCCTTACGCCGTCGAGTTGCGGGAACGACGCGCCAGCCGCGTCGAGCAACACCTCGCGCGACTCGAGCGGCAACGCGCCGCGGAGCGCGCCGCTCGGCTTTTGCTGCCGCCGCGATGACCGTGCTCGGCGAACCCACGAGCCGTCGCCGGAGTTCAGGCTCCGGCGACGGCATCAGGGGAGACGTCCCGCGCCGGTCGCACCGTGCGCCGTTGACGATCGCCGTCGAACTTCACTAAGGGGGACCGACGCCAGCGATATTCGGCAGGCGGCCCTCCGACCTTGTCGAGAGTCGGAGGCAGGCGGCAGACTGGCAGGCACCGACCCGAGGAGTCTGCCATGGCCGATGAGGACGTTCCGACCGGATACACGCCAGCCACCTTCCACGAGCAACCGGGAGTCTCGGATTGGCGGGTGACGTCGTGGGGTCCGCAAGCGGTGTACACCGCATCCTCGCTGCAGCAGGCGTCACGGCTGCTTGACGGGATCCTCGAGGCGGCCGCCGCGCACTCGATCGACCCCGACATCGACCTGCGGAGCGAGGCTGTGGTCGTGCGGATCCCGTACCGCGGTGCGAGCAGAATCCCGGGCGGCGCCGCAGAGTTCGCACGGCGGGTGTCGGAGGCCGCGGTCGGACTCGGGCTCCTGGCCGCGCCCGAGCTCATCCAGACGGTCGACATCATGGTCGCGCAGTCAGGAGTCGACGCTCGGCCGTTCTGGACGGCGGCACTCGGCTACGACGTGCTGGGCGACACCGATGCGGTCGACCCGCTCCGGCGAGGTCCATCGCTCTCGTTCATGGAGATCGACCGGAGCGGACGCGGTCGCACGCACATCGACGTCTCGGTTCCCGCCGATCGCGCCCGCGAGCGGGTCGACGCCGCGCTCTCCGCTGGCGGGCGACTGGTCGACGACACTCGGGCTCCCATGTGGTGGACGATCGCCTCACCCGACAACCACGGCGTCGACATCGCCGCGTGGACCGACACGTGGGGCGGATGAGGTGGGCGTGACGACTTCGCACGTGATCAAGCCGCTCACTCCCGAGACCTTCCCGGCGTGGCTGGCGCTGACCCAGAAGCATAACGGGGTCTGGGGCGGGTGCTACTGCTCGTATTTCCACGGAGACACGGAGCACACCGTCAAGAGTGAGTACGACAGGCCCACGTTCAAGCAGCGACTCGTGGCGGAGGGCGTCGCACACGCCGCACTCGTCTTCGACGGCGATGACGCGATCGCGTGGTGCGAGTACGGCAGCCCGGTCGAACTGCCGGGCATCTACCACCGCAAGGAGTACGACGCGGGCGAGACCAACCCGGCACCGTGGCGCATCACATGCTTCTTCGTCGACCGCGACCACCGACGTTCGGGAGTGGCGCGGGAGGCGTTGGATGGCGCGCTCGAACTGATCGCGCAGGCCGGCGGAGGCGAGGTGGTCTCGTTCCCCAACGAGCTCGCCGCCGGCAAGAAGACGTCATCCTCGTTCCTCCACAACGGCACGAGGGCCATGTTCGAGAAGGCGGGATTCACGTTCGAGCGTCACATCGGCAAGAGCAAGACCGTGATGCGCAAGACGGTCCCGCCGGCCCGCGGCTGACGGGGAGACACACGCCAGCGAGCGCGTCGGCAGGCCGCGGACCGGACGACCGTCATACTCGGGTGATGAGCGCACCGAGCATTCGCGCGAGAGCTGCGGTCGTCATCCTGTTCGCGGTGGTCGTCGGGGTGGCGCTCATGGGCGCCGCCGCCCTGCCCTCGTTCACGCCCGACGGAACGGCCACGCTCACCGTCACCCCCGTCGATTCGCGGTTCGAGATCTCTGCTGTGACGATCACGGGGGAGTGCCCGGCCACAACCGCCGAGGCGACGGTGCGCTACACCTTCCTCAACGTCGACCTCCCGTCCGTCACGGTCGAGGTCTTGCCGCCGCTCGCCGCCGACGGCACGTTCACCGCGGTCTCGGATTTCGGGGCGACCGTCGAGGCGGGCGCGATCGGGTACTTCGCGCTCATCTGCATCGACCTGGATGGCGACCTGACGGCCGAGGCGAACCTCGGCTACACGTTGCCCGACTTCCTGCACACCGTCTCGGTCGGGTCCGCCGATCTCACGACACCCCTCGACGTGACCGTGGACTGCGGCACGCAGACCTCCGACGAACTGGGATTCCGGTATTCCAACGCCTCCGGAAGCCTGGGGCAACAAATCGTCGCCTATACGGGGCCGGGCGTGTACTCGCTCGGCACCCCGGCATCCCTCGGATTCGCGGGGGGCGACGCCGCCGCGCTCGCGGTCGACTGCATCCTGCTCGGCCCGGGTGCGCTGGTCACCTCGACGCGCAGTGCGGCATTCGCCATCACCGTCCCGGCACCCGGTCCGGCGTTGCCTGCAACCGGGATCGACGGCGGATGGATGCCGGCGGCGCTGGGCGGCTTCCTGCTGCTGATGGGCGGCATCGGTATCCGCACCGGCCTCGTGCGTCAACGCCGCTGATCTCACGGGATCACTCTGATCAGGGATTTTCTGCGGAGACGGAGGGATTTGAACCCTCGGAACCCGTGCGGGTTCTCCACCTTAGCAGGGCCTCTATTTCCGCAGCAGGCCTGACAATACGCGCTTCTCGGCTCCTAGAAGCACCGAAAACACACCATCATCTGTTTGACGGGGACACAGAGGGGACACTGGGAAAGAGCTCGCGCATGCGGCTTCAGACGGTCGCATCGGCGGTGCGACGATGCGACGTGGAGGCTTCCGCCGAATGATCCCGAATCCACGGGACGACCCTCGACGACGTGTACCCGTCTGGCAGCTGGGCCCGTGGATGTGGACGGCCCTATCGTGACCTCATGGCCCGAGACATTGATTGGCCCCAAGAGGAGGCGACCGGTGAGGTCTTCGACCTCGACTGGTACGACACCGGGACTGCCAAGTCGGTCACAGCGGCGGAGCAGCAGGTCATCGACCGCGCGCTCAAGGCAGCGGACCCGGGCGTGGTTCTCTACGCTCAGAGCGTGCCGGCTTCTGTGCGCACCGAGTATCACCGCCAATACTTTGTTCGTAGCTTCGGCACCCAGTTCCTGCATCAGCCACCGGCGATCCTGGCGGCTGGCGATGTGCGGGGCATCTTCTACCTGGAATGGTCAGAATTCATTGACCACATGAAGCGGACCAACCACCTCGAAGAAGCCCTCGCTCTCACGTACGAGTGCATCGACGCTGCGGAGCGCATCGAACGGTTCGATCACATGGAGCCCGGCCCCGGCTGGTACGAGAAGGCGGCCATCATCCTTCGCAAACTGAACGACTACGAAGCAGAGATCCGGTTGATTGAGGACGTCGTCCGCAGGTATCCCAACTTCAGCCACCTCGAACAACGGCTCCCGACAGCGAGAAGGCTCCTGGAGAAGCAGCTCCCATAGCCGAGGCGATCGCCAAGGGGACAACGATCACCCTCGGCGCACCGAGGATTCATCCAGGGTCGCGAGTAGGCTTCGGGGCCATGGCAGCCCGTATCACTGAGAACGAGTGGACTCCGCTTGAGGGTGCGCTCCCGGCGACCACCAGCGGAGACACGGTCTACGTCATACCGACGCGACTGCCGGTGCGGGACGACGATGAAGACGACAAACTGCCTCGGTACACCGACCAGATGCGCTACTTTCCGAAGGAAGCGCGCAACGCCGCGCCTGCTCTGCCCGTCGAGTTCTCTATGCCCAGCGGCTCGCGGAAGTTCATCTCCGAGTACAGCATCGACCCTGACATGTGGGCGCTCGGACTAGCGGTCCTGACCCTGAGCAACGACTGGCTCATCTTCGTTACGCAGTCGTTCATCGACATGCGCGCCCGCGCCCAGGGCTGGTCGCCCGAGGAAGCGCAGGAACTCCCGCTGAAAGTCTCGATCGTGGAGACCAAGACCTCACGCACGGTTGAGATCGAGGGCAAGGGGTCCGAAGTGATCGAGGCGCTGCGCGAGTTGAAGGCCAAGAACAGCGGTGGCAAGCCGATCGGGAAGAAGTGAGCCCCATGGCTCGGCGCGGGCGGGGTGTCGGCCTGACCCTAATGACGTGGGGACCAATCCCGCCATCGGGCGGCCCGCACCGGGACAGGTACCTCGAGGCGAACGGCCGCAGCGCTCTGGCCGACGCTGACGAGCACTACGCCATCGCTCTCGGAATGCTGGGCGACCTCGCGGCGTCGATACCCATCGTCCACTCCCCGCTGACGAAGCCGGATCGGGACGCGCGACGCGCGATACAACAAGAGAAGGCGCGCGAGTGGGCGGCGTTCAACGAGGTCGTTCCCGACGAGATCGTGGAGAAATTGGCTCCGCACATCATGCGGTCTGAGAACTCGGCGGTCGCCGCGTTCAACTTCCTCGAGGACCACGAACTAGCCGAGACCGCGCACGCGGCCATTCACCGCGCCGCCTTCATGCGCAGTGGCTTCACCGGCTGCGCGGTCTACATCAAGAACGACGGGGTGTGGACCCGCTGCTCTATGCAGATTCACCAGATCAGGGTCGGTGCTTCGGTCGGGATCGAGAGCGACTTCGAGTGCTCCATCTGCGGGCTGCTGGTCGAGGACTGCGACGTGCACATGTCGGGGCTGCCGTACCCGAAGATTGCCGCCAAGACCGAGAGTGGTAAGTGCAACATCTGCGATGCGGACACCTGCGCTCACGAGGTCGGCAAGTCGTACGAAGTGATTGCCTATGGCAACGCGAAGAACATCAAGATGGGCGAGGCTTCGATCGTCGACCGTCCCCAATACCCCATGGCGCGAATTCATGAGCACGAGTTGGACTTCGGCAACCTCCGCGAGCAGCACGATCTGGTGGCCAACATTGAGCGAGGCGAGATCCAATGCCAAGAGTGCCTAGGTCCGTGTGAGGGTCTGATCGACTTCCGCCAGTGGATGCCTCGCGTATCGCGGAAGGATCTGTCCATCGGAGGGGCTGGTTGATGCAAATCGGTCCACAATGGCCGACTGCCCGACCTCATTGAACCCGACCTTTGGAAAGTGACGCTGAAGTCGACCACTGCGTTCGCGAATCTGGCGAGCACGAATCGCGGAACTATGTGGTGTCGCGCGCCAACAGCCGCGGAATGATCGACGGCATCCGACCACGCGAGGGCAGGACGGTCCGCTGCCTCCTCGGAGATTGCCGGACCAAACAAGCTGGGCATGCCGATTTCCCCTGGCCAGGGACGACAAAACCCGCTACTGCCATGGGGAGATGCAGAACGGACAGGCTAATTCGGGCGCTCGCTCAACAGGTCACGAGCGACGGTCGACACGTCGGTGGCGCTCTCGCGAGCTCGTTCCAAGAGCGGAGCCATTTCCTGGCTCGCATCAGACACCGCTCTAGTCCACCCCTCACGCACTTCTGCCACCGTCAAACCCGCAAACACAGTCGTCAGGTGCGCCTCGTCCAATCTGTCGGCGACCTGAACGTACTTGGAGAAGCCTCGCAGGGAGCCCCGGTGCGGCGATGCCAACACCGCTCTCACATCAGCCGCGCCGGCCCGAAGATGGATTCGCGCAGCATCGGCATTTACCGTCTCCAGACGCTCCAACGTTTGACTGATTGCGGTCCAATCGCCGCTCGGCGATCTTGCCCCGATCGGTCGACCACCGAGAATCCGGCGAGCACCGAGCTGGGGGAGCACAGTGATCAATCGTGGCGGGAACTCAAGGATCTCCGACTCATGCGCTTCAAGAAACGCGCGAACCTTGTCGGTGGAGAAGGCAGAACCCGCCAGACCTCGCAGGATACTTTCCACCCGCGCGAAGTTGCGAGGACCCTCGGGAGGGTCGCCGACAGTCATCGCGTACAACCAATCGAACGGAAAGGCGGCCGCGATGCGATCCGAGATGTCCGTGGACAAGTTGGCCAACCAGAACAGCAACAGGTCCAGGCTCTCGATCTCGTGTGGCCGGGCTCGCCGAAGGGATTCGGCGCTTGCCTCCCAGTCCACCGAACGCATGATCTCGAGAACCGCGGCGCTAAGTTGCGGAAGTCGAGTCTCGAATCGCTGCCAGTACTCTCTGCGGGCGACATCTTCAGAAGTCTCTGGAAGCTCTTCGTGATCGGCCGCTAGATCCTCGTCTTCCTCGTCATCCTGAGTTGTCGGGGCATCTGCTAGACGGGCGACGGGGAGCATGATGCCGAAAACCCAACCGGCGAAGTTGCCCGGAGCATCCGCAAGATCCGATTCCAACTTTTCGATCAAGTTCTGCGCGCTCGCGCGCAGAACAGCGGTCGCAACCTCAGGGCTCAACTCCGCGAGGTCGGAGATGAGCTCATACATCTCGAAGGGGTGGGAATCGGCATCAACGTCGCTGACCCATTGGATGAGGGCGGTCTCGTCTATGCCCTCCTCGAACTGACGAATCCAATCCTCGTAGCGCGGGTCGTCCCACCGGGGCGCCAGTTCTCGAATGACATCTCCCCAGTCCGAGGCGCGCGGCCTCGTACCCAGACGAGAGAAGCTCTGAGCCAGCGCGCGCGCGTCCGCGGTGGTTCGAACCATTTCGTACGCGCTCTCATGCGATGACCTCAACCCGGACAAGATCCAGTGGAACCCGTTTACCTCATCCGACTGAAGCTCCGGAAGCCAAGCCGCTACTTGGTGGGCAAGGCGATCTGCCAAGCCGTCGGAGAAGGTATGGATGAAATCAAGTGACCAGGCCAGGTTGAGTCCCGCACCCCGCTCCATCCCGCTCGGCGCGTCCTCAATTTGATCAAGCACAGCGACTGCCACCGACTCTTGGGCCAGCGAGAGGATAGGGCCACGCCGGTACGGTTCCGAGTGATTGAAGATCCGAAAGAGCCAGAGCTTGCCCGAGAGGGAAATCGAAGGATCAACCAGAAGTCCACGCGCCCAGCCCATGATCGCCGTGCCGAGCCCGTGCTCCCGGCGTAGTCCCATGCCGTAGAGCGCGCGATCCGCGAGTCGAATGTGGACTGCACGCAAGCGCCCTTCTTGCTCGGTTACGAGGCGTTCGGCGAGGAGTGCGCCGAGCGAATCTTCGAGCACATCGTCGAGAAAATCAGCATCCTGAAGGAACGACTCCGGCGCCGCCTCGCGGAGCCGCGTACGGAGTTCGTCGCGAGTGCTCCCAGCATCCCTGCTAACCATTTGAAGCAAACAGATCCAGGCAAAGCAGATGACGCTTGGCCGATGGTCCAGGAGTCGATCAATTGCTCCGCTAACACGACGATCACCGCCCGACGCAACGAACATGAACAGCCATGGACTCTCTGTGCTGCGCTTGGCCACCTCGAGGCGTCGTTCCGGTGTTTCTAACGCGAAGGCCGACCATTGCACCCGGTCGTCCAGACTAGAGATGAGGTTTCCGACGTCGTCGATGTGCTCCCGGCAGTAGTCGTAGATGACTTGCTGCGCCTGGCTTGCGACGACAGTCTCGTCACTGCGCTCCTCAAGGCGGACGGTCGAAACGAGAAGGACGGCGTGGTCGTCATCCACCTGGGCACGAAGATCTTCGAGGAAGGACACGTCCAGCGCTTGAGCGTCGTCAACGATGGCGAGCACGGGGCCTTCGAGGTCTCGGAACTCGGTGATGTCCGTCGGGCTTGTTACGCCACCACGACGCTCGACCACAGCCCACCCCGACTGATTCATCCGACGCCCGGCGTGGAACGCGGTTATGGATTTGCCGGAACCGCTCGCACCAGACACTGTTGCAAACTTTGAGGTCGTCAATCGGTCGGAAAGGCGTTCCGCTGCCGGCAATTCAGGGCATGCGTTCACGTCGACCGGCCGCAACCTTTCGCCGCGCAGAGCTGCCGAGAGATCCCTGCTTGTATCGAACGTTACGTATCGCCACCCTCGTAGCGGCGCATCCGCCCCAAGCGCATCGACGATCTGACGAAGTGCCGTCTCCGCGCCGACTGGCAGCGCGCCTTCACCGGTCGCGGACGGGCCGACTCTAACCACCGGCCAGCGCGCGGCGAGCGGTGCAAGGAGGATCTCCACCACCGCCTCATCACTCGCGCTGTATCCGATAACGGTCAGCGTTCGCGGGCGGTCCGAAAGCTCTTGAATCTTGTCGAGGATTTCAATGTCGACGACGCCGCCCTCGTCCGGGAGGACCCAGGTCTCTGTCGGAACGGCGGCGTCGCCGTGGGGCTTGAAAAGCACACCGTCACGAATTGGAACCCCGAAGGTCTGCTTGTGCGCGCGTTCTAAGCAAGTGTCCCAGTTGAACGAAACGACGCATTCGACGTGGCCCGCGTGAATCAATCGGGCGAGGTCAACGTGTGCTTGCGAGGGGTCTCGATCCGCATCTAGGTTTGCGAATCCTGCTTGGAATGCTGCGCGTGCGTCGGGGTAGGTCCGGATCAAGGCCCAGCAGAGAGCGAGCAGGCTGGAGTCGGCAGCGAGAATTCCCTTTGCAGTTCCATCTCGCCCGGAGCGCTCGCGGAGGTCGGTGAGTGCCCTAGGCGATGCATCAATTCCTTGCCAAACGAGGGCTGGCAACTCCTGCGTCATCGGGAACCCGTACGTCGACATTCCCGCGCCTACGACGATCACCGCGTCGTATGACCTGATTGGCCCGACAGCGGCGCTCAGTTCCTCTGGGGTGAGAAGGCGAGTCACTATTGGAGGCGACTGTCCGCTAGTACGAAAGGAAGGACTTTCTTCGTCAGCAGCATGTAGATCTTTGCACTCTGCTTTTGAGAGATGTCTTCCTTATTTCGCTTGTTGAACATCTTCCGGAGAAATTCGTAGTCCCGCTCGCCGTCACCGAAGTTCCACCCGTCGGGCGTGAATACCCCCTCGTCGAGGAAGTACTCAAGCATCGCCCGCGAGAAGAATTCGGACGTGAGAGCAATTGGCCGTCGTTCACGCACCGCGAGTCGGAGGAGAGAAGATCAGAGAGCAGATTCACCTGCGAATCCAGTTCGGCAACACCGAACTGGTTCACACAAGTGCTGCCGATCGGGTAGAGGTCTAATCCATTCGCAACATTCCGGATCGTGAACAACTTGACCAAGTTGTTCTGCCCGCACACGCACACGCCCTGACCCGTCGGGTCTTCTTCGAGCTGTACGACTTCCCACTCGGTGACGGCGACGGGCCAGGTTTTCGACACTGACGTCGCTAAGACGGCGGCGACTAGCGCCCCGAAACTTCCAGTGGTCATGCTGGCTCCTTCGGCATGACTGTACTGCCAGTGAGGTCTGTCGCGAGGGTCTCTCAATGAATAGGGTTTCCCACCGCCCGGATCCCGCCATCGCGGTCGACTAAAGCGTCAAGTTTTGCACGGTCGCCAATGACTTGGCCGCCTGCGCGATGCAAGAGAAGATGCGTCGCCTCCGCAAGGTTTCGTCAACTCTCCGCGAGCGTTTGAAGTTGGTCGAGTCGCAACTGGTAGCTCTGGGCAGAGGCACCGCGGCCCCTAAGACATCGCGCCGTGGATGAGCCGATTCCTCCAGACGTACTGCTCTTCGTAGCCAGTTAGCACGCTGGCCAATTCGTCGTCGCGGGACCTTTGGTCGTTCAGCTCCTTGACAGGGGTGTTGCACTAAGGCCGCGGGCACCAGGAACATGAGCCCTGTGTCGGTACGAGTTGGCCGAGCAGCAAGTCAACGCGCCCGCCGTAGAAGACAATCTGACCCAGTGCCGCGGCCCATTCGTCCGGGAGCATGACCGTGTCCATTGGATGAGTATCACTGCAAGCGCCGAGGAGCGCCACGACTAGGACTCCACTCTTCCAAGGTGGAGAACTCTTGGGGACACTCAGGGGACACTTGGCGGAAGCCGTACTCCACATTTGCCTCGGCAACCGAGCAAGAGCAAATTACGAAACGAGCCCTTGACCAGGACTTTTCAGAGCGGAGACGGAGGGATTTGAACCCTCGGAACCCGTGAGGGTTCTCCACCTTAGCAGGGTGGTGCACTAGGCCGAACTATGCGACGTCTCCAAGTGTTTCGTCAGCAATCTTAGTCACAGCGACGTAGGCGTCCCGAACGAGCCTCTGCAACGGCGGGACTCAGTCCTCGTTGCCTGTCGCCTGTTGGGTGATCGAACAGGTGTACTGGGCCGCCGTCTGGCCATTGACGCCGGAGAGCACGGGCAGCCCCGAGTTGTCTACCGGCGCGGCTGTCGAAGTGGGATCCGGCGTGGCCACCGGCGCGTTCGGGTTCGCCTGCGACCCGCGACCGTCACCGGCCGCGTCGAGCACAAACGGCTGATCAGCCGCCACGAGAGCCATGAGCTGGTCGCCGGTATAGGTGTCCGGTTTGACCTTCCCCAGGTAGACCCCGTCTCCGCCGGTGGTTCCCGGGTACTGCACGAAAGTGACCCGCTCCAACGGGATGTTCTTGAGCGCAAGCGCAATGGACACCATGGTCGGAATGTCCGCGAGATTGTTGGACAGCGTCATGCTGCTGATTGCGGCGTTCGCCAGGTTGTACAGCTTCTTGTAGTCCCCCAGCGTGTCCGAACTCTTCAATGTGCGCACGAGGGACGACAAGAACACCTGCTGGGAGCTGATGCGAGTCAGGTCGCTGCCATCGCCGACCCCGTGTCGTGAACGAAGGAACGCCAACGCCTGGCCACCCTGCAGGTTCCAGGTTCCGGCCGTGGGGAGGTCGATCCCGGTGTACGGGTCGTACATGGGAGCAGTGATGCACACATCGACCCCGCCAATGGCATTGGACATGTCGATGACGCCTTGGAAGGTAATCATTCCGGCGAACTGAATGGGAAGCCCGGTGAGTTCGGTTACCGTCTGCACGGCGCATGACAGGCCGCCGTAGTAGAGCGCAACGTTGATGGGCTCGGTGGAGTAGCCCTTGGTGTACCCGTCCGAACCCACACATTCGGGGATGCCGACCACCATGTCACGGGGAAAGCTGATCGCAACGGCATTTGTCTGGTCCTGTGACACGTGCAGGAGCATGTTCACGTCATTGAGCACCGACTCGTCGTCGGCAACTGTGCCACCGATCCCGCCCTGGCCGGCCCGGGTGTCGCTGCCGACAATGAGGATGTTGAACCCGCCGGCGATCGCACCGATCTGCGGAGGCGGCCCCTGGGTCTCGCCATAGATCTGCACAGTCGTCTTTTTCGAGTACAGGCTGTTGAACGCGATGGCCCCGACCGAGGCGCCGCTCACGAGCACTACTGCGAGCGCAGCGGCCACGAACTTGAGGATCGTGCCGACCGGCCCGGCTTTGCGGAGCCTGCCGTGTCGAGCAATTCCTTTGTTGACCGGGGAGCCTGGACGGGCGCGGAGCTCCGAACGGGGTCGCAGGTCAGGGCGGGGTTCAAGTTCGCTCATGACTGTTGCCTTTCGTTGCCCTGCTGGGGGTCGCGGTGAGCGGAGGGCGTGGGATTCGAACCCACGAGACATTTCTGCCCACCAGTTTTCAAGACTGGCTCCATCGGCCGCTCGGACAGCCCTCCCGGCCGTGACCAAGCTCCGATTGTAACGGATGCCGCGCGCGCGACCCTGAACATGTGGCCTGAAAGGCTAGAACGCCTCGAGCAGCGTCGCAACCCCATCGTCGAGATCTGACCCCGTCGTCTCGTTCGCCGCCTCCCGCACGACATCGGGAGCCTGGCCCATCGCGACACCCCTGCCTTCGGCCGAGGCCCACTCGAGCATGTCGATGTCGTTGCGACCATCCCCAACAGCCATCACGTGGGTTCGGGGAAAACCGAGCTGCTCCCTCACCCGTTCGAGCGCTGTCGACTTGTTCACGCCATCGGGGGCGATGTCGAGCCACGCTGTCCAGCCGACGTTGTAGCTGACCTTGTGGAGCCCCATGTTCTCGACGACGGAGAGGAAGTCTTCGATCCTGTGCTCAGGGGAAATGACCACTACACGAGTGGCGTGCGCGGTGAGCAGCTCCTCGAACTCGACCTTCTCGCTCGCGGCACCGAGCGTGCCGTCCGGGAACGAGCCGGTGAAGCGGTAGAGGCCGGTCTCATCCTCGACCGCGTAATTTGCCGCCTCGAGGCTGCCGCGGATGGTCGTCAACACCTCGCTGGGGTCGAAGGTCTCGATGAACTCGCGAATGTAGCCGGTCGGGGCGAGTGGGTCGCGTTTGAGGGTGATCGCGCCGTTCGAGCAAACGACGTACTCCGGCGCGATCCCGAGGCGGTCGAGGATGGGCAGGGTCATCGCCACGGATCGGCCGGTCGCGAGCGTTATCTCGTGTCCGGCGTCCCGCACCCTGTGCACAGCACGGATGACGGCGTCGTTCATGACGCCGTCTTCGCGCAGCACCGTGCCGTCGATGTCGAGTGCGATGAGCCAGCGGCCCGAAGCTGTCACGCGACCGGCTCGAACAGCTCGAGACCGCCGAGGTAGCCGCGTAGCGCTGCTGGCACAACCACCGAACCATCGGCCTGCTGGTGGGTCTCGAGGATCGCGACAAGCCAGCGCGTGGTCGCGAGGGTGCCGTTGAGCGTGGCGACGGGGCTGGTCTTGCCCGAGTCGGTGCGATACCGGATGTCGAGGCGGCGGGCCTGGTATGTGGTGCAGTTGCTCGTCGACGTGAGCTCCCGATAGGTGCCCTGGGTAGGCACCCACGCCTCGATGTCGAACTTGCGTGCTGCACTGGATCCCAGGTCGCCGGCGGCGATATCGATCACGCGATACGAGAGCTCGCACGCGGCGAGCATCGACTCCTGGTAGGCGAGGAGCCTCTCGTGCTCGGCTTCCGCATCCTCGGGGAGCACGTAGCTGAACATCTCGAGCTTGTTGAACTGGTGCACGCGCAGGATGCCGCGGTTGTCCTTGCCTGCCGAACCCGCCTCCCTGCGGTAACAGGTCGACCAGCCGGCGTAGCGCAGCGGGCCGGCGGACAGGTCGAGGATCTCGTCGGAGTGGTATCCGGCGAGCGCGACCTCGGAGGTGCCCGTGAGATAGAGGTCGTCAGCGGGCAGGTAGTAGATCTCGTCGGAGTGCTCACCGAGGAATCCGGTGCCAGCCATGATCTCGGGGCGCACCAGGGTCGGCGTGATGAGGGGAGTGAACCCCTCGGCGAGCGCCTTGTCGAGCGCCATGTTCATGAGCGCCAATTCCAACCTCGCGCCGACGCCCTTGAGAAAGTAGAAGCGGCTGCCTGAGACTTTCACGCCCCTGGCGATGTCGATCGCGCCGAGCAGCTCGCCCAGGTCGGCGTGGTCCCTGGGTTCGAAGTCGAAGGTGGCCTTGGCGCCGACCTCGCGCACGAGTGCCCAGTCGTCCTCGCCGCCTGCGGGCACGCCGTCGATGATGACGTTGCCGAGCGAACCGGCGATGGACAGGAATGCCGCCTCGGCATCCTGGGACACCTGCTGGGCGGCTTTCACTTTCGCAGCGAGCTGCTGCGCCTGGGCGACGAGCGCCTGCTTCTGTTCTTTCGGGGCGGCTGCGACGGTCTTGCCGAAGGCATTCTGCTCTGCCCTGAGGTTCTCGAACTCGCCGATAGTGCTTCGGCGCCTTGCATCGGCGGCGATCGCCTCGTCGACGAGGGTGACGGAAGACCCGCGCGACTCCTGCGAGCGTCTCACGGCATCCGGGTTTTCGCGCAACAGCAGGGGGTCGATCACCCGTACAGCCTAGCGAGGGCGATGCCGTAGCTTTAGCAGGGTGGCCAACCTCAGAGACCCACGCAGGCCGCGTGCGGCGGTGGTCTATAACCCGACGAAGGTCGATCTGAGGAAGCTGAAAAGGTCGGTAATCGCCGCGCAGGAGGCGGCCGGCTGGGCCGCGACGATCTGGTTCGAGACCACCAAAGAGGATGCCGGCCAGGGCATGACCGCGAGTGCGCTTCGCCGCGGGGCCCATGTGGTGATCGCGGCCGGCGGTGACGGCACGGTGCGCGCGGTTGCCGAAGGCCTGCGCGATAGTGGAGTGCCGCTCGCACTGCTGCCCTCCGGCACGGGCAACCTGCTCGCCCGCAACCTCGAACTGCCGCTCTCAAACCTCGACGCGAGCGTCGAGATCGCGTTCGCCGGCACCGAAAGGGTGATCGACCTGGGGATCGTCGAGATCGTGCGCACCAATGGCGATAGCGAAGAGCACGCCTTCCTCGTGATGGCCGGCCTGGGTCTCGACGCGAAGATGATCAAGAAGACGAACTCGAAGCTCAAGAAGGCTGTCGGCTGGTTGGCCTACATCGACGGGATCACGCGCTCCCTGCCCGAGCTCAAGCCCGTACGGCTCTCGTACAACCTCAACAACGGTCCGGAGCGCTCGATGAGCGTGCACACGATCATCGTGGGCAACTGCGGCCTGCTGCCCGGCGGCCTGCTGCTCATGCCCGATGCGAAGCCGGACGACGGCATCCTCGATATCGCCGCCCTTCGTCCGCGCGGTCCCTTCGGTTGGGCGAAGGTCTGGCGCAAGGTCGCGTGGGAGAACGGCGTGCTGCGCAAGTCTGCTCTCGGCCGCAGGATCATCGATCTTTCGCGCGATGTGAAGGACGTGACCTACCTCACCGGCACCTCTCTCGCGATGACCGTCGAGGTGCCGCAGGAATTCCAGCTCGACGGGGATGAGTTCGGCGAGGCCAAATCGGTGAGGGCGTGGGTGGACCCTGGCGCTCTCTCGGTCAAGGTGCCAGGGGTTTAGGGCGAGTCACTCGCCGGCGATGAGCCCCCGCAGCCAGTCGCGCGCGTCGACGAAGGCGTCATTGTCGTAGCGGGGTATCACGCTGATCGCCAGCTTGTCTGCCCGCGGGTAACTGCCGAGGAAGATGACGTTCGGGCTGAACCGCTTGAGGCCGAGCAGGGCATCCGCGACGCGCTCGTCGAGGATGTGCCCGTCGAGGTCGATGACGAAACGGTAGCGTCCGAGGGCATCGCCGATGGGCCGGGATTCGAGCAGGCTCATGTTGACGCCGCGGGTGGCGAATTGCTCGAGCATTTCGAGCAGGCGACCGGCGGTGTCATCCGGCAGCTCGGCGATAATGCTCGTCTTGTCGCTGCCGGTGGG
>JAODLY010000054.1 GCA_025464445.1 Rhodoglobus sp. | reverse complement strand
GCCCGCGCGCGCCGCGCCCGCCGCGCGCGGCCCGCCGAGTTGTCGCTTTCGCATGCTCGTGCAGGCCACGACGGTGCGGAATGGACAACTCGGCGCTCGAGCGTCATCCGGTCAGCGTGGGAGGGATGACGTCGTGCGGTTGCGCATAGTGCACCAGGCTCGGCGCGAGAATGACGACCGCCCAGAATCGACGACTTCTCCTTGGCTGCGGGCATCCCGAAATCGTCGCACACCCGCGCTACGATCCGATCATGTCACTCGTGCGCGGCAAGGCCGCTGGCGTCACTTTCGGGCTCATCGGGTTCCTCTTCCTCGTCGAAATCGTCAGCGGGATCCTGCAGGGGTACTACGTGCCGCTCATCAGCGACCTCGTCAAATACCTGCACATCAAAGACGCCGACTTCAACTGGTTCGAGGCCGCGCAACTGCTGCTGTCTGCCCTCGTCGTGCCGATCCTGGCCAAGCTCGGGGACATGTACGGCCACAAGAAGATCCTGCTGATTTCGACAGTGCTCACCGCCTTGTCGACCTGGGCGCTCGTGCTCGCGGACAACTTCACCACGTTCCTGATCGCCTGGGCGCTGCAGGGTTTCTACGTCGTCTGGCTGCCGCTGGAGGTCGCGCTCATCTTCGATCGCGGGCGCCGCACCGGCAAGGGTGCGTCGCAGACCCGAAGGGCTGCGGGATTCCTCGTGGTCGCCCTCGAGGCGGGTGCGATCATCGGGGCGCTGCTCGGCGGTCGGGTGTTCGGATGGACCGGCCAGAACGTTCCCCTGACCCTCATGATCCCGGCCATCGCCGTGACACTCGTGTTCTTCGCGATCCTGTTCGGGGTACCGGAGTCGACCCCGCTGCCGGGACGCACCCTCGACATCCGCGGGTTCAGCATCCTCACGATCGGCCTGCTGCTCATCACGTCCGGCCTCACGTTCCTGCGGCTGAACGGGCCGGAAGCCTGGTGGGTTTACATCCTGATCGTCGCGGGCATCGCCGTCTTCATCCCGTTCGCCCGCTTCGAGTTGAAACAGAGGGATCCGGCGATCGACCTGCGGGTGCTGAAGCAGCCGAACATGTGGCCGGTGCAGCTGACGGCATTCCTGATCGGCATCAGCCTTCTCGGCGCGCAGGCGCCACTGAGCGCCTATGCGGGCACCGACCCGTCCAACGGATACGGCCTCGGCCTCGACTCCGGCGATCGATCCACGCTCATCGGTGTGTACCTGATCTCGATGATCGGCGGCGCGCTGCTGTTCCCGGTCGTCTCCAAGCGCACGTCACCGCGCATCGCCCTCATCGTCGCCGCCTTCTTCGTCGCGGCGGGTTACCTGCTCTTCATCCCGTTCCATCTCGAGGTGTGGCAGGTGTTCATGAACATGTTCATCGCCGGCATCGGCTCCGGGGCCCTGGTCGGCGCCATGCCCGCGGCCGCCGCAGCCGCAGCACCGCGTGGCCAGACGGGGATCGCCGCGGCGCTCACCAATACGACGAAGACGATCGGTGGCTCATTCGCCTCCGCCATCTTCGGCATCGTGCTGGCGATGGGAGTGGTCGCGGCGGCGACGAGCACCGCATCGAGCCTCTCCGGCTATATGACGGTGTGGGTGATCTGCGGGGTCGGCGCACTCCTGGCCGCTGTGCTGCTGTTCCTCGTGCCCAAGCTCGCGTTCGCGGATGTCGCGGACGAGGAGGTCATCCCCGAGGTGACAACTGTCCCCTGATCACCTTGTGCGGGGCAGCCTGCGCGACGGGCTTGATCGTGACGAGGTCGAGGTTGACATAGAACGGTAGCTCGAGCGAGTGCACTATTGCCTCAGCGATGTCCTCCGCGTAGAGCGGGTTGGGCACGTTGTCGTAGACCGCATCCGCCCTGGCCTGGTCCCCGCCGAAGCGCACGAGCGAGAATTCGTCGGTCTTGACCATGCCGGGGGCAACCTCGAGCACCCGGATCGGCTCGCCGGCGAGTTCCAGCCGCAGCACGGCGACCATGGCATGCTCCGCGAACTTCGCGGCGTTGTACCCGCCGCCGCCCTCATACGCGACATGCCCGGCGATAGAGGTGACCATGAGGATGTCCGCGCTCGTCTCCGGCGAAACCCCGGCGCGCAGCAACGGCAGCAGCGCACTCGTCACGCGCTTGGTGCCGACGACGTTCACGTCGAACATGCGGATCCAGTCCTCGGGGTCGCTGTCCTCGACGCTCGCGAGGCCGAATGCACCACCCGCATTGTTGACGAGGGCGTGGATCGGCCCGAGGCCGTCGAGGTAGTCGCGCAGGGCGTCGACATCGGCCTGCTTCGTGATGTCAGCCACAAACGTGTCAGCGCCCGTGGCCGCGGCGAGCGCCTCGAGCCGATCGGCTCGCCTGGCGACGCCCACCACATCCCAGCCGTGCTGTCGCAGCAGGCGCACCGTGGCTTCACCGATTCCCGAACTTGCCCCTGTCACTACCGCGCGGCGATTGGTCATGCCTCAAAAATAGCGCCGCCGGGGCGGGGCGGACGACCGCGGACGGAAAGGGTGGCCCGCCCCTCGAGGCGAGCCGCCCACATCCAACGGCCCGGCACCTAGTGCAGGTTGACCCGCTTGGGGAGCACGAACACGAGGGCGAGGGCGACCAGGGCGAAGATCGCGCTCACCAGGAGTGCGATGGTCGCGGCATCCCCGAAGTGGGCCGCGAGAGCGGCCTTGGAGATCGCGTCCCCCGCCGCCTGGGCTGAGGGATAGGTGCCCGCCTGCATGGCCTCGGTGACCTTGGCTTTGACCTCGTCGGCGAGGCCGGAGAGATTCGCGACCCCGAACAGCACGCTCGACACGACGGCGATGCCGATCGCGCTGCCGATCCGCTGCATCGTGCCGATGACCCCGCTCGCCGCGCCGGCTTCGGAGCTATCGACGGTCGCGACGATGAACCTGCTGTTCGGCGCGATGAAAAACCCATTGCCGAGTCCGGCGAGCGCGAGCGGGCCGAGCAGTATCCAGCTGTTCAGGTCGGTCGGGGCGATGGTGAGCAGGATCAGCCAGAGGCCCAGCAGGCCCGCCGACACGAGTGCCGCGCCCAACACGAGCACACCGCGACCGAGCGTCTGCGCGACCCGGTCGCTTTGCGATGCGCCGATGATGTTCGCGACCGCGAACGGCACCGTCACGAGACCCGACTCGAGGGCGGTGTGGCCCAGGCCCGCCTGCCAGAGCAACGAGATCGTGAAGAAGATGCTCGTGAACGCCGCGAAGTAGACGAGCGCGAGGATTGTGCCACCCGTGAAAGACGGGTGGGAGAACAGGTGAGGCGGCACGAGCGGCGACGAACCGCGCGCCGCGAGGAATCGCTCCCAGATGGCGAAGAGGACGAGCAGCACGATGCCGCCGGCGATCGACAGGTAGGTCCACAGCGGCCAACCCTGCTCCTGGCCCTGGATGAGCGGAACCAATAGCGCCACGAGGGCCCCGGCCAGCAGCACGAGACCGAGAAGATCCATGGATGCCTTCATGCCGGGCACCAGCCTGGGCAGCACGATGGCTGCGGCGATGAGTCCGAGCACCCCGATGGGCAGGTTGACGAAGAAGATGTAGCGCCATCCGGTCGTCTCACCGAATGCCTGGATGAGCAGCCCGCCGACGACGGGACCCAGCGCTGAGGACACCCCCAGCACCGCGCCGAGGATCGCGAATGCCTTGCCGCGCTTCATCGGCGGGAACAGGAGCTGGATGAAAGCCGTGACCGGCGGGAAGAAGATGCCGCCGCCGAGACCCTGCACCACGCGAGCCACGATGAGCTGGGTGGAATCCTGCGCCAGGCCGGCCGCGACGCTCGCGGCAGTGAAGAGGGCGAGGCCGACGATGAATACCCACTTGTGGCCTATCCGGTCACCGATCCGCCCGGCGGGGATGAGCACGAGACCGAAGGCGAGCGCGTAGCCGGAGATGATCCAGGCGAGCGTCGACTCATCCGCGCCGATGCTGTCCCTGATCGTCGGAAGTGCGACATTGACGATCGTCGTGTCGAGCAGCGACATGAAAAGCCCGACGAGTAGTACGGCGAGAGATGCCCATGCTCGCTTGTCCGAGACGCCAGGGGCCGGTGTCCACATCGGAGCCTTGTGGGTGCGCGGGTCTTTGGCCTCGTCGGTTTCCGTCATGGGCTGTGTCCTTTCGTGCAGTTTCGTCGGCGATCAGTGCGGGAAGTTCGTGAAAGGAGAGGTTTCGTGCCACGCGACGTCCGCAGTGATCCTGCTCTCGACGTGCGACATCACGAAAAGCTCAGTGTCAATCCCCACCAGCGCGGCCGTCAAGTCGCTTCGCGACTCGCCGGAACCGGCTGGCGGGGGCCAATCATTACGCCCCGTGTCGTGACCCCGTTGCCGCTCACAGGTCGGATACCTAGGCTCGCTCACGAGTGGGTGATAGTCCGCTCACCACCGGATTTGTTCACACGACCAGCTAACGCAGACAGGAGACGCTCATGAGCGACTGGAAGTTCGAAACCAAGCAGGTGCACTCCGGCGCACAGCCCGACCCTACAACCAACGCCCGTGCGACGCCGATCTACAAGACGACGTCTTACGTGTTCAACAGCACCGAGCACGCCCAGAACCTTTTCGCGCTCGCTGAGTTCGGCAACATCTACACGCGCCTCATGAACCCGACGACCGACGTCGTCGAGCAGCGCGTTGCCGCGCTCGAGGGCGGCACCGCCGCGCTCGCCGTGGCATCCGGCTCTGCGGCCATCACCTACGCCGTGCTGAACATCGCGGGATCGGGTGACCACATCGTCTCGTCCTCGTCGATCTACGGCGGCACCTACAACCTGTTCAAGTACACGCTCGCGAAGCTCGGAATCGAGGTCACCTTCGTCGAGAACCAGGATGACGAGGCCGAGTGGGCGGCCGCCGTGCGCCCGAACACGAAGCTGTTCTTCGCGGAGACGATCGGCAACCCGAAGATCAACATCCTCGACATCGAACTGGTGTCAGCGGTCGCCCACAAGAACGACCTGCCGCTGATCGTGGACAACACCATCGCAACGCCGTACCTCATCCGCCCCTTCGAGTTCGGTGCAGACATCGTCGTGCACTCTGCCACGAAGTTCCTGGGTGGTCACGGCACGGTCATCGCCGGCGTTATCGTCGACGGCGGCAAGTTCGCATGGTCGAAGAACGTCGACAAGTTCCCCGGCCTGACCGAGCCCGACCCGAGCTACCACGGCGCGAGCTACACGACGGTGCTCGGCGATGCGATCGCCTACATCATCAAGGCGCGCGTCACGATCCTGCGCGACACCGGTGCCGCCCTCTCCCCGGACAGCTCGTTCGCGCTCATCCAGGGCCTCGAAACCCTGAGCCTGCGCATCGAGCGTCACGTGCAGAACGCTCAGGAGATCGCGGAGTGGCTGGAGAACCACGAGGATGTCGCATCGGTCAACTACGCCGGACTGCCTTCCAGCCCGTGGTACGCGGCGGCCAACAAATACTCGCCAAAGGGTGTCGGCGCCGTGCTGAGCTTCGAGCTCAAGGGTGGGGTCGATGCGGGCAAGGCGCTCGTCGAGAATGTCGAGCTGTTCAGCCATCTCGCCAACATCGGCGATGTGCGCAGCCTCATCATCCACCCGGCATCGACCACCCATTCGCAGCTCACTCCGGAGCAGCAGCTGACGACCGGTGTCACACCCGGCCTCGTGCGCCTCTCGGTCGGCATCGAGAATGTCGATGACCTCAAGGCCGACCTGCAGGTGGGATTCGACGCGGCCCGCAAGGTCTCGGCAGCGTCGAGCGCAAACGCATAACCCTCAACGGCCGTACTACGTAGCGCCCCCGCCTCTGTAACAAAGACGGGGGCGCTGCGTGCATCCGGGATACTTGACAGGACATGGACTGGCAGACACCCGAGGACACAGTTCCATCGGCCTTCATCACCGAGGCGAACGCGCGCTCGATCCTCGGCAAGCCGCCGGCGACCGGTGCGTGGCGGGAAGGTGATCCGGCCGGCAACCGGCAGTTCGTCTCACTGGGACCCATGGCGCTCGAGCGTGGCGGGGAGTTGCCCTCTGTCCACGTCGCGTATGAAACCTTCGGCACGCTCGACACTGCCCGCTCGAACGCGATCCTCATCGTGCACGCCCTCACGGGCGACAGTCATGTCTCCGGGGGGCCCGGCCCCGGTCATCCCACCGCGGGATGGTGGAGCGGGCTCGTCGGCCCCGGCAAGGCGATCGACACCGACACCTGGTTCGTCGTCGCCCCCAACATGCTCGGTGGCTGCCAGGGCACTACCGGACCGTCGTCGACTGCCCCGGATGGCAACCAGTGGGCAAGCCGGTTCCCGTTCGTGACCATCCGGGACCAGGTCGCCGTGCAGCTCGCCCTGACCGATGCGCTCGGCATCGATCGCTGGGCGGCCGTGGTGGGCGGCTCGATGGGCGGAATGCAGTCGCTGGAGTGGGCGGTCGGCTATCCGGAAAGGCTCGACCGGGTGGCCGTGCTCGCCGCCCCGGCCATCTCGAACGCCGACCAGATCGCGACGAACTCTGTGCAGCTCGAGGCAGTTCGCATGGACCCTTCGTTCGCCGAGGGCAACTACTACGACGCGGCAGACGGCGATGGACCGCATCGCGGCCTCGCGCTGGCGAGGCGGATGGCTTTGCTCAACTACCGCTCCCCCACTGAGCTCAACGACAGGTTCGAACGTAGCTGGCAGAGCGGCCTGAGCCCTCTCGGCGGCGGGGGAAGGTATGCGGTGGAGAGTTACCTCGACTACCACGGCAACAAGTTCACGAGGCGATTCGACGCCAACACCTACATCACCCTCGTCGAGGCGATGAACTCGCACGACGTCGGTCGAGGCCGCGGCGGCACGGCAGCCGCCCTTTCCCGGGTCACGGCCAAGGCGCTCATCCTCGGCATCGACAGCGACCGCCTCTTCCCCGTCCCCGAACAGGAGTTCATCGCGGCACATACGCCGGGCAATATCGACGGAACCCGGCCGCACGTGATCACATCCCCGTTCGGGCACGACGGATTCCTCATCGAAGACCACCTTGTCGGCGCGCAGGTGACCAGGCTCCTGCAGACCTGAGGATAGTTCCGCTACCGGTATACTGGCGAGGGGTTGGCCGAGCGGGAAGACGTGCAAGGATGTCCGAAACCGGCGGGCCGATCATCCGCGTGGCCGTGCTCGACGAGCATCGACTCGTCGCGGAGGGCATCGCCTCTGCACTGAGCGGAGACGGAATCCTGGTCGTCCTGGCTGCGTGGCTCTGGACCGACCTGCTCGACCACCACGAGATGCCCGTGGATGTCGCTGTCGTCGACATCCGCCTCGACGACGGCGTGCTCATATCGACGAGGGTGCGCGCCCTCGCGGCGCTGGGGATCTCGACAGTCGTAACGAGCGCCAGGACGAATCCCGGCGCGGTGGGAGCCGCCGCGCAGGCCGGCGCGCTCGCATTCGTCGCGAAAAGCGATTCGATCGCCGAACTTCGACGGGCGGTGCGCACCGCCGCGACGGGCGGTACACACATCGCCAACGAGCCGGCGAACGCTCTTGCCACCTCGAACCCGGTGCGCGACCCCGGGCTGGGGCGCCAGGAGGAGCGCGCCCTCGTGCTCTACGCCAGCGGCCGGTCCATCCGCGAGGTGGCAAGCGACATGCACACCACGGAGGAGACAGTGAAGTCGTACATCAAGCGGGGACGGCGCAAATTCCGGCAGATCGGGATCGACATCGGCACGCGCATCCTGCTGCGCAGGCACGCGTCCCAACACGGTTGGCTCGGCCACGAATGATGCCCATAGCATCGGAGCATGAAGACGGTTGCGGCGCTCATCGCCCTCGCGTTGCTCCTGACGGGGTGTGCAGCGACAACGGGCCAGGCGGCGCTCCCGGCCGGGGTGACCGTGAGTGTGTTCCAGAACCGATTCGACTACAGCCTGCGGCAGCTTGAGCTCAAAGTGACGAACGGCACGAGAGTGCCGATCACGGTCACGAGCGCCGCCTTCAGTTCGACGCGATTCGCCACGCCGGCGATATGGGACCGGCCGCAGCTCGTGCCCGACGGGGCCGCGCGCGATCTCAAGGTGCAACTCACCGAGCCGGTGTGCGACACGGCTCCCCCGAAGGACAGCGTCGTCATCGAGTTCATCCTGGAGGACGGCACGACAGGCACCGCGACTGTGGTGCCGACCGACGAGCAGGCAAGGGTCGACGCGATCAACGAGGAGGACTGCCTCGGCGTCTCGGTCGCGGCAATCGCCGCGATCACGGCGCCAGCCTCGATTCGGTGGACACCGGGAGCGCACGCCCCGGCGGCGCTCGACATCTCTGTCGTGCCCACGGGGGCGGTGGGCAGCCTCACGCTCCACTACGCCAAGGGCACCGTGCTGTTGAGCCTCGTCGACGAGGCCGACGGCCAGCCGTACGACATGCCGCTCGATCGGCTGGTCGACGCCGACTCGGGGGCGGGCGTCATCCCGCTCGCTCTCGTGCCCGCCAGGTGCGATCCGCATGCGATCGAGGAGGACAAGCGCGGCACGTTCTTCCCGCTCGAGGTCGAGACCGGCGACGGCAGGTCGGGCAAGATCTACGTCGGCGTGGGCGATGAGGTGCGCAGGAGCCTGTACGAGTTCTACGCGGACTACTGCGGATTGCCCTGAGACCGTGCAGGGACAGGGAACGCGACGCCAGCCGCGTCCCACTGTCATCCCCCGCGCCCCTCTGTACTGACGACTGTATCGCCGACAAACTCGCCGGGCGATGCGGTGAGGCACCCCCAGTTATGGGGACCGTTATGGGAAACTGTCGACCAAATGGATCTCATAGCCAAGGAGCGCGACCGCCTGCTCCAGCGCACCGCTCGCGTCTACGGCCTGAGCTTCACGGTTGTCTCGCTCATCTGCCTGAGCATTCCGGGTGCCGTCGACCGGTTGAGCTATTTCGGCTGCCTGCCGTTGTACGTCCTGATCGGCATTTCGCAATACCGCGTTGGCGTGAGCCGGTCCCTGGTCTGGGTCGCGCTGCAGGTGCTCGCCGGCCTCGGTGTCATTGTCATCGTCACGGCGTTCAGTGCGGGCGGGCCGGGAGAGGCCGGAGTCTCTGCGATCGCCCAACTCGCCGCCGCTTCCCTCGCATCTGTAGCGATAATGCTGACCAACGATCCGATCCGGCGCACGGTGCTCGCCGCCTGTTTTCTCGCGGTGGGCGTGACGACGTGCATCCTTCTCCTTCCTTTCCAGCCTCCCGCGCGCGCAATCGCGTTGCTCGTGCTTGGGTGGACCCTGGCCACGATCGTCGGCTACTGGATCAGCGCGGGTGTGCCGCAGGCGGCCAGGCGAATCGCGAGCATCGGCAGGGCCCACAGGGCGGAACGCCAGGCAAGCGAAACCGAGGCGCAACGGCGCCAGGGCGCCAGGCTGCTGCACGACACGGTGCTCGCCACGCTCACGCTGCTCGCTCATTCGGGAGTGGGCGTTGCGCCAGTCGCTCTTCGGCAACAGGCCGGGGATGACGCGCGGCTGCTCAGGCAACTGCGCCTCGGTGCGACGCCGACACCGCAATCATCGGGTGTCTACAACCTCGAGAACGTCGAAGAGACAGTGCTCGGCACGACCCTCGAATCTGTCAAGCAGCGGTTCGGGCGGATGGGGCTTGAGGTCAGCTGGCATGGCACCGGCCAGGTGCTGCTGCCCAGCGATGTGCTCGACGCCTTTCTGCTCGCCCTGGCCGAATGCCTCGAAAACGTGCGCCGGCACTCCGGCGTAACCGAAGCGCACGTGACGATCACGGATGACGAGACGACTGTGCGCGCGATGATCACCGATGCCGGCGTCGGCTTCATCCTCGACGACGTCGACTCCGCGCGCCTCGGTTTCAAAGACTCGGTCGTGGCGCGCCTTAAGGATGTGGGCGGCAAGGCCAGGCTCTTCTCGTCACCCGGCTCCGGCACTACTGTCGTGCTGGAGGTGCCGAAATGAGCTCGCTTCCTGAGGAAAACACGCTCGGGGTCATCCTCGGGCGCGGCAAACGGCGGGAATCGGATGCCACCCGCCGGGTCATCCGCGCTGCGACGCCGCGACGCGCGAGCCTCGGCACGGGCTTCATCGGGATCGGGGCGGCTGTCGTCGTGGCACTGCGCGCGATCTACGGCTTCGTGTGGTTCGTCGCACTATGGGGTACGTACCCCAACCCCGTGCCCGCAGCGGTCGGGTGGGGCGTGCTCATCGTGGTGCTCGTCGCCACATTCATCACGGCGCGGGTCATCGGCGACCAGCTGCCCGATTGGGTGTTCGCCCTGTTCCTGCTCGGCCTGGCCGCCGCGGTCGCCCTCGACCTGTACGCGATCTGGCCGCTCCACGACATCGGCCGCAACGCCACGGCGGCCGTCACCGCCGGCATGGGGCTGGTGATCGTGATAACGCTGCGGCGCACGCGCGACATCCTGCTCGCCGTCGGGGTCCTCGGGCTCGGGCTCGCCACGGCCATGGTGCTCAACACCCGGCCGGACGTCAACGATTTCGCCCCACAAGTCACGACACTCGCCTTTGCCGTGCTGCCCCCGGTGATCGGAGTCGTCATCATCAACGGCTTCAGGCACCTCGTGCAGGTGGAACTCGACAGGGTGCTCGTGCAGAGCACGGTCTCCGCGCCCCGGTTCGCGGTGGGCATGATGGCCTCCGAAGAACTCGCGCGCCTCGACCTCGCCGCCGAAGAGCTGCTCGACTCGGTTTCGACAGGCAAGACGAAACTGCCTCTCGATCCGAAGACCGCCTCCGTCGCGGCATCCCTCGCCACCGAGCTTCGCCTGCACCTCATCGAGGGCAGGCGGGAGACCTGGCTGTACCACGCCATCACGGAGTCCGACATGCTCGGCAAGGTCGTGACCCTCACCGACAAAGCGAGCCTCGCAGGCCTGCTCGACCCGCAGCAGCGCGACGGCCTGCTCTCGACCGCCTGGCTTCTGGTGAGCGACACGACGAAGCGCGGAGTGAGCCGCTCCGTCGATCTCGTCGTCGGGCCCGCCACCGAATCGGTAGAGACGCCTACCGGTCGCAAGATCACCATCCCGATCGCGATCGTCACCACCGGGGTTGCACGAAATCGTGTCGATCCGGCCACGTGGGAGGCCATTCGAAAGGTGGGGCAGTACAGTGACTCCACCCAGAACTCGAGCCTCAGGGTCGACATCCAGTGCCTCGTCGACAATCCGGCTGACCAGTGATCGCCCGTCACCACCACCCCCAGCAACCGCAAAAACCGCAAAACAAGAGGATTTTACAGTGACTGACACAGATCGCATCAGGCTCGCTCTCGTCGACGACCACAGGATGCTCCTCGGGGCCCTCACGGAGTGGATCAGGAGCGCGGCGCCCGACATCGACATGGTCGCGGCGGTGCCCACCTGGCCCGAACTCATCACGCACCCGGAGTTCCCCGTGGATGTCGTGCTGCTCGACCTGGACCTCAAAGACAACATCCCGATCTCACTCAAGATCAACACGCTCAAGACGACGGGGGTGAAGGTCGTGCTCATGAGCACGTACTCGGAACCGAACGTGGTGCGCGAAGCGCTCGCCTCGGGCGCGCTCGGCTACCTTGTCAAGAGCGAGGATGCCGGCATGATCGTCGAAGCAATCCGCGCGGCCGCCAAAGGCGAGTCATTCGTCTCCGCGGAACTGGATCTCGCCCTCAACTCCGGCGAGATCGGCGGATCCCCCAAACTCAGCGCACAGGAGCGTCGCGTGATGGCGCTGTACGGCGGCGGGGAGCCCGTCAAGGCTGTCGCGTTCCAGCTCAGCATCTCCGAGGAGACGGCGAAGAGCTACCTCAAGCGCATCCGCGAGAAGTACCGTGTGGCCGGGTTCGACGTCGGAACGAAGGTCGCGCTACGCAAGCGTGCTATCGAGGACGGCATCCTCGTCGAGTCGGACACCTTCCACCCGTTCTGATCCGGTTGAGCGCGCCGAGCGGCGCTGCAGCAGTGCGCTGGCGAGCGCGAGGCCGACGCCGGGCACGCACAACAACAGGCCGACCCAGGTCGGCGAGAGGTATCCGAAGCCTGCGGCGATCGTCACGCCGCCGAAGTATGCGCCGAGACTGTTGCCGACATTGAGGGCGGAGTGGTTGATCGCCGCAGCGAGCGCCTGGCTGTCGCCCGCGACATCCATGAGCCTCGTCTGGATCGCCGGGGAGAGGGCTGATGCGGCGCCGGAGACAAGGAACACGAAGAAGAACAGCCCGGCCGGCAGTTGTGCAGTCAACGCGAGGCCGGTGAGTGCCACGGCGAAGATGCCGAAGCACACGAAGAGGGTGCCGAGAACGTGGTGGTCGGCGGCCCTGCCGCCGGCGAAGTTGCCGATGGTCATGCCCACGCCCGCCACCGCGAGCACGAACGGCACGAGACCCACGTCGAGGCCCGTGACGGTTGTCGCCACGGGCGATACGTAGGTGTAGACGGCGAAGAATCCCCCGAAGCCGAGCGCGCCGACAAGGAGTGTGAGCCACACCTGGGGGCGCTGGAAGGCCTTGAGTTCGCGCCGCATGGTCGCCTCGGGGTCGCCATGTTGGAACGGCACGACGAGCAACACCGCCACGAATGTCAGGACGAAGATCGAGGCGACGGCGAGGTAGGCGATGCGCCACCCCGCCTGCTGGCCGAGGAAGGTGATCGCGGGCACTCCGATGACGTTGGCGATCGTGAGCCCGGAGAGCACGAGGGCGACACCGCGACCGCGTTTGCCCTGACCCATGAGCGATGCCGCGACGAGGGCAGCGATGCCGAAGTAGGCTCCGTGCGGCAGGGCGGCGACGAACCGGGCGACGAGGATCAGCCCGAAGGTCGGCAGCGTCGCGGACGCCACAGTGCCGAGGGCGAATACCGCGAGGCAGGCGAGCAGCAGCTGCTTGCGCGGGAAGCGGGCAGCGAGCGCGGCGATCGTCGGGGCGCCGACGACGACGCCGAGGGCATAGGCGGACACGAGCCAGCCCGCCTGCCCATTGGCACGCTCGTGCGAGACCGCCCAGACATTCGGCAGCAGGTCGGCCGCCAGGTTGGGCAGCAGTCCCATTGCGACGAATTCGGTGAGGCCGATGCCGAAACCGCCGAGGGCGAGCGCGAGGAGGGCGAGCCGCACGCGCGCCGGAGAGAAGGTGTTCACGCCCGGCTCAACTGGTTTCGGCCTGCGCGAGCGCGCGCTCGAGGCGCTCCACCTTGCCGGTGAGCTCTCCGACATGCCCCGGCCGGATGTCGGCCTTCAGCACGAGCGATACGCGAGTGCCGAAGGTTGCCACGGCCTCGGTCGCACGGCGGATCACGCCGAAGACCTCGTCCCAGTCACCCTCGAGCGTGGTGAACATCGCGTCGGTGTGGTTGGGCAAGCCGGACGCCCTGACCACGGCGACCGCCGCGGCGACCGCATCGTGCACCGAATCCGTTTCCGACCCTCCGCTTGGCGCTACCGAGAATGCGACGAGCATCATGACTCCTTTGCTTGTTTGGGCGCCGAGTGCGACTCTCCTGCACCCTCTTCCACAATGTCATGGTGGGCGCCGAGCGGCCACACGGAAGGCAGCCAGTGCTCTTCGTCATTGTCGACGTCACCGATGCCGAGCGGGGCCCGCACAACGGCCACGATTGCCCAGCCGAGCAGCACGAACTCGAGGATGTTACGTGCGGTCAGTGCGGCGACCAGCAACGGGTTGAGATAGATGAGCCAGGCGTACAGGTAGGGATAGATCAGCTGCGTCAGCGCGGCCATCACGAGGCCCAGGATTGCGGGAACCCGGAAGGAGCGGCCGTGGCCGGCAGCGCGGGTCGCGATGCCGAGCACTATCGGCACGGCAAGCCAGGCGATGAACTGCGGCGAACCAACCTTGTTGAACGCGATCAACGCTGTCGTGAGGGCGAGGGCGAGCGGGGGAAACAGCGCGCCAGGGGCCGCGCCAGCCCGCATTGCACGCACGCCGAGCAGGGCGATGACGATAACGGCGAGCGCGAGCAGGGGTGTCATGACCGCGATTGCGATCGTGTCCCCGGGCCCTCCGACCCCATAAGACAGGATCGCCTGGTTGTAGTAGACGAAGGCGCCAGGCACCCCAGCGACTGCCTGCCACATGAAAAATGTTGCGATGGGCGACTCCGGCTGCAGCCCGCGCCCGGTTTGCTGGCCGATGAAACTCAGGACGTTGTCGCCGCTGCCGAGACCCAGCGCCACCGCGATGATCGCCGCAGTCACGATGGCCCCCGTCGTGACAATTCGCCAGCGAGCGCGCAGCGAGATCGCGGCGGCCAGCAGTATCGCGACCGGCCAGACCTTGATCCAGGTCGCGATGGTGAGCACGATCGCCGCGGCGCGCGGACGGCTGGCGACCAGGATGACGCCGACCATCGCCAGCGGCACGCTGACCGAGTCGATGCGCCCCAGCGCGATCGGGCCGAGCAGCACGAGGAAGCCGATCCACCACCACGCAGTGGTTACCCGCTCGCGGGAACGACCCCATCCGGTGATGAAACCAAACGCGACGGCGTTGAGAACCATGACCATCGATAGCCAGGTGCTGCCGTACTGGTCGGCGCCGAAGGATCCCGCGAGCAGCATGGGCACAAGCGCGACGATCGGGTAGACCCAGACGCTATCGATGCCCACCCAGAAGTGCAGGCCGAATCCCTGGTCCATCCAGAACCTATAGACAAGCGTGACGTCGCCGAACGGCAGCCCGGGCGCGTAGAGGTTGAGGAGCCCGAGCCAGAGGTGCGCGATCACGAAGGCGGCCCACACGGTGATCGGGCTCAGCGCGACACTGACAACCGTGCGTCGGATCTGAGCAGCCGTCGCAGCCGGTAGCGTCATGGTGACAGCGTATCCCGGTAACAATTCGTCCCCATCCAGTGCGGCACGGCGTGCCTGCGGGATGATGTGGATACAGCAATTCCGAAGGAGACTCATGCGCAGCACCCTCATCCGCACCATTGCCGCCGTCGGCGCCGCAGCGATCGTCATCTCGCTCGCCGCCTGCGCGCCCGCCGCGACGCCTGTCGATTCTGCCGCGACTGGTTATGTCACCGACGGCAAGCTCACGATTGCCACGGGCGAGCCCGCCTACTATCCATGGGTCATCGACGACAAGCCCGAATCTGGGGATGGTTTCGAGTCCGCCATCGCGTACGCGGTCGCCGCCCAGCTCGGCTTTGACAAGAAGGATGTCGTCTGGGTGCGCACGACATTCGACGAGGCGATCGCACCGGGGCCGAAGACCTTCGACTTCAATCTGCAGCAGTTCTCGATCACAGACGAGCGCAAGGCGAACGTCGACTTCTCGACGGCATACTACGAGACCACCCAGGTCGTCATCACGACCGAGACGTCGAAGGCCGCCGGTGCGACATCGATCGCCGATCTCAAGGACCTGCTCATCGGCGCCCAGACCGGCACGACGAGCTTCGACGCGATCGAGCAGCAGATCAAGCCGACCGCCGGCGCCCAGGTCTTCAACACGAACGACGACGCGAAGCTCGCGCTCGAGAGCGGCACTGTCGATGCGATAGTCGTCGACCTTCCGACAGCGTTCTACCTGACCGGGGTCGAACTGACCGGCGGGTTGATAATTGGCCAGCTGCCCAAGCCCGACGGCAAGAGTGGTGACGAATTCGGCCTCGTGCTCGCGAAGGACAGCCCGCTCACCAGCAAGGTCAGCGCCGCGGTCGACGCTCTCCGCGACAGTGGCGACCTGCAGAAGATCGCGGACGCGTGGCTCGCAGGCGCGGCAAACGCGCCCGTTCTGAAGTAGTCATCCAGTAGTTTGCAGGAGTGACTTCGCAAGACGACCCGGCCCGGCAGCCCAGCTCCATAGAGCTCGGCCGTCGGGCCTTCCGTCGTCGGCGCGGCATCCGCTCGGTGCTGCTCAGCATCGTTTCGACCCTGGTGCTGGCCGTCGCGGCCTGGCTCACGCTCATCAACACGCCGGGCTGGGCGCGTGTGCAGCAGACATTCTTCAACCCCGAGGTCGCCGTCAACGCGCTTCCCCGGGTGTGGGCCGGCTTCCTGCTCAACCTCGAGGTGCTCGCCTTCGCGGCGGTCGGGGTCATCGTCCTGAGCATCCTGATCGCCGGCGTGCGGACCCTGCGCGGGCCGGTGTCCTTCCCGCTGCGCGCCCTTGCGGCGGGGTACACGGACCTCTTCCGAGGCACGCCGCTCATCATCGTCCTGTACATCGTCGGGTTCGGCATCCCCGGCCTTCTCGGACCCACCGGCCCGCGCATACCGTCGTTCGTGCTCGGGACCATCGCCCTCGTGCTCACCTACTCCGCATACGTGTCGGAGGTGTTCCGCGCGGGCATCGAGGCGGTGCATCCGTCTCAGCGCCTCGCGGCGAGATCGCTTGGCTTGGGCCACGGCAAGGCGATGCGGCTGGTCATCCTGCCGCAGGCGATCCGCAAGGTGACGCCGGCGCTCATGAACGACTTCGTGGCGATGCAGAAGGATGTCGGGCTCATCTCCGTGCTCGGTGCGGTCGACGCAGTGCGTGCGGCCCAGATCGAGACCAGCCAGGCGTTCAACTTCACCCCATACGTCGTGGCCGGCCTGCTCTTCGTGCTGCTTGCGCTGCCGATGATCCGGTTCACCGACTGGTACACCGCTCGGCTGCGGGCTCGCGAACAGGTGGGGAGCATCGTGTGAGCGAGGTCGTGCTCGAGCTTCGCGGCATCCGCAAGTCTTTTGGTGAAGCCGCAGTATTGCGCGGCATCGACCTGGTGGTGCACAGCCACGAGGTGGTCGCGCTCGTCGGGGCGAGCGGCTCGGGCAAATCCACGCTGCTGCGCACGGTCAACCTGCTCGAGCAGGTCGACGACGGCCAGGTGCTGCTGCGCGGGGTCGACATAAGCGACCCTGCGACGAAGGCGGATGCCGTGCGCGCCCGCATCGGGATCGTCTTCCAGGCCTACAACCTGTTTCCGCACCTGAGCGTGCTCGACAACGTGACGCTCGCCTCCCGGCAGGTATTCGGAGTCGATCGCGAGTCGGCGGAGGCACACGGCCTCGAATTGCTCGACCGTATCGGGCTTGCCGCCCACGCCCGCGCGTTCCCGGATCGGCTCTCCGGCGGCCAGCAGCAGCGCGCGGCGATCGTGCGCTCGATCGCCACAAATCCCGAACTGCTGCTGCTCGATGAGGTCACGAGCGCCCTCGACCCCGAGCTCGTGACCGAGGTTCTCGATCTTGTGCGGGAACTCAAGGCGGACGGCACGACGATCCTCATGGCCACGCACGAGATGGCATTCGCCCGGGATGTCGCCGACCGGGTGATCTTCCTCGACGCGGGGGTGATCGCGGAGCAGGGCACGCCGGCCGAGGTTTTCGGCGCACCACGACAGGCCCGCACGCGCGAGTTCCTCGGCCGGTTCACCGGCTGAGTTGCGGACTTCCGCCCCGATGCGTCACGCGCCCACCGGCAGAAGTCCGCAAGTCAGCGCCGTGGCTCGCCGATACGTCGTGGCTCGCCGAGTCAGCGCCGTGGCTCGCCGAGGCGCCGGGAGCTCGATACGTGCTACTGCGGCTCCCCGACAAGGGCCGCGATCGTGGCCGGAAGCGCCGCACACAGCCCGAGGACGGTGAGCGGTCCGCCCGCGGAAGCGCGGTGCGCGGCGAGGCCGTGGATGACCGAGGCCGTCGCGGCGAGGCGCGCGAGAGTCGTCGCATCGGCCGCGATCTCCTCAGCGTGAGTCGCGAGGAGGGCGCCCAGGATGCCCGCAAGCGCATCGCCAGCCCCGGCTGTGGCGAGCCAGGTCGGAGCCGTACTCGAGACGAGAGAGATGCCGGGGCCGGCGACATGGGTCGTGTGTCCCTTGAGCAGCACTGTGACCCCGAGCCGGTCGGCGGCGGTTCGCGCCCAGGCCCCCGGGTCGGCGGCAATGGCGTCGACCGAAGCTCCCATCACACGCGCGAGCTCGCCGAGATGCGGCGTGATCACCACGGGGCCGCTGGCCTTGTCGTGGATGTCGAAAGCGCCGCCGTCGAGGATGGTGGGCAATCCCTGGGCGATCGCCTCCGACATCCGTTTGACTGCGGCGGGCTCGAGAGCGGCATGATCCATCCCGGATCCGAGCAGCCAAGCCTGCACCCGGCCGTCCGCCGTCACGGCCTCCGGGCGTCGTTGCAGTACGAGCTCGGCAGCGCGGGCCGGGCCGACGTAGCGCACCATGCCCACCCCGGTGTGCAGCGCGGCCTCCACGCCGAGAACAGCAGCGCCGGGGTACCTGTCGGAGCCGGTGACGACACCGAGCACTCCGCGGGAGTACTTGTCGTCGTGCTCGCCGGGCACCGCTATCTGCCGAGCCGCATCATCCGCGGTCCACGCTGTGAAGGCGCTCATGGGTCTCACGATAGTTTGGGCCGAGCCCCGCACGCTCGATCTCATCGAAGAACTGTACGACGGGGGCACGCGGCTGGCGATCCTCTCCAACGCCGGTTTCGACTTCTCCAGCCCTTTCCGCCGCTCCCCCATGGCGTCGTTCTTCGAGCGCATATTCGTGAGCGCGGAGCTGGACGCGCTCAAGCCGGATCCCACGATCTACTCGGAGGTCGCGGCAGAACTCGGCATTCCGCTCGATGCGATGGTCTTCGTCGACAACAAGGCGGAGAATACGGATGCCGCAGCCGCCCTCGGCGTCACAACCCACCATTTCACGGGTGCTGAGGGCCTCGCGGCTTTCCTGCGTTCCCTCGACGAGCAATCCGGACGATCCGCAAACTAGGGCCGCCGACGCGTCGCGTCCTGCACCTCGCCGACGAGTTCTTCGATGATGTCCTCGAGGAACAGCACTCCCCTCGTCGCGCCGCTTTCGTCGAATGCCCTGGCGACGTGCACGCCGGAGCGGCGCATCGTGGCGAGGGCATCCTCGAGGTCGGTGCCGCGGAAGATCGAGATCAGTTGGCGGATCCGCTTGGGCGGCACCGGTTCCTCGAACTCGTCGGCATCGTCGAGGTCGATCACGTCTTTCAGGTGCAGGTAGCCCGTAGGCTCCCCCGCCTCGTCGACGAGGATGTAGCGCGAGAACCCACGCTGGGCGACCGCGCGCTCCACATCGGCCGGGGTCGCATCTTCGGGGAGGGTGACGAGTGCGTTCATGCCGACCGCGACATCCCGCACCTTCTTCGAGGTGAACTCGAACGCGGCGCTGAGCGTGCCCCCAGCGTCGGTCAGCACCCCTTCGCGGGTTGAGTGCGCCACGATCGTGGCGACCTCGTCGAGGGTGAAGACGCTGTTCGCCTCGCTCTTGGGCTGCACCCTGAACAGCTTGAGCACCGCACCCGTCATGGCATTGAGGGCGAAGATTATCGGCCGAAGGATTGTCGCGAGGAACACGAGTGGCGGCGCGAGGATGAGCGCCGCCCGGTCGGGCACCGAGAATGACAGGTTCTTGGGCACCATCTCGCCAAGCACCACGTGCAGGAATGACACGACAACGAGGGCGATGACGAAGCTGATCGTGCCGATTACCTGCTCCGGCCAGCCGGTGAGGGCGAGCGGTAGCTCGAGCAGGTGGTGGATCGCCGGCTCGGACACATTGAGGATCAGCAGGGATGCGATGGTGATGCCGAGCTGGCTCGTCGCGAGCATGAGGGAGGCGTGCTCCATCGCCCAGAGCGCGGTCTTCGCCGCCCTCGAACCTGCCTCGGCCCTCGGCTCGATCTGCGAGCGGCGCGCGGAGATGACAGCGAATTCTGCAGCGACGAAGAACGCGTTGACCAGCAGCAGCACGAAGAGCCAGACGATTCCCACCCAGTCCATCAGCCGGCCCCGTCCAGTGCGCCAGGCGGCTTCGGCGTGAACCGGACCCGATCGATCCTGCGGCCGTCGAGTCGCTCGATCCTGAAGACGCCGCCCTCGATCTCGACGGTGTCGCCGACGGCGGGGAGTTTGCCCAGTTCGCTCATGAGCCAGCCGGCGACAGTCTCGTACGGCCCCTCCTCCGGCACTACTACGCCGGTGCGCTCGAGCAGTTCGTCGGGGCGCAGGATGCCGGGAAACGTGAACCAGTCCCGCGAGCGCACCACATCGGGCTTGGTTCGGTCGTGCTCGTCGGACACTTCGCCCACGAGTTCTTCCACGAGGTCCTCGAGCGTGGCGACGCCGGCGGTGCCGCCGTATTCGTCCATCACGACAGCCATCTGGTAACCCCGGCCGCGCAGCTCGGCGAGCAGGGAGTCGAGTTTCATCGTCTCCGGCACGCGCAGGGCATCCGACTGGAGGGCGGAAACCGGCACGTCCGCCCGTTTCTCGCGGGGCACGGCGACGGCCTGCTTGACGTGCACGATCCCGACAACGTCGTCGATCGAGTCGTCGATCACCGGGAATCGCGAGAATCCGGTGCGCCGCGCAAGCTCGACGACCTCCTGCGCACTGTCGGTGCGGTCGATGCTCGCCACCCGCGGGCGCGGCGTCATGACGTCCTGCGCGGTGTGGTCGGCGAAGGCGAGCGTGCGGGCGAGAAGCGTCGCCGTGTCGTGCTCGAGACTGCCCTCCCTCGCCGACCTGCGCACGAGCGAGACGAGTTCCTCGGCCGTGCGGGCTCCGGAGAGTTCCTCTTTCGGCTCGATGCCGACCGCACGCAGGATGCCGTTGGCCGTGCTGTTGAGGGCGACCACCGCGGGCTTGAACACTGCGGTGAATCCGACCTGGAAGGGAAGCACGAGCTTGCCGGTCGCCCGCGGCAACGCGAGCGCAAGGTTCTGCGGCACGAGCTCGCCGATGATCATCGAGAGCAGGGTGGCGATCGCGACGGCGAGGATCGATGCGGTCACGGTAACAGCGGCCTGCGACATCCCGAGCGCGGCAAGCGGCACCCCGACGAACCGGCTGAGCGATGGCTCGAGCGTGTAGCCGGCGAGCAGCGTCGTGATGGTGATGCCGAGCTGCGCACTGGAGAGGTGGGTGGATGTGCGTTTCAGCGCGCTGATCGGCGCGGCCAGGCGCTTCTCCCCCCTGGAGTGCCGCACCTCGAGATCGGACCGGTCGAGGTTCACGAGCGCGAACTCGGACGCGACGAAGAAGCCGGTGCCGATGGTCAGCAGCACGCCGATGGTCAGCAGCAACCAGTCAGGCAGCATGGGTACGATCCCGGGCGGGGCGACGGGGCGGAGGGTCGTCCATTATCTGGATGACTCTAGCAAGCGCGCTTGCCCGGCCCTACCAGGAAACCGGTAATGCCTTGCCCTCCTCGTATCCGGCAGCCGACTGGATGCCGACCAGGGCCCGGTCGTGGAACTGCGCGAGAGTCGTCGCCCCCGCATAGCTCAACGAGCTGCGCACCCCCGAGGTGATCATGTCGATGAGGTCTTCGAGCGAAGGCCGCAGCGGGTCGAGGTAGATCTTCGAGCTCGAGATCCCCTCCGCGAAGAGCGTCTTGCGGGCGAGCTCATAGGCGTCGAGCCCGTCGAAGCGCTCTTTCACCGCTTTCGTCGAGGCCATGCCCCAGCTCTCCTTGTACGCGCGCCCGTCACCGTCGACGGCGAGGGTGCCCGGCGCCTCGATCGTGCCGGCGAACCACGACCCGATCATGACCGATGCCGCACCCGCGGCCAGCGCGAGGGCGACGTCACGCGGATAGCGCACCCCGCCGTCCGCCCACACGTGGGCGCCCACCTCCCTGGCGGCCGCAGCAGTCTCGAGCACCGCGGAGAACTGTGGACGGCCAACAGCCGTCATCATGCGCGTCGTGCACATCGCCCCAGGGCCCACCCCGACCTTGATGATCGTGGCGCCGGCATTCGCGAGGTCGCGCACCGCCTCTGCCGTCACGACGTTGCCGGCGACTATCGGCAACCCGAGCCCGAGCTTCGCGACGGTGCCGATCGCCCGCACCATGCCCTCCTGGTGGCCGTGCGCAGTATCGATGACTATCACGTCGACGCCCGCAGCGACTATCGCCTTCGCTTTGGCCGCGACGTCGCCGTTGATGCCGATCGCCGCGGCGACCAGCAGCCTGCCGTCTTTGTCGACGGCGGGCGTGTAGAGATTCGAGCGCAGTGCTGCGGTGCGGCTCAAAGCGCCGACAACCCTGTCGCCGTCCATGACCGGCGCGAACTGCAGGTCGGAAGCCACCATGATGTCGAAGGCCGCACGCGGACCGTGCAGGTCGGCGACCTGGAGTTCGGGCACGCGGGCGCCGAGGAGGTCGCCGAGCGGCGAATCCGGCATGGCGTGCGCGAGGCGCTCCGCCGGGATCGCGCCGAGATAGGAGCCGTGCTCGTCGTGGATGACGATCCCGTGACCCTCGACGGGAGGCAGCTGGGCGAGCGCCGCCGCGACGGTGTCACCCGGCTTAAGGCCGACGGCAGCGTCGAAGGCGACCGGCTGCGATTTGACCCAGCGGATCGCGGCATCCAGTTCGTCTGCGTGCATGTCCTGGGGAAGCACGCCGAGGCCGCCGCGGCGGGCGAGAGTCGCCGCGAGGCGCGGCCCGGTTACCGAATTCATGTTCGCGGACACTATCGGGATGCTCGCGCCGGTGCCGTCCATGGGCGCGAGCGAGACGTCGAGCCGGCTCGTCACCGCCGAGTGGGCCGGCACCAGGAACACATCGGAGTAGGTGAGGTCGTGCACCGGCGTCGTTTCATAAAAGCGCATGGATTTAAGCTATCTCGCCCGTGGCACGCCAGTCGGTGTCCAGGGAAAGCGATTAAGCTGTCCGGTGGTGTGTCCGCAGGTAGATTCACCATGAAATGTCGCGACATCACCGCGACAAACGAGACGTGAAAGTGGGCGGTCGGCTGTGTCGAGCCAAGTGACCGGAGTTACACCCGAGGGAGACTCATCGGGCGAGTTCGGAGCCAACGAGTGGCTCGTGGACGAGATGTACGAGCGCTACCTCGTCGACAAGAATTCGGTCGATGAGTCGTGGTGGCCGGTGCTGGAGAGCTACCACTCCACGCTCGCGGCCGACGACAGCGCGCCCACCGACCCGACGCCGACCTCGGCGATCACGATCCCCGCCGCCGCGCCGGCGCCCGAAGAACCCCTCGCCGCCGACGCCCCGGCATCGGCGCAGGCCCAGGCCACGGGCGGGGAGCCGCAGATCCCGGATGAGATCACGCGGGCACCCGAACCCGCAGCAAGTCCCGCCACAGGCAGCCAGCCGGTTGCGCGCACGACGTCGGTGCGGGCAAAGCCGCAGCCGATCCCGGCCGACGCGCCAGCGACATCGCCCGTGCCCGCGGTCGCGGAAGGCGACGAGCCGGCCGAACAGCCCGAGAACGTGGTGGCGGCCCTCAAGGGCGCTTCGAAGTCGCTCGCCGCGAACATGGATGCCAGCCTCACAGTGCCGACCGCCACGAGCGTGCGCACCGTCCCGGCAAAGCTCATGATCGACAACCGCATAGTGATCAACAATCACCTCAAGCGCGCGCGCGGCGGCAAGGTCTCGTTCACCCACCTCATCGCCTGGGCGATCGTGCAGACGATAAAAGAATTCCCGAGCCAGAACGTCTACTACGACGAGCCGGACGGCAAGCCTTCAGTCGTCACTCCCGCCCATATCAATCTCGGCATCGCGATCGACATCCCGAAGCCCGACGGCACCCGCTCACTCGTCGTGCCCGGCATCAAGCGCGCGGACACGATGGGTTTCGGCGAGTTTCTCGTCGCCTACGAGGATGTCGTCGCGCGCGGCAGGGCCAACAAGCTGACCGCCGCGGACTACGCGGGCAACACCATCTCGCTCACCAACCCCGGTGGCATCGGCACGGAGCATTCGGTCCCCCGCCTCATGAAGGGCTCGGGCACCATCGTCGGCGCCGGCGCGCTCGAATACCCGGCGGCCTTCCAGGGCGCTTCGCCCAAGACGCTCGCCGAACTCGGCGTGGGCAAGACCATCACCCTCACAAGCACCTACGATCACCGTGTCATCCAGGGAGCCGGCTCCGGCGAGTTCCTGAAGAAGATCCACGAGCGCCTCATCGGCGAGCACCTCTTCTACGAGGACATCTTCGCCGCGCTGCGCATCCCCTACGACCCGATCCATTGGGCCGCCGACATCAGCGTCGACCTCGCGGACAACGTGGACAAGGTCGCCCGCGTGCAGGAGCTCATCAACTCCTTCCGCGTGCGTGGCCACCTCATGGCAGATACCGATCCGTTGGAATACCGGCAGCGCTCGCATCCGGACCTCGACATCTCCAGTCACGGCCTGACCTTCTGGGACCTCGACCGCGAATTCGTCACCGGCGGCTTCGGCGGCAAGCGTTCGGCCCTGCTGCGCGAAATCCTCGGGATGCTGCGCGACGCGTACTGCCGCACAGTCGGCATCGAGTACATGCACATCCAGGACCCTGCGCAGCGCCGCTGGATCCAGGAGCACGTCGAGAAGCCGTACTCGAAGCCGGGCCACGACGAGCAGATGCGCATCCTCGGCAAGCTCAACGAGGCCGAGGCTTTCGAGACATTCCTGCAGACAAAGTACGTCGGGCAGAAGCGCTTCAGCCTCGAAGGCGGCGAGTCCACGATCGCCCTGCTGGATGCCGTCATCCAGAAGGCAGCTGAGGCGAACCTCGAGGAGGTCGCAATCGGTATGGCCCACCGCGGCCGGTTGAGCGTGCTCACGAACATCGCTGGCAAGACCTACGGGCAGATCTTCCGCGAATTCGAGGGCACCCAGGACCCGAAGACAGTGCAGGGTTCTGGCGATGTGAAGTACCACCTCGGCACGGAGGGCACGTTCACCGCTGCATCCGGGCAGCAGATCCCGGTTTACCTCGCCGCGAATCCATCCCACCTCGAGGCCGTCGACGGTGTGCTCGAGGGCATCGTGCGCGCCAAGCAGGATCGTCGCCCGATCGGCTCGTTCACCGTGCTGCCGCTCATGGTGCACGGCGACGCGGCCATGTCGGGCCAGGGCATCGTCGTCGAGATCCTGCAGATGTCGCAGTTGCGCGCGTACCGCACGGGCGGCACTGTGCACGTCAACATCAACAACCAGGTCGGCTTCACCACCCCGCCCGCCGAGGGCCACACCTCGACCTATTCGACGGATGTCGCCAAGACCATCCAGGCGCCGATTTTCCACGTGAACGGCGACGACCCCGAAGCTGTGGTGCGGGTCGCAGAACTCGCGTTCGCCTACCGCCAGGAGTTCCACCGCGATGTCGTCGTCGACCTCGTCTGCTACCGCCGCCGCGGGCACAACGAGGGCGACGACCCGTCGATGACCCAGCCGCTCATGTACAACCTCATCGAGGCCAAGCGCTCCGTGCGCACCCTGTACACCGAGGCGCTCGTCGGCCGCGGCGACATCACGCAGGAAGAGTACGAGGCGAGCCACCAGGACTTCCAGGATCGCCTCGAGCGCGCGTTCGCAGAGACCCACGCCGCCCAGACCGGCTCGATGCCCATCGTCACCGGCGCTGTGGCCGATCTCGAAAAGCCGGGGTCGCAATTGGATGACGCGGTGGGCGAGCCCGCCACCACCGGCGTCGACGAAGCGGTCATCCGCCTCATCGGTGACGCGCACGCCAACCCGCCCGCGGGATTCACCGTGCACCCGAAATTGCAGGCGCTGCTCAACAAGCGCGCCGAAATGAGCCGCTCCGGAGCGATCGACTGGGCGATGGGCGAGCTCTTCGCGCTCGGCTCAGTGCTCATCGAGGGCACGCCGGTGCGCATGGCCGGGCAGGACACCAGGCGCGGCACCTTCGTGCAGCGCCACGCGGTGCTGCACGACCGCGAGAACGGCCAGGAGTGGCTGCCGCTGGCGAACCTCGCCGAGAACCAGGCCCGGTTCTGGATCTACGACTCACTGCTGAGCGAGTACGCGGCGATGGGCTTCGAATACGGCTACTCGGTGGAACGCGCCGACGCCCTCGTGCTGTGGGAAGCCCAGTTCGGCGACTTCGCCGACGGTGCCCAGACGATCATCGACGAGTTCGTATCGAGCGCCGAGCAGAAGTGGGGGCAGCGCTCGAGCGTCGTGCTGCTGCTGCCGCACGGCTATGAGGGCCAGGGCCCAGACCACTCCTCCGCACGCATCGAGCGCTACCTGCAGCTGTGCGCCGAGAACAACATGACTGTCGCGCGACCGTCGACTCCGGCGTCGTACTTTCACCTGCTGCGCCGCCAGGCCTACATGCGCCCGCGCCGCCCGCTCATCGTGTTCACGCCGAAAGCCATGCTCAGGCTCAGGGGCGCGACGAGCGAGATCGCAGATTTCACCCAGGGCCGCTTCGAGCCGGTGCTCGACGACAACCGCGTTGCTGACAAGGCAGCCGTCAAGCGCGTCGTGATCACGGCGGGCAAGATCTACTACGACCTCGCCGCCGAGCTCGACAAGCGCGAAGCGACGTCGATCGCCGTGTTGCGGATGGAGCAGTTCTACCCGCTGCCCATCCAGGAGATCAACGCAGCGCTCGAGCAGTACCCGAACGCGGACATCGTGTGGACCCAGGACGAGCCGGAGAACCAGGGCGCCTGGCCGTTCATCTGCCTCGAGCTGGCGAAGCACCTGAAGGGTCGCACGATCAAGGTCGCGTCGCGCCCGGCGTCGGCGTCGCCTGCGACGGGCTCGTCGAAGCGCAGCGCCCAGGAGCAGGCCGACCTGATCGAAAAGGCGCTGACGCTGTAAGGGAGATGATCGGATTCGCCGAGATCGGGGTGCGTCCGACTTCATCGAGGTCAGCTTCACCGTTTGAGCCAGAACCGGCCGCTGCAGCGTTCAGTACGCGGGCCGCAGGCCCTCGACCATCGGGAACTGCTTCACATTGAGCGTAAGCAGTTGCGAGTCGGTGAGCTCGACAGTCGCGGCGATGATGAGGTCCGCGACACCAATGCCCGAGTGGCTGGGCCGCCAGCGCCGACCCAGTTCTGCCGCGCGCAGTGCGATCGGCTCGACCACGGGAATCCACTCGATGAGGGAAGCGAGAGCCGCGGCATCCCCTTCCTCAGCAGGCCGTAGGCCCTGGAACAGTTCGACGCGGCAGATCTCACTCGAGAGTGGTGGGACGTTCAACGACGACACCACGCCCACGGCCGCTGGATGACCGCGCAGGAAGCCGATGAGTACCGAGGTGTCGAGCAGAACCGTCACGGGCGGGAGTCTAGGCGCACAAGATCCTTCGTACGCAGGGCGTCCACACGCTCGGCCGTGTCACTTGGGCTGGCGGCAGCGGTCAAGCGCCGCCCCAGTGATCTCAGGCGGTCGAGTCGATCCGCCGGGGTGAGCTGGGACGCGAGATAGGCGTCGATGGCGTCACGAATCAGAGCGGACGACGTCGTGTTCTGCGCGTGCGCCAGACGGGCGAGGGCATCGTGCTGATGCTCGTTGAGATAGATCTGCGTGCGATTCACGATGTACAAGTGTACATCGTCACCCGCGAAATCTAAGCGTTCGCGAGCCGGTTCAGCACGGCGTCGCGCAGTTCCTGCGGGGCCGTCTCCCGGCACGCCTGGCGCACCTTGAGGGTGAGGGCGAGGCCCACGAGGTGCTCGCCGGTGCAGTCTTCGCAGTTGGCCATGTGCTCCGCGACATCCGCCGCGTCTTGTTTGGCCAGCTCGTTGTGGATGTACTCCTCGAGCTCCGCCTTGGCTTTGTCGCAGCCGCAGTCGGTCATTTCGTGCTCCTGGACATTTTCTGCGCTCCAGTGGTGGTGGGGGCGACCGTGATTCCTCGGTCGCGCGCGTAATCGGCAAGGGATTCCCGCAGCATCCTGCGGCCGCGGTGCAGTCGGCTCATCACTGTGCCAACGGGTGTCTTCATGATGTCGGCGATCTCCTGGTAGGAGAATCCTTCGACGTCGGCGAAATAGACGGCAAGCCTGAAGTCTTCGGGGATTGCCTGGAGCGCATCCTTGACCGCACTGTCCGGCAGGTGGTCGATGGCCTCGGCTTCGGCGGACCGAGTCGACAGCGACTGGGTTACCGATTCCGCGCCGCCGAGCTGCCAGTCCTCGAGGTCGTCGATGGTGCCCTGGTACGGATTGCGCTGGTTCTTGCGGTAGTTGTTGATGAAGGTGTTCGTCTGGATGCGATACAGCCAGGCCTTGAGGTTTGTGCCCTGCTGGAACTGCCCGAATGCCTGGAACGCCTTGACGAAGGTCTCCTGCACGAGATCCGCGGCGTCGGCAGGATTGCGCGTCATACGCATGGCCGCGGCATAGAGCTGATCCATGAACGGCAGCGCCTGCTCTTCGAAGAGGGCACGCGGGTCTGAAGCCGGCTCTGGTGTCGGGTCGGCCGTTGGCTCTGCTGGCGTAGTCATCAGCGCCAATTCTAGATCGCTCGCTGTTGTCGCGCCTGGGCGCTCTGCCAATGCAGTGCTCATACCGGGTGCAACCCCGCTGCCCGCCCCGCTATTCCGGGCCGTCGTGCGGTAGTTGCGGATACTCTGGATGCCGATGGCGATCTCGAGGACTGCGCAACCGCAATTCAACCCGTACGGCGACGACGATCCGTTGCCTGCCGTCGGCACGGGCGCGTGGCTGGCCCCGCGCGCCACGGGTCCCCTCGCTGCGACCCTGCGGCTGCCCGGATCGAAGAGCCTCACCAACCGCGAGCTCGTGCTCGCCGCCCTCGCGAACGGCCCCTCGCTGCTGCGCTCACCCCTGCACTCCCGCGACACCGCGCTCATGATCGAGGCCCTGCGCACGCTTGGGGCGTCCATCGTCGAGGTGGCGGGCGGCGGCCAGTTCGGCCCTGACCTGCTCGTGACGCCCGGCGAGCTCGGCGGGGGCTCCATCGACTGCGGCCTTGCGGGTACCGTTATGCGCTTCATCCCGCCTGTCGCGGCCCTCGCGCTCGGCCCGGTCGCCTTCGACGGTGACGAGTCCGCGCGCAAACGTCCCATGCGCACCACCATCGACTCCCTGCGCAAACTCGGAGTGGATGTCACCGACGAGGGTCGTGGCGCCCTCCCGTTCAGCTTGTACGGCACGGGCGCGGTCGAGGGCGGCGAGATCGAGATCGACGCGTCCGCGTCGAGCCAATTCGTGTCCGGTTTGCTCATGGCGGCACCGCGCTTCACCAGGGGCCTGCGACTGCGCCACACCGGCGAGCGCCTGCCGAGCATGCCGCACATCGAGATGACCATCGCGTGCCTCGCGGCGCGCGGCGTCGTTGTCGAGAACCCCGAGCCGGGCCTGTGGGTAGTGCCGCCCAGCGAGATCCAGTCGCTGGACGTCGACATCGAGCCCGACCTCTCCAATGCCGCTCCCTTCCTGGCGGCCGCCGTCGCCGCGGGTGGCTCGGTGACTATCGAAGGCTGGCCGGATGCCACGACCCAGGTCGGCGCCCAGCTCGAGCACCTCCTCCCTCGTTTCGGCGCAACGGTCACGCGCAGCGCCCACGCCCTCACGGTCACGGGCGGCGGACCGGTTCGCGGCGTCGACCTCGACCTCAGCGCCAGCGGAGAACTCGCGCCCGCGCTCGTCGCCCTCGCCGCACTCTCAGCGGAGCCGAGCACCATCACGGGCATCGGCCACCTGCGCGGCCACGAGACCGATCGCCTCGCGGCGCTCGCGGCCGACCTCAACGGCCTTGGCGGAGCCGTGACCGAGCTCGACGACGGGCTGTCCATCCAGCCGCGCGAGCTGCACGGTGCCGCGTGGGCTGCATACGAGGACCACCGCATGGCCACCGCCGGCGCGATCGTCGGGCTCGTGGCATCCGGTGTCGAAGTGGATGACATCGGCACGACGGCCAAGACGCTCCCCCAGTTCCCCGAACTGTGGGCCGCGATGCTCGCCGGGCGCCACACGGACCCCGTCACGATGCCGTGAGCTGGCTTACCGACGACGAGGACGACGGGGAGTACTCCGAGTACGACGAGTCGGCCGCGAAGGTGCGGCCGAATCCGAAGGGCAACAAGCCCCGCAGCAAGAACCGCCCCGAGCATTCCGATGCGATCAGCGGTCGGGTCTTCACCGTCGATCGCGGGCGCTACGGGGTGTGGGTGGACGAGAACACCCCTGAGGAGCGCCAGCTCGTCGCCGCCAAGGCGCGCGAACTCGGCAAGGCTCCGCTTGATAAGACGCAGGAGGGCAAGGTCTCAGTCGTTCCCGGCGACTGGGTCGACCTCGTTGGCGATGTCTCCGGCGACGAGGGCAGCCTCGCGCGCATCGTGCGCATCCAGCCGCGCACGACGCTGCTACGGCGCAGTGCAGACGACACGGATGCCGTCGAACGCATCATCGTGGCGAACGCCGACCAGATGCTCATCGTCGTTGCCGCGGCGAACCCTGAGCCGAGGCCGCGCCTCGTGGACCGTTACCTCGTCGCCGCCTACGACGCCGGAATCACGCCGATCCTCGTCGTGACCAAGACCGACCTCGCCGACCCCTCCGAGTTCCTCGCCAACTTCGCCGGCCTCGACCTGCGGGTATTCGAGAGCCGCTCGGACGCGTTCCCTCTTGAGGCGATCCGCGCGGCCCTCCAGGGGCACACGACGGTCGCCGTCGGGCACTCGGGTGTCGGCAAATCCACCCTGGTCAACGCCCTCGTGCCCGACGCCAACCGCGCAGTCGGGCGGGTCAACGATGTGACCGGCCGCGGGCGGCACACCTCGTCGTCAACCGTCTCCTACCGGATCGGCACCGGCTGGATAGTGGACACCCCCGGCGTGCGGTCGTTCGGCCTCGGGCACGTCGACCCCGCCAACATCCTCAGGTCGTTCACCGACCTGGCCCTCCTTGCCAAGGACTGCCCGCGCGGCTGCACCCACCTTCCGGATGCCCCAGACTGCAACATCATCGAACGGGTGCAGGCCGGCGACCTCGGGGAAACCGGCAAACTGCGACTGGACTCCTTCCAGCGGCTCATCACCACCCTCGGAAGCACCAGCAGCTAAGGTCCCGCCGATACGCTGGCTGTCGTGACCGTGTACTCCCTCAGCGACGACCTGTCCCTCGCCCTCGCCCTCGCGGCCGAGGCCGACCTCATCTCGCTCGACCGCTTCAGGGCAGCCGATCTCGTCGTGACGACCAAGCCGGACAGGACTCCCGTCACGGATGCCGACCAGGCAGTCGAGCGCGGCATCCGTTCCGGCATCGAGGCGGCACGGCCCCACGACTCGATCCTGGGCGAGGAGTACGGCACCCAGGGCAAGGGCACTCGGCAATGGATCATCGACCCGATCGACGGCACTGCCAACTTCCTGCGCGGTGTGCCGATCTGGGGCACGCTCATCGCGCTCGCGATCGACGGGGTTCCCGTGGTCGGCGTGGTCAGCGCTCCGGCGCTCGGCAAGACCTGGTGGGCGGCGTCCGGTCACGGCGCCTGGTCGAAGAGTGACGAGCACGACACCAAACGCATCGCGGTGAGCGCGGTGCGTGAACTCGCGGATGCCTCGCTCAGCTACAACAGCCTGAAGGGCTGGGACGACGAGGGGCGCCTCGACGACGTCGTCGCGCTGTCCCGTGCGGTGTGGCGCTCCCGTGCGATCGGAGACATGTGGGCGTACATGCTGCTCGCGGAGGGTGCGCTCGACATCGTCGGGGAATTCGATCTCAAGCCGTACGACATGGCGGCGCTCATCCCGATCATCGAGGAGGCGGGCGGCAGGTTCACTTCGATCGACGGGCGGGATGGCCCGTGGCACGGCAGCGCGCTGGCGACCAACGGACTGCTCCATGACGCGGTGATTTCCGTGGTGTCTGCGCCGCCGCGACGTTGACCAAACCGTTGCCTGATGAACCGGTTTGTGAGGGACGTATTTCGCTAGGCTCGATCCGATCCGTTCCGTTCGAGTGCCCAGTAGAGAGACGAGAACACCTCATGACGAGCATCAAATCCTTGACCCGTGTCCTGGCTGTCCTTACCCTGAGCGCCGCGAGCATCTCGCTCGCCGGCTGCAGCCTCCTTGGCGGAGGCACCCCGACGACCGCCGACCCGTCCAGCGGTTCCGACGTTTTCAGCATCAAGGTGGGCGACTGCCTCAACGATGCGTCTGTCAACGGCGAAGTGAGCACGGTGCCTATCGTCGACTGCAGCGCACCGCACGACAGTGAGGCATACTTCAGCGGCTCACTCGCCGAGGGCGACTTCCCTGGCGATGACGCGGTGAAACAGGGGGCAGAGGCGATCTGCGGCCCGGCCTTCACCGATTTCGTCGGTGCGCCGTACCAGCAGGACGCCGGCTACAACTACAGCTACTACACGCCGACTCTCGACAGTTGGAACGCGGGCGATCGCGAGGTCATGTGTGTGGTCTTCGACCCGTCCGGAGCCCAGGTCACTGGCACCCTCAAGGGCAGCGAAGGTTAGCCGACGTTGTCATCCGTTCGATTGGCTCGCTCGCTCGCTGTGCTCTTCATGGGGGCGGCGGGTCTTGTCCTCGCTGGGTGCAGCCCGCTCGGGGGTGGGTCAGCAGATCCTTCGCCGAGCGCGCAGTCGACCGATGGCAGCACCGACGTTTTCACGATCAAAGTCGGCGACTGTGTAAATGACAGCGCAGCCCAGGGCGAGGTCAGCACAGTGCCCAAGGCCGACTGCGCGCAGCCGCACGACGGTGAGGCCTACGCGAGCATCACGATGGCCGACGGGGACTTCCCCGGTCCGGACGCCGTGAAGACCCAGGCCGAGGCCGGCTGCACCGCTCAGTTCAACACCTTCGTCGGGGTTGACTACGGAACATCCGCCCTGTCGTACTCGTACTACTACCCCACCGTGGACAGTTGGGCGCAGGGCGACCGCGAGATCCTCTGCATAGTCTTCGACCCGGTCACCCGCACCGTCGGAACGCTCAAGGGCGCTGCACGCTAGCGTCGAACACCAGCGAAACGGCGTGCCCGCTTTTTCCTTTGCCAGCGAGCATTCAACCTATGGAGCCAACTCGCGGCCCGAGTGCGTGCGACGCACTTTCTGAGCGATTTTCGGAAAATGGCGAAAAAGCCCGGAAGTATGCGGCTCGCGCGAGCCAGTTACCAAAGCGTTATCTTCCAATTGGCTGATTTGTTCCATTCAACCTTTTAACTCAGGCACAATTTCATCTGCCACCGCTCAAAGCTGACGGTGGTACCTGAGGGGTTCCGCCTCACACCACAGAAAGGGAGTGACGTGAAGAAGTCTTCATTGATCTCAATCGCTGTATTCGCATCAGCGTCAGCATTGCTGCTGGCCGGCTGTTCGGCTGCAGGCTCCGGCTCCGGCTCGACTGATTCAGCCGCAGCACGCGCCTGCATCATCCTTCCCGACACGGCGTCGTCGCCGCGCTGGGAGTCGGGTGACCGCCCCGCTCTCGAGAAGGCGTTCACCGACGCTGGCTTCGCTTCGGACATCCAGAACGCACAGGGTGACGAGTCCAAGTACGCGACCATCGCTGACCAGCAGCTCGCCAAGGGCTGTGGCGTCATGATCCTGGTCGACTACAACAGCGCTGGTGTCCAGGTTGCCGCCAAGGCTAAGGCGCAGGGCATCCCGGTTATCGCGTACGACCGCCCGATCACTGGCGCGGACTACTACGTGTCCTTCGACAACGAGGCTGTTGGTGGGCTCGAGGGCCAGGCCATCCTGGACGGCCTGAAGGCCGCTGGCAAGGACCCGGCAACCGCCAAGGTCGTGTACGTCGGTGGAGACCCCAAGGACGGCAACGCCAAGATGTTCCACGATGGCGCTGACGCTGTCATGGCTGCAGCTGGCATCAAGCCGGTCTTCGAGACCCCCGGCACCTGGGATGGCGCAACCGCCGGTACCGCTTTCGAGCAGGCTTACACCTCGCTCGGTGGCGACATCGACGCCGTCTGGGTTGCCAACGACACCAACGCCGCCGCTGTGATCGCGGTCCTGGACAAGAACGGCAAGACCCTCCCGGTCTCCGGCCAGGACGCCTCGATCGCCGGTCTGCAGAACGTGCTCCTCGGCAAGCAGACCACCACGGTCTACAAGCCGTTCACGCTCGAGGCAAAGGCCGCTTCCGACCTCGCCATCAGCCTGCTCAAGGGTGACAAGCCCACCGTCGACAAGAAGCTCGCCGATGGCACCCCCTACGTGGCTGTTGTCCCGATCAACGTCGGACCTGACAAGGTCGAGACAGTTGTGACGGCTGGCGACGCGAAGGCTGCCGATATCTGCACCTCTGCCGTCGCGGCCGCGTGCGCAACGTACGGCGTCAAGTAGCAAAGCGCTAACTGAAGGGCTTTGCGTCGGTGCAGTCCCGACCGGCGCAAAGCCCTTCTTTCCTGCAACAAAACATCGGTGTGCGCGTGGCACACTTGAGACCCGGGACACCGTTGCCCCGGCGCACTGAAAGGGTTTCGGCATGGACGTGCCAGTCATCGAGCTGACGGATGTCAGGAAAAGTTTCGGACCAGTCGACGTGCTCAAGGGAGTGAACCTCCAGGCGTTCGCGGGCAAGGTCACCGCCTTGGTAGGCGACAACGGCGCCGGCAAGTCGACACTCGTCAAGGGCCTTGCCGGAGTGCAGCCCTTCGACGCCGGTGAGATCAAGTTCAACAACGAGGTGGTCAGCCTGACCACACCTCGCGAGGCGGCTGCACACGGCATCGAGGTCGTGTACCAGGACCTCGCCCTCTGCGAGAACCTGGACATCGTGCAGAACATGTTCCTCGGTCGCGAAGAGGTCACGGCAGGAACCCTCAACGAGGGGATCATGGAGCGCGAAGCCTCCGAAACGCTCCAGTCGCTGTCAGTGCGAACTGTCTCATCGGTCCGCCAAAAGGTCTCATCGCTTTCCGGTGGACAGCGCCAGACTGTCGCCATAGCGCGCTCTGTGCTCAAGAACGCGAAGGTCGTCATCCTCGACGAGCCCACCGCGGCCCTGGGCGTCGCGCAGACGGAGCAGGTGCTCAGCCTGGTCCGCCGTCTCGCCGACTCCGGCGTCGCGGTCATCCTGATCAGCCACAACCTCGTGGACGTGTTCAAGGTCGCCGACTTCGTCAGCGTCCTGTACCTGGGCCACATGGTTGCGTCACTGGACGTCAAAGACACCAACAACGACGATGTCGTCGGATACATCACCGGTAGCAAAACCTACGAGGGAAAGAACGCATGACGAGCACCCCCGCCACTCCCCCGCCCACCATCGGATCAGGCCACGAAGGCAATCTCGGCGACCAGTTCAGGGCCTACTTCCGCAACCTGAGGTCAGGGGAGATGGGCGCGCTTCCCGCGCTCGCCGGCTTCGTGATCCTCGTCATCCTGTTCTCCGTCTTGAGCAGTTCATTCTTCAGCCCGCTGAACTTCGCGAACCTCCTCACGCAGGCCGCGACGCTCATGATGCTGGCAATGGCGCTCGTGTTCGTCATCCTCCTCGGCGAGATCGACCTCTCTGCCGGTGTCACCTCCGGTGTCACGGCGAGCATCGTCGTGGTGCTCATCCACAACGCCGGAGTGAACTGGATAGTCGCGCTCGTCATCGCCCTGGTGGTGGGTGCCGCGATCGGAACCTTCATCGGCTTTTTCGTGGCCAAGGTCGGTATCCCCTCGTTCGTCGTGACCCTCGGCCTGTTCCTGGGCTTCCAGGGCCTGCAGCTCATCATCATCGGGTCGGGCGGCGCGTACCGCGTCGAGACCCCCGAGCTCGTGGCGATCATGAACAGCAACCTGCCGATCTGGTTGGGCTGGGCCCTCTTCGTTCTCGCCATGGTGATCGCCACCGCGATCGCGTTCTTCGATCGCAACCGCCGCACGCGCGCGGGAGTGCCGAACCGTCCGCTCTCGCTACTCGCGCTGCGCCTCGGCGCGATCGCGGCAGCCGGCGCCCTCTTCATCGCGCTCATGAGCCTCGACCGGGCCGCCAGCCGTGGCTCGCTCAACGGTGTGCCGATCGCGCACGACGCGATCGAGGGCGTTCCGATCGTCGTTCCGATCGCCGTAGGCATCCTGTGGATCGGGACATTCATTCTCGACCGCACTCGCTACGGCCGTCATCTCTACGCCGTGGGCGGCAACCCCGAGGCAGCCCGTCGCGCTGGCATCAAGATCGGCGCCGTCCGCATCATCGCGTTCATCACCTGCTCAAGCCTCGCGATGGTCTCCGGTGTGTTCGACGCCAGCCGCATCGGTGTCGTGACGGCGGCATCCGGCGGCCAGATCGTGCTGAGTGGTGTCGCGGCCGCCGTCGTCGGTGGTGTGAGCCTGTTCGGCGGGCGTGGGCGCCTCATCCACGCCGCGATCGGTGCGCTCGTCATCGCCGTCATCGCGAACGGCCTCGGCCTGCTGGGCCTGCCCGCGGGGGCGAACTTCCTCGTGACGGGTGGCGTGCTCATCCTCGCGGCGACGATCGACGCTGTGTCGCGTAAGCGCGCCGGTGGGTCGCTGCTGCGCACCTGATTCCAGGCATACGAAGGGCGTCCGCACTCGTGCGGGCGCCCTTTGCCGTTGGTGGCCCTCAGGGCGCGGGTGGGCGAGCCACGAGGGCCAGGCCGTCGCCGTCGAGTGCGAACCCGCCCGAAGCGTACGGGATGACCGTGGTGCTGCCCCTGGGCAGGACCATGGGCTCGCCGTGCACAGGTATGAGGCGCACACTGCCCGCGATCACGACGAGCACGGCGAATCCCGCATCGACGGTGGACTGTCCCCCGAGCCGCTCGAGGCGGAAGTACCCGGCGGCCTCGGAGGGCAGGAGGTCCGCGGCATCCGCGCCGCTGACGAGCGCCGCGATCTCTCCGGCGGTGCGCGCCCGGGTCTCCACGGCCTGCAGCGCCGAGTCGAAGCCGAGCCCCAGGTGACCGTCGATGCTGCCGTCGATGTCGAAGTCGCGCCATTCGAGCAGGATCGAGAGGTCTTCCGGCTCCTGAACTTCGACGAGCAGGATGCCAGCCCCGATCGCGTGCAGCAGCCCCGGCGGCACGTACACGGCCTGCCCAGCGTCGACGCTCACCCTGTGCATGAGCGCGAGCATCCCCTCGACGTCCTGTCGCGCGACGAACCCCGCCAGCTCGGATGGGGTCACCGTGCGGACCAGGCCGAGAAAGACTTCGCCCGGCGAGAGGATGTACCACGCCTCGGCCTTGCCGTGGGCCGCGCCGAGGTGCTCATGCGCGAAGGCGGCCGAAGGGTGGGCGTGCACGGGCAGGCGCTGTCCGGCGTCGAGCAACTTGACGAGAAGTTTCGTGTCGACGCCGAACGCCGCGACGTGCGGCGGCCCGAGCCAGTCGAGCGGGGCGGCCGCGATGGCGGCGGCGAGCGGCATCCCGTCCGTGAGCACGCTGAGGCCGAGGCTGTCGTGCCCGCGAACCGTGGTGGTCGAGGCCACCCAGTCCTCCGGGCCGTGCACGGCATCGCCCTCGCCGCGGAACGCGGTGATCGCCGATCCTCCGGCATAGAAACGGCCAGCGGGCTGGTTGGCGGGAAGTGTGACGGGCTGCACCGGCCACTCCTGTTCTGGAAGCGAGTGATCTCGTGCCGAATGAGCCCAACAACGCGATAGCGACCAAATGGTGGAGATGGGGGGAATTGAACCCCCGTCCACTGCTGTAATTCCACGCCTTCTACGGGTGTAGCTCGTACAAGCGTTCTACTCGGCCCTGGCCTTTGCTACGAGCACCCAGGTCAACAGGCCCAGCCTCAGTAAGAGTCCCGCGTGCACCTGAGACTCAGGCACGCAGCAATCTCTCTAGATGACGTCGGAACCCGGGTAGAGAGCATTCCCGGACCGACGGACTTCATGTGCTAGTTGCTGCTAGGCAGCAAGAGCGAAGTCAATGCGCTTAGAATCCGCATTTATTTTTTGCAGCCATCGTTTACGAGATAAGACTGCATCCTCGACCCGCTTCTCGTGGTTTTGCAGGCAATGTCGAAACCGATCATCCCCATGCCTTTGATATGCACTGCTTTGATATGCACTGCGTGCAGGTCGCTATCGCGCTGTTGAGTTGTCAAACCGCCTCCGGGAGGCAGCCTTCAATTGTACGCCCGAAGCCGCGGCTACGCCACACGGGCGGGCCTCGTCCCGGAGCACCGCGTGGCCTACCGTGGGTTCATGGCAAGCCAGCAGGGCGACCGCGTGCCCATCGACCCGCAGAGCATCGAAGCACCCCTTTCCGCATTCGCGGTCTTCCTCGTCGTGACGATCGCTGAGGGCGACGATGCCGCCGCCACGGCGAAGGCGGTTGTCTCCGATGTCGAGTCTCTCGTACGAGCCGTGGGCATTCGGGATCTCGACGGACAGCTGTCCTGCATCGTGGGGATCGGCAGCACGGCGTGGGGGCGGTTCGGCGTCGCGGTTGCCCCGAGCCAGCTGCATCCGCTCACCGCAGTCGAAGGCAGGGTGCACACGGCCGTTTCAACGCCAGGGGACCTGCTGTTCCACATCCGGGCACAGCGCAGCGACCTGTGCTTCGAGCTCGAACGGCTGCTGCTCGGAAAACTCGGACGGAGCGTCGCCGTCGTTGACGAGGTGCAGGGCTTTCGCTACTTCGACACGAGGGATCTGCTGGGCTTCGTCGATGGAACGGAGAACCCGACCGGCCGAGGAATGGCCGCGGCTTCGCTCATCGGGCAGGAAGACCCCGACTTTGCCGGCGGCAGCTACGTTGTGGTGCAGAAGTACCTTCATGACCTCGATGCGTGGAATGCACTGGCGACCAGCACCCAGGAGCACATCGTCGGCCGCACGAAGGCCGACAACCTCGAACTCGACAGCGCGCCCGGCTCGCACAAGGAACTCACCACGATCACCGATGCCGACGGCACGGAGCACGACATCCTGCGCGACAACATGCCGTTCGGTCGCCCCGGCTCCGGCGAGTTCGGCACCTACTTCATCGGCTACGCCGGCGACCTGTCCGTAATCGAACGGATGCTCGAGCGCATGTTCGTCGGCGAGCCGCCCGGGTCATACGACCGAATCCTGGACTTCTCGACTGCTGTCACCGGATCGGCCTACTTCGTGCCGTCCCTGCCCATGCTCGAGTCTCTCGCTGGCAACTGAAACGGCCCGTGCACCGCCAGGGCGCACGGGCCGTCAGGCTATCCGCTATTCGACAATGAGCTTGTCGTCGTCGGCGAGATCCATCACCGGGGGCTTGCGCGTGAAGAACCTCGTGATGACCAGGAGGATCACGACTCCCACGCCCAACCAGATCAGCCCGTAGGTGAATGTGGGCTGCACGAGCGACGTCCACAGCCAGACAGACAACAGGAAGCCGATCGCGGGCGCGATCACGTACTTGAGGATCGCGATGCCCGAACGCTGCTTGCCATCGATTACGTAATGCTTGATCACGGCAAGGTTCACGAAGCTGAATGCGACGAGCGCGCCGAAGCTGATGACCGATGCCGCGATCTCGAGTGGAATGAAGATCGCGCCGAGCAGACCGACAAGGCCCACGATGAGCACGGCGATCCACGGAGTGCGGAAACGCGGGTGCAGTGCGGCGAATACCCGCTTGGGCAGCTGCCCGTCACGACCCATGGCGAACAGGATGCGGGCGACGCTCGCCTGCGAGGTGATCGCCGAAGCGAAGCTGCCAGCGATGTATGCAGCGGTGAAGAATGCCGTGAGCGCTCCCCCACCGATCCTGGTCATGAGCTCGAGGGATGCCGTGTTCGGGTCGGCGAAGTTCTGGAAGTCGGGGAACGCAAGGCCCGCAACCCACGCCATGATGATGAACAGCAGCCCGCCGATGAGGGTCGCCAGCAGGATCGCGCGCGGGATCGACCTCCTTGGATCCTTGGCCTCCTCCGACAGCGTCGAAACCGCGTCGAAGCCCAGGAACGCCAGGGCGAGCACGGCCGAGCCGGACGCGATGCTCGACAGGCTCGTGTCACCGGAGAAGAACGGATCGAGGATGCCCGGCATCGCGCCGCTTGAAGCCACATAGCCGACAGCCACCGCGACGAACACGACGATGAAGATTATCTGCACGCCGACCAGGGCCAGGTTCGCCCCAGAGACCAAGCGAACGCCGATCACGTTCAGCAGGGTCACCACGAGCACCGACACGACGATGAACACCCACGCCGGGATGCCAGGGAATGCCTCGTTGAGGTAGAGCCCGATTATCAGGTAGTTCAACAGGGGCAGCGCGAGGTAGTCCAGCAGCAGCGTCCACCCCGTGAGAAACCCGAGATGGGCGCCGAAGGTCTTCTGCGTGTAGGTGTACGCGGAGCCTGCCACGGGGTACGCACGCACCATGTTCGCGTAGCTGTATGCGGTGAAGAGCATCGCGATCGTCGTCACGAAGTATGCGCCGGCCAGGTGCCCACCGGTGATCTGCGTGACCAGGCCGTAGGTGGTGAAGATGGCGAGCGGGAGCATGTATGCGAGACCGAACAGGGTGAGCGCCGGGGTGCCGAGGGCTCTCTTGAGCCGGACGGGTGAGCCAGCGACTGCGGTGGTTTGCGACACGGGATTCCTTTCGTGGGAAAGTGCTTTCCCGACAATGTACTCCCATGGTCGTGCATTGGTCGCCAATTGGTCTTGGCGCTTTTGCCGGGGAGATTCTTCCGCGAGAATTCGAGTGCGGCGCGAAGCGAGGGAGACCAATGACGGACACGATCATCACCGTGCAGGGCGAATACTCGGCATGGTATCCGGCGGAACGAGCCACCGTGCGAGCCTCCATCCACGTCGACGGCCCAAAGCGCGACGCCGTGTTCGGTCGTGCCGTCGAGGCATCCGATGCCGTTCGCAACCTCATCGAGAGCGTCTTCGACAGGGACGCCGGGCCCGTGACCTGGTGGGCATCCGAGAGCGTGCGGGTCTGGTCGGAGCGGCCGTGGAACAACGACGGCAAGCAGCTCCCCGCGGTGTTCCACTCGGCCATCGAGTTCACCGCAAAGTTCAGCGACTTCGACGAACTCTCGCGCTGGGTGGAATCCGTCGCAGGCATCGACGGCGTCACCGTGGCCTCGATCACCTGGGATCTCACAGAGTCCACACGCACCTCCGCCACGAGCGAAGTGCGCTCCCGTGCAGTGAAGGATGCCGTGACCAAGGCCACGATCTACGCCCAGAGCATCGGGCTCAAATCGGTCAGGGCGATAGCCCTCGCAGACCCCGGAATGCTCGGCGATCCCTCGGGCGGCGGGGCGCAGCCCTCCCCCGTGTTCGCGAAAGCCGCCATGCGGGCGCAGGCGTTCGACGGCGGCGGCGGCTCGGCGCAACTCGCCCTCAAGCCGGAGGAGATCGCCGTGGCATCCGTCGTGGATGCGCGGTTCACCGCTAGTTGACCGGGGTCGATTCGAGCAACTTCGGCATGGGCTCCGCCCATGGAGGCCCGCACGCCGCACCCGAGCCCATCCCGCCGCCGTCCAGACAGTCACAGCAGCGGGCCGAGCAACCTCTTACTCGTTGAGGTTCTTGCGGCTGGCCATCGCGCGGTCGGCCTCGCGCTTGTCCTGGCGCTCGCGCAGCGTCTGGCGCTTGTCGTACTCACGCTTGCCCTTGGCAACCGCGAGTTCGACCTTCGCGTTGCCGTCGAGGAAGTAGATCGACAGCGGCACGAGCGTGTAGCCGCCCTCCTTGATCTTGTTGTGGATCTTGAGGATCTGCTCCTTGTGCAACAGCATCTTGCGCTTGCGGCGGGGAGGGTGGTTGTTCCAGGAGCCCTGGTTGAACTCGGGAATGTGTACGGCATCAAGCCACGCCTCACCACCGTCGATGTAGCCGTAGCCGTCGACGAGGCTCGCCCGACCGAGCCGCAACGACTTCACCTCCGTGCCCGTGAGCACGAGCCCGGCCTCATAGGTGTCTTCGATCGTGTAGTCGTGGCGCGCTTTGCGGTTGCTGGCGACAACCTTCTGGCCGCGGTCCCTGGGCATGCTGTGCTTTCCTGTCGTGGGCGCTCGGGCGAGCGCAGCCCA
>JAODLY010000053.1 GCA_025464445.1 Rhodoglobus sp. | reverse complement strand
GACGCGGTCTACCGCACGCTCAAGGGCGTGCAGGACGTGGTCTCGGGCTACACCGGCGGCCACACCGACAAGCCGACGTATCACGACGTCACCACCGGCCGCACCGGTCATGCCGAGTCGGTCAAGGTCATCTTCGATGAGACGGTGATCCCGCCGGGAGTCATCCTCGACGTGTTCTTCACCCTCCCCGACCCGCGCCAGCTGAACCGGCACGGCAACGACGTCGGCACCCAGTACCGCTCGGCGATGTTCTACGAGAACGACGAGCAGAAGGCTCTCTTCGAGGCTGCCCGCGACCGGGCCGCCGAGTATTGGGACGGTGGCATCGTCACGACCCTCGAGCCACTAGGCGACTGGTACCGCGCCGAGGACTACCACCAGGACTTCTTCGCGAAGAACCCGGGCCAGGGCTACTGCATGGCCGTCGCGCTGCCGAAGGTCAACAAGATCCGCAAGTCGTTCGCAGAGTACGTGCTCGCCTCCTAGTCCCCACCAGTTCCGCGATCGCCGGCCGACTCCCCAGGTGGGGTCGGCCGGCCTTCTCGTGCGCCGGGGGAACCGACACTTGGCTTTATCGGATCCCGGCGCGGCTTCCCGGCACGAGTGTCGCGCCGGGCTCCGGCCACTTTCTCACGGACGGAGCATCATGACTGACAGCATCACCCTCACCGGCCTCGTCGCGACGGCGCCACGGCACATCGTGACGAGCGAGGGATTGCCCATCACCTCCTTCAGGCTGGCCTCGACCCAGCGGCGCTTCGACCGTTCGAAGGAGCGCTGGATCGACGGCGACACGAACTGGTACACGATCACCGCGTTCCGCCAGTTGGCGATCAACAGCGCTGGCTCGGTCGGCAAGGGCGACCGCATCATCGTGTCGGGGCGGCTGCGCATCCGTGAGTGGGAGAACGGCGAGCGCGTCGGCACCAACATCGACGTCGAGGCCGACGCGATCGGCCACGACCTCATGTGGGGCACGTCGGTCTTCTCGCGGAGCATCTCCTCGACTGCGGTGACGACGGCCGATCAACCCGCGGAGGGCCAGGCCCCTGACGGGCAACCCACGCAGGCCGCCGCCGACTCTTCCGAGACGCCCGAGCAGAGTGCCGATGAGGAGTCGGAGCCGAGTGAAGCGGTGGCCGCGCTTCCGTTCTGAGCGCACGTAGAGCATCCCCGCCCTAGAATCACCTCTGGGATGGCCGCGCGGTGCGGCCGAACGGAGGGAATCGGCAGATGGGCACCTCGCGCGCGCGCAGCCTCGCGTATTCGGCGGCCGTGGGTACCCTGGCGGTGGCGGCTCTCGCCGGCTGCACGCCGGGTGTGCCAACCCCGGTACCCACCTACACGCCCTCGGCCTCGGCTTCGAGTACCCCAGCGCCGAATACCGCACCGGTGTTGCGCCCGGGTGACAGCGCGGCCGCGAACCAGCAGTTCTTCGACGCGACGAACCAGGCCTTTTATGCCTCGCACGGCAAATCCGACGGCAAGAGCATCATCGACAACCTCATCGCCGCCGGCTTCCGCAAACAGGACATGGAGGTCACGCCCGACCAGACCTCCATCGGCGAGCCTGTCGACTCGATAGTGTTCTCGATTCGGGTCAAAGGCCAGTGCCTCGTCGGCCAGTTCAACGGTGCCGGCTACCACGGTGTCATCGGCCCGATCCTCGCCTCGGGGGCGTGCCTGGTCGGCACGACGCGTCCGATCGACTGGTAGCGGCCCTTCCCGCGGCCGCCGTCGGCGCAATCCGGCCGTCGCGCTCTCGGTAGAATCGGGGCATGGCCGAATTCATTTATTCGATGGTGCGCGCCCGCAAGGCTGTCGGCGACAAGCTCATCCTCGATGACGTCACGATGTCCTTCTTCCCCGGCGCGAAGATCGGCGTTGTCGGCCCGAACGGTGCCGGCAAGTCCACGATCCTCAAGATCATGGCAGGCCTCGACACCCCGTCGAACGGCGAGGCGCGGCTGAGCCCCGGCTACAGTGTGGGCATCCTCATGCAGGAGCCCGTGCTCGACGAGACGAAGACGGTGCTCGAGAACGTGCAGGAGGGCGTGCGCGAGATCAAGGACAAGGTCGACCGCCATGCGGCCATCGGCCTCGCGATGGCCGAGCCCGACGCAGACTTCGATTCCCTGCTGGCCGAGATGGGCACCCTGCAGGAGGAGATCGACGCCGCGGACGCATGGGATCTCGACTCCCAGCTGGAACAGGCGATGGATGCCCTGCGCACGCCCCCCGGCGACGCGAGTGTCGCCAACCTCTCCGGCGGGGAGAAGCGCCGTGTCGCGCTGACCAAGCTGCTACTGCAGAAGCCCGATCTGCTGCTGCTGGACGAGCCCACAAACCATCTCGACGCCGAGAGTGTGCTGTGGCTCGAGCAGCACCTCGCCAAGTACCACGGCGCAGTGCTCGCCGTCACCCACGATCGATACTTCCTCGACCATGTCGCCGAATGGATCGCGGAGGTCGACCGCGGTCACCTCTACCCCTACGAGGGCAACTACTCCACCTACCTGGAGAAGAAGGGCGCTCGTCTCGAAGTGCAGGGCAAGAAGGATGCCAAGCTCGCCAAGCGGCTGTCGAGCGAGCTCGAATGGGTGCGCAGCAACGCCAAGGGCCGCCAGGTCAAGTCGAAGGCGCGCCTCGCCCGCTACGAGGAGATGGCTACGGAGGCCGAGAAAACCCGCAAACTCGATTTCGAGGAGCTCGTCATCCCGGTCGGTCCCCGGCTGGGTTCGCAGGTGATCGACGCGAAAGACCTCAAGAAGGGCTTCGACGGGCGCATCCTCATCGACGGCCTGAGCTTCACCCTGCCGCGCAACGGCATCGTCGGTGTCATCGGCCCGAACGGCGTCGGCAAGACGACGCTGTTCAAGACGATCACCGGTCTCGAGCCGCTCGACTCCGGCGACCTGAGGATCGGCGAGACGGTCGACATCTCCTACGTCGACCAGGATCGCGGTGGCATCGACCCGAACAAGACGCTGTGGGAGGTCGTCTCGGACGGCCAGGACTACATCCAGGTCGGCAAGACCGAGATCCCGAGCCGCGGCTACGTGAGCCAGTTCGGTTTCAAGGGACCCGACCAGCAGAAGAAGGCCGGCGTGCTCTCCGGCGGCGAACGCAACCGCCTCAACCTGGCACTCACCCTCAAGCAGGGCGGCAACCTGCTGCTGCTCGACGAGCCCACGAACGACCTGGACGTCGAGACTCTCGGCAGCCTCGAGAATGCGCTGCTCGAATTCCCCGGCTGTGCGGTGGTGATCACCCACGATCGGTGGTTCCTCGACAGGATCGCGACCCACATCCTCGCCTATGAGGGCACGGACGAGAACCCGTCCAGGTGGTATTGGTTCGAGGGCAACTTCGAGTCGTACGAGGAGAACAAGATCGAGCGCCTCGGACCGGATGCCGCGAAGCCGCACCGCAGCGCCTACCGCAAGCTCACCCGGGACTAAGGCCGATCGAGTAGCGCGCCAGCGCGTATCGAGATCAGACCATGAGACTGCACGTCGACATCCCGCTGCGTTGGAGCGATTTCGACGCGTATGCGCACGTGAACAACGCGGAGATGCTGCGCCTGCTCGAGGAGGCACGCATCCAGGCATTTTGGCGTCCGGACGAGGGCACCGGCCCCGGCGCGGATACCGCGGTGCTCGACGCGCGGCCGGGCGCTGAGATGATCGCGCTCATCGCGCGGCAGGAGGTCGAGTACCTCGCGCCCATCCCGTACATGCGCGCGCCCGTCGATATCGAGATGTGGGTGGGTCGCATCGGCGGCGCGAGCCTCGAGGTCTGCTACGAGGTGTTCTCGCCGACCGGGGTCGAGCCGCGGATCCTGTTCACGAGGGCGGCGACGACACTCGTGATGGTGACCGCCGCAACCGGCAAGCCGCAGCGCATCCCGGAAGCGTTGCGTGCGGCGTGGGCCAACTACGTCGAGGAGCCCGTCGTCTTCACGAAGCGCGGTTGAGCGTCCGCTCGATGTCCCAGGCGTGATGAAACGCGTCGTGGGCATTCGCGACGGCGGTCTCCCCGGCGGTCTGCGCGCCGCGCACCTCATGCTGCAGCACGAGGTCGTGCTCGAATGCGCGTGCCATCGCGGCGGTCCACGCCGATACCGAATTCTCCAGCGACCACAGCGCGCCGGGCAGCTTCACCTGGTCGTAGTGCCTGGCGGCGGCGAGTTCGTCCGGGCTGTAGACCCCGACCCTGGCGTCACCGGACTCGAGCGCGCCCACCATCCGCTCCGCCGACATCCGCAGGTTGTCCACGACGTGGCTCACGTACTGCGTCACGTTCCAGGACAGATCGGGATGCCGCTCCTCTCCCGAAGCGCCGGCGGTGGCGACGCGGTACCGGGCCGGCAGTGCGCTCACCAGGTCAAACGCGTCCTCGCGGCTGGTGGACCAGGCATAGCCGCATTCGCGGCACGGGTCGCCGAAGGTTTTCTCTGCCCAGTCGAGGCTCATGACGGCACCCTGATCATGCCTTCCTGGGCGACGCTGGCCAGCAGGCGGCCGTCGCGGCTGTAGATGCGCCCGAGCGCCAGCCCCCTGCCGCCGATCGCGTTCGGTGACTCCTCCACGTAGAGCAGCCACTCGTCGACCCGGCCGAACCGATGCCACCACATCGCATGATCGAGGCTCGCCACCTTGAGGCCCGGCGTGATCCACGGGATTCCGTGCCTGCGCATTATCGACTCGAGGATCGAGTAGTCGCTCGCGTATGCCAGCGCTGCCCGATGCAGGTTGCGGTCGTCCGGCAGGGTGCCGATCGCCTTGAGCCAAACTGCCTGGTGCGCGACGTGCTCGCCCTCGACCGACAGGAAAACGGGGGACGGAATGTAGCGCATGTCGAACGGCCGCTGGGTCGCCCAGAACTGTGCGACCGCGTGGTCGACGTGGCCGATCAGTTCCCCGATGCCGGGAAGCGACTCGGGCTCGGGCAGCCCGGCGGGCATATCGACCTGGTGGTCGAGGCCCTCATCCTCGTCCTGGAACGACATGATCGCCGAGAGGATCGGCAGCCCGTCCTGGTATGCCTGGGTGCGGCGGGTGGAGAACGAACGGCCATCATGGATGCGATCGACAGAGAAGGTTATCGGCAGGTCGACCTGTCCCGGGCGCAGGAAATAGCCGTGCATGGAGTGCACCACGCGCCCCTCGGCAATCGTGCGCTGGGCGGCCACGAGCGACTGGGCCAGCACCTGGCCGCCGAAGACCCGGCCGAGCGGCATCCACTGGCTGGGGCCGGTGAAGATGTCCTCATTGGTGCGAGCACCGGTGTCGGTGAGGTCGAGCGCCGCGAGGAGGCCGGAGAGGGGGTCGCTCATGCCCTGTAGTTTAGAACGCGATGAGCAGCACATTCACTCTTGTAGATTCCCTCGCGCTCGGCGACCTGCACGTGTTTCTGGGGCGCGCCGTGCGGGTGGAGGACGGCTCGGTGCGGCTCATCGCCGGGTCCGGCGTGCTCGCGGTCTACGTCTCTGTGCTGCATCCATCAGGGCTGCTCGACGAGAGCCCGACGGTGCTGGGCCTGCGGACGTTCGCCCTCGCCAGCTCCGGTCCTGACGAGCCCGACGCGTTCGACGTGGTCGTGCCGGTGCGTTCGCTGCTCATGCGTGTCGAGGGGCTGCTGCAGGCGGCGGCCGCTGCGGATGTCGCCGAACCCATCGTCGTGACGATCCCGATGGAGGTCAACTCGGTGAGCTGGGCGGCCATCTCCCCGCCCCGCGGTGGGTGGAAGCCGATGCCATCGACCCAGTGGGATGTGCTGGATGCCGTGGCCAGGAAAGGCATAGACGAGGTCGCGACGGCGATCCCCAGCGGCACGGGCGAGCAGATCGTTCATCGGGTGCGCACCGAGATCTGGGGTCGCCCGATCGACGGCCTCGACTTCGTGCCGGCGGGAGCGGCCTTCGCCGCCCTCAGCCTCGGCTTCCTCGGCGAAGGGGATACCGTGTCGATCTACGAATCCGGCCCGTGGACGCGCCTGACGACCAAGCGCGGCCACGTGCTCGTCAAGCGCCGGGCCTGGACGCTGGCGCGCTAGGCCGCTTTCGGCCGGATGGCGACGACCGGGATTACGCGGTCGGTTTTCAGCTGGTAGCCGGCGAACCCCGGCGCCTTCGTGGCGAACTTCGCGAACAATTCGTCGCGCTTCTCCCGCTCGACCGGCTCGGCCGTGGCTTCGTACGTCTCTATACCGTGGTCGGTGGCCTGCTCGACCGTCACGTCTGGATTCGCGACGAGGTTGTGGTACCAGGCCGGGCTCTCCGGCGAACCGCCTTTCGAGGCGATCACGTAGATGCCGTCGGGCTCGGCGAAGTACATCATCGGAGCGACTCGCGCCTCGCCGGTTTTCGCACCGGTCGTAGTCAGCAACAGGAGGTGGGCTCCCTCGAAGGGCCCGCCGACCTTGCCGTCGTTCTCGTGGAATTGCGTGATGATGTTGTCGTTCCAATTGGTCATGTTATGAACCGTATGTCGGAATCGTCGCGAAGATCGCCGACGTCATCGCGGCGGTGATGTAGATCGCGAAGATGAACGACAGCACGAGGCCGGCGATAGACACCCACATCGGCGTTATTCCGCGACCGGTCCTGCGTCGCACGACGACGGAGCGGCCGATGACGTAGACGACCGAGCTGAGGAAGACCCACGCGAAGTGGAACGGCCGCGGCATCCCGACCGCTGCCAGTCGACGCCAATCCAGGTAGGCGAAGAGCGCGGACAGCCCATAGATGACCCAGCCGCCGAGGGTGAGCAGCAGGTACCCCGGCGAGGTCATCATCGCGATGGAACCGTATGGGCTCATCGCCCCACGCACGTATCCGCCGAAGTCGAACGTCGCAAGCGGGATCAACTGGAGCAGGGGAAGCAGCGCGACGATCCAGATCCAGGGCGTGTAGACGGGGGTGCCTTCCGGCGCCTTCAGTACGGCGGCTGCCACGGCCGGCGAGTATGGCTCCTGAAAGTGCTCTGTCCACTGCGTGCCATCCCACCAGCGCTGCTTCGGCCCGCCGGCCGGGTCGGGATACCAGCCTGCCGGGACTGTCGGCGCGTTGGTCACAAAGAATCCTTCCGGTGGCACGAGTGGGGGAACATCGCGAGCCTAGCCGGACGGTCAGGCCTGCCCGGCGGCGGCTCGCCCCGCGGCGCGACCGCTGAAGATGCAGCCGCCCAGGAAGGAGCCCTCGAGCGCACGATAGCCGTGCATGCCGCCGCCGCCGAAGCCGCTCGCCTCGCCCGCCGCGTAGAGGCCGGGGATCGGCTCGCCATTCGCACCGAGCGCTCGGCCGGAGAGATCGGCCTCGATTCCGCCCAGGGTTTTGCGGGTCAGGATATGCAGCTTCACCGCGATGAGCGGACCTGCCTTGGGGTCGAGCAGGCGGTGCGGTTTCGCGACGCGGATGAGCTTGTCGCCCAGGTAGTGCCTCGCCTGCCGTATCGCGTTGACCTGGGCATCCTTGGAGAAGTTGTTCGCCAGCTCGCGGTCCCTTGCCTCGACTTCGGCGCGCACGCGTGCTGCGTCGATCGTCACTTCGGGGGAGAGCGACTGCATTCCGACGAGCAGTTCGTCGAGGCCGCTCGCGACCACGAAGTCCTCGCCGTCCGACTTGAACTTCTCCACCGGCTCCGTCGCCCCTTTGCCGAGACGTTGCCTGAGCAGTTCACGCACGCTTTTGCCGGTGAGGTCGGGGTTCTGCTCGCTGCCGGAGAGAGCGAACTCCTTCTCGATGATCGCCTGGGTGAGAACGAACCAGGTGTGCTCGTGTCCGGTCGTCATGATGTGCCCGAGCGTGCCGACGGTGTCGAAGCCGGGGAAGAACGGTGCGGGCAGCCGCTTGCCCGTGGCATCCAGCCAGAGGCTCGAAGGGCCGGGAAGAATCCGGATGCCGTGGGCCGGCCACACGGGCGAGTGGTTGGCGATCCCCTCGGTGTACGCCCACATGCGGTCCAGGTTGATGAGCCGTGCGCCGGCCTGCGCGCTGATGTCGAGCATCCGGCCGTCCACAGAGTCGGGAACGCCGCTCAGCAGGCTCTTCGGGGCCGTGCCCATCCGGTCCGGCCAGTACTTGCGTACCAGGTCGAAGTTGCCGCCGACGCCGCCGCTCGTGACGATCGTGGCGCCAGCACGCTCCTCGAACTGGCCGCTCACATCCCGGTTGCTCTTCGCGCCGCGCTCGGCACCGTCGTCAGCGAGCATCGCGCCGCGCACCCCGACGACCGCACCTCCCTCGACTATCAATTCGTCCACGCGATGCCTGAACTTCAGCGTCACGAGGCCTTTCGCGACACCTTCGCGCACTTTCGCCTCGAACGGCGCCACCACGCCCGGCCCGGTACCCCAGGTGATGTGGAATCGCGGCACGGAGTTGCCGTGCCCCATGGCTGTGGTGCCGCCGCGCTCCGCCCAGCCGACGACAGGGAAGAAGCCGACGCCGCGTTGCCTGAGCCATGCCCGCTTTTCGCCGGCGGCGAAGTCGAGGTAGGCCTCCGCCCACTTGCGGGGCCAGGCATCCTCGTCCCGGTCGAATGCGGCGCTGCCGAACCAATCCTGGCGGGCGAGGTCGACGGAATCTTTGATCCCCATCCGCCGCTGCTCCGGGGAATCGATGAAGAACAGACCACCGAACGACCACCAGGCCTGCCCGCCGATGCTTGCCTCGGGTTCCTGGTCGAGGATCGTGACGCGCTTGCCTGCTTCGATGAGTTCGGCGGCGGCGACAAGGCCGGCGAGGCCGGCGCCGATGACTATCGCGTCGGCGGAATCCTGCATCAATTTCTCCTTCGAACGGTGCACGGAAAGTCTGGCACCACGCGGGGCGCGCTTGTTATTGCGGGTGACGGTGACTAGCGTCGAATCGAACCCGCGCAACGGCGCGCGGGACCGGCCGGTGGTTTACCAACCACGGCCGATTGATCGCTCCGCCACGGCTTACCGGCCTCCCGTGGGGCGGATCGGGAGTGTGCGTGAGTACAACAGTGTCCGAGAAGGTGCCAGGCAGCCGCGCGGCCGCGCTCGGCCCGACCGATATGGTGCAGTTGCTCGACCCGGCCGGCGTTCGCGTCGCCGACGACCTCTACGATCCGCTGGTAGCCGACGTGACGCCGGATGTGCTCGCGAAACTCTACGAAGACCTCGTGATCGTGCGTCGAATCGATGTGGAGGCGACCGCCCTGCAGCGCCAGGGCGAACTGGGGCTCTGGCCGCCGCTGCTCGGGCAGGAGGCCGCGCAGGTGGGCTCCGCCCGCACGCTGCGGCCCGACGATTTCGTGTTCACGAGCTATCGCGAGAATGCCGTGGCGTACTGCAGGGGTGTCGAGTTGCCCGACCTCCTGCGGGTGTGGCGCGGCACGGCGGCATCCGGCTGGAATCCGTATTCGGTGGGGATGGCGACGCCAGCGATCATCATCGGCGCGCAAACCCTGCACGCGACCGGGTATGCCCTCGGTTGCATGAAAGACGGCGTCGACTCGGTTGCCGTCGCCTACTTCGGCGACGGCGCGATGAGCCAGGGCGACGTGAACGAAGCGATGGTCTTCGCCGCGAGTTTCGCCGCCCCTGTCGTGTTCTTCTGCCAGAACAACCAGTGGGCGATCTCGGAGCCGGTGTCGCTGCAGGCGAAGGGGCGGCTCGCCGACCGGCCTCCCGGCTTCGGCATCCCCAGCATCCGGGTCGACGGCAACGATGTGCTCGCGGTCATGGCGGCTACCCGCAGCGCCCTCGATCGGGCCCGAGCGGGCGGCGGCCCCACATTCATCGAGGCCGTGACCTACCGGATGGGCCCGCACACGACCTCGGACGACCCGAGCCGCTACGTCGACCCGTTGCAGCGCGAGGAGTGGGCGGCGAAGGACCCGCTCGCGCGGGTGGAGGCTCACCTGCGCGCACAGGGCGTGCTCACACACGCGCTCGCGGCATCCATCCAGGCTGCTGCTGACGATGTCGCTGCACGCTTCAGGGCAGGATGCCTCGCGCTCGAGGAGCCCGCGCCGCTGAGCGTCTTCGACAACGTGTATGCGACCCCGCATTCCGGCATCGCCCGGCAGCGGAGCCAGTACGCCGCCTACCTCGAGGGGTTCGCCCCGGACGGGTTCAAGAAATGACCGAGCTCACGCTGTCCAAGGCGATTGGCACAGGGCTGCGCCGCGCACTCGAGCAGGACGACAAGGTCGTGCTCATGGGGGAAGACATCGGCGCCCTCGGTGGTGTGTTCCGGGTCACCGACGGGCTGCAGCGCGACTTCGGCCCCGACCGGGTAATGGACATGCCACTCGCCGAGGCCGGGATCATCGGCCTCGCTGTCGGCCTCGCCTTCAAGGGCTACCGGCCGGTCTGCGAGATCCAGTTCGACGGGTTCATCTATCCGGGTTTCGACCAGATCGTCGCCCAGGTCGCGAAGCTGCACTACCGTACCGCAGGTGCCGTGCGGATGCCGCTGACAATCCGCGTGCCGTACGGCGGGGGCATCGGCGCTGTCGAACACCACTCCGAGTCACCCGAGGCGTACTTCACGCACACCTCTGGACTGCGGGTTGTCACCTGCTCGACCCCCCAGGACGCGCACACCATGATCAGGCAGGCGATCGCCTGCGACGATCCCGTGTTGTTCTTCGAGCCCAAGCGCCGCTACTGGACCAAGGGTGAGGTCGACGAGGACTTCGCGTTCCCGATGGAGCAGGCCCGTGTCGTCGTTACGGGCACCGACGCCACGGTTGTCGCGTACGGGCCGCTCGTCGCCACTGCGCTGGATGCCGCGACCGCCGCCTCCGACGAGGGGATCTCGCTCGAGGTCATCGACCTGCGCTCGCTTTCGCCCGTGGACTTCGACACGGTGGAAGCGTCCGTGAGGAAGACGGGACGCCTGGTCATCACGCACGAGGCACAGCAGTTCGGCGGGTTGGGCGCAGAACTCGCCGCGAGTATCACCGACCGCTGCTTCCTGCATCTCGAGGCACCCCCGGCGCGGGTGACGGGCTTCGACGTGCCGTACCCGGCGGCGCGCCTGGAGGAGCACTTCCTGCCCGACCTCGACCGCATCCTGGATGCCGTGGACCGTGTGCTCGGCCGCACGAACTCACTGACGGGGTGGTCATCATGATCAAGGATTTCGCGCTGCCGGATCTCGGCGAGGGCCTCACCGAGTCCGAACTCATCGAGTGGCATGTCGCCGTCGGTGACACCGTCGAACTCAACCAGCCGATCGCCGAGGTGGAGACCGCCAAGGCGATAGTGCAGTTGCCGTCACCATTCGCGGGCGTGGTCGCCACGCTCTACGTGCAGCCGGGCAGCACCGTGACGGTCGGCACGCCGATCGTGGCGTTCGAGGTGGCCGCCGTTCCCGCCGCCGCGCCTGCGCCTGCGCCTACCGCCGCCGCACCTACCGCTGCGCCCGAGCGCAACGCGGTGCTCGTCGGGTATGGGCCGGCAGTCGAGACGGGCGAGCGTCCGAGGCGCAAGCCGCGCTCGTTCGCCGAGGAGCCCGTGTTCGTGCCCGCGCGGGGGGCCGCGCTGTCCACCCCGCCGGTGCGCAGGCTCGCCCACGATCTCGGCGTCGACATGTCACTCGTGCGCGGAACGGGGGATGGTGGGGCCATCACCCGTGAGGACGTGCAGGGCGCGGCATCCCCGGTCCCCGGGCGTGCGCGGGAGACTCGCACGCCGATCAGGGGCGTGCGCAAGGCGACTGCGGCCGCGATGGTGGCGAGCGCATTCACGGCGCCGCACGTGACCGAGTTTCTCACCGTCGATGTGACCCGCACGACGGAGCTCGTCGGGCGCCTCAAGGCCGGCGGGCAGGGCGCATCGGCGCTCGCGGTTGTCGCCAAGGCGCTCTGCATCGCCGTCGGGCGCAATCCGACGGTGAATTCTCGCTGGGACGAGCAGGCCGGCGAGATCGTGCAATTCGGCTCGGTGAACCTCGGGATCGCGGTTGCAACCCCGCGCGGGCTCATGGTCCCGAACCTCAAGGATGCGCAGGCGCTGTCGCTCGGTGACCTCACTACCGCGATTGCCGCGCTCCCGGAAGCGGCGCGTGCGGGGTCATCCACACCTGAGGCGCTCGGCGGCGGCACCATCACGATCACGAACATCGGGGTGTTCGGCATCGACGCGGGCACGCCCATCCTCAACCCGGGCGAGGCGGCGATTCTCGCCATGGGCGCTGTGCGCAGGATGCCGGCCGAATTCGAGGGCGCCGTCGCGCTGCGCGAGATGATGACGTTGAGTCTCTCCTTCGACCACAGGCTCGTGGACGGGGAGCAGGGCGCCCGGTTCCTCACCGATATCGGGGGCATCCTGGCCGATCCCGCCTCGGTGCTGGCTCTGGTCTAGCTCTGGTCTGGCTCGCGTCGCGCACCCGAGTCGCCCGGCCCCCGCGTCGCCGGTCTCCACGTCGCCCGGCCGGCGCGAGGCTCGCGCCCTTGAGCCCGCCCGCCGACGGTGCTCTCGAAACGTTCTCGAGAATCAGCACATTTGTAAGGGATGCGTACGAATGTGCTGATTCCCAAGAGCGTCTGGAAGATGTCTGCCGCTCGCGAGGCAAATGCGCGAAACGGCGGCGGGGGCCGCGAAAGTGGGGCGGGTCGGCAAAAAGGCAGCTCAGGACCCGAGTGCCGCCAACGCCATCCGTTCCAGGATCGCCCTCGTCTGCGCCAGTTCAGCGCCGCCGCTGTGCGGGGTCGAGTTGATGAGCCCGAACGCGCCGTGGGCCCGCGTCCGCAGCGAGGCGCGGTCCTCGGTGGGGCGCAGCCTGCCGAGCACATCGACCCAGAGTTCGACGTAGCTGCGCTGGAGGGCGCGCACGCTGTGGCGGTCCGGCTCGGCGAGGCTGTCGAGGTCGCGGTCCTGCACGCGGATGACATCGGCATTGGCCAGCGCGAAGTCGACATGGAAGGCGATGAGCGCAGTGAGTGCCGCCGCGTCATCCCGAGCGGAATCGACGACCGCCCGGCCGCCGGACGACAGCAGCTCGCTGACCCCGACGAGCAAGGCGCCCAGCACCGCCTGCTTGCCCTCGAAGTGTCGGTATAAAGCCGGACCACTCACGCCGACAGCAGCGCCGAGGTCTTCGAGCGAGACGCGGGTGAACCCGCGCTCCGCGAACAGGCTCGCCGCCGCATCGAGCAGCGCCTCACGCCGGTCGGCCTTCGCCCTCGCGCGCACCGTGTCGGTCATGGTCAGAGTCTAGACAACACAGTTAATGCGGACTAACCTAAATTTCAGTTAGTCATGACTAACTAGGCGGCCACGATCCGCGGAGTGAGGCAGTCGATGGAGACCCTGGAGACCCTGGCGGTAGCGGGTAGCCCGGCGTTCGCCGAGAACGACGCCTCCCAGCGCGCCCTCGTCGCCGACCTTCGCGCCCGGCTTGCAGCAGCAGCGCTAGGCGGGTCTGAAGCATCCCGGCAGCGGCATGTGGCGAGGGGAAAACTGCTGCCACGCGAGCGCATCGACGAACTGCTCGACGAGGGCAGCCCGTTCCTCGAGATCGCGCCTCTTGCCGCGACCGGGCTGTACGACGACCAGGCGCCGGGCGCCGGCGTCATCGCCGGCATCGGCCTCGTGCATGGCAGGCAGGTGCTCGTGATCTCCAACGACGCCACGGTAAAGGGCGGCACCTACTTCCCCTTGACAGTCAAGAAGCACCTGCGCGCACAGGAGATCGCGTTCGAGAACAGGTTGCCCTGCATCTACCTTGTCGACTCCGGCGGCGCGTACCTGCCGATGCAGGACGAGGTCTTCCCCGATCGTGACCATTTCGGCCGCATCTTCTTCAACCAGGCGCGGATGTCGGCAGCCGGCATCCCGCAGGTCGCCTCGGTGATGGGCTCGTGCACTGCGGGTGGCGCGTACGTGCCGGCGATGAGCGACGAGACGGTGATCGTTCGCGGGCAGGGCACAATCTTCCTCGGTGGCCCACCGCTCGTGAAGGCCGCCATCGGCGAGATCGTGACGGCGGAAGAGCTCGGCGGCGGCGACACCCACGCCCGCGTCTCCGGCGTCGTGGACCACCTCGCCGACGACGATCGGCATGCGCTCGGCATCGTCCGCGACATCGTGCAGACAATGCCTCGACCCGCTGCCCCGGCCTGGGAGGTGCTGCCGAGCAGGGAGCCCGCGATCACCGAGGGCATCTACGGTGTCGTCCCCACCGACGTGCAGTCCCCGTACGACGTGCGCGAGGTGATCGCACGGCTTGTCGACGGGAGCCAGTTCCACGAGTTCAAGCGTGAGTACGGCGCGACCCTGGTCACCGGGTTCGCCCGCCTGCACGGGCATCCCGTCGGCATCGTCGCCAACAACGGCGTGCTGTTCAGCGAGTCCGCCCTCAAGGGAGCCCACTTCATCGAACTGTGCGACCAGCGCGGGGTTCCGCTGGTGTTCCTGCAGAACATCTCCGGATTCATGGTGGGCCGGGATGCGGAGGCCGGCGGCATCGCCAAGAACGGCGCGAAGATGGTGACGGCGGTCGCGACGACGCGGGTGCCCAAGCTCACCGTCGTGATCGGCGGATCGTTCGGCGCCGGCAACTACTCCATGTGCGGCAGGGCGTTCTCGCCGCGCTTCCTCTGGATGTGGCCCAATGCCCGCATCTCCGTGATGGGCGGGGCGCAGGCCGCGTCGGTGCTGTCGGCGGTGAGCGACGCGGATCCCGCCGCGATCCGCGAGCAATACGAGCGGCAAGGCAGCCCGTACTACTCGACCGGGCGGCTGTGGGACGACGGCATCATCGACCCGGCAGACACCCGCACGGTGCTCGGGCTCGCCCTCGACGTGGTCGCGGCAGTGCCGCTGCCTGAGCCGGCCTTCGGCCTGTTCCGGATGTGATGGCCGTGTTCGACACCGTGCTCGTGGCCAATCGCGGGGAGATCGCCTGCCGGGTGATCCGCACGCTGGGCCGGCTCGGAATCCGCTCGATCGCCGTGTACACCGCGAGCGATCGCGGCGCGAAGCACATCGGGCTTGCCGACAGCGCCCTGCTCATCGGCAGCTACCTGGATGCCGCGGCGATCGTTGAGGCGGCCGTGACAAGCGGCGCGCAGGCGGTGCACCCCGGCTACGGTTTCCTCTCCGAGAACGTGGATTTCGCGCGCTCCTGCACCTCCGCCGGCGTCGCCTTCATCGGGCCGGACGCCCTGGCGATCGAGGTCATGGGCGACAAGATCCGCGCGAAGGAGCACGTGGCGGCGCGGGGCGTGCCGGTCATCCCGGGCGCTGGTGTCGCGGGCATGACCGACGAGCAACTGGTTGCGGCGTCGAAGGGCGTTGGGTTTCCGCTGCTGATCAAGCCGAGCGCCGGAGGTGGGGGCAAGGGCATGACCGTCGTTTCCGCCGCTTCGGAACTGCCAGCGGCGCTCGAGGCCTCCCGCCGGGTCGCGACGAAGGCGTTCGGGGACGACAGCCTGCTGCTCGAGCGGCTCGTCGCGACCCCGCGGCACATCGAGGTGCAGGTACTCGCGGATGCCCACGGCCACGTCATCCACCTGGGGGAGCGCGAGTGTTCGCTGCAGCGCCGCCACCAGAAGATCGTTGAAGAGGCGCCGTCGCCGTTGCTCGACGATGCAACGAGAAGCGCGATCGGTGAGGCGGCGCGCGAGGTGGCGCGCAGCGTCGACTATGTGGGGGCGGGCACCGTCGAGTTCCTGGTCTCCGACGCGGAGCCCGGCGAGTTCTTCTTCATGGAGATGAACACCCGCCTGCAGGTCGAGCACCCCGTCACGGAGCTTGCGGTGTCCATCGCGGGCGCGCGCGGCATCGACCTCGTCGAGTGGCAGCTGCGGATCGCGGCCGGGGAGCCGCTCACCATCACCCAGGGCGACGTGGCATTCGACGGCCATGCGATCGAGGCACGGTTGTACGCGGAGGATCCCGCCGCCGGGTTCCTGCCCGCGACCGGCACCGTGCTGCGGTTGCGCGAGGCGGAGGGCGACGGCGTGCGGGTCGACAGCTGCCTCGTCGAAGGGCTCGTGGTGGCATCCGACTACGACCCGATGCTCGCGAAGGTCATCGCGTGGGGCGTCGACCGCGGTGAGGCGCTCGCGCGGCTCGAGCGGGCGCTCGCCGAGACCGTCGTGCTCGGCGTTCGCACAAACCTCGGCTTCCTGCGCGAGCTCGTCGCGAATGCCGACGTGCGCGCCGGCCGGCTCGACACGGGCCTGATCGAGCGCACCCCCTTCGACTCGCTGGAAATTGGGCCCACGCTGCCGGTTCCGGACGATGCGCCAGCATCGGGCGGCCGTGCAGTGGGGAGCGCGGCTCGCGCCACGGCGGCCCTCATCGAGCACTCCGCCGCCTGGCACACCGACTCGCCGTGGGCGCGGCCGAGCGGATGGCGCATCGGCGCCCACCGCCCCGCCCGCTACCACGTTCCGGGCCCGATCGACGTGCTCGGGCCACCGCAAGAGGCGCTCGTCGACGGGCGCGACACCCGGTTCGCCATGACCGCGCAGACCGCGACCATCGAGCTCGACGGCGCAACGACGGCGTTCGACTGGGCGCGTGGTGAGGCCAGCATCTGGCTCAGCGGGGGCGGGCACATCCACGAGCTTCGAGTACCCGATCGCGTCGAGGTGCTCGCCGCGCACCGGTCGACACTGTCGCGTGTCGCGGGTGCCGTGAACCCGGAGGTGCGCACGGCGATGCCGGGCACGGTCGTCGCGGTCACCGCGATTACCGGAGATGTCGTGGAGGCGGGCCAGCCGCTACTCACGATCGAGGCGATGAAGATGGAGCACACGATGCTCGCTTCCGTCGCCGGGGTGGTGACCCTCACCGTCAGTAGCGGGGACCTGGTCGGGATCGACCAGGTCGTCGCGCGAATCGATCCCCACGAAGGAGCACCATGACCATCGAACTCGACATCGACCAGACAAGCCAGCAGGAGCGGCTGCGCAACGAGGTGCGGGACTTCGCCGACACCGTCGTCGCGCCTGCGGCATACGAGTACGACACGAAACGCGAACTGCCGTACGAGATCATCGCGGCCATGGGGGAGATGGGGCTCTTCGGGCTGCCCTTCCCGAAGAAGTACGGCGGGCAGGGCAGGGACTACGTCGACCTGTGCATCGCCATCGAAGAGCTCAGCAGGGTCGACCAGTCGATCGGGGTCACGCTCGAGGCCGGCGTCGGCCTCGGCGCCATGCCCGTCTTCCGCAACGGCACCGAAGCGCAGAAGCAGGAGTGGTTGCCGATGCTGGCCACGGGCCGGGCGCTCGCCGGTTTCGGCCTCACTGAAGCGGATGCCGGCTCTGACGCGGCGGGCACGAAAACCACGGCAGTGCTCGAGGGCGGCGAGTGGGTGATCAACGGCACGAAGCAGTTCATCACCAACTCGGGCACGAAGATCACCCGCCTCGTGACAGTGACGGCGGTCACGGGAACCCGGTCGAACGGCGCCCCCGAACTGACAGCGATCCTCGTTCCGAGCGGCACCCCCGGGTTCATTGTCGGACCGAGCTATGACAAGGTCGGCTGGCACACCTCAGACACGCACCCGCTCGTGTTCGCCGATGTGCGCGTGCCGGAGGCGAACCTGCTGGGCGAGCGCGGTCGCGGGTTCGCGAACTTCATCCAGACCCTCGACGAGGGCAGGGTCGCGTTCTCGGCGCTGTGCACGGGGGCTGCCCAGGGCTGCCTCGAGGAGTCGATCCGCTACGCGAAGTCACGCAACGTCTTCGGCAGGCCGATCGGCTCGAACCAGCACATCGCCTTCAAGATCGCCCGGATGCAGGCGCGCGTGCACGCCGCTCGCCTCGCCACGTACGACGCGGCCCACAAACTCGTCGCGGGCAGGCCGTTCAAACTCGAGGCGAGCCTCGCCAAGATGATCAGCAGCGAGGCCGCGATGGACAACGCGAGGGACGCGACCCAGATCTTCGGCGGCTACGGCTTTCTCAACGAGAATCCCGTGGCCAGGCACTACCGGGATTCGAAGATTCTCGAGATCGGCGAGGGCACGACAGAGGTGCAGCTCATGGTCATCTCGAGGGAACTGGGGTTTGCGGGGGAGTCCGCGCAGGCGCAACCTGAATAGATGGGGAGAAATCGATGAATGAGAAGAGCACTGTCGAAGAGCGAACTGTCGAGCAGCGCGGCCTGTACTACGAGGAATTCGAGCCGGGCATCCGCTACCTCCACCGGCCGGGCCGCACAGTCACGGATGCCGACAACGTGCTGTTCACGACGATGACGATGAACACCCAGGGCCTGCACCTCGATGCAGCGTGGGCGGCGACCCAGCCTTTTGGACGGCCGCTCGTGAACTCGATGTTCACGCTCGCGACGATGGTGGGCGCCTCGGTGGCACAGCTCACCCAGGGCACGATCGTCGCCAACCTCGGCTTCATGGAGGTGAGTTTTCCGCATCCGCTGTTCCCGGGTGACACCCTGTACTCGGAGAGCGTTGTCGACTCCAAGCGGCTCTCCGAGTCGCGCACCGGCCAGGGAATCGTGACCCTGCGCCACACGGCGAAGAACCAGGACGGCGTTGTCGTGGCGAGCGCGGTGCGCTCGGTGCTCATGTGGTGCGTGGGGCATCGGCCGTGACCCGTTTCGAACTGGGACCCGCGCTGCTGTTCTGTCCCGCCGACCGTCCCGAGCGGTACGGCAAGGCCGCAGACCGGTCGGATGCCGTGATCCTCGACCTGGAAGACGCTGTCGGGCCGCGCGACAAGGGCGCCGCCCGCGAGGCGCTCGTCGCGCATCCACTGGATCCGGCGGGCACGATAGTGCGGGTCAACCCCGCCGGCACCGACGACCACGAACTCGACATCGAGGCGATCGACAGCACCGGCTACCGCATGGTGATGCTCGCCAAGACCCAGGGGCCGCGCGACCTCGACAGGCTCGGCGACTACGAGGTCATCGCGCTGTGCGAGACCGCCAGGGGTGTCGTCGCGGCCGCGGAGATCGCGGCTGTTGACTGCGTCACGGCGCTCATGTGGGGCGCCGAAGATCTCGTTGCCTCGCTCGGCGGCAGCTCGAGCCGCTTCAGGGACGGCCACTACCGCGCCGTCGCGCTGCACGCCCGCTCCGCGGTGCTCCTCGCGGCCGGCGCACACGACAAGGCCGCCATCGACACCGTGCACCTCGACATCGCGGACACCGAGGGCCTCGCGGCCCAGGCCCGGGATGCCGCAGCGAGCGGTTTCATCGCGAGCGCGTGTGTCCATCCCGGCCAGGTGGCGACCATCCGGTCGGAGTACGCCCCCAGCCACGACGAGCTCGAGTACGCGCGCGCGGTTCTCGAGGCGGCCGAGGGTGAGCGCGGGGTCTTCGTTTTCCGCGGCGGAATGGTCGACGAGCCGCTTCTCGCGCACGCGCGCCGGGTGCTGCGTCGGGCCTGACTACTCGACTACTCCGCGCTGTTGACCATCGCCTGGGCCGCACGATCGAGATAAGCCCACAGGGTCGCGTCCTGCAGCGGCGGCAGTTCGAGACTGTCGAGCGCGGCGCGCATGTGCGTGAGCCAGTGGTCGCGCGCCTCCGGTGTGACCCTGAACGGCATGTGCCGCATCCGCAGCCGCGGATGACCGCGCTCGTCGCTGTAAGCCGTCGGCCCGCCCCAGTATTGCTCGAGAAAACCGGTGAGCCGCTGGATGGCGCCCTCCAGGTCGGGCTGCTCCGGATACATCGGCAGCAGCACCTCGTCGGTCGCGACGCCGGCGTAGAAGGCCCGCACCAACCGCTCGAACGTGGCCCGGCCGCCGATCTGCTCCCAGAAGTTGCCCTGCGCGGACTCGCCACCAGCGCTCATGCGCAGCGTCACGGGGTTGGGCTCGTGACCGCCGGGAACTGTCGTCATTTCTCGCCCTTCCTGAGCTGGTCGGGGCTGAGCTTCTCGCTCGAAGCCTGCACGGCCACCGGCTTTGTCTTCGGCGGACGGGCTCCGCGCACGCTGCCCGCCCCCTCGAATCCGCTCAGAATTATGGAGTTGAGCGCGGGCAGCCGCACGCCGATCTCGTCGAGCGCGCGCTTGAGCCGCGCACGCAGCTCGCGCGCTACGTCATCCTTCGCGGCTGACGCCGTCTTGACCACGAGCCTCACGATAATCGCTTCGGCGGAGATCGACTCGATGCCCCAGATTTCCGGTTTCTCGAGGATGCGGGACTTCCACTTCGCGGTGGCAGCCATGTCGAGCGCCGTCGCGAGGATGCGCTCCTGCACGGCCTCGACATCCGCTTCGTACGGCACGGCGAGGTCGATTATCACGCGCGCCCAACCCTGGGACATGTTGCCGACCCGCAGGATCTCACCGTTTCGCACGAACCACAGCGTGCCGTTGACGTCGCGCACCTGCGTGACGCGGATGCCGACCCCCTCGACAACGCCGGTCGCGAATCCGGTGTCGACGACGTCGCCAACACCGAGCTGGTCTTCGGACACCATGAACAGGCCGTTGAGCACATCCTTGACAACGTTCTGGGCACCGAAACCGAGCCCGGCGCCGAGGGCCGCGGTGATCAAGGCGAACGCACCCGTCGCGCCGGGGACCAGGGCGTTGAACACCAGCAGCACCGCGACGACCAACACGATGGCCGAGACGATATTGCCGAGCACGCTGCCGAGGGTGCGGGTGCGTTGCACTATCCGCACGGCGGCGATCGGCGACATGAGAAGGGCCTGGGTGTCCTCGAAGTCGTGCTTCTTCTTCGCCCCGTTGACAATGCGGTTCACAACCCGGCGAATCACGAAGAGCAGCACGGCACGGATGATAAACGCACCGACGACGACGAACAGCACGGTGAAGAGATGCCAGGTTGCGTCGAAGTCAGCCAGGTTCTGCCACAGGCTCGTCCAGTCGAATCCAGTCATCGCGTTCAAGCCTACCCAGTGCCCTGCACTGGCGAGAGCGGAAGCCGAACGACGAACACCGCCCCGGTGGCGCCGTCGGCCCGATCGGTGATCGCTATCGTGCCGCCGTGATCCTCGACGATTTGCCTGGCGATGGCGAGACCCACACCCGCGCCGCCGTGGGTGGTGCGGGTGCGGGCTTCATCGAGCCGGGTGAACCGCTCGAAGACCCTCTCGCGATCCTGGACCGGGATGCCTGCGCCGTCGTCCTGGACGGTGAACTCGGCGCTTCCCTCGGTCACAGCCAGCCCGAGGGTGACAGTGGACTCCGCATGCTCCCTGGCGTTGTCGCCGAGATTGCGCAGCAACCGTGCGATATCCCGTTCGGAGCCGCGAACCCGGGCGGCCTGCACCCAGAGCAGTTCGACGGCGGGGGCATCGTGCTCGCGCAGCCTGTGGAGTTCCGCGATGAGCAACTCGTCGAGGTCGACTACACCGGTCAGGTCGTGTGGCGCGGCCTCCGTGCTGCGCGCGAGGAAGAGCAGGTCGTCGATGAGTGTCGACATCCGCGCGACCTGTTCCTGAACCCTCGCGAGAACATCCGCAGAGCCGGGAGCCTCCGGGTGCGCCACGGCGACATCGACCTGGGTTCGCAGTGCCGCCAGCGGGCTGCGGAGCTCGTGCGAGGCATCCCCAAGAAACTGGCCCTGCCGGCGGGACGCGCTTTCGAGCCGTTCGAGCATCTCGTTCATTGTTGTCGCGAGGCTCGCGATCTCGTCGCTGCTTGACGGAACCGGAACGCGTTGCGAGAGGTCGGCGCCGCCGATCGTGGATGCCCGTAGCCGGATCGCCTCCACCGGATGCAGCACCTGGCCCACCGCGCGCCAGAGCGCGCCGACAACGACGAGGAGCACGAGGGGCAGCCCAACGGCGAACAGCATCGTCAGGTTGCCCACGGCCGAGTCGACCTGGGAGAGCGAGGCAGCGACGTAGACCCAGCCTTTCCCTCCCGGCAGTTGCACGGTATCGGCCGAAACCCGGAACTGGCCGTTCCCCACCGGCACCTGGTCGACAGACTGGATACCCGGGCCGGCGGGTGGGCTGGCAAGGATCGGCTCCTGTCCCTGCACGTTGTTTGTCGCGGCGATCACGGTGTTCGACGAATCCACAACCTGGATGAGCGAGCTCTCCTCGCCGGTGTTGGAGATCGTCGACGGGAGGCTTCCTGCTGCCGCGAGAGCTGTGATGTCTTCCGACCTCGCCTCCAGCCCCGCATCGAGACTCGATACGAGTGATTGCTGAAGGAGCAGCACGAGCGAAACCCCGCTGATGCCTAGTGCGGCCGCCACAACCACCGTGGCTGTGAGCACCACCCGCAGGCGGATGCCGAAACGCCGACGGGTGGTCTCAGCCCTGGAGCGCTGCATCCGTGTCCACCCTGTCCAGCAGCCGATAGCCGACACCGCGCACTGTTTCGATGCTGCTCACCGCCGAGCCCTGGTCGAGCTTGCGGCGCAGGTACCCGATGTAGACCTCGATAACGTTCGAGTCGATATCCAGTTCGGAGTCCCAGACGTGCTCGGCGATCGTGTTCCTGCTCACGGTCTGCCCTTTACGCCTGACCAGGAACTCGGCAAGCGAGAACTCGCGGGCGGTGAGCGCGATCTCCTCGTCGCCACTCCAGCAGCGCCGCGCTGCCGGGTCGAGCCTGATTCGACCGGCGGTGAGCATCGGTTCGCGCTCGGCCGGCGCCCGCCTCAGCAGCGCCCGAAGCCGCGCGAGCAGTACGACGAAAGAGAAGGGCTTAGACAGGTAGTCGTCCGCGCCGAGATCCAGGGCGTCCGCCTCGTCGTATTCGCCGTCTTTCGCGGTGAGCATGAGGATCGGCACAGTCGAACCCGCTGCGCGCAACCGCCGGCACACCTCGTAGCCGGAGAGGCCAGGCAGCATGATGTCGAGGATGATGACGTCAAAAGCCTGCTCTTCGGCCATCCACAGCCCGTCGATGCCGTTCGAAGCCGCCTCGGTGACGAACCCCTCGGCCGTGAGCCCCCGCTGCAGGGCATCGATCATCGATGGTTCGTCCTCTACGAGGAGTATTTTCATCGTTTCCTCCTGCGGCCCTTTCTCGGCCAGGCTCGGCGCGAGGGTGCCACACCTGGATAAGTAGACGCTAAGAGGCTGGATGCGCCCTTGCAGTGTCTTGCCAGCCGCCCTTATCCACCTCTTATCGCGGGTCGCCACAGTAGTGATTGTTCAGGTTACGACCAAAGGAGAACATCATGAAGAAGCTGCATATCGCGGCTATCGGATTCGCGGCACTACTCCTCACCGGAGTGGGCGTCGGCGGAGCGACAGCGGTATCCTCGGTTCCCACGCCGGCACCGACATCCGCAACTGACACCGAGGTGGCTGACGCCACCGAGACGCCAGGGGCGACCGACCCGGCCGAGGCGCCCGGCGCCCCGGAGTCGACAACGCCGGATGACGGCAACGACGGCGGACACGCCGACCCCGCGGGTGTCGACGTGAACAACGAGGGTTCCGCTACCGAGAAGTAGCAGCCAGCCCGAAAAGCGACCATGGCCGTGCAATGGCCATGGTCGCTTTCGCGCTGCTAATGTATGGGCCACCCGCACCACTCGCATGCAGAGGCAACTGGGAGCCCACATGTCAGCAGCCACCGCACGCCTGGTGACCTCGGCGGTCGTCCCGCTCCTCCTGCTGGGTGTCCTCACCGCCTGTGCACCCGACACGACGCCATTGCCGCTGCCGGGCGATTCGGCGAGCGCCGCTGCCGATCCCACCCCGACGCCGAGCCCCACCGCGCCCCTGCGCATGGATGAGGCGAACGCGCGGATGGTCACGAGCATCGGGCTCATCCGCAATGCCGCGGGAGGCACCTGGACCTACGGGGACCAGAACATCTACGACTGCACGACAGCTGACGGGCAACCCGGTGGCAAGTTCGAGGAGCTGGATTCCTCGAGCACGTCCGATCGCAACAAGGCACTCGCCGCTATCGGCCAGCTCTGGGATGCCCTGGGCTACACCTCGACGATGGTGGACGCCTCTGACGCCATCACCGACAGGAAGACCACGACCCCCGACGGGCAGGAACTCACGTTCTCCGTATCGATGGGCGCCGCGGAGGACGGCACGTACCAGATGCAGGTCGAGGGCATCTCGACCTGTGCGCTGTCCTCGGCTGCTGGCTAGGCGCCGTCCCGCTGCTGGGCCTTGAGCGCGCGCTGCACTCCCGCGAGGTTCTCGATCACGAGGCGGCGCAGCGCGGGGATGTCGGGGTTCGCGGTGAGCCAGGCGGTCGTGGCATCCACCAACTCCTGGGATGCCAGCGGCGCGGGATAGAGGCCGAGCACGATGTACTCGGCGATCTTGTACGTGCGGTTCGCCCAGATGTCGTTGAGCTTCGCGAAATACGGTTCGACGAGACCGGCGAGCGACGACGGGTCGTTGACGTGCTGGTAGCCCATCGTCACGTTGCGCACTATCGCGTTCGGCAGCTCGTCCGAGTCGGCGAGCGAGTCGAATGCGGCCTTCTTCGCCGCCGCTGTGGGGAAGGTCGCGCGGGCGCGTGCCGCGGCCTGCTGGCCGTTCGACGTGTTGTCCTTCGCGAGTGCTGACTCGATCGCCGCGTCATCCACGGCGCCATTGAGCGCGAGGCCTTCGAGCAGCTCCCAGCCGAGGTCGGTGTCGATCTCGAGCCCGGGAAGCGTAATCGACCCCTCGATGAGACCCTTGAGGGTCGCGACATGGTCGTCCGTCGATGCGACGTTCGCGAAGAACTTCACGAACTGGAATTGTGCGTCCGAACCGGCTTCGGCCTCCCTGGCGAGCAGCCAGAGACCGTCGCCGACCTGCTCGATGGTGGTGGCGCGGCGCTCGGGGGCGACGTAGTAGCGCGCGACCGTCGTCAGTTGCGAGAGTGTCGTGCGAATCGTCGTCGACTCGGTCTCGGCACCGATGTTGTTGAGCACGAGCTGCACATAGTCACTCGGGGCCGACTCCGCGTCGCGCGCGGCATCCCACGCCGCGCCCCACACGATCGAGCGGGCGAGCGGGTTGTCGATGTCTTCGAGGTGTTCCATGGCGACGGCGAGGGATGCCTCGTCGAGCCGAATCTTCGCATAGGCGAGATCCTCGTCGTTGACCAGCACGAGCGCGGGTTTGCCGAGACCGACGAGGGACGGCACCTCGGTGCGTGCGCCATCCACGTCGATCTCGACGCGGTGGTCGCGCATGAGCTTGCCGTTGTGCAGGTCGTAGAAGCCGATCACGAGCCGGTGCGGGCGCAGCGTCGGATACTCGGGCGCGGCTTCCTGCAGGATCGCGAACGAGGTGATCGTGCCATCCGCTGTCGTTTCGATATCGGCGCGCAGGGTGTTGACGCCAGCGGTCTCGAGCCAGAGCTTCGCCCAGTCGCCCAGCTGCCGGCCGCTCGTGACCTCGAGCTCGGCGAGCAGGTCGGCGAGCTCCGTGTTGCCGTACTCGTGCTTCTTGAAGTAGTTCGCTACCCCGAGCATGAACTCGGGCAGGCCGACCCAGGCGACGAGCTGCTTGATGACAGAGCCGCCCTTGGCGTAGGTGATGCCATCGAAGTTGACCTGCACGTCTTCGAGATCGTTGATCGTCGCGACAACGGGATGCGTGGATGGCAGCTGGTCCTGCTTGTACGCCCAGCTCTTCTCCATTGCCTGGAACGTCGTCCACGCCTCGTTCCACTCTGTGGCCTCCGCGGTCGCGAGGGTCGATGCCCATTCGGCGAAGCTCTCGTTGAGCCAGAGGTCGTTCCACCACTTCATCGTCACGAGGTCGCCGAACCACATGTGGGCGAGCTCGTGCAGGATCGTGACGACCCTGCGCTCCTTGACGGCGTCGGTCACTTTCGAGCGGAAAACGTAGGTCTCGGTGAAAGTGACAGCACCGGCATTCTCCATCGCGCCGGCGTTGAACTCGGGCACGAACAGCTGGTCGTACTTCTCGAACGGGTACGGGTAGTCGAACTGCTCCTCGTAGTACGCGAAGCCCTGGCGGGTCTTCTCGAAGATGTAGTCGGAGTCCAGGTACTGCTCGAGCGACTTGCGCGCGAAGATGCCGAGCGGGATGACGCGGCCGTCCTTTGACACGAGCTCGTCGCGCACCACGGCGTACGGGCCGGCAACGAGTGCTGTCACGTAGCTGGACAGGATCGGGGTGGGCGCGAAGCTCCAGGTCGCGCTTCCGGTGGTCGAGCCTGTCGAGACCGGTGCCGGCGTGGGGGAGTTGCTCACGACCTGCCAGTTCGCGGGTGCGGTGACGGTGAACCGGAACGTGGCCTTGAGGTCGGGCTGTTCGAACACGGCGAACACCCTGCGGGAGTCCGGCACTTCGAATTGCGAGTAGAGGTAGACCTCGTCATCGACGGGGTCGACGAAGCGGTGCAGGCCCTCGCCCGTGTTCGTGTACGCGGCATCCGCGACGACTTCGAGCAGGTTGTCTGCGGCAAGGTCGTCAAGCCGGATGCGCACCCCGTCGCTCACGGCGGCCGCGTCGAGCCTGGTGCCGTTGAGGGTCACAGAGTGCACGGCTCGCGTGATGGCGTCGATGAACGTCGACGAGCCCGCCTTCGCGGCGAAGCGCACCACAGTCGTGCTCGCGAACGTCTCAGCGCCCGTCGTGAGATCGAGGGTCACGTCGTAACTCGTGACGTCGATGAGCGCTTTGCGCTCCTGGGCTTCGACTCGGGTGAGGTTCTCTCCTGGCACTGCGCGCTCCCTTGAACTTTTTCGGATCGTGTCCGAGCGTCAAGCCTAACGGGATGCGCGGCGCCGCCGATGGCGCGCGCGGGCTGGCTGCACCGCTCGCGGCAGCGCGTGGCTCATCGACGTCGCAACCGTCGGACTAGGCGAGTTGCAGCGTGATCCTCGCCGGTTCGGCAGCGTCGACAGGGTGCACGATCGCCCTTGTCGCCTCGATCGCGCGCTCGAGAAGGGCGGCGAGGCGGGCATCCGCGTCCGCGACGCAGGCGAGGGCGATTCCGACCACCGAGGTGTGGACGACCGCGGCGGCAGCGTGGGCGCCGAACGGTCGCGACAGGGCCGTCGAGGCGAGGTAGGCGCGTGCCCAACGCTCCGAGTCCGGAGTCTGCGCGAATGCGTGCTCGGCAAGCTCCTCGAGCTGGGGCGTGCTGGCCGTGGCGAGCACTCCGAGCATGCCGGCGGCCAGCGCGCGTTGGCGCTCCATGCTCGCGATCGGCAGCGCGGCACTTGCCGCGAGCATCGCGATCGTCGCGGGAATGCGCCAGTCGTCGCCGTTCAGCCCGATCACGCGCGTGACGAGGGGCATGAGGTCGCCCCTCGCGGCATCGGTCGTGAGATCGTTCACGTCACGGGCAAGAGCGGCGAGGAGCGGATGGGTGCACACCGGATGATCGCTCCAGCGCTCCCCGGCGAGATATGACGCGAATTCCATGAAGCACGCACCCTGCCGGGCCGTCCTGTGCCTGCCAGCAGACAGGGTCGGCATGAGTTCCGGGGTCATTGGCGTTGACTTCTTCATGGCTTCCTCCGTGCATCCAGTTTGCTCTTGGAATCGGCGAAAGACCAGATGTGGGTGGCGACTGCTAACGTCGCGCGCATGACATCGAGAGACCTCTTCCTGCTTGCGGATGCCGCGCTCCGCACGGTCATCGACAGCATCACGCCGGCCCAACTCGCGCTCCCCGCTCCCGCCACCTGGACTCGCGCGGCCAACCCGACGGTGCGGGATCTCGTGGCAGCCCACGCCAAAGACGAGGCGTGGGTGCCAGACGTGCTCGCCGGGCGCACGATCGACGAGGTGGGCACGGACTGGGACGGCGACCTGCTCGGTGCCGACCCCATCGCGGCCTACGACCGGGTCAACGACCTCGCGACCGCGGCCGTGACCGCTTCGAACGATCCCGATGCGATCGCCCACCTCAGCTACGGCGACCTCCCGGTGTCGGTGTTCTTCGAGCACACGACCTACTACCGTGCATTCCAGGCCTGGTCGATCGCGAAGCTCATCGGGTTCGACTACTCGCTGCCCGACGAACTCGTCGACGGCTTGTGGGAGCTGGTGATGCCGCAACTCGACGAGCTGCGGGCCATCCACGTGTTCGGTCCCGAGGTTGAGGTGCCCGCGGGGGCCGACAAGCAGACGCGCTTGCTGGGCAAGACCGGTTTCTGGATCGACTGAGTTTCCTAGACTGAAGCCATGCGCATCCATATCGCGACCGACCACGCCGGCCTCGAATTCAGCGAAGACCTACAGCAGCACCTGCGTGCGGCCGGCCACGAGGTCGTCAATCACGGCCCGGCGAGCTACGACGCCCTGGATGACTACCCCTCGTTTTGCATCAATGCTGCGCTCGCTGTTGTGAGAGACCAGGCCGCCGGCCTCGAGTGCCTCGGCATCGTGTTCGGCGGATCCGGCAACGGTGAGCAGATGGCGGCCAACAAGGTGAAGGGCGCAAGGGCCGCTCTCGTCTGGAACGAGTCGACGGCCCTGCTGGCACGGCAGCACAACGATGCGAATCTCATTTCGATCGGTGCCAGGCAGCACACCCTTGACGAGGCCAAACACTTCATCGACGTCTTTCTAGCCGAGCCGTTCTCCGGCGAGGAGCGTCATGCGAGGCGCATCGCGCAGCTCGCGGAGTATGAGTCCACGGGGCTGATCGCCGGCCACGAGATCGGGGCATGATGATGCGGTTCGGGGCGCCGCGTGCCTGAGGGGCATTCGGTCCATCGCATCGCGCGCCAGTTCGCGCTGCATTTCGTCGGCAAGGCGGCCGAAGTCTCGTCGCCGCAGGGTCGCTTCGCGGCGGGGGCCGCCCGGCTCGATGGACACCGGATGACGCGCGCCATGGCCGTCGGCAAGCAGATGTTCCTCGAATTCGACAACGACCTGTGGCTGCACGTGCACCTGGGGTTGTACGGGGCGTGGGATTTCGCGGGCGATATCACCGCGGACGCCACGATGGCTTCGGCCAACGGGCGCATCGGCCAGACCAATCAGCGCGGAACTGTAGTCGGCGAGCACGAAGACAGTCTCGCCTCAATCGGGGCACCGCGACGGACCCGCCTGCGCATGGCCGAGCAGGAGAAGCTCGAGGCCCCCATCGACAACTTTCCGCCTGAGCCGATCGGCGCAGTGCGGGTGCGCCTGCTGACGGATGCCACGGTCGCCGACCTGCGCGGCCCAACCGCGTGCGCGGTGCTGCGCTCCGACGAGGTGCAGGCGCAGATCGCGAAGCTCGGTCCCGACCCGCAGGTGGACTCGAGCCAGGCCGCCGAAGACCGCTTCGTCGCGACTGTGCGCAAGAAACCCACCCCGATCTGCCTGCTGCTCATGGACCAGTCGGTCGTCGCCGGCATCGGCAATGTGTACCGCGCGGAGTTGCTGTTCCGTGCGCGACTCAACCCGCACATCCCGGGCAAAGACCTTCCCGAAGCCACTGTGCGCGCGCTGTGGCAGGACTGGGCGAAACTGCTCGCGATCGGCGTGCAGACCGGGCAGATGATGACTATGGATGGCCTTTCTGCCGATGCCTACGATGGCGCGATGGCCAGCCGTTCAGACAGGCACTGGGTCTACCACCGCACGGGCGAGCCGTGCCGGGTGTGCAGCACCCCCATCGTCATGGAGGAGATCGGTGGCAGGAAGCTGTACTGGTGCCCGAAGGACCAGGCCTAAGAGAATCGAGCCTCGGGCTGGCAAGCTTGGAGCATGCGCCACACCCCCGGTTACCTGCTCACCGACCCCGATGAGGTCAAGCGGCTCATCCGCGAGAACCCCTGGGCGACCATCATCTCGAACACTTCGACCGGGCTTGTCGCTTCGCACTATCCAGTCATGCTCGAGGAGGACGCAGAGGGTATCTCGATAGTGAGCCACGTCGGCCGGCCCGACGAACAGCTGCACGAGCTTGGGCGGCACGAGGTGCTCGTCATCATCCAGGGACCGCACGGCTACGTCTCGCCGGGATGGTATGCACCCACCGATTTCGTTCCCACCTGGAACCACGTCACAGCCCACCTCTACGGCACGCCAGAGCTGCTCAGCACCGAGGAGAACTTTCGCGTGCTCGACAAGCTCACCGACCACTTCGAGGAGCGGATGCCGCACCCTGTGCACCTCAGCATCGACGAGGAGGGTGCTCGCCGCATCGCCCTCGGCACAGTGGGGCTGCGCCTGAAGGTCGACCGTTTCGACGCGCGCCTCAAACTCAGCCAGAACAAGTCGCCAGAGGTCGTCGATCGCATCATCGATGAGCTGCAGGCCGGCGAGCACTACTCCAACCCGCCACTGGCCAGGGAGATGCGGCGAGTGCACCGCGATGATTCTTAGCAACGCGCGACTGGCCGGCGAGCTGGTCGACCTGCGAATCGAGGGCGGTGTCATTGCCGAAATCGGCGGCCCAGGCGAGGTCGGCAACCCTGGCGAGAGCGGCACGGATCTCGGCGGCCGCTGGATCCTTCCCGGCCTGTGGGATGAGCATGTGCACATGAGCCAGTGGGCCATGAGCCGGCAGCGCTTCGACGTGTCGGCCGCGGCATCCGCTGTCGAAGCAGCGGCCATCGCCGGCCGCCAACCGTCGTCACGAGCCGACGCCGTGCTTGTCGGGGTCGGCTTCAGGGATGGGCTCTGGCCGGATGCCCCCACCCGCGACCTGCTCGACGCGACGGTCCCCGCCGCTCCCGTCGTGCTCATCAGTGGTGACCTGCACGCCTGCTGGCTGAACTCGGCGGCGTTGCTGCGGTTCGGCCTCGCCGATCACCCGACGGGCGTGCTGCGCGAAGACGAGTGCTTCGCCGTGGTCGGCGCACTCGATGACGTGCCCGACGCGCTGCTCGACGACTGGGTCGCGGACGCCGGTCGCGCCGCGGCCGCCCGGGGCGTGGTCGGCATCGTCGACCTCGAGATGACCTGGAGCTTCGAGAATTGGCGCAGACGGATGGCCGAGGGTTTCGACTGGCTGCGCGTGCGGGCCGGGGTCTACCCGCAGTACCTCGACCGCGCCATCGCCGAAGGTCTTCGCACGGGCGACAAGCTTGGGCAGCTGTTGGAGGTCGGGCCGTTCAAGATCATCACCGACGGCTCGCTCAACACCCGTACTGCTTACTGCGTCGACCCGTATCCGGGGATGGGCGACGACCGCGGGCTGCTCACCGTCGAGCCCGAGGCTCTCGTCGACTGGATGCGCCGGGCGAGCGCCGCGGGTCTCGTGCCCGCCGTGCACGCCATCGGGGATGCCGCGAACAGCCTGGCGCTCGACGCCTTCGAGAGCCTGGGCATCGCCGGCAGGATGGAGCACGCGCAACTGCTCTGCGCCGCGGACGTCCCGCGCTTCGCCGCTCTCGGCGTCGCCGCGAGCGTGCAGCCCGAGCACGCAATGGACGACAGGGACGTCGCCGACCTGTACTGGGCCGGACGAACCGGGCGAAGCTTCGCGCTCGCGTCACTGTCCGCGGCGGGGGCCGAGCTGCTGATGGGCTCGGACGCACCTGTCGCACCACTCGATCCGTGGGTGACGGCGGCCGCGGCCGTCGGGCGCGCGCGGGACGGGCGCGAGCCGTGGCATCCCGAGCAGTCAATTTCGGCGGGAGTCGCCATCGCGTCGTCGGTGCGCACCCTGGTCGCCGTTGGGGAGGTCGCCGACCTCGCTGCTGTCGAACTCGACCCGTTGGCTGCGACGGCTGGGCAACTGCGAGAGATGCCTGTAGCGGCCACCCTGCTCGGGGGCCGCTTCACCCACAACGCGCTCTAGCTGCGTGACTTCGGTGCCACGTGCGCGAAGAGGAACCAGCGGTCCTTCTCGAGCGCACGGGCGATCTCGATCACGACGTCCTGGCTCACCGGGTCGAGCTTGTCGAGTTCGTCAACGGCTGTGCGCACGGTGATGAGGGTCGCATCGATGCCCGCGATCACCTGGGTGATCATCGCGTCGGTGTGCTGGAATCCCGGCTTCAGCTTCGGGGTGGTCGCCTTGGATGCCACGGTCTGCACGCGCGCATCGATCGGCAGCCCGAGGGCGACGACGCGTTCCGCCGCCATGTCCGCATAGGTTCGGGCGTGGTCGACGATGGTATCGAGCAGTTCGTGCACCGCCTGGAAGTTGTCCCCGCGCACGTGCCAGTGCGCCTGCTTGCCGTCGACGGAGAGGGCGGTGAGGTCGGTCACGACGGGCCCGAGGAATTGGGCTACACCGCTCGTGACATCCGGGTCCGCTGATGTGCGGGGGACTGATGTGACTTGGGTCATGATGACTCCTTCGTTTTGTCGTCCCTTCCACGCTACGCAGCCACGGCATTTTCGCAAGGGCCGACGGGGGATACCCCCACCGCCGGTTCGTGTGACTGCCTGATACTGCGGGATGCGGCGGCTCGCGAGCATTGGACTGTGCCAGTACCGGCACAATTGAGGAGACGCTCATGACAACCACAGATATCGCCACCCAGCCCGGGCGGGCCGGGTATTGGCGACTCTGGTCGAACGTGCCGCGCGAGTTGGGCTACCTGTTCATCGCCTTCCCGATCGCCGTCGTCGGCTTCGGGCTCACGGTCGGACTGTTCTCGGCGGGGTTCGGCACTATCGTCACGTTCTTTATCGGGCTCGTGCTCATCGTCGCGTGCCTCTACATAGCGAGAGGTTTCGGCACGCTCGACCTCGCCCTGCTGCGCTGGACCGGCAGGCCACCTATCCAAAAGCCCGAGTGGCAGGATGCCCGCGCCCGCACGGGCTTCTTCGGCTGGGTGCGCGCGGTGCTCGGCAACGGCCACTACTGGTTGTACCTGCTTTACGTGATGGTGCTCGACTTCATCATCACGACGTTCACCTGGTCGATAATGATCAGCTGGGTAGCGAGTGGGTTGGGCGGACTCACCTATTGGTTCTGGTCGATTTTCCTGCCCCAGGGCCACCGCGGTTGGTTCCTGTCTGAGTGGATCTTCCAGGGTCGCGTCGGCCTCGATGTCGTTCTCGCCGACAACCTCATCTACCTGGCGCTCGGCATCGTGCTTGTCGCCACGCTGCCATTCGTCAGCCGCGGCCTGGTTTCGCTGCACTGGCTCGTTGCCCGTGGCGTGCTCGGCACGTGGCGATCGGATGCCCTCCAGCGCGAGGTCGCCACCCTCGCCGAGTCTCGCGGGGCGGCGCACTCCGCGGAGGGCCACTCACTGCGCCGACTCGAGCGGGACATCCACGACGGGCCGCAGCAGCGGCTCGTGCGGCTGCAGATGGACCTGGCTGCGGCCGAGCGCCAGCTCGACGCCGACCCGGAGAAGGCGCGGAGCCTCATCTCCGAGGCCATGCAGCAGTCGAAGGATGCCCTGGAGGAATTGCGCGCGCTGTCCCGCGGTTTCGCGCCGCCCATCCTGCTCGACCGGGGACTCGTCGCGGCGCTCGAGTCCGCGGCGGCCCGCAGCACCGTGCCGGCGCGAGTGGTCAGCGAGCTGCCCGACGGCATCGAGCTGCCGCAGGAGATCGAGCGCAATGCCTACTTCATGGCCAGCGAGGCTCTCGTCAACGCGGGCAAGCACTCGGGGGCAACGGACATCGAGGTGCGCGTCTCGTTGCGGGTTGAGGAGCAATCCTGGCTCGACGTGGTCGTGACCGACAACGGCCGCGGCGGCGCATTCACGATCGCGGGGCACGGCATCTCCGGCCTCGAGGAGAGACTGCGTGGGCTCGGCGGCACACTCGAACTGCACAGCCCGGCTGGGGGGCCGACGATCGTCTCGGCGCACCTGCCGGTGACGACCTCCGTCACGTCGACGACCTCGATTGCCTAGTGTTGGCTGGGTGAGCCCAACAGCACCCCTTCGCGTGGTGGTTGCCGATGACTCGGTGCTGTTGCGTGAAGGGCTCGTGCGCGTGCTCGACGAGGCCGGTTTCGATGTGGTTGCGTCATACGGCGACGCTGTCGACCTGCTCGCCGACTTGACCGCCGTGGCGCCCGACATCGTCGTGCTCGACGTGCGGATGCCGCCGACATATCGCGACGAGGGCGTACGGGCGGCCATCGAGGCGAGGTCCGCGCTGCCCGGCGTCGGCATCCTGTTGCTCTCGCAGTACGTCGAGGTCGCCTATGCCCAGGAGCTGTTGTCGAGCGGCAGCGGCGGGGTGGGCTACCTGCTCAAAGACCGGGTTGCCTCGCTCGCCGAGCTCAGGGATGCCGTCGAACGGATCGCCGCAGGCGGCACCGTGCTCGACCCAGAGGTCGTCGCGCAACTGTTGGGGCGGCGCCATGATCCGCTCGCCGCGCTGACACCGCGCGAGCGGGAAGTGATGGCCCTCATGGCCGAGGGGCGAACGAACGCGGCGATCGGCAGGCAGCTCGTGATCGGCATCGGCGCTGTCGAGAAGAACGTGACGGCCATCTTCCAGAAGCTGGCGCTGGATGACTCCGGCACCGACCACCGGCGGGTGCTAGCCGTGCTGGCCTGGCTCAGTAGTCGAACTGGCGGGTGACGCGGCCGTCTTCGGAATAGCCGAAAACCGGCTGGACGCCTGAACCTTTGCGCTCGAGCTTGTCAGTCCACTCGGCGCCGTTCCAAAGCCGCAGCTTGTGGCTGCCCGCAGGGTCGGGGTACCAGCCGTAGGGGGCTACTTCCGTCCTGGTGTTCGTTGTGGTCGACATTGCGTGTCCTGTGGTGCCCTGCCGCTAGGCCATCCGGGTGCGGCATTCGAGTGCCGGTTACGGCCCTCGTCCACAGAGTAGGGGACCCCTTTGTACCCCGACAGCCCCCAACCCGGGGGTCATGGGAGCGCTCCCACGCCTTATGCCGTGGGGATTCGCGAGATTCCCGCGGTTCGCCGGCTACCGCAGCGAAGCCACCCGGGTGCCGACCGACTTCAGGTCACGCAGGCGCTTCTCGAACGTGAGGCCGAGGAACAGGATGATCGCCCCGCCGACCACCGCCCAGACCCACCATTCGGTCAGCTGGTAGACCGCCGCGAGTTGCGGCGCGAACGTGCGCAGGGCGTGCACGATGACGACCACCGCACCCACCAGCAGTGGCGCCTGGAGCTTGAGCAGCGCACCGGCCACGATTGCGATGAGGCACGCGACACCGAGCCCGACGAGCCGCCAGGCCGGCTGCTCCCCGAAGGTGGCGAGCAGCGAGGGAACGAGCAGCACGAGCAGGCCCGGTGCCAGCCACGCCCAACTGCGCGCGCCCGCGGAACGGCGCAGCCGCAAGGCTCCCGCCACCAAAAGCGCGGCGGCGAGGATGCCCGTCGCCCACTCGAGCGGATCGATGACCTCTCCCGCCACAGCCACGACCGCGACGACCGCACCGAGGGCGATGGACGCCCAGCCGAGGAGCGCCGTGAACGGCGCCCTGTCGAAGAGCACGCCGAGCACGTGGAGCACGCCGAGCAGCAGGAGCAGGGTCACTGCCCTCGGAGTGCCGAAGCGACCGTCGAGCACCCCGAGTTCGACGAGCGCAACCGCCGCGACGGCAACCCCGAGCACTACCTGGCCGAGGATCGGACGGGCGCGGGACTGTCCGATCGCGGCCGCCACCAGCACCGCGAACGCCCCGCCAAGCCAGGCGTCGAGCGTGGGGTCTGCCGTGTTGCCCGCAGCGGCCATGGCGGCGGCGCGGCCGACGGCAGCCGTAACGATGCCGAGCGCACCGGCCAGCGCCGCGGCATCCCGGTAGTGGCGCAGCTTGACTCCCGGCGTGAACGTGCCGGCCAGCACCAGGATGGCCGCGGCGCCGGCAACGATTAAGGTGCGCAGCACGGGGCCGGTGGTGGAAACCGCCGCGATCGGCAGGACCCCGATCGCGAGGCCGGCGAACGCGATCACCGGCGCTGCGGCGCTCTCGGCCGGTCGATCCGCGCGCCAGACGAGGAACGCGATGACCAGCAGCGCGCCCGCGATTGGAAGCACGTAGGGCTCGAGCGCGGTGACCCTGGCGTCGCCGAGACGCCACCACAGTCCCGCGGCGCCGAGGACGAGAGCCACCCAGCCGAGATGCTTGCGCGGCGAGCCGGAGGCGAAAAGACCGTCTTTCGAGACCGACAGGAGCAGGGCGGTGAGGCCAGCGACGAGCAGCATGAGCCAGGTGTCATCCGTGGGTACCGAGACCGCGGCGAGCACCGTCGGGAGCGCGACGAGCGCGACACCCGCGTCCAGTGTCCAGCGCGGGGCACCGCCGGGCCGCAGCAGTGCGATCGCCAGCCCGACGGCGGCGACCAGCAGGCTGGCGGCAATCGGGGCCAGGGAGGTCACGAAAACGGGGAGCGCGGCGAGACGCGCGAGCGAATCGACGAGCCAGGCGACGACAGGGGCAATGGCGATGGATGCCGCGACCCGCTCCACCCCGAACCGGGAGGTCGAAGGCAGCAGCACCCACCCCAGCAGCGCAACCAGCAGGCCGAATGCGAGCAGCACGCTCGTCAGGAACTCGGGCAACACGAGCAGGCCCAGATCGGCCGGGCTCGCGATGGCGCCGAGCACCCAGCTCACTCCCGAGGTGACAACCGCCGCCGCGAACGAGAGCCAGAACAGCACCCTGGTCTCGAGCGCCGAGAGCACCCGGGCCAGCACGGCAGAGAGTATGACAAGCAGGATCGCGAGGATCCCGACGAAATGCGTGGCGTCGACGCCCGCGCCGGCGCCGCCATGGAAGCGCTCGTTCGTGTGCCAGCCCTCAGAGCCTGCCGCGACGAGTGCGACGACAGTGGCCGCGCCGAGCAGGATGGCGCGCACCACCGCCGATTTCGTCGTGACGCGCGCCACGACGAGCAGTGCCACGGTGCCGACCGAGCCGTACCACCAGGTGTCGATGCTCGCCCACGATGACGCGTACGCGAGGGCCGTGGCCACGATCGCCGCCGCGGCGATGGGAGCCCGCACCGCGACGCGGGACCCACGGCGGGCCGCCGCGACGAGAGCTACGAGGCCGGCAGCCCCGAGAACGAGCCAGGCGATGTCGGCGAGCCACAGCAACCCGGTGAGGGGCGCGGCGAGGATGAGCACGGCTACGGCCGCCCACGCGATGATGGGCTTGCGCCGGGCGAAGACGTCAGACATCAGCCAGCCGCCCGCGGCGAGGGCGACGATTGCGGCGAGGGCGATGACCGCGTCGATGTTCTCCTGCTGCAAGGCGATCGCGTTGCCGCCGCGCACACTCCAGCGCTCCGTGCCGCCGACGACGAGCCCGATGACAGGCGACAAGCTCGTCACGACCGGGAACAGCAGGGCGAGAGCTGCGACGCCCGCGGATGCCCAGGCCGCAGTCACGGCGGCGGCCCGGGGGAGCCCGGACACCCGCCGCGCCGCGAACTCGAGGGCGAGCGCGATGGCCGCAGCCGCAATCGGTGCCGCGAGCACGACGAAAGGCACGTCGTTCATCCGCAGCCCCGTCGCGAGCATCGCTGCGGATGCCGCGACCCCGCCGATCCCGGCCGCGACACGTGCTGGCGCCCGAGGCGACCCCACTCTCGTCGCCACCACCACGTGCAGCAGCGCGATTATCGCGATGACACCGAGCCCTACGGCCGGCGCCCAATCCCAGTTCGGCTCAAGGAACAGCGCGGCGATGCCGCCCGCGGCCAGCCCAACGCAGCCGATGACCAGCGAGATGACTCGCTCGACTCGCTTCGCGCCGGCCAGCGGATGCAGCAGGCCGCCGAAAGCCAGCGCGGCGAACGAGACGAACACGCGAGTCGCATCCTCGAGGCTGGTCGTGAGTCCGCCCACGAGGAGGGCAAGGCCGGGCGCTGCCGCCGCGAACGCGACGATGTTCGGCAGGCGCAGGCCGGAGAGGCGGTGCCACACCGCGAAGACGACGGCAGAAGCGAGCAGGGTCGCGCCCCAATAGACGACCCCGTCGGCGCGCTCGGCGCCGAACAGGTTGTTCGCCCGGATCGCGAACGCGTCGAGGTAGACGAACACGACAGCGAGGGCGGCGATCGCCTCGGCCGTCGCGCCGAGCTTTTGCCGGCGCAGGAGGGACGCCCCGACGAAGGCAGCAACCGTGACCGCGGCGATGATCACAGAGCGCCAGACAAGTCCGAACGTGATGAACGCGTAGACGAGGAAGAAGACCGCGCCAACGGCGAGCAGTGAGACGCCGACGATGAGCAGGACCACCTGCACGCCGAAATGGCGTTTCGGCGCGGCATCCCGAACCGATGGCGGGGTCGCAACCGGTGGCGCCGAACTCGGCGCAGAGACGACCGGGGGAGCGGCAACCGCGGCGGGGATGGCGGGTGCGGCGGGTGCGCCAGCGGTCTCGAACCGCATCCTGCCGATCAGCTCGACGCGGTGCTCGAGCGCTGCGGCAGCCTCGAGCGAAACCGTGTGCAACTCCGCCGCGGCCGGATGGGTGAGATCCAGGTGGCAGATGCCGCACACGGTGCTCGTGAGCGCCGAAAAACACGCCGGACAGTGCGTCGTGCTCGTGAGATCGCCGGGCCCGCGGGGGAAAACCACGTAGCCGGCGTGTTCGACGAACGACCTATCCGGTGTGACCATCAGCAGCAGCTCCCTGTACGACGTGCGTACAGGGTAGCGGCTACCGGTGGCTCAGGAAGCGAGCCGTGTGGCGAATTCGGGAGAAGCCTGCACCTCGGGGCGACGACGCTCAAGGTTGTTCGTCCAGGCGGTGCCATTCCACCAGCGGAGCATGGAAGTACCGGCGGGATCCGGGTACCAACCGAAGGGGGGCAGTTCGGTTTCGATAGACATAGTGATCCTGTGATTGCCTGCCGCGGGGCGATTCGGGAAACGGCGCGTGGCTCAACCGCGAGAGCCAGTTCGGGTGCGGTTGTCCTCATAGTAGGGGACATGATCCTTCACGTTTTACCCCCAAGATGGGGGGTACGCCGTGGCTGCCGAGAATCACCGGTTCGCTAGGATGAGCACGTGAACATCATCGCCTTCGTCGTCTCCATCGTGCTCTTCGTCGGCGGCCTGTACGTCATGGGTTCCGCGTTCTACGTGGTCGGCGCCGAGTACCCGGTGTTCCTGGCGGGGATCCTCGCATCATGCCTCGGGGTGGCCATCCCGATCCACGTGCTCAAGCGCATCGACGGCTAGGCCCGCGCGGCCGCATCATCGAGCCGTTCCTGTCGGGCTGCCCTCCACACCGCTCTGGCGGCATCGGCATTCAACACGCCGATCGCGACACCCACAATGATGTCCGGCCAGCCGGACTGCAACCACACAGTCACGCCCGCCGCCGCAATGATCGCGACATTCGCGAGCGAATCGTTGCGCGCCGACAACCACGCAGCGCGGGCCAGGCTGCCGGCGTAATGCCGGTGACGGGCAAGCAGCACCGCCGCGATGAGGTTGACCACGAGGGCTCCCGCCGCCGTGATCGACAGCGCGGCAGGGCTGGGCGCCGTCGGGTTCAGGATCTTGGCCACCGCGATCCAGACCGTCGCAACGGCAGGCACGAGGATGACGAACGCGAGCACGCCGCCAACCCGCGCCCGTCGGCGTAGCGACCAGCCGAACGCCACGAAGATCAGGGCGTTGATGCTCGCGTCCTCGAGAAAGTCGATGCTGTCGGCCAGCAGCGAAACCGAACCGATCGCGCGTGCGATCGCGAACTCGACGCCGAAGTACGCGAGGTTCAGCAGCGAGACGACGAGCACCACGCGTCGGAAGCTGCGGGCGGGGTCTGTCACGTGTCCATCATGACGGGTCGCTCCTCAGCCGTGGAGCGACCAACTCGAATCACAGGATCGCGCGGGGCTTTGCCTGTAGGTAGCGTCAGAGTGTGGTGCGAATCGAACTCGTCCAGGGGGACATCACGAAGGTCCCCGCTGACGCGATAGTCAACGCCGCCAACCACACCCTGCTCGGCGGCGGGGGAGTGGACGGCGCCATCCACCGCGCGGGCGGTCCCGCGATCCTCGAGGAGTGCCGCCGGCTGCGAGCCACGACGCTCAAGGAGGGGCTGGCCACAGGTGCCGCCGTCGCGACGACGGCCGGACGCCTGCCGGCGAGCTGGGTCATCCACACCGTCGGTCCGGTCTGGGCGAAGACCATCGACCACTCCGACCAACTCGCGTCGTGCTACTCATCGTCGCTGCGTGTGGCTGATGAGTTGGGCGCTCGGCACGTGACGTTTCCCGCCGTGAGCGCCGGCATCTACGGGTGGCCCATGGATGACGCGGCTCGCATCGCCGTGTCGACGGTGGCCTCGGCGGACTCCGCCGTGGAGCTCGCGACCTTCGTGCTGTTCAGCGCCGGTGCGCTGGACTCGTTTGAGCGTGCGTCAGGTCAGGTCGACCGATGACGGGATCCCCTACTAGGCCGCATCCACATTGCGCGGTTGCTCGGATGCCCTTCTCCCTGCGAATGCGCAATGCGACTGACTGCCTAGCGGGGGCCCATTCGATTCACGTGCCGTTTTCGAAATGACGAAGGCGGCCGACCCCTAGAGGGGCCGACCGCCTTCGCCATTTCGAGGGGATGACGGGAATCGAACCCGCGTGATCAGTTTGGAAAACTGAGGCTCTACCATTGAGCTACATCCCCGGGGCCGAGCGGTTGACCGCCCGACTGCCGAGGAATACTGTACCCGACTCGCGCGAGACCTCGCGGCCGGCACCGGCATCCCCGCGGACCAGCGGGCTGCGCGGTGCGCGGCGCTGTGCCACTCTTATGCGAGACCTCGCGGGCATATGATCCGCGCACGTGCAACCGAAGGACCCCATGAACAAGCCCACATTCGGCGAGCGTTTCCGCTACTGGTTCGACAACTGGATGTCGCGTGGCCCCGTCGCCCTCATCGCGCTCCTGGGCATTGCCACGATCGTGCTCGTCTTGGTGATCTTCGGTCTGGTGATGCTCTTCACGTTGTTCGGGCAGTTCCCGAACGACGACCCGAACACCAATCCGCTGGACACGCTGTGGGGCAACCTCCTGCGCACGCTCGACCCGGGGACCATGGGCGGGGACACCAACTGGTGGTTCCGCCTGTTCATGCTCACCATCACCATCGGCGGACTGATCATCGTCGCGGCCCTCATCGGCATCATCTCTGGGGCCTTCGACTCGAAGATCGAGGAACTGCGCAAGGGCCGCTCGAAAGTTCTCGAAAAAGACCACACCCTCATCCTCGGCTGGAGCACAAAAGTGTTCCCGATCATCGGTGAGATCGTTGTGGCCAACGAGTCGCGCGGCCGATCGGCAATCGTCATCCTCGCCGACCGCGACAAGGTCGAGATGGAAGACGAAATCCGCGCGCAGGTCGGCAAGACCGGCAAGACGAAGATCATCGTGCGCACCGGCGACCCGATGAACCTCACCGACCTCGACCTGAGCAACCCGCAGAACGCCCGCAGCATCGTCCTTCTCGCACCCGAGGGCAGCCCCGATCCCGACTCCGACGTGATCAAGACGGCGCTGGCGCTCACCAACAACCCGAAGCGCAAGGCGGAGAAGTACCACATCGTCGGCGAGATCGAGCACGAGGGCAACCTCGAGGCCGCCCGACTCGTGGGCAGGGACGAGGCGCACTGGGTGCTCGGCAGCGACCTCATCGGCCGCATCACCGTGCAGAGCTGCCGCCAGAGCGGGCTGAGTGTCGTCTACTCCGAGTTGCTCGACTTCGAAGGCGACGAGATCTACTTCACCGAGCAGCCGTCGCTGTACGGCAAGACCTACTTCGACGCCCAGCTCGCCTTCGCAGACTCCTGCGTCATGGGCATCGTCAAAGGCGGAGTCGTCGAACTCAACCCGACGGACACCGCGATCTACGAGGCGGGCGACCAGCTCATCGTCATCGCCGAGGACGACAGCACCATCAGGCTCTCGACGGCAGGCACCGTGGATGCCGCGGCAATCAGCACAGCGAAGATGCCCGCGGCCAAGCCAGAGAGCACACTCGTGCTCGGGTACAACCATGGCCTCGCGGGGATGCTCAAGGAGCTGAGCGAGTACGTCGCGACCGGTTCCGTGGTGACGGTGCTCGCGGATGTCGAGAAGCCCGACTTTCCCAAGTACGACACCCTCGCGATCACGTTCAAGCGCGGGGACGCCACGAGCCGCGCTGTGCTCGAAGAACTCGACGTGCACAAGTTCGACCACATCATCGTGCTCGCCTACAAAGACACGCTTGATGCGCAGCGCGCCGATGGCAAGACGCTCATCACCCTGCTGCAGTTGCGCGACATCCAGGATCGCACCGGTGTCGACCTGAACATCGTGAGCGAGATGCTCGACGACAGAAACCGCGAGCTCGCCGAGGTCACCAATGCCGACGACTTCATCGTCAGCGACAAGCTCATCAGCCTCATGCTCTCCCAGGTCTCTGAGAACAAGCAGCTCACGGAGGTGTTCGACGACCTCTTCGCCAGCACCGGCAGCGAGGTCTACCTCAACCCGGTGGAGCAGTACCTCACGCTCGGTGCAGACGTCGACTTCTACACGGTGCTCGAGGCAGCACGCAGGCGCGGCGAAACCGCCATCGGCTACCGCGTCGTCGCGGATGCCCGCAACGGCGAGCGCGGCTACGGCGTCACCGTCAACCCGAAGAAGGCCGATCGCACGACCTTCGTCGCGGGCGACAAGATCATCGTTCTCGCCGCCGGCTGACCGTCGCAGGGCAGCCGGGCTCTGTTTGAGCAACGTATGGCGTCGCGCCATACGTTGCCCGGATGGAATAGCCCCGGCGGCGCCCCAGTTGTTGTCAGCTAGACTTGCCAAGGCCAAATTTTGGATGGGATGCTCACGCGAGCGCCCACGGCCGCTTTTCGCACGGCCCGGGGCGTAGCTCAGCTTGGTAGAGCGCTCGGTTTGGGACCGAGAGGCCGCAGGTTCGAATCCTGTCGCCCCGACAGCACATCCATCACAACAAGGAGAACGCAACGTGAAGACCACCGTTGAGAAGCTGAGCCCCACGCGCGTCAAGCTCAACATCTCTGTCACCCCTGACGAGCTCAAACCCAGCATCACCCACGCCTACGAGCACATCGCCCAGTCGGTGAACATTCCCGGCTTCCGCAAGGGCAAGGTGCCGCCGCAGCTCATCGACCAGCGCGTCGGCCGTGAAGAGGTGCTGAGCCACGCCGTGAACGACGGACTCGACAAGTTCTACCGCCAAGCCGTCACCGACGAGAAGATCCGCGTGCTCGGTCGGCCGGCAGCCGACATCGTGACGCTGCCTGACGTCAAGGACTTCAGCGGCGACCTCGAGCTGACAGTCGAGGTTGACGTGCGTCCGGAGTTCGCCATCCCGAACTATGACGGCCTCAAGCTCACGGTCGACGCCGTCGAGGTGTCGGCGGATGACGTGAAGGACGAACTGGACGCCCTGCGCAGCCGCTTCGGCACCCTTGTCACCGTCGACCGCCCCGCGAAGACCGGCGATTTCGCCCAGCTCGACCTGATCGCGAAGATCGGCGACGACGAGGTCGACTCCGCCACGAGCATCTCCTACGAGGTCGGCTCGGGCGAACTCATCGAGGGTATCGACGAGGCGCTCGACTCGCTGAGCGCCGGAGAGTCGACGACGTTCGAATCCACTCTGCTCGGCGGGGATCATGAGGGCGAGGTCGCGCTCATCACGGTGTCGCTGCTGGCGGTCAAGGAGCGCGAGCTGCCTGAGGCCGACGACGACTTCGCCCAGATCGCGAGCCAGTTCGACACGATCAAAGAACTCAAGGCCGACATCAAGGAGCAGGTCACCCGCTCCAAGTCCTTCGGCCAGGGCGCCCAGGCGCGCGACCAGATCGTCGACGAGCTGCTCAAGAGCGTCGAAATCCCGGTGCCGGCGAAGCTCATCGAAGACGAGGTGCACCGTCACCTCGAGAACGAGAACCGTCTCGACGATGATGTGCACCGCGGCGAGGTGGCTATCTCCAGCGAGAAGACGTTCCGTTCGCAGATCCTGCTCGACACGATCGTCGAGAAGGAAGAGATCAAGGTCAGCCAGACCGAGCTCACCAACTACCTCGTGCAGGGCGCAGCCCAGTACGGCATGGAGCCGGGCGAGTTCATCGAAGTGCTCGACAAGAACGGCCAGATCCCCGGCATGATCGCGGAAGTCGCGCGCTCCAAGGCGCTGGCCGTCGTGCTCGGCAAGGCCAAGGTCGTCGACTCAAAGGGCAAGGATGTCGACGTCTCGGCATTCACCGCCACGGTGAACAGCGACGACGACGAAGAGTTCGACGTTTCGGAGATGACCTCCGCGCTGCACGGTGCAAACAGCCATGACGGGCACGCCCACGCGCAGGGTGGCGCCGGCAAGGACTCGCACGGCCGCAAGCCGAACAACGAGCACTACGGCCACGACCACAGCTGAGTTGCTGAAACCTGCGAGCGGCCGCCTTCGGGCGGCCGTTCTGCGTTAGGCGGCGGTGGCGCGCTAAGAGGCCCGCGCCAACTCCGCGTCCCGCGCGCGGGCGGCAGTGGCGCAGTCGTGCGCCTGCTCCCACGCGAAGGCGAGGAACGAACTCGTCTCGATCGGACCGGTCTCGCCGCACTCGACGCAGTACGGCTCGTATGCACGCAGTTCGCGGATGTCGATGTCAGCCATGCATCCATGGTCACCCCGCCCGCCGACATTCCGTGGCTGACACGCCCCGTTCAGTCGCGCACCGCGAGCCCGATCGCGTAGCTGCGCACGGAGGCGGAGTAGATCGGCAGGTAGTTCGCGAGCGCGGCAAGGGCGACGGATGCCGCATCCCGCTCGTCCCCGCGGCTGGCGAGCGCGAGCGCCAGGAACGCCGCGCTCGGGCCTGTCCACTCGTCGTCGGGATGCTCGTGCAGCTGGTCTTCGAGCAACCGGATCGACTCCTCGACCTTGCCCAGGTTGCGCAGGGTGCTCGCGAGCTGGATGACAGCGCGGGGGAGGGTGGCTTCGTCCAGCCCCAGGTCGATGGCCCGCCGGTAGAGCGGCTCAGCCTCGGCCTCGCGGTCGGCGTAGTCGTGCGCGCTCGCCGCCTCGAACACGGCGGCAGCGTCATCCGCGGGTCGTTCCGCGACGAGGGCGATGATCGCTGCGAGCACGTCGAGATCCGCCATCTCGCCGGCCGACGCCCACACGCTGCTGACCCGGGCATACCAGTCTTCGCTCATGAAGGCCACGATAGGCGCGCCGCTCTGCCCACGGCGAACAGAGCCGAATGCCCATGCCCGCTCAGATAGATTCGTCATCAAGCGATAACGCAATACCTATACGAACAGACGGAGCGCAAAACAATGGCCCAACCGGCATTGGTCTCGAGCATCTTCGACCAACTCCTCAAGGACCGCATCATCTGGCTTGGCTCAGAGGTGCGCGACGAAAACGCCAACGAGATCTGCGCGAAGATCCTGCTGCTCGCAGCTGAGGACGCGAAGCGCGACATCTTCCTCTACGTGAACTCGCCCGGCGGATCGATCACCGCAGGCATGGCGATCTACGACACGATGAAGTTCGTGCCCAACGACATCGTCACTGTGGGCATCGGCCTCGCGGCATCCATGGGGCAGTTCCTGCTCTCGTCGGGGACCAAGGGCAAGCGGTACATCACGCCGAACGCGCGGGTGCTGTTGCACCAGCCATCCGGTGGCTTCGGCGGAACTGCCGCTGACATCCAGACCCAGGCCGGCGTCATCCTCGACATGAAGAAGCGGATGGCCGAGCTCACGGCCGAGCAGACCGGCAAGTCGGTCGAGCAGATCCTCATCGACAACGACCGTGACAACTGGTTTACCGCACAGCAGGCGCTCGAGTACGGCTTCGTGGACCACCTCCGCGAGTTCGCCTCCGACGTCGTCGGCGGCGGCGGAACGAACGACACCGCGACAGGCAAGAAGGACTGACCATGGACAACTTCAACTTCCGCGCCCCCGCGGGCATCGCCGGCCAGGCGCAAGAGTCGCGCTACATCCTGCCGACGTTCGAAGAGCGCACGGCCTACGGCTACAAGCGCCAGGACCCGTACGCGAAGCTCTTCGAAGACCGCATCATCTTCCTCGGTGTGCAGATCGACGACGCCTCTGCCGATGACGTCATGGCCCAGCTGCTCGTGCTCGAGAGCCAGGACCCCGACCGCGACATCGTCATGTACATCAACTCGCCGGGTGGCTCGTTCACAGCGATGACTGCGATCTACGACACGATGCAGTACATCCGCCCGCACATCCAGACGGTCGTGCTCGGCCAGGCTGCGTCCGCCGCCGCGGTGATCACCGCCGGTGGC
>JAODLY010000051.1 GCA_025464445.1 Rhodoglobus sp. | reverse complement strand
AGGGCTGGAGCAGACACTAGATGAGCGACATGAGGAGCGCGTCGCGCGAACCCTAACCGGGCCCGGCCACCCCCACGAGGTTGCCCTCGGGATCGCGGAACTGCCCAACGACCAATTTGCCGGACGGCTTCTGCGCCGGGCCCATCACCCGTGTGCCACCCAGACTCTCCGCAATACGCAGCGCGGCCTCCACGTCCGGCACGCTCACGTAGAAGATGACCTGGCTGGGATATCCGGAGCCGCCGCCGATCCCGCCCGGGATGCCGCCGTCCGCGCTCGCCGGCTCGATGAAGCCGTAGTTCCGGGCCTCCGACACCTCCGGGGCGACGGGCGAGTCGGTGTCGAACGTCCAGCCGAACAGCTCGCCGAAGTAGCTGCGCAGCCGCTCCGGGTGCTGCCCGCTGATCTCGAAGTGCACCACCGGCCGGCCGTTGGACTCAGCGTCATCACTCAATGGGCGACCTCCCAGATGTGTCCCGCCGGGTCCTTGAAGCTGGCGGTGCGGATGCCCCACGACCGATCCATGGGCCCGTTGAGCAGTTCCACTCCTCGCGCCGTGAGCATCGCGCACGTGGCATCCACGTCGTCCACCTCAAGGGTGAACTGCACGCGCGAGCCGGCATCGGACGTCGCCACCCTGCCGGGCTCGATGAGGCTCGGGGCCTCGCCGATCGTCAGCACGTTGATGAGGGTGCCGCCGAACTTGAATACGGCGGATGCCTCGTCTTCGTAGTACACCGGCAGGCCGAAGACCTCGATGTAGAACGCTTTCGTGGCGGCGAGATCCTCGGCGAAGAGGGTCATTGCGGTGATGGGGCCGGGCCAGGTGTTTTCGTTGGGCATGGGACTAATGTACACACTGTCCACTTAAGTGCTTCGGCTTGGGCCGGAACTGTTGCTCTTACCGGTCCACAATGGACTCATGCCCCCAGCAAACACCCCGCACATCGGCTATGCCGCCATGCTGGAGCGGTTCCACCCGACCGAGATCCTCGAGCTCGCGCAGCTAGCGGAGACGCACGGGTTCACCGGTGTCATGGCCGCTGACCACTTCCAGCCGTGGGTGCCCGCGCAGGGGCAGGCGTCGTTCGTGTGGAATGTCCTCAGCGCTTTAGGGCAGGTGACAAAGGGCGACCTCGGAACTGGCGTCACGGCACCGACCTTCAGGTCGCATCCCGCGCTCACTGCCCAGGCAAGCGCCACCCTCGCGGCCATGTACCCGGGGCGGCACTGGCTCGGCGTCGGCAGCGGCGAGGCGCTCAATGAGCATGTGGTCGGGCAGTACTGGCCAGAAGCCCCGGAGCGGATCAACAGGATGTTCGAGGCCGTCGAGATCATCAAGAAGCTGTTCGCCTCGGGGCTGGCCGGCAAAGACGTGCGGCACGACGGGCAGTACTACAAGCTCGAGTCGACCCGGCTGTGGACGATGCCGGCTGCCGCGCCGGAGATCCTGGTCGCGGCATCCGGTCCCGTTGCGGCGAAGCGTGCGGGCCGCACCGTCGACGGGCTCATCACCGAGGCGGCCCCGGTCGACAAGATCGCTCCGCTGCTTCAGAGGTTCGCCGAGGGTGCCCGCGAGGCAGGACGTGACGCGTCGACGATGACGCGGGTGCTGCGGCTGCACCTGAGCTGGGCGCCGACCGACGAGGAGGCGCTGCGCAACGCACTCACCGAGTGGCCCAATGGCGGGATGCGGTTCGGCAAGAGCGACATCCGCTCGCCCTTCGAGCTCGAACAGCTCGCCCGCATGGTGCGCCCGGAGGACTTCGAGGGGCGGATGGTCGTGTCCGCCGACCCGGACGCGCACCGCAAGCACATCCAGCAATTTCTCGACCTCGGGTTCGACCGCATCTACCTGCACAACGCCGGCCGCAACCAGCGCGAGTGGCTCGAGGTCTTCGGCCGCGACGTGCTGCCTAAGCTTGTGCGGTGAGCCTTACAGTTTTCGCCGTCCCCGGAATCCCCGAGATCGTCGCGGGGGACGACCTCGCCACGATCATCGGCGACGCCCTGCCACCGCTCGAGGACGGCGACATCCTCGCGATCACGTCCAAGATCGTCTCCAAGGCCGAGGGCCGTTTCGTCGCGGCCACCCACCGCGAAGACGCGATCACGGCCGAGACGGTGCGCATCGTCGCAACCCGCGAGCACCCAGGCGGTGTCACCCGCATCGTCGAGAACAAGCTCGGCATGGTGCTCGCCGCGGCCGGCGTCGACTCGAGCAACACCCCGGAGGGGTTCGTGCTCGTGCTGCCGGCGGATCCGGATGCCTCGGCTCGCGCCCTGGTCGAAGCCCTCCGCGCCCGCTTCGGGGTGTCCATCGGCGTCGTGATCACGGACACCCTCGGGCGACCGTGGCGGCAGGGGCAGACGGATGTCGCGATCGGGGCGGCGGGCATCCGCGTGCTCGACGACCTGCGGGGCACCGCCGACGCGTCGGGCAAGAGGCTTGACGTCACCGTCGCCGCGAGCGCCGACGAGATCGCGGGCGCAGCCGACCTCGTCAAGGGCAAGGCCGCCGGCCTTCCCGTCGCGATCGTGCGCGGCCTCGGCCGTCTCGTCGGCGACCTCGACCTCCCCGGAGCGATGTCGATCGTGCGCCCCGCGAACGAGGACATGTTCCGCCTCGGCACCCAGGAGGCGTGGACCGAGGGCTACGAGGCCGGCCTTCACGCTCGCGGGGACGATGCCTGACTGGAGCGTCGTGGTGCCTGTGAAGGGCACGGCCGCTGCCAAGTCGCGGTTCGGCGGCCCCGGGGCACAACGACTCGCGCTCGCGCGGGCGATGGCACTCGACACCGTCGAGGCGGCCCTGGCCGCTCCCGGCGTGGCCGGCGTCGTCGTCGTCACGAGCCCTTCGCTCGCCCAGGACTTCGCCGACCTCGGCGCGTCTGTGGTGGATGACACGGCCGCCGATCTCCGCGGCGCGATCGCTCTCGGCCTCGCGCACACCCCTCCGGCTCTCGGTGGCGCGGTGCTGCTCGGGGACATCCCGGCTCTCGACCCGCGTGAGCTGGGCGCAGCGCTTGCCGCGGCCGCGTTCCATCCGCTCGCGTTGGTCGCCGACGCCGACGGTTCCGGCACCGTGCTGACGACGGCGTTGCCGGGCGTCGCCCACGTCGTCGGCTTCGGCCGCGGCTCCCGCGCCCTGCACCTGGCGAGCGGCTACGTGGAACTCACCGCGCCCTGGCCGAGCCTGCGCCGCGACGTCGACACGGCAGAGCACCTCGCCGGGCTGGCGTCCCTCGGACCACGCACGGCCGCACTTCTCGCGGGCTAGGGGGCTAGAGCCGCGCGGCAGCCGCGAGCGCCTGGGCGGCGATGGCGGCACTCGTGTCGAGGTCGCGCATCCAGAGGGGGACGGCGCCCGCCGCGATGCCCGCCTCTTCGATTGACGGCACGAGCGCGGCATCCGCGTCGTCCACGAGCCACGCGTCGAGCAGCCCCCCGCGCGATCGCGGGCCATAATGCACGGCGACGGCGTCTGCGGCCGTCGCGACGCCGATCGCCGCGAGGCAGGCGTCGGCCATGCCGCGCACCACCGCGCCGCCGATGATCGGCGACACCCCGACCACGGGAGCGGTTGCCGCGAGGAGGGCCTCGCGCACGCCCGGTATCGCGAGGATCGGCCCGATCGACACCACGGGGTTCGACGGTGCGACGAGGATCACGTCAGCGCCGGATATCGCGTCGAGCACGCCCGGCGCCGGGCTCGCCTGGAGCGCGTTCCTGTACTCGAACGAGAGCGCCGGCAGCGCGGCACGATGCCGGGTCCACCATTCCTGGAAGTGCATCGACCCACCGTCGACGTGCACCTGGGTCTCCACCTCGTCGTCCGTGGCGGGCAACAGCGTCACGCCCAGCGGCCAACGCGCGGTGATGCGGGCGGTCGCTTCGCTCAGCGGGATGCCAGAGCGCAGGTACGACGTGCGGGCGAGGTGGGTGCCGATGTCGAGGTCGCCCAGGGTGAACCAGTCCCAGCCCACGCCGTAGGCCTTCAGTTCGCCGCTGACGCGTTCGGATTCACCGGTGCGCCCCCAGCCGCGCACCTCGTCGTTCTCGCCGGCGAGTGTGTACATTATCGAGTCGAGGTCAGGGGCGATGCGCAGACCGGTGAGCCACATGTCGTCGCCCACATTGACGATCGCTGTGATCTCGTGGTCACCGGGCAGCGCCCGCACGTGCTCTCGCAGGCCACGGAGGAAGCGCGCCCCGCCGACGCCGCCGGAGAGCACTGTGATCTTCACCGTTCAAGCGTAGGGGGTGCGTTGGCGACGTGAGTCAGGCGCCGAGTCAGGCGTCGAAGGAGGCAAGCAGCCGCGACGCCACCCTGTCGAACCTGTCGATGTCGTCGCGTGCCCTTGCGATCATCATCGCGCCCTCGAGGGTGTCGATGATCATTCGCGCGCTGTCCCGCACCGGCTCCGCGGCGAAAAGTTCGCGCGCAGCGAGACCCTCGCCGAGCACCCGTTCGAGCCAGGCCTCATTGCGATCGAAGAACTGCTCGACGGCCACGCGCATCGGGTCGGGCAGCGTCAGGTATTCGGCGGCGAGCATGCCGCACAGGCACATGCGGCCGGCCGCGAGCACGCTGCGATAGAGCCCAACGTATGCCTCGAGCCGGGCCCGCGCCTTCGTCTCGGTGGCTTCGATGACTTGCAGTTCGCGCAGGAACCGTTCGGCGTACCGGGCGATCAGCGCATCGCCAAGGGCGGCTTTGCTTCGATAGTGGTAGTGAAGCGCCGCCTTGGTGATGGCCAGGTCCTCGGCGATATCCGCGTAGCTGAAGTCGTTGAATCCGCGAGTCTGCACGAGTCGCTGCGCGACGTCGAGAATCTGTTCCGTCCGGGTGCCCTCGACCTGCAGAGTCATGCCAAGAGTCTATGCCGACCCGTTGACACTTACTTACTAATAGGTCAACATGTCGGCATGGACTCCGCGGGGATACCGCGGTCGTCCCGTCGAAGGAGAGCTGATGCGATGAAGGATCCACTGTCCATCTACACGGTGTTGCCCGCAAAGGACCTCGCACGGGCCCGCGCGTTCTACCGGGAGAAGCTCGGCCTCGAGCCGACGATGGAGAAGCCCGGCATGCTCGCGTATTCGGGGCCATCCGGGTATATCTTCCAGCTCTACGAAACCCCCACAGCAGGCACGGCAAGGAACACCCAGATGGGTTGGTCGACCGATGATCTCGAGGCGGATGTCGCCGAGTTGCGCGAGCGCGGAGTGGTATTCGAGGAATACGACATTCCCGGCCTGAAGACCGAGAACGGCATCGGGTTCGTCGGCACGGAGAAGAGCGCCTGGTTCATAGACAGCGAGGGAAACACGATCTGCGTCTCACAGTCGCTGCGCGTCGGCATCCCGACAAGCGTCGCTACAGGCCGATGAACGAGTCGAAGACCGCCGATGCCGAAGTGGCAAACAACGAGGCGGTCATCCACAGGCTGATCGCGTGCATCAACGACCGGCACATCGAGGTGATGGATGAATTGTTCGACGACGACGCGACGATGGACTGGCCGCAGTCCCACGAGAGGGTGCGTGGCGCGCAGAACCGCAGGGCGATCTACAAGTCATTTCCCCAGTTGCCCACCATCACGCCCCACAGGATGACAAGCGCAGGAAATCTCGTCGTCGCCGAGGCGACCCTCGACTACGCGGGCCCGGTCTACGAGACGGTTTTCATCTTCGAGTTCGCCCGCGGTCGCATCATGAAGGAGACCGCCTACTGGAGCGAGGAGTTTGCCGCGCCGGAATGGCGCGCGAAGTGGATCGAGACCTTCTAAAGGGCGCGCGGCGGCCCTACCGGCGAACTCCCAGCGTGATTTATTCGTTATGCGTGGCAGACTCAGCTTTGTGGAGAGTTTGCCGACGAATCTCGAATCCGACCGCGATGTCGCGCCCGGACAGGTGATGGTGCACGACGAGTTCTACGCGAAGACCCGCGCCGTACTCCGCGCCATGGAAACCGTGATCGACGGCAAGCGGGACGCCGTTGAGATGGCACTGACAGTGCTGCTCGCCGAGGGCCACCTGCTCATCGAAGACGTGCCCGGCGTCGGCAAGACGATGCTGGCGCGCGCGCTCGCGAGGTCCGTCGACTGTTCGGTGTCCCGCATCCAGTTCACACCGGACCTGCTGCCGTCGGACATCACCGGAGTCTCCGTCTACAGCCAGGCAGACAGGCAGTTCGAGTTCAAGCCGGGGCCGGTGTTCGCGAACATCGTGATCGGCGACGAGATCAATCGCGCGAGCCCGAAGACCCAGTCCGCGCTGCTCGAGAGCATGGAGGAAGGCCAGGTCACCGTCGACGGCCGCAGCTATGCGCTCGCGACCCCGTTCATCGTCGTGGCCACCCAGAACCCGATCGAGATGGAAGGCACATACCCGCTGCCAGAGGCCCAGCGTGACAGGTTCATGGCGCGCATCTCGATGGGCTACCCAGACCCGGATGCCGAACTCGCCATGCTGCGCACGCGGGCCACCAAGAGCCCGCTGCACGACCTCCAGCCGGTCGTGACCACCTCGGAGCTGGCCGACATGATCGCCACAGCCCGTGGTGTCTACGCGAGCGTCGCCGTCGAACAGTACGCGGTAGCGATAGCCCAGGCCACGCGCGAAGACCGCGAGATTCGGCTCGGCGCGAGCCCCAGGGCCACGCTCCAGCTGCTGCGAGCCGCGCGCGCGAGGGCAGCACTCGACGGGCGCGAATTCGTGTTGCCAGACGACATCGACGCACTCGCGATCCCCGTGCTCGGCCATCGGCTTATCGCCGCCCGCCGCGCCGGGTCGTCGTCAGCGCTCTCCGGCGGCAGCATCCCAGACGTGATCTCGCGCATCGTCGCGAGCACACCGGTGCCGCTCGGCACGCACTCCTCCTGAGGCGACCGGCAGCCCATGTCCCGCCGCGCTCCGAGTGGCCTCGCCGCGCTCAGCATCGGCGGCGTGCGGCTCACCACCCGCGGGTGGTGGTTCGTCGGGGCATCCTTCGGCTTGTTCGTGTTCGCCTACGCGGGCGGCTGGCAAGAGCTGCTCTACGTAGCGGTGCTGCTCGCCGCGCTGCCCGCGATCGCGATCGTCGTCGTGCGGGTGCGGCGGCCGCGGCTGAATGTCACCCGCAGCTTCGCGCCGCATGTGATCCAGGCCGGCAGCGCGGCATCCGTGTCCCTCGTGGTGCGCAACCTCGCGCCATCCCGCAGCATCCGGGCGAGGTGGTGGGATGCGGTTCCCTGGCGTCCGTTCGAAACCGGGCCCGGCGAGTTGCCGGCGTTGCAGGCACGCGGGCCGCGCTTCGCGGGCCGCGGCAACTCGGCGGCGCTCGCCTACGACCTGCGTCCACCACGACGCGGTGTCTACCCCGTCGGGCCGCTCAGCGTGGAGGTGTCGGACGGCTTCGGCCTCGCGACGAGCACGTCCGTCGCCGGCCTGGCCCAGCCGATAGTCGTGACCCCAGAGGTCATCCCGCTGGCGGAGAGCGGGATGACGGTGCCTGCTGGTGACGGCGAGTCCAGGCTCGTGCAGCGCAGGGCCACCGGCGACGAGGATGACGCGATGACCCGCGAGTACCGGGACGGCGACGCCATGCGTCGCGTCCACTGGCGGGCCACCGCGCGCAAAGGCGACCTCATGGTGCGCCAGGAGGAGCAGCGCAGTTTTCCCGAGGCGCGCATCCTCATCGACACGACACGTGCCGGCTACGCGGACGCCTCCGACGATGGGGATGACGGCGCAGAGAGCGAAGCATTCGAGTGGGTGGTGCGCATGGTCGCCTCGGTCGCGGTGCACCTGCGCCGCACAGGGTTCCTGGTCACCGTGCTCGACACGGGGGTGCCGCAATTCCAGGCCCTCGACCGCGCCCAGCGCCGCACCTGGGGTGACGAGGAGTTTCTCGCGGGGCTGGCCTCACTCGAATTGACGGATCACGCGCTTGCCCGCCGCATCCCGTCGCGTTCCGCCGGTCCGATCATCGCGGTCGTGGGCAGCCCGGAGCCGCAGACCGTGGACTGGCTCCTTGCCCAGCGGCGGCCCGGCGAACTCGCGGTCGCGTTCATGGTGCGCACAGTGTCATCCCTCGACATCATCAATCGTTCGTTCGGCGTCGCCGCTTCAGCGCCGGTGATCGCCGAGCGGCTCACCGACGCGGGTTGGCTCGTTGTGCCGGTGCGGGCGGATGACGACCCGGCGGCGGCGTGGGAAGCCGTGGTCGTCGAGACGGGGCGCTCTCGTGGCACAGCCTGAGCTCAGAACGCCCACGGCGGACTGGACGATGAGCGGGCTCATGCTCGTGGCGATCCTCGCCGGGCTGGGTGGCCTGGGCTCCGTGCTCACCGAGGTCGCGTGGTGGTTCGCCGCCGGTGGGTTCGTCGCGATAGTGCTGCTCGCCGCCGCTGTCGTGCGCGGCATCGCCAGGCACCGGCTCTGGGGAACGCTCGCCGGCATTCTCGCCGGGGTCTTCTCGCTGACGCTCTTCTTCGCCCCCGCCAACGCCATCCTGGGCGTCCTGCCGACATTCGACACATTCGGCGACCTGCAGAAGCTGCAGAACGCCGGCCTCGACTCGATAGCCACCCAGCAGGTGCCGGCGGATGCCGTTACCGGCATCGTCTACCTCGTCTGTCTCGGGGCTGTCGGCATCGCCGTCGCGATGGACCTGCTCGCGTTCGCCGTGCGCGCCCCCGCCCTCACGGGCATCCCCCTGCTCGTGCTGCTGCTGGTGCCCGGTCTCGTCGTGGCGAACCTCGCTGACGCGTTCTTCTTCGTGCTCACCGCCGCGGCGTGGCTCGCGATCCTGCTCGTGCGGTCGCGACCCGCGGGCAGGCGTGTGGCTGTGTGGATCGGGGCGTCGGCGCTCGTCGCCGCGCTCCTCCTGCCGATCGCCCTGCCCAGGGTGGACTCGAGCGTGGCGGACTCGGGCGGCGGCTCCTCCCTCTCGACGGGCATCAACCCGATAATCACCCTCGGCGACGACCTGCGGCGTGGCGACGAGAAGCTCGCGATCAGCTATACGACGACCGAGCAGGGCGGCGAGTACCTGCGGCTGGCCGCGCTCGACGATTTCACCGGCTCGACCTGGAAGCCGTCGGCGACGACCATCGATCCCGCAAACGACATCGGCGCGATCGGTCCCGTGCCGGGGCTCGAGGCCGGCGTCGCCGCGCTCAGCGTGACGAGCACGGTGAGCGTCGCGAACATCCTCACCCGCTGGCTTCCCGTGCCGTACGCGCCGCGGAGCGTAGATGGGGTCATCGGGGCCTGGGCCTGGGATGCGGACGCACTCTCCATCCGCACCGACCGCTCAAACGCGCGCAACCAGCAGTACGAGGTGCACAGCCTGCAGATCGCCCCAACGATCGAGCAGCTGGTCGCCGCTGGCACGACAGTCGCTCCCGGTCTCGAGCGATACCTCGTGGTGCCAGACGACATGTCCCCGATCGTGGCCACCACCGCCGCGCAGGTAGTCGGCACGGCCGCGACCAACTACGACAAAGCCATAGCGCTGCAGGGGTACTTCACCGGCGGACTGTTCACCTATTCGGAGGATGCCCCGGTCAAGCAGGGCTACGACGGGTCGGGCGCGGGCGTGCTCGCAGCCTTCCTCGCCGCGAAGAGCGGATACTGCGTGCACTTCTCCTCGGCGATGGCCTCGATGGCGCGCACGCTGGGCATCCCGGCACGCGTCGCTGTCGGCTTCACCCCCGGCAGCCCGGTCAAGACGGAGGGCAGCGAACTTCCCGAATACCGGGTGACGACCCACGACCTGCACGCCTGGCCGGAGCTGTACTTCTCCGGCATCGGCTGGGTGCGCTTCGAGCCCACGCCCGGCCGCGGCATAGCACCCGCGTTCGCCCCGCTCTCGGTCGACGACCCCGCGACGCCCAATGTCGACGAGTCCAAGCCCGTGCCTGCGCCGACGTCCAGCTCTGCGGCTATCGCGACGGCGGCCCCGGCGCCGACCATCACCGACGCGCCCGCGACCGCAGACCCGGCGGCGGCCCCGGATGCCGCGCCACCGACACCCCCGTCGCCGTGGGTGTTCATCGTGCCGATCGCCGTGCTGCTCCTGCTCCCGTTCCTTGTCAGGGCGTTCCGCAAGCAGCGCAGAATCGGACAGCTCGACGCGGGCTCGGCGCTCGCCGGTTGGGAGGAGCTCCGTGACACGGCCGACGACCTCGGCCTGCGCACGAGCGATGCGCGCACGCCGCGCCAGCTCAGCGCCGACCTCGCGGCCCACCTCGACGACGACGGGGCGGCGGCTCTCGCGCGGCTGCGCGCCTCACTCGAGAGCGAGGCATTCGCCGTTCCAGCGGGTGGCGCGCTCCCGGAGGCCGACGACCTTCGGGCGGTGTTGCGCGCCCTGCGCCGCGATGCCGGCCTCGCGAAGCGCATCGCCGCTGCGCTGCTGCCGCGCTCGCTGTTCGCGACCTGGCTGCCCGCCGCGTCCATCGTCGAGCCCGATTAATGCGATCTACCGCAGCGGGCTGAGCGCGATGACCGGCCGACCGGTGGTCGGATTGTGCAGCACGGTCGCCTCCACGCCGTACACCTCGCGAATGAGCGCGGGCGTGAGCGTCGGGGCAGTCGGCCCCGCCGCGACGACCCTGCCGCCGCGCAGCACTATCACGTGGTCGGAGTAGCTCGCCGCGAGGCCGAGGTCGTGCAGCGCCGCCAACACCGTGGTGCCCGCCAGGGCCAGTCCGCCGAGCAGCGCGAGCACCGCGAGCTGCGCCCCGATGTCGAGGTGGTTCGTCGGCTCGTCGAGCAGCAGCAGGCGCGGCTGCTGGGCGAGGGCCTTCGCGAGCATCACCCGCTGCCGTTCGCCACCGGACAGGCTGCCGAAGTCACGCCCGGCGAACTCGGTGACGCCTGCCGTCTCCATCGCCGCGGCAACTATCGCCGCGGAGTCCGCAGTCTCGTCCCGCCAGAGGGACTGGTGGGGCAGCCGGCCCAGCGCGACGACAGCGGCGACGCCGAGCGCGGTCTCGGTGGCGGCATCCTGCTCGACGAGTGCCGCGACCCTCGCGCGCTGCTTGCGCGCTAGCGACATGAGGTCCACGCCGTCGAATGCGACAGTGCCATCCGCTGGCCTCTCCACGGCGGCGAGGGCGCGCAGCAGTGTCGACTTGCCCGCGCCGTTCGGTCCGACGAGGGCGCTCACGCTGCCGGAGGGCACCGTGCAGTCAACGCCGTCGATGATGAGCGTGCCACCGGCGAGCACGCGGATGCGCGACGCGTCGAGACTCATGTCGAAGCCCGCCGACGTGCGAGCAGGAACGCGAACACGGGCGCACCGATGATCGCTGTGACGATGCCGACAGGAAGCTCGCGCGGGTCGAAGAGGGTGCGCGCGACAGTATCCGCCCAGACCAGGAAGATCGCCCCGAACAGCGCGGACAGCGGCAGCAGCGCACGGTGGCCGGGGCCGGCGATGAGCCGCACAGCATGCGGCAGGATCAACCCGACGAAACCGATGGCGCCGCTGACCGAGACCATCGCCCCAGTTAACAGCGCGGATGCCGCGAGCAGCCCCCACCGCGTCGCGCTCACGTTGACCCCCAACGCCTTCGCCGACACATCGCCGAACGCGAAGGAGTCGAGCAGCCTCCCGGTAAGCATGACGGGAATGCCGGCGACGACGATCGCGGCGAACGAGATCGCCACGGCCGGCCATCTGGCCCCGGCGAGCGAGCCGAGCAGCCAGCCGAGGATCTCCCGGTAGGAGTCGCCCGTCACGTTCCAGAAGATCACGAGACTGGTGACCGCCGAGGCGAATGCCGACACCGCGAGGCCCGCGAGCACCGTACGGGTGGGGGTGATCACGCCGAGCGAGCTCGCGAGCAGCAGGGTGAGCCCGAGAGCCAGCAGTGCGCCCAGGAACGCCGCGAGCGGGAGCAGCACCGACGCGCCCAGCAGCAGCACGCACACCGCTCCGAGGGATGCCCCAGAGGAGAGCCCGAGCAGGTACGGTTCGGCGAGCGGGTTGCGCGTGATGGCCTGCATCACGGCGCCGCTCACCGCGAGCCCGGCACCGACAGCGGCGGCAGTGAGCACGCGGGGGAGCCGCAGCTGCCACACGATGCCGTCCCGCAGCAGTGGCAGCGGACTGGTGCCCAGCCCGAGGTGACTGGCGATCGAGGCCCACACCTCATCGAACCGGATGTTCGCAGGCCCGACGGTGACCGCGACCACCACGGACAGCAGCAGCGCCACCGCCAGCGCCACGCCGAGCACGACGTTCCTCATGCCGCTGTCATCGGTTGTCGAGCGTGTCGATCTGGTCGGCGAGGCTCGCCACCGTCTCGACGCTGCGCACGCCCGCCTCGCTCGCGGCGAAGGGCACGATGAGGTAATTGTGTTTCTGCACAGCGGTGAGGTTTGCCGTCGCCGGGTTCGATTCGAGCATCGCGATCTTGCTCGCTGCGGTGTTCCAGGTCGCGTCGATGAGCACGATGAACGTCGGGTCGTCGTTCACTATCGACTCCCAGCCCAGCGGCGCCCATGTCGCATTCACGTCGGCGGCGATGTTCGTGAGCCCGACGCTTTCGAGCACGAGTTCTGGCGCACCGATGCCTGCGCCCACGTACGGGGTATCCGTTCCCGAGGAGTACCAGAGCGCCGTGCGGTCGTGGCCAGGCTTCGCCGCTGTCACCTTGGCGAGTGTCGCCTGCTCTGCGGTGATGAGCGCCGTCGGGTCGACCCTGAAAATCGAGGCGATCTGCCGGATGTCGCCGAAGATGTTGTCGAAGGTGAGTTTCTTCGGCTGCTGGGCGCTGCGACAGGCTGAGGGCGACACGTAGGAGGCGATCCCGAGGGACGCGAGTTCGTCGCGCTTGCCGGCGCCGTCCGCCGAGAAGTTCGACTCCCATCCCGCGTAGACCATGTCGGGCTGCTTTTCGAGCACGACCTCTTCACTCGGTACCTGGTCGGACAGTGACGGGATGCCCGCGGCATCCTTCGCCCATTCGTCGGGCACGGGGCCGTCCTGGAAGGCGGTGCCCACGATCCTGTCGCCGAGCCCGAGGGCGAGCAGCATCTCGGTCGAGGTGGACTTGATCGTCACCACCCGCTGGGGGGCCGTATCGAACGTCACCTCGGTGCCGCAGTTGTCGACGGTCACCGCCGCGTCGACCGTGGCGGTGGGACGTGGCGCCGGGCTCGCGGCCGAGCAGCCGGCGAGGGCGAGCATCGGGACGATGAGCACCGGAACGATGCGGGACAGGATGGGCAAGACGACCTCCGTGCTGCAGTGGTTATTGGCTGGGTCTTCGGGGCGCGGCAAGGCTCCCCGGAACGACCGGCCGCCCCATCCTGTGGGCAGCGAACCACGCCATACACGGCGCACGGGTCTGTATCTGCCCAGTCTATTTACGCGCCCGTCATGAAGCGAAACAATGGGGAAACGTGCGCCCCGAATACTGGGGTCAAACCCGGAGGTTCCACCCATGACAGTTGTACGCGCCGCGATCACCCAGACCACCTGGACCGGCGACAAAGAGTCGATGATCGCCAAGCACGAGCAGTTCGCCCGGGATGCCGCGAAAGATGGCGCGCAGGTCATCTGCTTCCAGGAGCTGTTCTACGGCCCGTACTTCGGCATCACCGAAGACAAGAAGTACTACCGCTATGCCGAGCCGGCCGACGGCCCCATCGTGCAGAAGTTCGCGGCTCTCGCGAAAGAGCTGAACCTCGTCATGATCCTGCCGATCTATGAGGAGGACATCACTGGCGTCTACTACAACACGGCTGTCGTGGTCGACTCCGACGGCACGATCCTCGGCAAGTACCGCAAGCACCACATCCCGCATCTCGACAGGTTCTGGGAGAAGTTCTACTTCCGCCCCGGCAACCTCGGGTACCCCGTCTTCGACACGGCTGTCGGCAAGATCGGCGTGTACATCTGCTACGACCGGCACTTTCCGGAGGGATGGCGCGAGCTCGGCCTCAACGGCGCGCACCTGGTCTTCAACCCGAACGCCACCAAGCCGGGTCTCTCGAACCGGCTGTGGGAGGTCGAGGGCCCCGCAGCTGCCGTAGCCAACGGCTACTTCGTCCTCCAGCCGAATCGCGTCGGCAAAGAGGACAACGAGTACGGCGATCTCGCCGTCGACTTCTACGGCACCAGCCAGGTCATCGACCCGCGCGGCAACTTCGTCGGTGAGAAGGGGTCTGGCGAGAAGGAGGAGATAGTGATCCGCGACCTCGAGATGGACATGGTGCAGGAGATGCGCGACGACTGGCAGTTCTACCGCGATCGTCGTCCGGAGTCGTACACCTCGATCCCCAAGCCGTAATCCCGCCGGAAGGTCACAGCCATGGCAACAACACTCATCAAAGGCGGCACCGTCGTCTCGGCCACCGGCCGGGTCTCCGCCGATGTGCTCATCGACGGCGAGACCGTCGTCGCCGTGCTCAGCCCCGGCTCGGTGCTGCTGGGCACCGACCTGTCGGCCGGGGTCGACTCGGTGATCGACGCGACCGGCAAGTACGTGATTCCCGGCGGTATCGACGCGCATACCCACTTCGAGTTGCCGTTCGGGGGCACTGCGGCATCCGACACGTTCGAGACGGGCACAAGGGCGGCGGCCTGGGGCGGCACCACGACGGTGATCGACTTCGCCGTGCAGACCACGGGCCAGCGCCTCGAGGACGGCCTCGAGACCTGGCACAAGAAGGCCGCAGGCAATTGCGCAATCGACTACGGCTTCCACCAGATAATGGGCGGTGTCGACGAGGCATCGCTCAAGGCGATGGACAACCTGGTCAACGAGGGCATCACGAGCTACAAGATGTTCATGGCATACCCAGGCGTCTTCTACTCGAACGACGGGCAGATCCTGCAGGCGATGCAGAAGGCCGCGAACCTCGGGCTGCTCACCATGATGCACGCCGAGAACGGGCCGGCGATCGACGTGCTCGCCGAGCAGCTCGTCGCCGCGGGCAAGACAGATCCCTACTACCACGGCATCGCCCGCGCCTGGCAGATGGAGGAGGAAGCCACCCACCGCGCCATCATGCTCGCCAACCTCACCGGCGCCCCGCTCTACGTCGTGCACGTGAGCGCCAAGCAGGCTGTCGAACAGGTCGCCTGGGCGCGCGACAAAGGCCAGAACGTCTTCGGCGAGACCTGCCCGCAGTACCTGTACCTTTCGCTCGAAGACCAGTTGGGAGCCACCGGCGACCCGACCTGGGGCAACTTCGAGGGCGCGAAATGGGTGTGCTCCACCCCCCTGCGTGCGCGCGAGGAGGGCCACCAGCACGCGATGTGGCAGGCGCTGCGCACCAACGACCTGCAGATGGTCTCCACCGACCACTGCCCGTTCTGCATGAAAGGCCAGAAGGATCTGGGCATCGGCGATTTCCGCAAGATCCCCAACGGCATCGGATCGATCGAGCACCGCATGGACCTCATGTACCAGGGCGTCGTCACGGGCGAGATCTCGCTCGAGCGCTGGGTGGAGCTCACCTCGACGACACCGGCACGCATGTTCGGGCTCTACGGCCAGAAGGGCGTCATCGCCCCAGGGGCGGATGCCGACATCGTCGTCTACGACCCGAAGGGCCACACCTCCATCAGCGCGGAGACCCACCACATGAACATGGATTACTCCGCGTGGGAGGGTTACCAGATCGACGGTCACGTCGACACCGTGGTGAGCCGCGGCAAGACGATCATCGATGGCGGCGAATACCTCGGCGCCAAGGGTGACGGCAAGTATCTCAAGCGCGGCCTCTCGCAGTACCTGATCTAAAGGAAGACCGCACATGGAATTCGGAGCAGTCCTCCAAACAAACCCGCCGGCATCGCGCACGGTGCACCTGGCCAAACTCGCCGAGCAGTACGGCTTCGAGTACGTGTGGACGTTCGACTCGCACCTGCTCTGGCAAGAGCCGTACGTCATCTACAGCGCGATCCTCGGTGCAACCCACCGGGTGAAGGTCGGACCGATGGTCACCAATCCGGCGACGCGCGACTGGACGGTCACGGCATCCGTGTTCGCGACCCTCAACGAGATGTACGGCAACCGCACGATCATCGGCATCGGGCGCGGAGATTCCGCCGTGCGGGTGACGAACGGTGCGCCCACGACGCTCAAGACGTTGCGCGAGTCGATCCACGTCATCCGGGAGCTCGCGAACTCCAGGCAGGTCGAGTACAACGGCGCGCAACTGCAGTTCCCGTGGTCCAAAGGCAGCGAGGTGGAAGTCTGGGTGGCCGCGTACGGCCCGCTCGCCCTCAAGCTGACGGGTGAGGTGGGCGACGGGTTCATCCTGCAGCTCGCCGACCTCGACATCGCCGAGTGGATGATCAAGACGGTTCGGGATGCAGCGACGGCAGCAGGCCGTGACCCCATGGCCATCAAGTTCTGTGTGGCCGCACCCATGTACATCGGCGACTCTTCCGACCAGCGCAGTCTCGACCACATGCGCGACCAGACCCGCTGGTTCGGCGGCATGGTGGGAAACCATGTGGCCGATATCGTCGCGAAGTACGGCGACAGCGGCACCGTGCCGAAGGCGCTCACCGACTACATCAAGGCCCGTGAAGGCTACGACTACAACGAGCACGGCCTCGCGGGTAACACGCACACCGATTTCGTGCCCGACGAGATCGTCGACAGGTTCTGCGTGCTCGGCACCGCCGAGCAGCACATCGAGAAGCTCAAGGCCCTGAAAGATCTCGGCGTCGACCAGTTCGCCGGCTACCTTCAGCACGACAACAAGGAGGAGACGCTGCGCGTCTACGGCGAGACTGTCATGCCGGCCCTCCGCGAGCACATCGTCGCCAAAGCATGACGAGGCTCCGAGCGGTAATCCTGGGCGCGCTCGGCATCGTGCTGCTCGGAGTGCTCTGGGAGGCCTACAAGGCGCTCGGGCCCGCCGCCGGCTTCGAGGCGTTCGGCATCCAACTGCTTCCCCGCACCTCTGACCTGGCCATGCCCCATCTCATCGACATGCTCGACCGGGCGCTTTCGCCGGTCAACACGGCCGCAGACTCGCAGCCGGTGTGGCTCACGGTAACGCTCGCCTGCCTGTCCAGCCTCGGCACAGCCGCCGTCGGCCTCGCGGTCGGGGCCGTCGTGGGCTTCGGCCTTGCGCTGCTCATGCTGCGCTTCAGGATCGCCGAATCTGCGGTGCTGCCCTGGCTCATCCTCAGCCAGACGGTGCCCCTCATCGCACTCGCTCCCGTAATCGTCAGCTGGGGCGGGCGGGTGCATATCGGTGAATTCGAGTGGCAGCGCTGGATGTCGGTTGCCGTGATCGCGAGCTACCTCGCGTTCTTCCCCGTCGCCGTCGGGGCCCTCCGCGGGCTCCAGTCCCCGCTCGCCGCACAGGTTGAGCTCATGCACTCCTTCGCCGCGGGCTGGTGGAGAACCGTGCTTCACCTGCGGCTTCCGGCGAGTGTGCCTTACCTCATTCCCGCTGTGCGGCTCGGCGCGGCATCCGCGATCATCGGCACAGTCGTCGCAGAAGTCTCCACCGGCGCGAAGGGTGGCATCGGCAGGTTGATCATCGAGTACGCCCAGTCCGGTTCCTCCGACCCGGCGAAGGCGTTCTCGCCGATCGCCGGCGCCGTGCTGATGGGTCTGGCGACCGCCGGGGTCGTCGCCCTCGTCGCCCTTACGCTCGGGCGGTTCCGCAGCAACGAGGTGCCGGCATGACCGCCGTACAGGTGACCGGGGTCACGAAGACATTCACGACGAAAGCCGGGCTGGTCACTGCGCTTGACGATGTCGACCTCACAGTCGAGAAGGGCGAGTTCGTCTCGCTCATCGGGCCCTCGGGCTGCGGCAAATCGACGCTGTTGCGGCTCATTGCCGACCTCGACACCCCAACGAGCGGGGTGATCGAGGTGTTCGGCAAGTCGGCACGGCAGGCCCGGCTCGACCAGGACTACGGCATCGCGTTCCAGACCGCCGGGCTGCTGCCGTGGCGCAGCGTCGCCGCGAACATCGAGCTCCCCCTGCAACTGCACGGGGTGGACAGGGTCGGTCGCCGACAGCGCGTCGCCCAGCTCATCGAACTCGTCGGCCTCGGCGATTTTGCCAGGAGCTTCCCAGAGCAGCTGTCCGGCGGCATGCAGCAACGCGTGGCGATCGCCCGCTCCCTCGCCGAACGCCCTGAGCTGCTTCTCATGGACGAGCCGTTCGGCGCCCTCGACGAGATGACCCGCGAGCGGATGCAGTCAGAGCTCGTGCGCATAAGTGCCGAGACCGGCGCCGCAGTGATCTTCGTGACGCACTCGATCCCGGAGGCGGTGTTCCTGAGCGACAGGGTCGTCGTGATGTCGCCGCGGCCGGGCCGCATCCGCAAGGTCATCGACGTGAAGCTCGGGGATGCCCGGGGCGAGGGCCTGCGCGAGGAGTCGGCGTTCTTCGCATCGGTGACCGAGGTGCGCGAGGCATTGCATGGCGCTCCCGCGACGGGAACCGCTCGCGGGGTGGACACCCGATGATCCTGCGCCGCGTGCTACCCCCTGTCGCCCTCGGCGTGCTCGCGCTGCTCGGGTGGGAGTTGCTCGTGCAGTTCGCGAAGATCCAGCCATACCTGCTGCCGGCGCCGAGCGCGATCGGCAAACAGCTCGCCCTCGTCTTGCCCGGGCTGTGGGCTGCCACGCTGGCGACAGGTTCCAATGCGCTCATCGGGCTCATCGCGGGCAGCATCCTCGCCATCGCGCTCGCCCTCGTCGCTTCGAGGCTGCGGTTCGTCGACCAACTCATCGCACCTGTCGTCGCCGCGATCGCCGTCGTGCCGATCGTCGCGCTGGCCCCGGTGCTGACGAACATGTTCGGGGCGACGAGCGAGACACCCCGACGGGTGATCGTGGGTGTCGTGGTTTTCGTGCCCGTGTTCGTGAACACCCTGCGCGGCCTGCGGCAGGTGCTCCCCGTGCACCGCGACCTGATGCGGGCGTATGCGGCATCCAATTGGCAGCTGACCAGGACTGTGACCATCCCGGGCGCGCTGCCGTACATCTTCACCGGGCTGAACATCGCGTCGTCACTCGCGGTGATCTCGGCGGTCGTTGCCGAATACTTCGGCGGGCTGCAGAACGGGCTCGGTTCGCGCATCACCTCCGCGGCCTCCAACAGCGCATACCCACGGGCGTGGGCATACGTGTTCGGGGCGATCCTGCTCGGACTCGTCTTCTACGCCGCAACGCTCGCCCTCGAGCGACTCGCAAGCCGTCGGCGCTGAACCGGCACCCATAACCGTCCCCTGCCGAAGGTGTCAGGTGGCTGTCCGAATAGTAAACACATCACAAGGGAGAAACATGCGACACAGCAAACGCCTTGTGCTCGGGATCGCCGCAGCAGCGGCGACCGCGGCACTCGCCCTCAGCGGCTGCACGGCCACACCCTCACCGACGGAATCGGCGACCTCTGGCGCCCTCACCCCGGTCACCCTCCAGCTGCAGTGGTTCGCGCAGGCGCAGTTCGCCGGCTACTACGCGGCGCTCGACCAGGGCTATTTCAAGGATGAGGGCCTCGACGTGACGATCGTCGAGGGTGGCGTCGACATCGTTCCGCAGACGGTGCTCGCCGACGGCCAGGCCGATTACGCGATCGCGTGGGTGCCGAAGGCGCTCGCGAGCCGCGAAGCCGGTGCCGGAATCACCGATATCGCCCAGATCTACCAGCGCTCTGGCACCCTGCAGGTCTCGCTCAAGAAGTCGGGCATCACGACGACAGCGGGGCTCAAGGGCAAGAACGTGGGCAACTGGGGATTCGGCAACGAGTTCGAGCTGTTCGCCGGCATCACGAAGGCGGGGCTGGACCCCGCGACCGACGTGACGCTCGTGCAGCAGAACTTCGACGAGTCCGCGCTGCTGGCCGGTGACATCGATGCTGCCCAGGCGATGCGCTACAACGAGTACGCGCAGATTCTCGAGACGGTCAACCCCGACACCGGAGTGCTCTACACCCCGGCGGACCTGAATGTCATCGACTGGAACGACGACGGCACGGCCATGCTGCAGGACGCGGTGTGGGCGAACACCGACAAGCTGACCAGCGACGCCGCGTACCAGGACCAGACAGTCAAGTTCCTCAAGGCAGTCATCAAGGGCTGGATCTACGCCCGCGACAACCCTGAAGACGCGGCCAAGATCGTGCTGAAGTACGGCCCGACCCTGGGCGCGAGCCACCAGCTCTGGCAGACCAACGAGGTGAACAAGCTCGTCTGGCCTTCCCCGGATGGCATCGGCATCATTAACGCCGACGCCTGGGCCCAGACCGTGGATATCGCGCTGCACGCAAAGAACCTCGAAGGGTCGACGGTCATCACCGCAGCTCCCGACGACGCTGCGTACACGAACGAGTACATCCAGAAGGCGCTCGACGCGCTGAAGGACCTCGACACGACGGGTGCGGGGTACACGCCCATCGATGTCACCCTGCTGGAGGGCGGCAAGTAGCAGCCCGCTCCAGCACGCCGCAGTAATGTGAGCGGGTGGCCGCGCTCTTCAATGGAGCGAGGGCCACCCGCTCCACACTTTCCACCAGGCAAGGACGCACCATGACCAACCAGCACCCCACAGACCCAGCCGACGGCAAGCTCGCCTACGACCTCGACCGAGCGCACGTCTTCCACTCCTGGTCGGCGCAGGGCGCTTTGCGCCCGCTCGTCATCGCCGGTGGCTCGGGGTCACGCGTCTGGGACTACGACGGCAAGACCTACCTCGACTTCTCGAGCCAGCTCGTCAACACGAATGTCGGGCACCAGCATCCGGCTGTCGTTGCGGCGATCAAACAGCAGGCAGATACCCTCGCGACGATCGCGCCGGCTACAGCGAACCTCACGCGCGGCGAGGCCGCGAAACGCATAATCTCGAAGGCCGACGCCCACTTCAACAAGGTGTTCTTCACCAACGGTGGCGCTGACGCGAACGAGAATGCGATTCGGATGGCACGGCTCACGACGGGCCGCGACAAGGTGCTCTCCGGCTATCGCTCGTACCACGGCAACACCGGGGCGGCGATCGTCGCGACGGGGGACTGGCGCCGGGTTCCGAACGAGTTCTCGCGCGGGCACGCGCACTTCTTCACCCCGTTCCTGTACCGCACCGAGTTCTGGGCTTCGACCCCGGAGGAGGAGACGGAGCGCGCGCTGCAGCACCTCGAGCACGTGATCCTCGGGGAGGGTGCGAGCTCGATCGCGGCGATCCTGTTGGAGACCGTGCCGGGCACCGCCGGTGTGCTGGTGCCGCCGCCCGGCTACCTGCCCGGGGTGCGCGCGCTGTGCGACAAGTACGGCATCCTGCTCATCTTCGACGAGGTCATGTGCGGTTTCGGCCGCACCGGCGAGTGGTTCGCCTGGCAGGGGTTCGACACCGTGCCTGACCTCGTGACTTTCGCGAAGGGCGTCAACTCCGGCTACGTGCCCGCGGGCGGGGTGCTCATCTCGGAGTCGATCGCGAACGCATTCGATACGCAGGTCTACCCGGGCGGACTCACCTACTCCGGCCACCCGATCGCGATGGCCTCGATCGTCGGGGCGATCGACGCGATGGATGCAGAGGGCATTGTCGACAACGCCCGCGCGATCGGGGTGGATCATCTGGGCCCCGGCCTTGCTTCATTGGCCGAAAAGCATCCGCTCATCGGCGAGGTGCGTGGTCTCGGCGTGTTCTGGGCGCTCGACCTCGTCGACGACCCGGTGTCGCGGCAGCCAGTGTCCGGTGGCGTCGTGTTGGAGGTCAAGAAGGCGCTCATGGACCGCAACCTGCTGCCGTTCACCGCCGACAACCGCATCCACGTCGTGCCGCCGTGCATCGTGACCGCGGACGAAGTCGCCGAGGCGCTCGCGATCTACGACGAGGCGTTCACGGCGGTCGAGGCTGCGCTGTAGGGTCGCCCGCCCGCCCGCCCGCCCGGCCCCGCCCCGGTGTTGGTGGTCGCGCGGTCGCCCGCCCGGCCCTCTCGGCGCCTTCGCGATTTCATTCGTGGGAGTCAGCACATTCGTACGGCGCCCTTACTTATGTGCTGACGCCCGGGAGTGATTCGGAAGGGTCGCCGCGGCCAGTGGCGGGGCGCTCAAAACGGCGCCGGGAGGCGGTTCGCCACGGGCGGAGGCAGCGGCGCCCCTTGTTCGCGAGGCGGCGCGTAGAATAGTCGCTCGTGCCACACATCACCGCAACCCCGTATACCGTGCCGGTCTACGACCTCATGCACCGCCCGGGGGAGATGCGAGAGAAGCAGCTCGACATCGCCGTTCCCGAGGGGTTCGGCAACGCCGTCATCGGGGTTCAGACCGGCTCGAACCTGCGCGTCGACCTTCGGCTGGAGTCGCTGCACGACGGCATCCTCGTGTCCGGGGATGTCACGGGAAAGGCCGCCGGCGAGTGCGTCAGGTGCCTCATCGACGTCGAACTGCCGGTGCGAGTCGAATTCCAGGAGCTTTTCGCGTATTCTTTCGACGAAGCTTTTGACTACACGGTTCACGACGATCACGTCGACCTGGAGCCGTTGGTCAGGGATGCGGTGGTGCTGTCACTGCCGTTCCAACCGGTCTGTCAGGAAGATTGCCTCGGCTTGTGCCCCGAATGCGGAGCACGGCTTCTGGACAACCCGGGTCATGAGCACGAGGCGCCCGTCGATCCCAGGTGGGCCGCGCTTGCCGGGCTCGAAGACTTAGACAACGCAGAGTCTTAGACAACGCAGAGTCTTAGAAAACACAGAGTCTTAGAAAACACAGAGAAGAGATAAGCCATGGCCGTACCGAAGCGCAAAATGTCGCGGGCGAGCACCCGCATGCGCCGCGCGCAGTGGAAGGCAACCGCCCCCACGCTCGTCAAGACCATCGAGAACGGCAAGACGGTCTACAGCCTTCCGCACCGTGCGAAGGTTGTCGAAGACTCCACAGGCACGCCGCTGTACATGGAGTACAAGGGCCGCAAGGTCGCCGACGTCTAATCCGCTGATCTCCAGCACCCGCTCGTGACGGCAGCGATGCCCGATCGGGTGACTTTGTCGACGGTGCTCGGCGTCGAAATCGACCCAGCACTGCTCGAACTCGCGCTCACGCACCGCTCGTACGCCTACGAGCACGGCGGGCTCGCCCACAACGAGCGGCTCGAGTTTCTCGGCGACTCCATCCTCGGGCAGGCAGTCACGGTGATGCTCTACAACGAGAATCCCGGCCTCGACGAGGGCGAACTCGCCAAGCGCCGCGCGAGCCTCGTCTCCAGCGTCGCGCTCGCCGAGGTCGCACGCGCCATCGGCCTCGGCCAGCACATCCGGCTCGGCAAAGGCGAAGAACTGACCGGCGGGCACGACAAGTCGTCGATCCTCGCCGACACCGTCGAAGCCATCATCGGCGCCGCATACCTCGACCTCGGCGGAGAGCACGCGACCGCACTCGTGCTGCGGCTCATCCGGCCGCTGCTCGACAACCCCGACCGGTTCGGCGCCGCGATGGATCCCAAGACGAGCCTGCAGGAGCTCTCGGCGCGCCTCGGAAGCGGTCTGCCCAGCTACCAGGTGACCGACAGCGGTCCCGACCACTCGAAGCGCTTTCACGCCACGGTGCTACTCGGTAAGCGCGAGATCGCATCTGGCGATGGCTCGAGCAAGAAACAGGCTGAGATGGCGGCTGCCCTCGAGGCGTGGACGCTGCTGCAATCCCCACCGACGGGGGTCACCGCCCCGGAGAACCGTGCCAGAGCTACCCGAGGTTGAAGTCGTGCGCGCCGGGCTCGAACCGGCCGTGACCGGCGCGACAGTGACATCCATCACCGTTTTCGACGAGCGGTCGCTGCGGCGCCACGCGGGCCCGAGCGAGGACTTCGTCGACAGGCTCGAGGGCCGCACGATGCTCGCGCCGCGGCGCCGTGGCAAGTTCATGTGGATCCCGCTCGCGCACGACGCCGACGGCGAACCCGAGGCACTCGTCACGCACCTCGGCATGAGCGGCCAGGTGCTGCTGCGGGACAGGACGACGGATGACGCCCTCACCCGCATCCGCCTGGAACTCAGCCACCCCGACCACGAGCCGCTGCGGCTCAACTTCGTCGACCAGCGGATCTTCGGCTCCATGTCCGTCGACAGGCTCGTGCCCACGAAAGACCGCCCCGGCGAACTCGTGCCATCCCAGGTCGCGCACATCGCCCGCGACCCCATGGACGAGCACTTCGACGACAACGCGTTCCTGGCCAGGCTCGCGCGCAAGAACACGACTATCAAGCGCGCCATGCTCGACCAGGGTCTCATCAGCGGCATAGGCAACATCTACGCCGACGAGTCGCTGTGGGGAGCGCGCGTGCACTACGACCAGCCGACGGCCTCGCTCTCGCGGTCGCGGGCGAAGTCACTGCTCGCCGAAGTGCGGGCGGTGCTGGCCCAGGCGCTCGCCGAGGGCGGAACGAGCTTCGACACCCAATACCTCAACGTGAACGGCCAGTCCGGCTACTTCGCCCACTCGCTCAAGGCCTACGGACAACAGGGCAAGCCGTGCGCGCGCTGCGGACGGTTGATCGTGCGCGAAACGTTCATGAACCGCGGCTCGCACTTCTGCGCGCACTGCCAGCGCATCCGCGGCTAGAGGTCTTTGCGCCACGCGCTCTCGTTCGCGATGCCGACGAATCCGATGGCCTCGTTGACGTCGAGCATGTGCCTGTTCTCCTCCGCATTGAACGTGAGCACCGAGGGATGCCCGGGCGCAACCCTTGCCAGGTGGTCGAGGTTCGCGAGCTTCATGAGCATGCCAAGGGCATGCCCCCGATGTTCGCGGAGCACGAGCGTCGCGTACTGGTCGACCGCGCGGGCCGGTTCCGGCGCCACCGAGAGAATCGTGAAGCCGACAAGCCGGCCGGTCGGCAGATGCTCGACGACCGCGGTGAGCCGGATGCGCGGACTGCGGGCATCCCGCTCGTCGGACTCGATGATCCTGTCAACCGTCCACGTGTCCTCAGGCTCCTCGAGGCCCGCCGTGGGGGCGTCGGTGGACATCCGGGTGCCCAGCGAGGCAAGGTCGGCGCGCCACCGCTCGGGCGTGGCAGCCGACCAGAAGTGCAGGGCGTAGTCGCCACCGCTGCGCCGGATCGCGGCGCGCAGGCGCCCGTCGAGGTCATCGACCGGCAGGGATAGCCGGCTCAGCCGCTCGACCTGCTCGAGCGAGTACCCGCGTGCTTGCAGGAACGTCACGTCCGGCGTGATCGAGATCGAGCCGAATCCGGTAGGGGAGGGCAGCCGCGGTCCCTCGACATCCCGGATCGGGGTGTATACGAGCACCTTCGTCCTGCCCTCGCCGGCGGCGAGCGTCTCGATCGCGTCGGCGAGTGCAGTGCCGATACCCCGTTCGCGGTGCTCCGGTAGCACTTCGACGAGGATCCAGGCGGTATCAGCGCCTTCCCCGCTACGGGTCTCGTAGGTGGCGCACGCGACGATGTCTCCATCGAGGCGCGCCACGAGAACTCGATGCGGCTCGTGCGGATTCTGGAAGTGCGGCAGTTCCTCGGCAGGCTCGTAGCCGAGGTCGGGAGTTCCGTAGCCGAGCTCTTCAACCGCCCGCGCGACTTCAAGGCTGCGGACGAAGTCCTGGGCATCTGCCGCGTCGAGGGTTGCGGGGATGGTGATCTCGTCGATGGTGAAGTCGGACATGTGTATCTCCCTCGGTCGCGGGCAGCCGACCAGACTATCTCCAGCCCCGCCTTCGACCCCGGGATCGAGACCGAAGCGTTAGGGTCGACGGTCGGGTACCGTGTATCCAGCGATCAGCGATGAGAAGGGCGGCGCCTTGTACCTGAAGAGCCTCACCCTCAAGGGATTCAAGTCTTTCGCGCAGCCGACGACATTCGCGTTCGAGCAGGGCGTCACGTGCGTCGTCGGTCCGAATGGCTCGGGAAAATCCAACGTCGTGGATGCCCTGGCCTGGGTCATGGGCGAGCAGGGGGCCAAGACCCTCCGCGGGGGCAAGATGGAAGACGTCATCTTCGCCGGGACCGCGACCAAGGGCCCCCTCGGTCGGGCCGAAGTCATCCTCACCATCGACAACGCCGACGGCGCGCTGCCGATCGAGTACTCCGAGGTCACGATCAGCCGCACGCTGTTCCGCAACGGCGGCAGCGAGTACGCGATCAACGGTGAGCAGTGCCGCCTGCTCGATGTGCAGGAGCTGCTCTCCGACTCGGGGCTCGGCCGTGAGATGCACGTGATCGTCGGGCAGGGCCAGCTCGACGCGGTGCTGCATGCCAGCCCCGAAGACCGCCGCGGGTTCATCGAAGAAGCCGCCGGCATCCTCAAGCACCGCAGGCGCAAGGAGAAGACCCTCCGCAAGCTCGAAGCGATGCAGGCGAACCTCACCCGGCTCTCCGACCTGGCCGGGGAGATCCGGCGGCAGCTGAAGCCCCTGGGCCAGCAGGCCGAGATCGCGAAGGAGGCGGCATCCATCGCGTCCATTGTCCGCGACGCGCGCGCGCGTCTATTGGCAGACGAGGTCGTCGAGTTGCGCGCGGCGATCACCGGGTTCAGCCGCAGTGAGTCAGAGCGCAAGACTGAGCGGATCGTGCTGCAGGAGCAGCTCGACCAGAACAAGCTGCGCGAGGGCCGGCTCGAGCAGGCCCAGGTCGGCGATGCCGTCGATCTCGCCCGGCGCACAGCCTTCGGGCTGGAGTCCGCGCAGGAGCGCCTGCGCGCGCTGTACACGCTCGCGAACCAGCGGCTCGCGCTGCTCGGCCAGCAGGGGGAGGGGCCGTCGATCGGCAGTTCCGTCTCGCAGGCGACGGTGCAGGAGGCGCGCGATGAGGCCGAGAGCCTCGCGGCGGGAGTCGCAGAAGCCGAGGAGGTCGTCGGGTCTGCCGCTGCGGCATCCGCGACCGCGAAGGCATCGCTCGACTCCCTCGATGAGGAGATCGCGGCGCAGAGCGCCCTCGTGTCCCGCCACGAACTCGAGCTCGCCGGGCTCGCCGCCCGGGTGGATGTCGCGGGCTCGACCCTCACCGCCGCGCGCGGGGAGCTCCTGCGCCAGCAGGCCGCGCTCGCCGAAGCCGAGGCACGCAGGGACGCGACGCGCTCAGAGTTCGTCGCCCTCGAAGCCCAGGCCGCCACGAGCACGGAGGGTGACGGGTCACTCGACACGGCCTACGAATCGGCGGAGGCCGTCGTCGCCGCGCTGCAGGCCGAGATCGAGGCGCTGCGCGATGACCTCCACGCCGCCGAGCGCGAGCGGGATGCACTCGCCGCACGCAGTTCGGCACTTTCCCTCGCCGTCGACCAGAAGGATGGCTCGAGCGCCCTCGTCGGGGCGAAACTGGGCGGCATCCGGGGGCTGGTCGCGGAGCATGTGAAGATCGAGGCCGGGTTCGAGGCAGCGATCGCCGCCGCTCTCGGATCGCTCGCCGACGCCGTGCTCGCCGACGACAGCGTCTCGGCATTCGCCGCCCTGGCCGAGTCCGCGGCGAAAGATTTCGGCAGGGTGGAAGTCGTCGTGGCTTCCGGCACCGCCCCGACGACGCGAGAGGTTGCGGGCGTTCGTGCCGCCGCCGACGTCGTCACCGCACCTGACGGCGTGTTGGGGCTTCTCGCCGAGGTCTACATCGCCGACGACCTTTCCTCAGCGCGTGCCGCCTACGCGTCGATCGGAACGGCGACATTCGTCACCAAGCAGGGCGACGTGCTCACGCAGTACGTGCTGCGCGGCGGCTCCGGCGCCAAGCGCAGCCGGCTCGAACTCGTCGCCGAACGGGATGCCGCCGCAGCGAAGCTCACGACAGTCACCACCCGCATCGAGCGCACCAGGTTCGCCCTCGCGGAGAAGCGCGGCGCGCTCGAGATCGCGCAGTCGGATTCCGCCGCGGCCCTCACGGCCCTGCGTGAGTTCGACGCCCACCTCGCCGCCCAGTCCGAGCAGCTCGGACGCTTCCGCATCCAACTCGAGGCCGCGCAGGCGGAATGGGAGCGCATCTCCGCCGGCGTGCAGCTCGCGACCGAGGCAGTGCGGGATGCCGGGGCCGAGGTGGAACGCGCCCGCTCCGACCACGACGAGTACGAGTCCGCTCCGCGGCCCATCCTCGACGTGTCGGCCCGCGACGGCGTACTTGCCGAACTGGACGCGGCCCGCGCGTGGGAACTCGAGCTGCGCATCCAGCTCGAGACGATCCGCGAGCGGGTGCGCGCCGAGCGCGCCCGCGCGGAGGCCCTGGCCGCACGGCTCGTGGCCGAGAAGGAAGCCGCCGAAGAGCAGGCCCGGCTGACAGTCATCCGGCAGCGACAGGTTGCGGCGGCAAATGACGTGATCGCGGCGCTGCCTGCGGTGCTCGACTCCGTCGACCGTTCAGTCTCGGAGGCGAGGGTCGCGCTCGCGTCACGCGAGGCCGAGCGCTCCCAGCAGAACGAAGAACTCATGACCCTGCGCCGCGAGGAGAGCTCGCTGCGCGAGCGCCTCGCGGCGATCAGCGAGAACGTGCACGGCCTCGAGATGCAGATCTACGAGAAGAAACTGCACCTCTCGACGCTGCTCGAGCGTGCGGGTGAAGAACTCGGCCTGGTCGAGGACGTGCTTGTCGCGGAGTACGGCCCCGAGGTGCCCGTGCCCGACGACGACGCCGTCCCGCTTTCGGAAATTCAGGACTTGGCAGCCGAGAACCCCTCCGAACGGGCCGACGAGGGCACTGCAGGCGCCACGACTCCTGAATTTCCGAAGGATGCCGCGGTGGGCAAGCCGTTCAACCGCGTCGAGCAGCAGGCGCGCCTGGCGACTGCCGAGCGCAAACTCGCCCAGCTCGGCAGGGTCAACCCGCTCGCGCTCGAGGAGTTCGAGGCCCTCGAGCAGCGGCACAGGTTTCTCACGGAGCAACTCACCGACCTCACGAACACCCGCAAAGACCTGCTCACGATCATCGACGAGATCGACGAGAAGATGCAGGACATCTTCGGCAGCGCCTTCGAAGACACGAGGGCGGCGTTCAACACGGTGTTCCCCATCCTGTTTCCCGGGGGCACGGGCAGCATCCACCTCACCGACCCCGAGAACATGCTCACCACTGGCATCGAGGTCACTGTCAGGCCCGCCGGCAAGAAGATCGAGCGGCTCTCGCTGCTCAGCGGCGGCGAGCGCTCCCTGGCCGCCGTTGCGCTGCTGATCGCGATCTTCAAGGCGCGGCCCAGCCCGTTCTACATCATGGACGAGGTCGAGGCGGCGCTCGACGATGCCAACCTCGGGCGCCTGCTCACCATCTTCGAAGACCTGCGCCAGACATCCCAGCTGATCGTCATCACGCACCAGAAGCGCACCATGGAGATCGCGGATGCCCTCTACGGCGTTTCGATGCGCGCGGACGGCATCAGCGCCGTGGTGGGGCAGCGCGTCAACACCGAAAGCCGCGACCGGGCGAGCTGAACCTTGACGCGCAGCCTGGCCGTAGTCTAGGCAGTCACCATGAGACTTCTTCGTCCTGCCGCCTTGTCCGCACTCCTGCTCGCCGCAACGCTGTCGCTGTCTGGATGCGCGAGCTCCTGGTTCGTGGACGCTTTCGGCGTCTCCACGCCGACGAGCACGCCGACGCCCTCGGCCAAGCCGACCGCGACCCCGACGGCGAAGCCGTCCCCCATCCCGACGGTGCCGCCGATCGAGGGGTGGAGCGAATGCCCGAGGATCGTCACCGACCTCAACAAGAACACCCCGGACCCGGCGAGCTACAAGCAGGTGAAGCCGACGGACTTCCCGGTGCAGGAGGTCGGTCTCGAGGTGCTGTCCAAGGCGTGCGTGATCGCGGTCACGACCAACGGTGAGACCGTGAACTGGGCTGTGCTTCCGGGGGACGAAGCGCTCGCGGCATCCATCAAGGCTCGCCTGATCAACGTGGGCTTCTCGACAGGAAGCGTCGCGGGAACCCTGAGCAACCAGGCCACGAGCGAAGGAGCGCTCATCTCGAGCTTTGCGAACGGGGCCGCGCTCGAGTCGTTCCTCGTCTCGGTGAAGGGCTTCGCGCGCATCCAGCAGCCCCTCGTCTACGTGGGGTCGTTCTTCCTGTCGTGACGCGGCCAGCGCAACGCCCCTGGGGTGGCCGTGCCCTAGCCTTGACCCATGGCACCGTCGTGGTCACTGTCGAGCGCGCTCAAGGGAATGTTCGCGCGCAAGACGATCGACGACGACACCTGGTCTGACCTCGAAGATGCCCTGATCTCTGCCGATTTCGGCCCCGACATCACCGACTCGATAGTCGACGAGCTGCGGGCGAGTGTCGCGAAATACCGCACCACAGACCCGGCGGACCTCCAGCGGATGCTGCGCGAAACCCTCGAGGAACGCCTCGCCAGGCTCGACCCCACCCTGCACCTCAGCGCGCGGCCCGCCGTGGTACTCGTCGTCGGCGTCAACGGCGTCGGCAAGACCACGACGATCGGCAAGTTCGCGAAGTTCCTGACGAATTACGGACGCACTGTCGTCGTCGGGGCGGCAGACACGTTCAGGGCCGCAGCTGTCGAGCAGCTGGCGACGTGGGCCGAACGCGGGGGAGCGGCGATCGTCAAGCCGCAGGCGCAGGGACAGGACCCGGCATCCGTCGCGTTCCAGACGGTCGAACTCGCCCAGCGCGAGGGCATCGAGATCGTGCTCATCGACACCGCTGGGCGGCTGCAGACGAAGAGCGGGCTCATGGATGAGCTCGGCAAGATCCGCCGGGTGCTCGAGAAGCAGGTGGAGATCGCCGAGGTGCTGCTCGTGCTCGACGCGACGACAGGCCAGAACGGCCTGGCCCAGGCCGAAGCGTTCATCGAGCATGCCGGCGTCACGGGGCTCGTGCTCACCAAGCTCGACGGCTCGGCGAAGGGCGGTTTCGTGCTCGCCGTGCAGGAGAAGACGGGCATCCCGATCAAACTCGTCGGGCAGGGCGAAGGCATCAACGACCTCACCGGCTTCACACCGCACGTGTTCGTGCAGGGGCTCGTCGGCTGATGGAAGAGTCGCGCGGGCCGGTCCGCGGCGTGGTCGGCGTCATTGCTGCGCTCGTCGGCGCTTTCGTGCTGGCGTTCTCGTTCGTGAACGGCATCAGCGCCGCCCTCGACGGCGACAGCAGCGGCGCCGGCGGCTACGTGGCCCTGTTCTTCCTCGGTCTCGCACTGGTGATCGCAGCGCTCGTCTTCGGGATAGTGCACCTCGTGCAGAAGCGTTCGCGCATCCTCGCGGTGCTCACGATCCTGGTCGCCGCGGTGCCGCTCGGCACCATCCTGTTCCTCTGGCTGGGCCTGCAGGGGCAGTAGGGGACGCGGGGTCCGGCGCCTAACCCGCCTGGATGGCCTTATGCGCCGCCGCGAGCGCCACGTAGTTTGTGCCGTTCCGCTTGATCTTCTCGAACTCGTCGTCGGTGATCTCGCGCCGCACCTTCGCCGGCACCCCCGCGACGAGCGAACGCGGCGGGATGACGCTGTCCTCGAGCACCACCGAACCCGCAGCTACGAGCGACCCCGCGCCGACCACGGCACGGTTCAACACGGTCGCGCCCATGCCGATCAGGCAGTCGTCCTCCACCGTGCAGCCGTGGAGGATCGCACCGTGGCCGACGCTCACGCGAGCGCCGATGCTCGCCGGGCTGCCGGCATCCACGTGCATCGTCACGTTGTCCTGCAGGTTCGTGTCGTCGCCGATGGCGATGGTGTCGATATCCGCGCGCAGCACCGCGCCGTAGAAGATGCTCGCCCGCTCGCCGAGCGTCACCCCGCCGACGAGAGTCGCGTTGGGCGCCACCCATGCGGAATCGGGGATGACGGGCATCCTGTCGTCGAATGCGATCACGAGGGCCATGCCGCCACGCTAGCGCCCCCCGCGACCTTTCCGAAATGACGGAGATTCGGGCTGTTCCACCACAAAAGTGCTGGTGGGCCCCGAGCCCGCGCCCGAATCTCCGTCATTTCGGAAGGTCGGAAGGTTTGCGGCAGGCGGTCGGGGCGCCCGGAAGGCCGGTCGGCGGGGCGGCCCGGGCATCCATTCGGGCGGCAGCCGTTAAACTGGCTCGACCATGGCCATTTTCGGAAACCTCACGGATCGCCTCGCCGAGACGTTCAAGAACCTGCGCGGCAAAGGCAAGCTCAGCCCTGCGGATGTCGACGGCACTGTCCGCGAGATCCGTCGCGCCCTGCTCGACGCCGACGTCGCCCTCGAGGTCGTCAAGGAGTTCACTGGACGCGTGCGCGAGCGCGCCCTCGGCGACGAGGTCTCGAAGGCGCTCAACCCCGCGCAGCAGGTCGTGCAGATCGTCAACGACGAGCTCGTCGCGATCCTCGGCGGGGAGGCCCGCCGCATCCAGTTCGCGAAGGTCGCCCCGACGGTCATCATGCTCGCCGGCCTGCAGGGCGCGGGCAAGACGACCCTCGCGGGCAAGCTCGCGAAGTGGCTCGCCGCCGACAACCACACGCCGCTGCTCGTGGCGGCGGACCTCCAGCGGCCCAACGCCGTCACCCAGCTGCAGGTAGTGGGGGAGCAGGCCGGTGTGCCGGTGTTCGCCCCTGAGCCGGGCAACGGCAAGGGCGACCCGGTGAGGGTCGCCAAAGACGCTCTCAAGTTCGCGAAACAGAAGCAGTACGACGTCGTCATCGTCGATACGGCGGGCCGCCTCGGTGTCGACGCCGAACTCATGAAGCAGGCCTCGAACATCCGCAAGGCGATCGACCCCGACGAGGTGCTGTTCGTCATCGACGCGATGATCGGACAGGATGCCGTAACGACTGCCCGCGCCTTCCAGGACGGCGTGGACTTCACGGGCGTGGTGCTGTCCAAGCTGGACGGTGATGCGCGCGGTGGCGCTGCCCTGTCCGTGGCGAGTGTGACCGGTCGCCCCATCCTGTTCGCCTCCACGGGGGAGGGGCTCGACGACTTCGAACCGTTCTATCCGGATCGCATGGCCAGCCGCATCCTGGACCTCGGCGACATCCTGACCCTCATCGAGACCGCGCAGAAGAACTTCGACGAGGAGGAGTCGCGCAAAGTCGCCGAGAAGTTCGCGACCGACAGCTTCACGCTCGAGGACTTCCTCGGCCAGATGCAGCAGCTCAAGAACATGGGCTCGATAAAGAACATGCTCGGGATGCTGCCCGGCGCGAAGGGCATGCGCCAGCAGTTGGACAACTTCGACGAGTCCGAGATCACGCGCACGGAGGCGATCATCCAGTCGATGACCCTGCAGGAGCGGCGGGTGCCGAAGCTGCTCAACGGTTCGCGCCGGGTGCGTATCGCGCGCGGCTCCGGCACGACGGTCACCGAGGTCAACGCGCTCGTGAACCGCTTCGACCAGGCTGCGAAGATGATGAAGACGGTCGCCAAGGGCGGGATGCCGCAGATGCCGGGCATGGGCCCGATCCCGGGCGCGAAGTTCGGCGGGGCGAAGCAACTTCCGCAGAAGAAGAAGGGCTCGAAGTCGGGTAACCCGGCGAAGCGGGCGGCCGAGAACGCCGCGCTGGCGGCGGGCACCCCCGTGGCATCCGCGGCGAAGGGGTCTGGCTTCGGGCTGGGCTCCAAGCCTGGCGGCCCCACGGAGGAGGAACTCGCGTCGTTGCAGAAGTTCCTCGGCCGCTAACCCGTCAGTTGCGGACTTCCGCCCCGATGCGTCACGGCCTCGGCGGCGAAAGTCCGCAAGTCACGACGGGGTGGCCTCGGCGGCGAAAGTCCGCAAGTCACGACGGGGTAGCGTTAAGGCATGCCTTCACGCCCCGTCCGCCTGGGAGTCCAGGTGCAGCCGCAGCACGCCAACTACCCGAAGATCCGCGAGACCGTGAGGGCGCTCGACGACCTCGGCGTCGACGTGCTCTTCAATTGGGACCACTTCTTCCCCCTGAGCGGCGATCCGGATGGCCTGCACTTCGAGGCATGGACGGAACTCGGCTCATGGGCCGAGCTCACCACCCACGCCCAGTTCGGCACCCTGGTCAACTGCAACAGCTACCGCAACCCCGACCTGCAGGCCGACATGGCCCGCACCCTCGACCACATCAGCGCGGGTGACACCGGCGTCGGGCGCTTCATCTTCGGCACCGGCTCGGGGTGGTTCCACCGCGACTACGACGAGTACGGCTACGAATTCGGCACGGCGGGAGAGCGATTGGATGCCCTCGCCTCCGCACTTCCGAGGATCGAGGCCCGCTGGGCGAAGCTCAACCCGGCCCCCACCCGCAAGATCCCGGTCCTGATCGGTGGCGGCGGCGAGAAGAAGACCCTCAGGATCGTGGCGCAGCACGCCGACATCTGGCACAGCTTCACCGAACCGGGCGACATGCCGCGCAAGCTCGGCATCCTGGCCGAGCACGGTGCCGCCGTCGGCCGCGACGTGAGCGAGATCGAGATCTCGAACGAACTCTCGCGCGGCCGCACCGAGGCCGACGCCGACGACCTGCACGAGGCAGGGGTCACCCTCTTCACGTTCGGCATTTCCGGTCCGGACTACGACCTCGGCCCGGTGGAGAAGTGGCTTGCCTGGCGGGACTCGAAGAACTCCTGATCCTGCCGAATACCGGCGGGTTTCGGCCACGGCGTTGCCGGTTGGACATGGCGGTCGGCCGTCATCACTAGCCTGAACGGATGACCACAGCAGCGCAGCGCCCGGCAGGCCCGACACCCCTAGTGTTCATCGCGATCGGGGTCACGATCGTGGCGTGGGCGAGCGCGTTCATCGTCATCAGGGGAACCGGCCAGTATTTCTCCGGCGGCGCACTCGCGCTCGGCAGGCTCGTCGTGGGTACCGTGCTGTTGGGCATCGTCGTGCTCATCGGTCGCAGGTGGGTGGCCCCCAACCGGCGCGAATGGCTGCAGATCATCGGCTTCGGCGTGCTGTGGTTCGGCGGATACAACGTCGCCCTCAACACGGCTGAGCAATCCCTCGACGCCGGCACGACGGCGATGATCGTCAACATCGGGCCGATCCTGATCGCGCTCGGGGCGGGCGTGTTCCTGCGTGAGGGCATCCCGAAGTGGCTCGCCATCGGTGCGGGCGTCGCGTTTGTCGGAGTGGTACTCATCGGGCTCGGCACCGGTGGAGCAGAACTCGGCAACGGTGCCGGCGTGGTGCTGGCCCTCATCGCGGCAATCACCTACGCCGCGGGAGTGCTGTTGCAGAAGCCGGCGCTCAAGCGGCTCCCCAATGCGCAGGTGACCTGGCTCGGGTGTGCGATCGGAATGGTGGCCTGCCTTCCGTTCGCGGGCGACCTCGTCCGAGACATCCAGGTGGCGCCGCCCGCCGGCATTCTCGGGGTGCTCTATCTGGGAGCAATCCCGACGGCGCTGGCATTCAGCACCTGGGCGTATGCCCTGTCGCGGATGCCGGCCGGCCAGCTCGGGGTGTCGACATATATCGTGCCGCCGCTCGCGGTGATCCTGGGCCTCATCGTGTTCGGCGAGGTGCCAGCGGTGTTGGCAGTGATCGGTGGCGTGGTCTGCCTCGTCGGGGTTGCACTGTCTCGCCGCCGCTCCCGCATTCCCGAACCAGACGAAACCGTTTCCGGTCAGGTCAAAAGCGTGGCAGAATAGCCAGTCGAGTCTTGTCGACCCCGACCCTCTAATCAGGCGCGACAGGAATCCATCAGAGCTTTTGTGCCGAGTGTGCCCCCACGCTCACGGCTAGCGGTTCGCCACCAATACATTTAATTCAGGAGAATTGTGGCTGTAAAGATTCGTTTGAAGCGCATGGGCAAGATCCGTGCACCGTTTTACCGCATCGTTGTGGCCGATTCGCGCAACAAGCGTGACGGCCGCTCGATCGAGGAGATCGGCAAGTACCACCCGACCGAGGAGCCTTCGTTCATCGAGGTCGACTCCGAGCGCGCACAGTACTGGCTCAGCGTCGGCGCACAGCCGAGCCCGCAGGTCGAGGCGATCCTCAAGCTCACCGGCGACTGGGGCATCTTCAAGGGCGACAAGAACGCCAAGAGCACGGTGAAGACCAAAGACGCCAAGGTGGAGTTCCAGGCCGACGAGAAGAAGAAGCCTGTGCTCAAGCCCAAGGCCGAGAAGCCGGCACCGGTTGTCGAGGCGCCAGTGGAGGCCGCAGTCGTCGAGGCTGCTGAGGCGCCCGTCGCTGAGGCGCCCGTAGCTGAGGCGCCCGTCGCCGAGGTCGAAGCGGCAGCAGATGTCGATGCCGCCGCCGCGACAGGCGACGACCTCGCCGCCGACATCGCCGTCGAGGATGTCGTTTCGGATGGCGCCCCCGAGGAGGCTCCGGCAGCAGCGGCAGCCGACGAGGCTCCCGTCGCCGGCACGGATGACGCTCCCGCGGCCGACGAGGCCACTGCGCCGTCCGACGAGGCGTAGGGCATTGCTCGCTCCCGCGCTCGAACACCTGGTCAAGGGGATCGTCGATCACCCTGACCAGGTGCAGGTCGTTGCCAAGAACTCCCAGCGCGGTGAGGTTCTCGAGGTGCGCGTGCACCCGGAGGACCTGGGCCGCGTGATCGGCCGCGCTGGCCGAACCGCGAAGGCGCTCCGCACCCTGGTCACGGCTCTCGCCGACGGCCGCAAGGTGCGCGTCGACGTGGTCGACACCGACTTCTAGACGGTGGCCGAGCCCAAAACACCCCAGCCGCCGCACACGCAATTGCGCGTGGGGCGACTGACAAAGGCACACGGGCTCAAGGGCGCGATCAAGGTCGAGCTGTACACGGATGCCCCCGAGCGCCGTTTCACCCCTGGGGCCGTATTCTCCCTGCAGGTGCCAACGAGCTCACCGTGGCACGGCAAGACCATCGAGCTCGTCGAACTCAAGTGGTACAACTCGCACCCCGTCGCGTTCTTCAAGGACGTCTCCGACCGCTCGGAGGCCGAATCGCTCATCAAGGCGATCCTCTGGATCGACCACGACATGGCGGAGGCCTCAGACGAAGAGGATGCCTGGTTCGATCACCAGCTCATCGGCCTGAAGGTGCTGCGAGACGGCGTCCAGGTCGGGGTGCTGACCCAGGTCGACCACTTCCCGGCGCAGGACCTGCTCACGGTCACGACGAGCACGGGTGACGTGCTCGTTCCGTTCGTCAAGGCGATCGTGGCATCCGTCGACATCAAGGCGGGCACGATGACGGTGACCCCACCGCTCGGCCTGTTCGAAGAGGTGGCTGACGACGAGCCGGATGCCCCGGCCGAAACGTCCACCGAGGCCCCCGGCACCGCGGACGAAAGCACCGAGTAGCCGTGCGCATCGACATCGTCACGATCTTCCCGGAGTTCTTCGGCGTGCTCGATGTCTCGCTGCTCGGCAAGGCCCGCACGAGCGGCATCATCGACGTCGCGGTGCACGACCTGCGCGACTTCACCCATGACAGGCACAGGACGGTGGATGACACGCCATACGGCGGTGGCGCCGGCATGGTCATGCGTCCGGAGCCGTGGGGCGAAGCGCTCGACAGCATCGTGGACGCCGGGAGCACGGTTATCTTCCCCTCGCCCGCCGGGGAGCGTTTCACCCAGGCCACAGCTCGCGAACTCGCTGCCGAGCAGCACCTCGTCTTCGGCTGCGGTCGCTACGAGGGCATCGACCAGCGCGTAATCGACTATGCGTCCACGAAGGCGACCGTGCGCGAGATCAGCCTCGGGGACTACGTGCTCAACGGCGGCGAGGTGGCGGTCATGGCGATGATCGAGGCCGTGGGCCGTCTCATCCCTGGCGTCATCGGCAACGCCGCGAGCCTCGATGAGGAAAGCCACGAGGATGGGCTGCTCGAGTATCCGAGCTACACGAAGCCCCCGGAATGGCGCGGCCTCGAGGTGCCGCCCGTGCTGATGGGTGGCAACCACGGCGCGATCGCCGCGTGGCGCCACGAGCAGCAGCTGGAGCGCACCACGCGGGTTCGCCCCGACCTCCTGGGGGAGTCGGGAGTGGCAGGCTGATGAGCGAGACCGTCAGCCGGATGCTGTACTGGGTGCAGCCGGCCATCGGCGCTCTCGCCCTCGCCTATTCGATATTCTTCTTCGTCTACATCGAGACCGGGTCGTTCGCGCTGCATATCGGCGTCGGCGCGTTCCTGACCGCCGCGGTCATCGCGCCCGCGCTCGTGCTCTCGACAGTCATCAACCACGCGCTGCTCCACCGCCGTCCGAAGCCCCGAATGCTCTCCATCGCCGAGGCGATCCTGGTGGTAGCGCAGGCAGTGCTCACCGTGCTGCTGGTGTGGCAGGCTTTCGACCAGTGGTCGCTCGTCGCACTCCTGCTCGCGCCGCTCATGCTCGGCGCCGGGATCGCGACGATGGTGCTGCTTGCCCGTCGCGCGAAGTCGACGGCGGTAGTCGTCGCGACCTCGTAGTGCCGCTCTAAGAGCGGGCGCTCAGCACTATCGGCCCGTTGTCCGTGATCGCCACGGTGTGCTCGAAGTGCGCGGCCCTCGACCCGTCTTTGCTGCGCAGTGTCCAGCCGTCGGCATCGGTGTAGATCTTGTCGGTGCCGAGCATGAACCATGGCTCGATCGCGAACACCAGGCCGGCACGCAGTGGCAGTCCACGCCCGGGGCGGCCGTCGTTGGGCAGATGGGGATCGCCGTGCATCGTGCGGCCGACACCGTGGCCGCCGAAGTCGGTGTTGACAGTGAGACCGGCAGCGTTCGCGACGCCCCCGATCGCCGCCGAGATGTCGCCGATCCTGTTGCCGACAGTGGCCGCGGCGATACCGGCGTCGAGAGCCCGGGATGTGGCGTCGATGAGCGCGAGATCTTCCGCGCGCGGGGTGCCCACAACTATCGTCAGCGCGGAGTCGCTCACCCAGCCGCCGACGGACGCCGCGAAGTCCAGCGACAGCACGTCGCCGTCGCGCAGCCGATAGTCGTGTGGCAGCCCGTGCAGGGCCGCGTCGTTCACCGAGGTGCAGATGACCTTGCCGAAGGGCGATGCCCCGAACGACGGGTGGTAGTCGATGTAGCAGCTCTCGGCACCGCGCTTGCGGATCATGTCGTGCGCGAGCCTGTCCAGTGACAGCAGGTTCACTCCTACAGCGGATGCCGCGGCGGTAGCCTCGAGCACGCTCGCCACGAAGCGGCCGGCCTCGTGCATCCGCTCGATCTCGGCCGGGGTGCGCAGTTCGATCATCGCGTTAGCGGCCCTGGGGATCCTGGTGGCGGCTCATGTAGTCGAAGACTATCTGGCGGAGCTTGCCGATATAGCGCTCGTCGCCCTGCTTGTCGTGGAGGAACGCGCGGTGCAGCAGCGCGTCGGCGATCTCGATGATTATCTCGAGATCGATTGAGAGGTCCTCGGATGGCACGAGCCCGTATTTTCTCGTGAGGAGGTTGTTGAACTCGCCGGCGAGCACGGAATTGTTGCTGATGTCGGGCTGCAGGAAGCGCTTGTCGATCACGTCGCCGAACCCGAGTGCGCGGAATCCCGGCTCGGTGCGAAGCAGGTCGGCGTAGCCGTCGATCGCGGCATTCATGGCGCCCATCCACTCCTCGGGCTGCTCGCTCATCGCGCCGAAGATGCGGTCGGTGAACTTCTGCATGTTGCGCGCGGCAAGGGCGCGCAGGAGGGACTGGATGTTGGGGAAATAGCGGTACACGACGCCGACCGACGATCCGGACTTCGCAGCGACATCGCTCGTCGTGAGGCCGTCGATGCCGTTCTCGTCGATAAGGGCCGCCGCGGTGTCCAGCAGGTTGGTGATGCGGTCAGCGCTGCGTTGCTGCACGGGTTCGGCGCGTGCGCTGAGCGCCGGTGACAGGTAAGTGTCGCTCATGTCGTCAAAATCTCCGGGTGGGTGGTCTTCGCACCCGACGATACCTTGCCGCGCGGCGAGAAGGCTGATTGTGCGGGCCGCAGGCGAGTGGCAGGCACGATGCGATCTGTGCGAGAATGGTTATTCGTGCTCGCTTCCGGCTCTGCCACAGGGGTTCCGGCATCACTCGGGCACACTCCATTCTTCTGATTCATTGAGATCGCGGTCGACCTGTGGCGGGCGCAGAGAGCGAAACACCATGCACATCCTCGACAGCGTCGATGCAGCATCCCTCAAAGACAACATCCCCGATTTCCGCGCCGGCGACAACGTCAAGGTGCACGTGAACATCATCGAAGGCACCCGCGCGCGCATCCAGGTGTTCCAGGGTGTCGTCATCGGGCGCTCCGGCGAAGGTGTTCGTGAGACCTTCACGGTGCGCAAGATCAGCTTCCAGGTCGGCGTCGAGCGCACCTTCCCGGTGCACTCCCCGATCATCGACCACATCGAGATCGTGACCCGCGGCGACGTGCGCCGTGCGAAGCTCTACTACCTGCGCAGCCTGCGCGGCAAGAAGGCCAAGATCAAGGAGAAGCGCGACTTCAACTAGTCGCCCTCCGGCGTCGCGCTCCCCGAGCGTTTCGCAGCTTTTCCTGAGCTCCCAGCCGCTTATGCTTGCTGGGAGCTCAGGGGCCTTAATGACAGAGATACGCAGTTGACAGACGAATTGCAGGATAGGGCCGAGTCCCGCGTCCGTCCGAAGACGCAGCGCAAACCCCGTGGCTGGAAGATCTTCCTCAGGGACATCCTCCTGATCTTCATCGCTGCGCTGATGATCTCGTTCCTGATCAAGACGTTCCTGGTGCGTTCCTTCTATATCCCGTCTTCGTCGATGGAGCAGACACTCCACATCGATGACCGCATCATCGTCAACCAGCTCGAGCCGGGGCTCATGCCGATCGAGCACGGCGATGTCGTGGTGTTCCGAGACCCGGGCGGATGGCTCACCCCCACTGTCGACGTACCCGTCAACTGGTTCGTGGGCGGGGTAGACGCGGTGCTGGCATTCGTGGGGCTGAGCGCGCCGGACAGCAACGATCACCTCATCAAGCGCGTGATCGGGCTGCCGGGGGACAAGGTGGTGTGCTGCAACGATTTCGGCCAGCTCACTGTCAACGGCATCCCGCTCGAGGAGCCGTACACCACCCTGCCCGATGGCGTGACGAAGGCCACGAGAGACGACTTCTCGGTGACCGTGCCCAAAGACAAGTTGTGGGTGATGGGCGACAACCGCTATAACTCGGCGGACTCTGCGTTCCACCGCAACGACCCGACGGGCGGCTTCGTGCCGATCAGCAACGTCGTCGGCCGTGCCCTGCTCGTGAGCTGGCCGATAAGCCGCTGGACCTGGCTCGACAACTACCCCGTGACCTTCCACGACGTCACCAAGGCCGGCGGCTGAAATGATGGCGGTCGCCGATCCGACGCTGCGCGTTGAACGCGCGATGCATCGCGAGGGCGTCCGGTACGTGATCGGCTGCGACGAGGTGGGCCGCGGAGCCATAGCCGGGCCTGTAGGGGTCGGCTTCTCCGTGGTCGGTGTGGGGGTGCGTAAGCACCCGGACGGCTTGCGCGACTCCAAGATGCTTGCCGAGAAACGTCGCGAAGAGCTGGCGCCGCTCGCGGCCTCCTGGTCGCTGTTCTCGGCCGTCGGACTCGCCTCATCGCAGGAGGTCGACGCGATCGGCATCATGGCCGCGCTCGGGCTCGCCGGCCGCAGGGCGCTCACCCAGCTGCACGAGGCCGGGGTCGCCATCCACGAGAGCGTCGTGCTGCTCGACGGGTCGTTCGACTGGTTGTCCCCTGCGCTGTCGAAACCGCCGCGGGTGCGGCTTCGGGTGAAGGCCGACCGCGATTGCGCTTCGGTCGCCGCAGCATCCGTGATCGCCAAGGTGCACCGCGACCGGCTGATGATCGAGGCGGATGAGGCGATCCCCGGGTACGGCTGGAAAGGCAACAAGGGCTACGGCTCGACCGAGCACTACGCCGCCATCGACGCGCTCGGGCCGAGTGAGCTGCACAGGCACACATGGTTGCATGAGCGGGCAGAGCTAGACTTGTCACAGCATGGATGAGGACGAGTTCGAAGACTATGACCGCGAGGTCGAGCTGGCGCTGTACCGCGAATATCGGGATGTCGTCAGCCAGTTCCGTTATGTCGTCGAGACCGAGCGCAGGTTCTACCTGGCCAACGAGGTCGAACTCGTGCGCCAGGACACCGAGCACGACTTCTACTTCGAGCTGACGATGAGCGACGTCTGGGTGTGGGACGTGTATCGCTCCGACCGCTTCGTGAAGTCGGTGCGCGTGCTCACCTTCAAGGACGTCAACGTCGAGGAGCTCTCCGCGAAAGAGCTGGAGCTTCCCAAGGAACTCGCGCTCGACGAGTAGCGAGTGCTCACCGCTCTCGCCGCCGGCCTCGGGTTGGGGCTGTCACTCATCGTCGCGATCGGCGCGCAGAACGCGTTCGTGCTGCGGCAGGGCCTGCGCCGCGAACATGTGCTCACCGTCGTGGCCATCTGCGCGGCATCCGACGCTCTTTTGATCGCGGCGGGAATCGCCGGGCTCGGCGCGCTCATCGAGCAGGCGGGCTGGGCCCTCGTCGTCGTGCGGATCGCCGGCGCCGGGTTCCTCACCTGGTACGGCATCAAGTCGGCGATGCGCGCCGTGAGGCCCGGGTCGCTCAAAGCCGACGAGGGTGGGGCCGGGATGCCGCTCGCCGCCGCCATTACGACGGTGCTCGCGCTGACCTGGCTCAACCCGCACGTGTACCTCGACACCGTGCTGCTGCTCGGATCCATCGGCGGCACCTACGGCGACGACCGCTGGTGGTTCGGCCTTGGCGCTGTGCTCGCGAGCGTCATCTGGTTCAGCGCGCTGGGGTTCGGCAGTCGCGCGCTGCGTCCGCTGTTCGCCCGCCCGGTCGCGTGGCGGGTGCTCGACGCGATCATCGCGGTCGTGATGATCGCGATCGCGGTGAGCCTCGTCGTGGGGTTGTTCGCCGCCTAGGTCCCGTCCTCCCCAGCCGTGCGGTTTTGGGCATCGCCCGCCTATCCGGCCGAAACCGCTGGGCCCTGCTTCGGCTGAGCCCACCCTTGAGGCATGGCGGCGAAGGATGCACTCGGGCGACGAGGTGAGGCGATCGCCGCGAGGTACCTGGTCGCGGCGGGGTTGTCGATCGTCGAGAGCAACTGGCGCTGCCCCCAGGGCGAGATCGACCTCGTCGCCCGCGACGGCGCCGAACTGGTGTTCGTCGAAGTCAAGACGCGTTCGAGTGTCGCGTTCGGGCATCCGCTCGAGGCGATCACCGCGGCCAAACTCGCGCGGCTGCGCCGGCTCGCCGCCGCATGGTGCGAGGCGCATCCGGGAAACCACGATCGCATCCGCATCGACGCTGTCGCTGTCATCGCGCCCACCATCGGCGTGATCGAAGTCGAACATCTCGAGCGGGTGTTCTGAATGCCGATCGGGCGCACCTACGCCATCTCCCTGCTCGGGCTGCGGGGTGCCGTCGTCGAGATCGAGGCCGACATCTCGAGCAACCTGCCAGCCTTCGTTCTGATCGGGCTGCCAGACACCGCGCTCGGCGAAGCCAAGGACCGCGTGCGCTCCGCCGCCACCAACTCCGGCTGCGGGCTGCCGAACCGCAAGATCACCGTCAACCTCTCACCAGCGGCGCTGCCCAAGCACGGCTCGGGCTTCGACCTCGGCATCGCCCTGTCGGCGCTCGCGTCGGCCGGGTCGGTTTCCGCGGAATCGATCGAGCGGGTGTTGCACCTAGGCGAGCTGGGATTGGATGGGCGGCTCCGGCCGATCAACGGCATCCTGCCGGCAGTGCTCGCGGCCCGCACTGCCGGCTTCGAGACGGTCATGGTGCCGGTCGGCAACGCGGACGAAGCCGCTCTCGTGCCCGGTATCAGGGTTGTCGCCGTCGCGTCCCTGCGCGATGCCGCGATCTGGCACGGCGGGCAGTTCGAACCCGTGGCCGTCGAACCACTCACGCGGCCCGCGCCGCCCATTGCCGGTGACGACGCGCTCGACCTCGCCGACGTCATCGGCAACTCCGAGGCGATCGAGGCGCTCACCGTGGCCGCTGCGGGTGGCCACCACGTCTTCTTCCTCGGTCCGCCCGGTGCAGGCAAGACGATGCTCGCGGCGCGACTGCCCGGGCTGCTTCCCGACCTGGGCGCCGATGCCGCCCTCGAGGTCAGCTCGATCCGCTCGCTCTCCGGCCTGCCGGTCGGCGGCACCCTCTCCACGCGACCACCGTTCGAGAGCCCGCACCACACGGCGTCAGCGGCATCCCTCGTCGGTGGTGGCAGCGGGCTGATCCGCCCCGGCGCCGCGGCCAGGGCTGCGCACGGGGTGCTGTTTCTCGACGAAGCGCCCGAGTTCGCGTCCAACGTGCTCGACGCCCTGCGGCAACCGCTCGAGTCTGGCATCATCAGCATCCACCGCGCGAATGCCGTCGCGCACTTTCCGGGCAGCTTCCAGCTCGTGATGGCGGCGAACCCCTGCCCGTGCGGCCAGTACGGGGCCAAAGAGTCGAGCTGCACGTGTCCACCGATGGCACGCAGGCGCTATCTCGGCCGGCTGTCGGGTCCGTTGCTGGATCGCATCGACATCCAGTTCCGGGTGCAGCGGATCACCTCGGCGCAGGTGCGCATCGCCGCAAACGCGAGGCGGATGACGTCGGCCGCCGTGCGGGAGCGCGTCGCGGGTGCGCGTGCTGCCGCGGCATCCCGCTTAGCGGACACCCCGTGGACACTGAACTCGCAGGTGCCCGGCGCCTGGCTGCGCGGCCCAGGCGTGCGGCTCACCCCCGTTGTCACTGCGGCCATCGACAGGGCCCTCGAGCGCGGCGGCATCACGATGCGCGGCTACGACCGCGTGCTTCGGCTGGCGTGGACAATCGCCGATCTCGAAGGCGCGAGCACACCGGGCGACGGCCACATCGGCCAGGCGCTGTACCTGAGGAGGGCGATCTCGAGTTGAGCATGTTCGGGCTGAAAGAGGCGGAGGTCGCCGGTCTCGTGCGTGCGGTCGCTGGCGATGACCTCGACCGCGCCGGCATCGAGGAGCGGTTCGCGAGGGCGACATGGACAGGCATCGCCGAGCCGGGCGACGGCGCCGCCTGGCTCCTGATCGCGGCGCTCGGGGCGCCGAGGGCGCTCGCGGGGATCGTCGAACGGTGGACCGTTGCCGAGTTCCTCGCGGCACTCCGGGAAGGCGGCGTCGGCAACCGCAACGGCGCCGGGATCGCTGCTGGCATGAGCGAAGCCGATCTCGGCCAGGCAATCGACAGGTGGCAACCGCGGTTGAACTCGGGGAACGCCCTCATCGCCCTGCGGCAGGCCGCGCGTTTCGGCGCGCGGCTGCGCATCCCGTCCGACGAAGGTTGGCCGGAGGGTCTCGCCGGCCTCGACGCCAACGCTCCGCTCGCGTTGTGGACAAGAGGCACCACCGAGGCCTACCTCTCACTCGGCAGGTCCATGGCACTCGTCGGCGCCAGGGCGGCGACCGGGTATGGCGAGCACGTCACGATGGAGGCGTCGGCGGGGCTCGTCGACCGCGGGTACTCCATCGTGTCCGGGGCGGCGTACGGCATCGACGGAATGGCCCATCGCGCCGCGCTCGCCAGCCACGGCCTCACTGTCGCGTTCCTCGCCGGTGGCGTCGACAGGTTCTACCCGAGCGGTCACGACGCCCTACTCGGTCGTATCGTCGAGGCCGGGACGGTCATCTCCGAGCTGCCCTGCGGCTCCTCGCCCACCAGATGGCGGTTCCTGCAGCGCAACCGGTTGATCGCGGCCGTGAGCCTCGCCACGATTGTGCTCGAGGCGGGGTGGCGCTCCGGCTCGCTCAACACCGCGGGGCACGCGGCCCAACTCGGGCGGCCGTTGGGTGCCGTGCCCGGCCCCGTGACGAGCGCAGCGTCCGCGGGGTGCCACCGCCTCATCCGGGAGTTCAACGCGGTGTGCGTCACAAATCCCGATGAAATGGCCGAGCTCGCCCCACTGGCCGCTGCGTTCCACGAGACCCCGGCGATTGTGCGCTCCGACACCGAAGCGACCCGGGTGCTCGACGCGCTCAGCACCCGCGCGCCGCGGTCGTCGATGGATGTCGCATCCCGCTCCGGCCTCTCCTCCGCCGCGACGCAGGCCGTGCTCGCGCGGCTGCTGCTCGACGATCTCGTCCGCGAGACCGACCGGGGCTGGCTCAAGCCCGGGCCGCCCAAAGAGAAGCCCGCCAAGAACGCGCCCGCCGCCGGCGAGCAAGACCGCGCCGCGCCAAGCTAGTGCCGCTGGGCGGCGCCGCTTAGGGTTGGCAGGTGATCCAACTCGGGCAGTATCCGGCAGCATCCCACGTCATCGCGCACATCAGCGACACCCACCTGCTCGCCGGTGGGCGGCCGCTATACGGCAAGGTCAACACGATCGAGCACCTGGGCCAGGCGCTCGCCCAACTGGAGCGATCGACGGCAAAGCCGCAGGCGATCGTCTTCACCGGTGACCTCGCCGACCTGGGCGAGCCGGACGCGTACGCGCGGCTGCGCGAGATCGTCGAACCGGCCGCCAAACGCATGAACGCGCAGGTGATTTGGGTGATGGGCAACCACGACGAGCGTCCCGACTACTCGCGGCTGCTCTTCGACGAGGAGACCGACGCCCCGCAAGATCGCGTCTACGACATCGACGGACTGCGCATCATCTCCTTCGACACGACGGTGCCCGGCTACCATCACGGCGACGTGACCGACGACCAGCTCGACTGGCTCGCCGACGTGCTCGCGAGCCCCGCCCGGCACGGCACGCTGCTCGCTGTGCACCACCCCCCGATCCCGACCCCGCTGCTCGAAGCGATGGGCATGCTCGAGCTGCAGCACCAGTCGCGTCTCGCCGATGTGATCCGGGGCACGGATGTGCGCGCGATCCTCGCCGGACACCTCCACTACTCGACGCACAGCACCTTCGCGGGCATCCCCGTCTCCGTCGCGTCGGCCACCTGTTACACGCTCGACCTGAGCGCGAAAGACCGACTGCTCTCCGGCGTGGACTTCGGGCAGTCGGTCAACGTCGTGCACGTGTACGAGGAGCAGGTCGTGCACTCGATAATCCCGATCGGGGACACGGCAGAGGTGTCGGGCTTCTCCGCCGACGCCTGGGCGCAGATCGAAGCCATGACCCCCGAGCAGCGGCTCGAGACATTCTCCGCGAAGAACTCGACGTTCAACTCCGCCGAAGTGACGAGCTCGGGCGGCGCCTGACGTTCAGCACCTCATCCCGAAACGCCACAGCGCTCGCGCCCAACCGCACCAACCTGCAGGAGCATTGCCCTGTGGACCTGCACCGCACAGTCGATGACTTCGCCGCGTACCTCGCGGCCGAGCGCGGCTTCAGCGAGCACACCGTGCGGTCGTACCGGTCCGACCTCACGCAGCTCGCCGACTTCGCGACCGCGCGCGGGGCATCCGCAGTCGACGACCTCGACCTCGAACTGTTGCGCGACTGGCTGTGGCGTGCGTCCCAGGACGGGCTCGCCAAGTCCACGCTCGCCCGCCGGGCGGCAGCCGCGCGAAGCATGACGGCGTGGCTCGCCCGCACGCACGTGACCGCCGCGGATGCCGCCACCCGCCTCAAGGCGCCGAAGACCGAGCACCATCTGCCGAGGGTACTCACCCGCGACAACATGACCACGATTCTCGACCGGGTGGCCGCGCGGGCGGAAACCGGCGACCCCGTGGCGGTGCGGGATCTCGCGATCATCGAATTGCTCTACGCGTCCGCCCTGCGCGTGAGCGAACTCACCGGACTCGACGTGGGCGACGTCGACCTCGGCCGCCTCACGGTGCGGGTGCTCGGCAAGGGGTCGAAGGAGCGGGTCGTGCCGTTCGGGGTCCCCGCGCGTGATGCCCTCACCCACTACCTCGAGCGGGCTCGGCCTGCGCTCGCCGATGAGCCCAGGCCGTTCTTCGTGGGCGCCCTCGGCAAGCGGCTGTCAAGCCGCACCGTCTACGAGCTGGTCTCCCGGCTCCTGGCGGCGATTCCGGGTTCGGGGCCGGCAGGCCCGCACACGTTCCGGCACACTGCGGCGACCCACCTGCTCGACGGGGGAGCCGACCTGCGTGCGGTGCAGGAGATGCTGGGCCACGCGAGCCTGGGCACAACCCAGCTCTACACCCACGTGTCGACAGAGCGCCTCAAGGAGAGCTACCGGATGGCGCACCCGCGAGCCTGAGCCGCCCGCCGGACCCGCCGGACCCACGCCCCCGGCGCCGCGCCCACCCGGCGCTCATCCCTCCCGCGTCGGGAGCAGGACCGAACGGGGAATCTCACCGAGGTAGTTGAGCGGCGACACGTACTCGCCATCCAGGCGCACCCCGAAGTGCAGGCACAGCGCGGTGCAGTGGCCGGGCAGCAGGGTGCCGATCGGCTGGCCGCGGCTCACGGCATCCCCGGCTTTCAGCGTCGACTGCACAGGCTCGTAGCTCGAGACGATGCCACCGGGATGCCGGATCGATAGCACCGGACGGTCCACGACGACCCCGGCGAACGACACGATCCCGTCGGCGGGCGCGAACACCCCGGTGCCCGCCGAGCCGATGTCGATGCCGCGATGGCCGGCACCGTACGGCGTTGCCGGGGCGAGGTACTGCCGCACGACGGGGTGGGGCGGGTCCACGGGCCAGCGCCAGTCGCCGGTGGAAGCCGAGGAGGCAGGGGCACCGCCAGCAGCGGGCGCGGCGAGGAGCACGAGCAGGCCGAGCAGGGCGGGGGCGAGGCGATGCGGCATCCCCTCACCTTCATCGCGCGCGTGCTATCGGCGGCCTGGCGGGAAAGATCCGTGCGGAAGGCACCGCCGGAAGCGCCGGCGGGGGAGCGGTGCTATCATTTTCGAAGCACTCGGAGCAATCCGGGTGACTACGCGTGCCCACTGTGCATTTACATGCAAAGGGTCGCCACCTCCACCAGTCACTTCGCGAGAAGTGCGGATGTGCGCCCGGGCACCAGGTTCCACACCGACCGGTGCGGAAGAAAACTGAGTTAGGTGCGCAGTAGCGCGCGCCGAGAAGGAGCACGGCCATGGCCGTTGTCACAATCCGCCAGCTGCTCGACAGCGGCGTCCACTTCGGTCACCAGACCCGTCGCTGGAACCCGAAGATGAAGCGCTTCATCCTCACCGAGCGTTCGGGCAGCCACATCATCGACCTGCAGCAGTCGCTCAAGCACATCGACACGACGTACGACTACGTCAAGGAGACCGTCGCGCACGGCGGCACAATCCTCTTCGTCGGCACCAAGAAGCAGGCCCAGGGCGCCATCGCCGAGCAGGCGCTGCGCGTCGGCCAGCCCTACGTCAACCAGCGTTGGCTCGGCGGACTGCTCACCAACTTCCAGACAGTCTCCAAGCGCCTCGCGCGCATGAAGGAGCTCGAGGAAGTCGACTTCGACGACACGACCCGCGGCTACACCAAGAAAGAACTGCTCATCCAGAAGCGTGAGCTCATCAAGCTCCAGAAGAGCCTTGGCGGTATCCGCAACCTCACGAAGACCCCTTCGGCGGTCTGGATTGTCGACACGAAGAAGGAGCACCTCGCCATCGACGAGGCGCACAAGCTGGGCATCCCGGTCATCGCGATCCTGGACACCAACTGCGACCCCGACGACGTTCAGTACCCGATCCCGGGCAACGACGACGCGATCCGCTCGGTCGGCCTGCTCACCCGCATCATCGCGGATGCAGCGGCCGAGGGCCTCATCCAGCGCCACCAGAAGCCCGAAGAGGGCTCCGAGGTCGAGCCGCTCGCCGCGTGGGAGGCCGAGTTGCTCGCAGCCTCAGAGACCCCGCAGACCGAAGCCGAGAAGATCGAGGCCGTCGACGACGCAGTTGAAGGTGGCAGCCCCGACGCCGCCGAGAAGGTCGCCGAGGTCATCGCCGCCGAGGTGCCGACCGAGGAGAACGACGCCGACGTCATCGCCGCCGAGCACGAGGCCGCTGCCGACGAGACGATCGTCCCGGAGCACCACGTCGAGTCGGATGACGCCGCCGAGGCGAAGCTCGAGGCCGAGGCAACCGACGCCGAGAAGCGCAGTGCTGAGCCTGCCGAAGTGAAGCCGGCGAAGGCAGCCCCTAAGAAGCCGGCAGCCGCCAAATAACTCCCGGTCCCCAATGGGGCGCCGAACACCGAACAGTAAGGAACAGGCACATGGCAGACGTGAGTCTCGCTGACATCAAAGCCCTGCGTGAGCGCCTCGGCACCGGCATGGTCGACACCAAGAACGCACTTGTCGAGGCCGAGGGTGACTTCGACAAGGCTGTGGAGATCCTGCGTCTCAAGGGTGCGAAGGGCAACGCGAAGCGTGCAGACCGCTCCACGAGCGAAGGCCTCATCGCCGCCGTCGAGAGCGCAACTGCGACAACGATGATCGAGCTCGCCTGCGAGACCGACTTCGTCGCCAAGAGTGAGAAGTTCGTCACCCTCGGCAACACCGTGCTGCAGGCGCTCGCCGACTCAGGCGCTGAGACTGTGGATGCCGCGCTCGCCACGCCCGTGGACGGCACGACAGTCGGTGCGCTCATCGACGACCAGGCCGCGATCCTGGGCGAGAAGATCGAGCTGCGCCGCGTCATCCGCATCGCCGGCGACAAGTTCGCCGTCTACCTGCACCGCACTAACAAAGACCTGCCCCCGCAGGTCGGCGTGGTTGTCGCGTACACGGGTGACGACGCCGAGACCGCCCGCGGCGTCGCACAGCACATCTCGTTCGCCGACCCGATCTACCTCTCGCGCGACGACGTTCCGCCGTCAGACGTGGAGAAGGAGCGCCACATCGTCGAGGAGATCAGCCGCGGCGAGGGCAAGCCGGAGGCCGCGCTGCCGAAGATCGTCGAAGGCCGCATCACCGCCTACTTCAAGCAGGTCGCCCTGCTCGAGCAGGAATACGCGCGCGACAACAAGGTCACCATCACTAAGGTGCTCGCGGATGCCAAGCTCACCGTCACGGCGTTCGCCCGCTTCAAGGTCGGCGCCTAAGCCCAGCGAACAGCGTCGAACGGCCCGGGAGCGATCCCGGGCCGTTCCTCATTCGGCGGGTGAACCGTTTGTCTTTCGCGATCGAAAACGCAGGAGATTCCCGCCGTCAGCGGCGATTCGTTGCTCGACGCGACCCTCCCGAAAAGAATCTCCTGCGTTTTCGTGCTGCCGTCGTAGGCTGACCGCATGAGCCGCACACCGGTGCTCGCCTTCTGCGGGAGCCTGCGTGCCGAATCGCTCAACCTCGCGCTGCTGGAGCTCGCCGAGAGCCTCGCGCCCGAGCTGCATTTCGTTGGCTCCGACCTCGTGCGTCACCTGCCGCTGTTCAACACCGAGCTCGACGCGGACACCCCGGCGAGCGTGCGCCAGTTCCGGGATGTCGCACGCGCAGCCCGCGCCGTCGTGATCGCTTCCCCCGAGTATGTGCACACACCCTCGGGCGTCACCATGAATTCGCTCGAGTGGCTCATGGGCACGGGCGCGCTGGAGGGCAAGCCCGTACTCCTGATGAGCGCGTCGCCGGGGCAGACCGGGGGGATCAGGGGCCTCGTGGGGCTGTTTCCCCCGCTGCAATTGCTGGGCGGGGTGCTGCTGGATCCGGTGAGCATCTCGCGTGCGGCATCCCGGATCGACTCGTCGGGCGGCGTACTCGACCCTGTCGTCTACCAGCGCGTCGAGTTCGCTGTCGACGAGTTGCGTGCGGCCATGGTGCCGGCCTGACGCGCCGCGAGAACCGGTACGGCCGCCAGGGCGCATCGGCAGGTTCGGCCCGAGCCGCTAGCCTGTAGGGAGTTTGCGCGAGAGGGAGCACGATGACAGACCGCAAGAGACGGGTTCTCCTCAAACTCTCCGGTGAGGCGTTCGGCGGGGGTTCGCTCGGCGTCAACCCCGATGTCGTCGCGGCCCTCGCGAAAGAGATCGCGGCGGCATCCGCAGACGTCGAGGTCGCCATAGTGGTCGGTGGGGGCAACTTCTTCCGGGGTGCCGAACTGAGCCAGCGCGGCATGGACCGTGGGCGCGCCGACTACATGGGCATGCTCGGCACCGTCATGAACGCGCTCGCGCTGCAGGACTTCCTCGAGCAGGCCGGGGCTGCCACACGAGTGCAGTCGGCGATCTCGATGACCCAGGTCGCTGAGCCGTACATCCCGCGTCGGGCGGAGCGTCACCTCGAGAAGGGCCGCGTCGTCATCTTCGGCGCCGGTGCCGGCCTGCCGTATTTCTCCACGGACACGGTTGCGGCGCAGCGCGCCCTCGAGATCAGCGCCGACGTCGTGCTCGTGGCCAAGAACGGTGTCGACGGCGTGTACACGGGAGATCCACGCAAGGATGCCGCGGCATCCAAGCTCGACCACGTCACCTACCAGGAGGCGCTCGTGCAGGGTCTCAAGGTTGTGGACTCAACGGCATTCAGCCTATGCATGGACAACGGCATGCCCATGGTCGTCTTCGGCATGCAGCCGAGCGGCAATGTGACGAAGGCGATTCGCGGCGACCGCATCGGCACCCTCGTCAGCAACTAGCGCGTTGACAGTTGCCCTTCTCGTCGCTGCGGCGGCGATCGCCCACGCGACCTGGAACATCGCCGTCAAGCGGGCGGGAACCAGCGGACCCGGATTCCTCTGGTCGGGCATCGTCGTAGGAGCAGTCGTCTTCGCGCCGTTCGGCATCTACTCGCTCGTCAGCTCCGGCACGGACCCGCTGCGCTGGTTGCCGCTCGCCGCGGTGAGTTCGGTGCTGCAGGTCGCCTACCTGCTCACGCTGCAACGCGGCTATCGCCTCGGGGATGTCTCGATCGTGTACCCGCTGGCCAGGGGCACCGGTCCGCTGCTCTCGGTGATCCTCGCGATAGTGCTGCTCGGCGAGAGGCCCGGCTGGGCCGCGCTGCTCGGCGCCGGTGTCGTGGTGGCGGGAGTGCTGGTGATCGGCTTCGCCGGCGGCGCCTCCCATGCGAGGAACAACCGGGCGGGCATCCTCTACGGCCTCGGGGTCGGCGTGCTCATCGCCGCGTACACGCTGTGGGATGCCTCGGCCGTGACACGATTCGGGATGCCGCCTGTCGGCCTGTACTGGGGCAGCGTCGTGTTCCAACTGATCCTGCTGGCCGGGCCGGCGCTGCGCCAACGCCGAGCAACCCTGCGCGTCGCCCGCGAGCACTGGATTGCCGTGCTGCTCTTCGGTGTGCTCTCGCCGCTGGCTTACGTGCTGATCCTCGTCGCGATCCAGCTCGCGCCCGTGTCGATAATCGCGCCCGCGCGCGAGGTCAGCGTCGTGCTGGTCGGGCTTGCCGGGTGGCTGCTGTTCCGGGAGCTGCATCCCGTTCGACGCCTTGTGGGAGCGGGAATCGTTCTCGCAGGAGTGGCATTGCTTGCCTTCCCCTAAACTTGCCAAGACACAAAGGAGTACGAGTGATCAGCGACGTTTTGGCTGAAGCCAGGGACAAGATGCAGAAGGCCCTCGAGGTCGCCAAAGACGACTTCGGCACGGTGCGCACCGGTCGAGCCAACCCGGCGCTGTTCCAGAAGGTGCTCGTCGATTATTACGGCACTCCTACCCCGCTGGCGCAACTGGCGTCGATGGTGAACCAGGAGGCCCGCACCCTGCTCATCACCCCGTATGACAAGACGGCGCTCAAAGACATCGAGAAGGCCATCGTCGGGGCGTCGAACCTCGGCGCGAGCGTCGGCAACGACGGCACGGTCATCCGCGCCACCCTCCCTGAGCTCAATGAGGAGCGCCGCAGGGAGTTCGTGAAGATCGTGCGCGACAAGGCGGAGCAGGCGCGCGTGTCGCTGCGCAACATCCGCCGCAAAGCCAAGGACGACCTGGATGCGCTCAAGGAAGTCGGTGAAGACGAGATCGCCCGCGCCGAGAAGGACCTCGACGCGGCCACGAAGCAGCACGTCGACGCGATCGACGATGCTGTGAAGAAAAAGGAAGCCGAGCTGCTCGAGGTCTAGATGGCATCCGATTTCGAAACCCAGGTTCGCGCGACGAACGACAAGATCAACGCACGAACCGGCAGACCCCTCGGCCTGGCGATC